>JAGARR010000013.1 GCA_017622135.1 Spirochaetaceae bacterium
CCTACAGCGACGAGGGCACCGGCACCGTGACGGTCACCATCTCCTGGAACGAGGTGGAGCAGGTCACCAGCGTGGTGGCGGGACTCTACAATGCCAGTGATGACACCATGGTGAGCGGTACTGAGGTCACCTTCGACACCATCGAGGAATCCAAGGTGACATACAAGCAAAATGTTCCGGCGGGGATTTACCGGCTCAAGGCCAAGATGTACCAGAATACTGATGTCATCGGAACCTACAGCGAGCTGGTGCGGGTGGCCGGAGGACTCTCCAGCGAGGCCGAACGGAATCTGGAAAGCCTGAACACCCTGTACACCGTCACGTTGGACTTGGGCGGCCAGGGCGAGCTGCGAACGACCTTCCCGGAGACCTACAACCGCTCCCAGACCGTCACCCTGCCCACAGCGGAGCAGGTGGCCTCCACCACGGGGGCTGTGTTCCTCCATTGGTATGAGGAGGGTGACACTGAAAAGAAAGAGGTAACCCAGATTCCAGGTCTGGATGGGGACAAGACCTACTGCGCCTACTGGCAGGTCGCACCCGTCACCTTCTCCCTACCTGACGACACCAAATTCTATTGTGACGACTTGATAGCAGTCAGCCTCGAAACCACCACGGATGGAGCCACCATCCAGTACAAGCTGGATGATGGGGAATGGATGGACTACACCGAGGAAACTCCAATTTCCGTCACCACTTCCACCACCATCACCATCACCGCCAGAGCCACCAAGGATGAATTCAAGGACAGTGCAGAGACCAAGGCCACCTACTCCGTGCGCCAGTTGGAAGGCATCACCGTCACCACTCTGCCCGCACAGACAATGTACAGCGTGGGACAAGAATTCGACAGCACTGGCATGAAAGTCACCGCCACCTACGATGACGGGAAAGAAAGGATGGTCACAGGGACAATCACCACAGACACCAGCACGCTGACTGAATCCGCTGGAGTGCAGACCGTCACCGTCAGCTACAAGGAGGGGGAAACCCCAAAGACCACTACCTTTACCATCACTGTCTTCCCCAAAGAAGTGAAGGTTCTCACCGGCTACACCAGCCCCAACCACACTGGTAGTAGCTGGACCTACATGGAGTTCGGGGAGTGGCCCCAGAGCGAGGCATTGGGAGTCAGTCCCACCTTGGTAGACCCACAGCCAGAGAATTTGTTCAAGGGCAAATATTATTCCGATGCCAATGGCGAGTACGTGGAAAAAGACGGCAAGTACTACAAGGTGGAGCCGATTGTGTGGCGTGTGCTGACAACAAGCTACAAAGCTCCAGAGGGTGGCACGGTTGGTGAGATTCTGCTTCTGGCGGAGAAGATTCTCACCGGCGGAGTTCCCTATTACGATGTATATAATGTTAATAGAACTGTTGGTGAGGCAACCATTTATCCGAACAACTATGAGCATAGCGCAGTGCGGGCATGGCTGAACGGATTGGAATATCTGTATAAAGGGCCCGATGATGTCAGGGAAGTAGAGAAAGAGGATTATTTTGGCAAGGGCTTCCTCCAGACTGCCTTCACCGAATCCGCCCAGACCCTGATAGCAGACACCACCGTGGACAACAGTGCCGCCAGCACCAACCCAGCGTCCAATCCCAATCTGTGGAAAAATGGTGAAAACCCGTATGCCTCCAAAACTCCCACTAAGGACAAGATCTTCCTGCTGAGCCAGCAGGAGGCCACCAACAGTGAGTATGGCTTTGATGAATACAACAGGTATGTGGGCGATGATTACAATACGACCACCAGCACCCGCATCCGTGTCACCACGGACTACGCCGAGGCCACCGGGGCATACCAGAGCCCCACACCCGGCAATGGCGGCTGGTGGCTGCTGCGCTCGCCCCGCTACGACCGCGAGCACCTCGCGTGCGGCATCAAAGACAATGGCCTCGCCAACAACGACCGCGAGTTCATCAACAGCATTTATTGGGGCGTTGTTCCGGCTTTGTCAATTTCACTTCAGTGAAATCTTTCCCTAGGGGGAAAGATTTTCCTAACGGAAAATTGACTGTCATCCTTGCGCAAGCAATAATCTGGCTTATTCTGGGGAAAGCGGCTGGAGCTGCTGCTCCCTGCCCCCAGAATAAGCCCCAGGCAGGAGGAAGTATGGCAAGTCCCAGGCTCCTCCTGCCTCGCTCCTATGTCCTAAGCACCAACTCCTCCCTCCCCCTTTTACATTTAATTCTCCCGTGCTATACTGCACCTCGTGGCAGAAAAATGTCTTCGTTGCTTCAGACCCCTGTCCACCTGCTACTGTCCGTACATCACACCGGTGGAAACAGGGGTGAAATTTGTCTTTCTCATGCACCCCAAGGAGGCCTACCACCAGCACACGGGAACGGGACGGCTGGCAAGCCTTTCCCTGCCTGACTCAGAAATCATCGTGGGAGTGGACTTTAGCCAAAATCGTCGCCTGAGCCAGCTGCTGTCGGATTCCCGCTACTTCCCCCTGGTGCTCTATCCAGCAGATGATGCCTACACTGCCCGGTCGCCGGAGCTGCATCAGGCTCTGGAGCACGGTGGCGGCGGGGAGCGGGAGGGAGCGCAGAACACCAGCCCAGCGGCGGCTTCCAAGCGGCTGCTGGTGATTGTGGTGGATGCCACCTGGTTCTTTGCCAAGAAGATGCTGCGTCTTTCCCCCAACGTGCGGAGCCTGCCCAAGCTGTCCTTCCAGCGTCAGTACCAGTCGGAGTTCACCTTCAAGCGGCAGCCCGCAGCTGGCTGTGTCTCCACCATCGAGTCCTGCTACCACCTGATTCGGGAGCTGCAGGAGGCTGGCGTGGTGGATTCCGCCCTTGACCCCAGCCCCCTGATGACCGTGTTCCGCCGCATGGTGGA
>JAGARR010000014.1 GCA_017622135.1 Spirochaetaceae bacterium
TCCCGGGGAGAATCCGCTGGTCTCCCTCGCACTTGCATTCTGCCATTTGGTACTGCATGGAAAGGTTTTGTAGATAGGCTTTTGCTAGCACTACAGCTTCCTCCCGGTCCCGCAGGCTCTCCTCCATGATGGTACTGTGCCACCTGCCCCCGGCCGCCTTGGAGTTGTCCTCCCAGCTCCTGCCGCCGCCCACCTTTACTGGCACCTCCCCAAGGGAGACTCTGCCTGTTATCCCCTGTCCCTTCCTGCTGTCCCAGCCTACAAAGCTGCAGCCAGACAGCTGACCTTTCAGACTTTCCCGTCCTCGAAAATACACCAGACTCTTTCCCCACTCAAGGACCACATCCTCATTGGAGATTGTCACCTCGTCCTTTACGTACACCCTGTTCCCATGGGCGTACACAGTTTTACCGTACTTGTTGGCAGACTCCATCAAGAACTCGTAGTCCGTTATCTGAGACTCAACAAAATATTTTTTCGTACCAAAGGAATCAACCTGGGCCTTTATTCCGTAGGATTCAAGCCGACTGACCAGTGCCTCAGACAAGGTTTTGAACTCAAAGGACAAGGCTTGGTGGGCGTTCTGCAGCCGGTGCAAGCAGTTCTTGCACACCACCTTCAGCCGCTGGTGGCCATACTCCCTATACTCCTGAATGAACTCCGTTACCTCTCCCACAAACACCTGCTGGCAGTCATCCTTGTATCCTAAGTGCACTGAAACTTCACTTTCCAGCCAGAAGGTGCCAGCATCTCGCACCTGTAAATAAGAGGTGTCAAACTCCAGTGTCGCAAGCCCCACATCGTTGAGCTTGTCATCCACCACTATTCTTTGTAAGGCTCCTTCGTGGGCTATGTCAAGACGCTGGCCGTCCACGTACACTATCCACACGGGAGTCAGGTGTTTGTTGTTCATGGCTTCTCCTTTCCTCCTTACTCTAATACAGCGGCGCCAGCCCCGCAGCCCAGCGCAACCATTGTTGATTTCTTCATAAGACCTCCTTGGTAAAGAAACCTCAGGGGTTTCAGCTCGTTTCCATGGACTGGAATCTGCTCTCACTCCCTGCACAGAATGTCCTGAATCTGGTCCTTGTCCTTTTCGGAGAGCTTTCCCATGGCCTTTGCAAGGGCAACAATGCCGATGACAGCGGTGGCAGTGAGGGCGGTTCCTGCAAGGATTGCTCCCAAGTCCACCGGATTGCCGGTATCTTTAGATGTTTTTTGCTTTCCCAAAAGGTCGTCAGGGGTGGTCTCAAGGAGGTCTGCGATTTTCTGCAGGGTGGAAATGCTTGGATTGCGTCCATTGGCACCGTCAGTCATCCAGCGGCTTACCGTCACCTCGCTCACTCCCAACCGTGTGGCAAGCTCCCGCTGGGTCATCCCCTTGCTGTTCAGCAGTGCCTCCATGATGCCGAACTACCATGCGGGCATAAAGCCTGGCATCAGTTGGAGCTTGAACAGGTTCTGCTGGTGGAGCTGGTCGATGCGGGCCTTGGCTGCCTGGTCTTCAATTTCTCCAGTGCGAATGTAGCGGTCCAGCTCGGCGTAGGTGAAGCCCAGGTTGTCCTCGTCGGTCTTACCACAGAGGCCGTCGATGGGAACCTTGTCCACCAGGTCGGCGGGGAGACCCAGTGCATGGCCGATTTCCTTCACCTCCTGGACAGTGAGGTTGCACAGGGGGCTGAAGTCCCCGGCCGCATCGCCGTAGCGGGTGGAATAGCCCACCCAGTCCTCCGACAGGTTGCAGGTGTTGGCCACCCGGCCGTTGAAGCTTTGGGAGACGGCATAGAGGGTAGTCATCCTGATGCGGGGCAGCAGGTTCACGTTGCTCTGCTGGGAAAGTGCAAAGGGGATGCTGGCTTTCAGGGCTTCCGCCGCCTCCTTGATGTTCACCTCGTAATGGCGGATACCCAGATGGTTCACCAGCTTGTAGGCCATGTCGATGTCGTGCTGCTGGCCGCAGGGCATCAGCACTCCCAGAACCCGCTCCTTCCCTAAGGCCTCCACGCAAAGGGCAGCCACCACGGAGCTGTCCTTCCCGCCGGAAATACCAACCACTGCATTGCAGGCCGGGCCGTTCTCCTGGAAAAAGCTGCGGATCCAGTCCACACAGCTATCCTTGATTTTCCTTGCATCAAACATAGGTTCCCCCTGTTCTATTGGAATGAGTTGTTGTTATTTGTCCTTTGACCTGCGGCTTTTCAGCCAGGAGAACAGCATCAGCAGGAGGCCGCCTATCACCATCATCAGACAGAGGATTTGGCCTGTGGAGATGTTCAGCCAGGAGGTGTTCAGGTAGGTGGGGGTACCGGAAACCGCCTCGATTCGGTAGCCCAAGTCAATGTCCGGCTCCCGGAAATATTCGATGACGAAGCGGAACACTCCGTAGCCGATGGTGTAGAGGGCCGAGGTGAAGCCTATGAAGGGCTTGCGGTTTCTGACAGACCAGAGAATGGCCCCGAGAATGACCCCCTCGAACAGTGCCTCGTAGAGCTGGCTCGGGTGGCGGGGGAGGTTCACCAGCTTTTGGCCCTCCTGAATCACCATGCCGGCTTCGGCGGCGAATTCCTGCACCCAGGGGATGGAGGCCGAGAACTGCTGGGCGTGGGGAAAGACCATTCCCCAAGGCATGGTGGTGATGCGGCCAAAGAGCTCGCCGTTGAGGAAGTTGCCCAGGCGGCCAAAGGTGTAGCCAAAGGCAATGGCAATGACCATGGCATCAATCCACTGGAGGATGGGCCGCTTCTTCCGCAGACACCAGAAAATCATGCCGAAGAGGCCGCCGATAAAGCCTCCGTGGTAGGACATGCCTGCCAAGCCGGTGAAGTTTCCCGCCTCGTCAAAGGGCCAGAAGATAAGCCAGGGCTTCCGCAGGTATATTCCTGAGGTATCGTACACTAGGGTGGAAAAGACCCGCGCACCAATCAACAGGAACACAATGCCGGTGGCGATGAAGCTGAACAGGTCGTCCTCGGTGGCGGTGTAGTCCCTGGTGTTCAGGGCACCTTCTTTCATCAGCCGCTTCAGCACCAGGTAGGCGGTGCCAAAGGCAAAAAGGTACATGAGGCCGTACCAGCGGATCATGCCCAGAACAGGCACACCGGGAAAAATTTCTGGATGAATCCAAGTGGGGAAGTTAATATACAGTGGCATGAATCAGTCCTCTATAGTTTGAAGCCTTGAGCTGCGGCCTTGAGAATCTTTGACTTCAGCAGCTGGTTTTCTTTTTTCAACTGAGTCAGCTCAAACTGCTGTGACTTGATGATTTCTGCCAGATCTCCAGTGGTGAGGGCACCGCTTCCCAGCAGATCCTCCACGTAGGACATCTTTGCCTCCAGGTCGTCGGCTGCCTCCGCCTCTGCCTGCTCGAAGCTGTCGGTGAAGGTGCCGTCAAAGGTGAGGGTTTTTGACGAGACAATCTTGCTCTCGATGCGGTAGATGGACTGGGCCAGCAGGGACTGGGGCTTGTAGATGATGATGGGCAGTCGGGATTCCAGCGCCTTGTCCTGAAGACTATCCCGATAGATGACACCCAGATGCTCCAAGTCAAGTCCCAGATACTCGTTGCAGGAGCGGCGAATTTTCAGTGACTTGTCTGCGTCCCGTGGCTCGTCCACCATGTTCAGCACCAGGCGTGGCTTGAACTGCTTCATGCGGTGCTGGAACAGGGCGGCACTTTGGGGATCGATGGCGGCGATTTTCTCTACCAGCTTAGGAATGTAGAGCCGCTGGAGGGAGGTGGCATCGGACTTCAGCTGTTCAAGATAGGCATAGGCCTTGGAATTCTTCTTGAAGGTGTTGTACATCATGCGGAAGACAGCGTTCTTCAGGAAGAGGTATCCGTTCAATGTGGCGGTGACTGTGGGTGCTGTGACTACAATTCCCTGGGGGGACAGCAGGAACAAATCCAGAATGGTGAGATGGGTTCCCGCACCCAAATCCAGAATCAGGTAGTCGGCATCAAGCTTTTGGAGCTTGCGGATAAGGTCATTCTTCTGGCTGATTTTTAGGGCAGTGAGGCCGGGAATCTCGGAGTCACCGGGAATGAAGCGGACATTCTTGTATTCGGACTCTAGGATGATGTCCTCGAATTTCGCCTGTCCGGAAAGGTAGGTTCCGATTCCCTGCTTTGGAGCCTGATGACCGATGACAAGGTGCAGGTTTGAGGCTCCCAAATCCAGGTCAGCCAAAATGACCTTCTTGTCGGCCTGTCCCAAGGCTATGGCCAGGTTTCCTGCAATAAGGCTCTTGCCTACGCCACCCTTACCGCTGGCTATTGGAATTATCTGCATCGTCGTTTTCTCCCTCTTCTTGGTGATTTTGGTCTTCTAGTTCCTGCTGGAGCTGGGGCACTGTCTCCCCGTCCTTTTCCAAAAGAACCAGTAGGGCCAGTATAACATCAATTACTAAAAATATCAGTAGGACTCCCATACGTATCAAAGAATAATAGCCCGTTGCCCGTGCATGGTCAAAGGCGGGAACCAGGGCTGCCCGCATGAAGGGAAAGTAGCCGGCCACTGAAAGGAATTTGCTGTAGGCGAAAATTCTGCCATAAATCTTCTTTTCTTCCGGTTGCGGAGCCTGATACATGAAGAATACAAGTATCAGGGGCAGAATCAGCAGAGGGGCTGCCATGTACCAGGAGGCGGGGAGCATGTCTATGTCGAACTCCGGGCGAAAGGTCAGGATGAACAGAAGCCGGAGAATCTCATAGCAAACAAAAATAAATCGCATGGTTGCAGAAGGTGTCTTCATGCAAGAAGTGTACGGTAAGGATGGCATCTCGTCAAGGATGCTAATTGATGGTGATGATGCTGCGGGGCGGCACCGACTCTGTGACCCAGGTATTTCCACCGATAATGCTGTCATGGCCGATTACGGTGTCGCCGCCCAGAATGGTGGCACCTGCGTAGATGGTGACGTTGTCCTCAATGGTTGGATGCCGCTTGCAGCAGCTTTGCTCCTTGCGGACGCTGAGGGCACCTAGGGTGACACCTTGGTAGAGCTTGACCTTGTTGCCGATGACGGTGGTCTCACCGATGACGACACCAGTTCCATGGTCGATGAAGAATGACTCGCCGATGGTGGCACCAGGGTGGATGTCGATGCCAGTCTTGCCGTGGATGTACTCGCTCATGATGCGGGGGATGATAGGCACGCCGTTGGTATGCAGCTCATGGGCAATGCGGTATACGGCAATGGCTTCGATTCCGGGGTAGGAAAGGATGATTTCTTCCACTGATCCTGCTGCTGGGTCGCCGCGGAGGGCTGCCTGGATGTCCATGGTGACCTTGCGGCGAATCTCAGGAATCTGCTCCATCAAGGTAATGGAAGTCTTTTCTGCTAACTGGGTACAGGCTGACTGCTCCAGGCCTCGCTGGAGGCACAGGTAGAGGGTGGCCTTTTTAATCTCCCCCGTGAGGCCGCAGATGATTCTGTTCACCCTGCTGCCAGTGACATAGCGGAGATTGTCCTGGTCCAGCTGCTCTACCGTCCGAAATCCGGGGAAAATCAAGGTCATGATCTCCAGCAGCACATCAATGACGTTTTGTCGGTTGGGGAAGGTCAGGGCATTGCTGAGATTGATGCCGCCATACTCTTTGTATGAATCAAGGATATTGGAAATAAGATTGTCGGTTGTCATAGTGCTCCTTAAAGTATAGCGGCTTTGAGGGAAATGGACAATTGTTTTACTCCCAGCTTTGATTGAGGTTTTTGGGTGTCGGGGCAAAGGCCGCCAGCTCCTGGAGCTTGTTGCAGGCGTCCTGGTAGCCCGCTTCATAGAGCTTTTGGAGGGCTGCCTTGTCCTTTGAAAGGCGACCAATCACAACGTCTGGTGCGGGGCGGAATACAAAGGCGCTGCCTTTCTGCTCCAGCTGCTGAATGTAGTCTAGGGTTTCGTTGTATTTTTGCCAGCGGGACAGGTTGGCTTCTACTAGGGCGGGATACTGTCGGTACATCATTTTCAATGCCTTTTCCGTAGAATGTGAGACCGGGGACTTGCGGTAGCCGGCGGGCTGGGTGAGGATGATGATGTGACGGCTGTGGCCGTCCTTTTCCGCCTGTCGAACGGGGATGGAGTCGGATATGCCACCATCGAACCAGTCCTCACCGTTTATACGTACTGCCCGCCCGATAACTGGCAGGGAGGATGAGGCCTCCAGCCATAGGAGGGCTTCCTCCGGGGTGGTGGGATTGATGTAGTGCGGTTCACCAGTGGCGGCCTTGGTGGCCACCACGAAAAACTTGCGGTCTTCATGCTGGTTTTGGAAAAAGGTGTGCCAATCCACCCTGTCATTGGCGGGAATGGTTTTGAAGATATAGTCAAAGCCAAAGAAGGTGCCGTGACGGAGGAGGCACAGGGGGCCTGAGTAGCGGGCAGACTTCACGTGGTTTACGTTCACCCGGCGAGCACGGTCGAACTGGCGGGAAATGTAGGACAGGGCGTGGCAGGCCCCGGCACTGACTCCGTAAGTGTGGTTCCAGTACAGGTTTCGCTGGATAAGGCAATCAAGGACACCGGCAGCGTACATGCCCCGCATACCGCCGCCTTCAACAATCACAGAGGTTTTTTCCATGGTGTCAGTCCCTTCGTCCCACAAACACCTCCCGCACCTCCAGCTCCTTGTCCAGCAGCGACAGGTCGGCCCGGCGGCCAACTTCTATGGCGCCTCGGTCGGTGAGTCCAAGGACACGGGCTGGATTGACGCTGGCAATGCGGAAAAAGCCTGCCACGTCGATGAGTCCTGCCTCTACCAACTGGCGGCCGGTGTCGTGAATCAGCATGGCGGAGCCGATGAGGATGTTGCCCTCCTTGTAGCGGCTCACCCTGCCGTCGCAGACCACTTGCCTCCCCAGGTACACCGACTCTCCCGGTCCCATTCCCGCCGCTGCCATGGCGTCCGAGATGAGGCAGAGACGCTCTGTGCCCAGGCTGCGGATTAAAAACTCCATGGTGAGCTGGTTCACGTGGACGGTGTCGGCGATAAGCTCGTAGGTGGCATCCTGAAATTGCTGGAGGAAGGGGACTATGGCAAGTCCTGGGCGGCGGTGGTCGATTCCGTTCATGGCGTTGAACAGGTGGGTCAGGTGAACCCCAGCACGTGGTGGAAGCTCGTCGGCGTAGGCGGCTGAGTGCCCCCAGGCGATTCTGGCTCCAGCTTCTGCGGCCATCTCCCAGGCGCTGTCTGTTCCCTCCAGCTCAGGGGCCACGGTCATGGTTCCCAGCAGGGGGCGGCCGGTGGCAGGGTGGCGGAAGGACAGAAGCTGGGCCATGTAGTCGGTGGTGAAGGTGCGGAGGCTTTCCCCTGGAAGACCGCCTTTTTTTTCTGGTGCGATGAAGGGCCCCTCATTGTAGACGGATGTCACGTGGTAGGCGGCAGTCCGGCTGGCCTCCAGTGCGGTCTGGGTGCGCTCCATGGTCTCCACACTGGGAAAGACCGCCGGCTGGAAGCTGGTGATTCCCCGCTGGCACAGGAATTCTGCCATGGATTCCAGCGCAGTCTGGAGGTCCTGCTCTCCGGTGTCACGTCCGCCGCAGCCGTGGATGTGCATGTCGATGAGGCCGGGGCCGAGCCAGGCTCCCCCTGCATCGATGATTTCTAGGTTCAACTTTTGTGCCTGACGTTGCGCTTCTGTGGAGTCGGCAAAAATTTTCTGAATCTTTCCCTGTGCAACAAGGATTCCTCCGTCTTGGATAAGAAGGGGCTGGCTTTCGGCAAGGATTTCTGCGTGGATGATGGCGTAGTCTGTTTTGTGGTGGGTCATGGAATCAGTATACAAATATCGAGGAACAAGGAAAAGTGCAGGGAAAAGGCGCATCCAAGGAATGCTTGTGTCCTGTGCCCCCTGTGGTATACTGAACTCATGTGTGCATATTCAACGGCCAAAACACGAAGGCAATTTTGGAAGTCGGCGCAGATGGGAACGGGCAGAGCCATCCTGATTATGCGGCAGAATCCCCGGATGGACTTCACCCGTGAAATTGTGGAACTTGCCACCCGCAATCCCGCCTATGACCCGCAGTTGGAGGACAGCCGTGCCCCCTACGTATTGTCCCTCATCAAGGAGCGGAGACTTGAGGATGAGATAGTCAGGATTCTCTGCGAAGCCATCCCAAATGTAGACCTTGACGACTGGGATGGAGTTCACCAGCTGGAACTGGCATGGCTGCTAGTTCAGGAAGGATATGCCTGCCTGAAGGAGACAATCTATGGACGCTATACACAGACCACTTGCGAGCATGATTTCTATGCCTTGGAGGAGGGAATTATTGAGCATGATGGACTCGAGGGGCTTTTGGCAGTGGCGGAGCGAAACGGGCAGGTTCTATCACAGAATGCAGGCTTCACCCCCGATTTCTGGACTTATGACAAGGCCGTGCAGGAGTCCTTGGAAAAACTGGAACTGGCTGGGAAAGACAAGCCTTCTATAAAACTATTTCTCTCCGCCTATTTTCGCTTCAAGGAGCTGGGTGGCAGGGACAGCTCCTTGGCGAGGGAGCTCCAGGAGGATGCCTATGAACTAGTGCGGGAATGTGTGGAACAGAAGAAGGTTGCCCGTGTGCCGGTCCAGTGGATACGCAGGTTATCCGATGACCAGGTTCTCAAACTGGCACATGAGTTTCTGGAGACACGAGACAAGAAAAGACTCTGCCTGTATCTCGCCATATTTTCACGGAGGAAATTTCCGTTGGGAACGGAATACTTGCTGCAGCTGCTCAATCGTCCGATACGAAGGACTCTCTTCAACGAAAGGTTGCTGGATGCCTTGGCACTGTGTTCCGCACCGGAAGTAAGAAGTCTTGCCCTAGAGATTCTTGGAGACAGGCGGATTGACCCCACCCACTGGGATCTGCTGAGGTTCAACTATCAGGATGGAGATGGCTGTCTGCTGTCAGCTAAAATCAAGTCATGCCGTAGCCAGCATAAAATTCATGGGGCTGCCATATCCTGTATCCAAATTTACGAGGAGCAGACAACGCAAGACTGCCGCAAGCCGCTCCTGGCCCTGTATGACAGGTGTCCATGCTCTTATTGCAGAGGCAATATTGTGGACTTGTTGAGGGCAGCTGGAGTGTGTCCATCGGAGATTGAGGAAGAATTTCCGTACGATACCTGCAGCCATAGAGATGGCTACAGATAAGGCAAACTGACTCATGAGGAAGGGCGAAGCTGATTCTGCCATCACTTTCAGCTAGTACAGGTTGGTGCTCAGGCCGATGGCAAATTCAAAGGCCCTGTCCTCCAGCTCCGGGAAGAAGCTGTAGTTGAAGTCGAAATTCAGCCTCAGTGGAGTGAAGACACCGACGTTGGGGGTGAGTCCCAGGGCGAGGCGGGCGGAGAGGATGTCGGTGTAGGTCATGTCCCCGGCTCCAAGCGTCATAAAGTGGGCGGGCATGTCTACAAAGCTCCAGCTCTTGTTCCTGCCGTTGGAGAATTTGCTGGTGTAGGAGAGGCTTGCGGCAATCCTGTTGATGTAGATGAGGGGAAACCACTCAGGCGACCACTGGATTTCCTTGGCAAAGAGGGGAAGCATGGCTTCCGCTTGCAGGAAGTAGCTTTGGGACGGGTAGAGTGTAGCCTTGAGGTTCAATAAAACCACCATGGCGCTGAGACTGAATCCCAGGTTGTCGTATCGATTGAGCGGGGAGGAGATGGCCGTGACGGGAGCGGTGTACAAGGTGTCCAAGGTTGTGCCGACAGACACAAAGTGCACACCAAAGAGACCGAACCTGCTGGTGGGTGTCCAGAACAGGCTGACGTTTGCCCGGTTGCGGGCAAAGAAAAGCTGCTGGCTGGCCACATCGATATAATCAGTATTGTAGAGGAATGCCGCCAGAAGGCTGTTGAAGGTTATCCCGTCGTGAGTTGCCTGGAGGGTGGGTCTCCCCTCGAACAGATCGGTGGTGTTCAGCAGCATGAGTCGAACCTTTGGGGTGACGGTCAGCAGGGAATTCAGCAGCAGGTTATGGTAGGTCTGCTTGTAGCCGCTGCCGTCCACCTCAAGGGAGCTGTTCAGCAGGTAGGTAAAGAGTCCCGTGGGTGCGCCTCCAGTCAGCAGGGTATTGAAGATGCCTGAGTTGGTGACGGGTTGGTAGCCCACCGAGGCAAGGTAGACGGGGCGCTCCCACGGAGTTGTTCCCACAAAGGTTGCGCCCACGAGCGTGCCGAAGCTTTCCATGCCGTCCAAGTCGGCGTTGGGACCGTGGCTGGCGGCAATGGACAGGGGAAGCCAGCTGCCCTTGAGCAGGTAGGGCCACAGGGAAAAGTCCTGGGCCGAATGGAGGATTGCGGTGTCCGGGACTGGCGGAGCGTTTTGGCTCCGGTTCTGGCTTCCGCCAATCTCCCCTTCCGGGCTGGGATTTTCCCCCGTCGCGCCGGGATTTCCCCCTGTTTCCGGCAAAATTCCTGCGGCCACGGCAGGACCTGCGGTCAGGGAGCTGGGACGAGCAGCGTAAATCCTGTCGCCCTCCAAAAATCTCCCGACAAAAAGAAGCTCGTCCTCGCCCACCTGGGCGGGGGAAAAGAATCCGCCGGAAATGTCATTCTGATACAGGGTGAATTCCGCCGTACCAGTCTCCCGATTGATTGCAAGCTTTCCAAGTCGGGGCATGGTTCCCGGCTGCACATAGGAAAAGTAGGCGACGGTTCCCGTGCTGTCGGTGGCTACGGCAAGGTCCTTGGGAAAGATGTCCCCTTGCGGCAGGGGAAGGCTGCGGGCAGCCCTTGTCGTCGGATTGTAGCATTCGATGGAAAAGTTCATGGCCGCCTTTTTCAAATAGAACAGGTTTCCGTCAGAGTCGGCCTGGAGATTGGAGATGATGATCCCAAAATCCTGCGGGATTTCCTCAGTCAGGATGGCCTCCTTGATTCTGTCCTTCTTGTCCTGCACCAGGCGGAAAATCTGAAGGCTGCTGTTCTGGCTCACATTCCGCACCGCCGCAAGATACCACTCCTGACGGCCGTCCTTCTTGGACCCAAAGACGGTGCCGGTGGTGTGGCGACTTTCCGGCAGGGTGAAGGTGTCCTTTGTCTCAAAGTCATAGACCTTGATGCTCCTGTGGACGTGGTAGCCGCTGCTGTCCAGGTCCACCACGGTCAGGTATCTTCCGTCAGCAGAAAGGGACATGGTGGAAAGGCTTGAGCCGGAAAGTATTTGCCGTGGCTTGGTAAAGCCCGTGGCGGACTTTGCGTCGTCGGTGGCATGGGAGACGGAGACCGCCCTGCCGCTCAGGAACAGAAGCTTTGAGCCGTCGCTGGCGATGGCAGTGTACTGCCTGTTCCCCTTCTTTTTCTCCTCAAAGGCGGTGACAGGGCTGGATTCCTCAGGATTCTCAGACTCAGCCGGGTCTGCTGGAACAGGCGGAACATCGATGCTTTCCTCAAAATCCCTCCAGGCCTCCTTCATGGAGATGCCGTAGACCGACTTGAAGATGGTGAAGTAGGTGAGGCCGCCAAGGTTCACCAGCCGCCTCCAGTACTCCGTGTACTTTTCCTCTCCGTAGGTGCGGTAGAGGTAGCCGGCGAATTCACCACCGAATTTGTACTGGTAGTCCCGCAGATAGATGTCCCGTGCACCGGTTGTTTTCGGGTAGCTGGGGAATTTTCCCTCAATCTTCGCCTGCTTCACAAAGTGCCGGGCAAATTCGTTGTTCAGCCGTCCCTCACCGTGGCGGCTTTCCTCCAGGATGGAGACTCCCTCCAGCTGGTTCCCGGTGGGGACAAAATAATAGGGGGTGAACACGTCTCCAAAGATTTTGGATGCCACGGACCAGAACCGGTTCCTGTTGTTGATGGTTATTGCGTGGGCCAGCTCGTGGCGAAAGACCGACAGGATGTCGTTGGAAAAGAGGGCTATGTCGGTGGTGGGCTGGGTGTCAAAGACCACGATGTGATTGTAGGGCAGGGTGGTGAAGTGGGCGTTGAAGCTGTCCTGGGTGCTGACGATGGTGACGGGCAGCCGGAATTCATGCTCCAGCTGGTAGCGCTGGTGCAGCTCCCGGTAGATTGCGTCCCCGTGGGCTGCCAGCAATGCGGCGGTCTGCTGGGAGTCCGGCCCGTAGATAATGTCGAAGAATTCAGTCTTGATGACCTTCAAGTCCTTTTGTCCTGCCATGTGGCCATCGTAGGCAAAGAGTCCCCCGCACAGAAGCAGCAGGAGAAGAATAGCACCGTTTTTTTTCATAATCATACCTTTTTGTTGGTTTGGATGCCTGAGCATCCTGAGATGAAGTATATCGTTTTTTTTCTGTTTGTCCTAGTTGTCGGCGGGAGCATTCCGCAAGCGGACGGAAGGTCTACAGTCCCACCGCAAACGAGAGGTCAAAATTGAAGTGTGCCTGGTCCCCTTCGGGGAAGAACCGATACCTGAAGTTACAATTCAGGGTGGGATGGACACTGGTGTAATTGCCGAGGTTTGGCGACAGGGTGAATCTGTCAAAGGGATTTTTCTCCAAATCCTATTGACAAAGTAGGAAGTGGCGGGTATAGTCCCATTACCTAGTGAATTACTAGGTAATATTCTTGCAGGAGGAGGTTTGCTCATGGCCTTGCGTTTGATTGCCATTTATTTTGAAAAGCTGGTTCGGGCGAACTTCCGTTTTGGCAGGATGTGTCCCTCCTGTTGCTGAATTCCATCGTATTTGTTGATTATGTCCGCCGTTGTGTGGATTCATTTAGCTTCGTACCAGCCATAAACTATCATTTTGCCGCCACCTGGGGATGCCTTGGGGCGGCTGTAACAGGAGAGATCTATGTCAAACTACAAATTCGAAACCTTACAGCTTCATGTGGGCCAGGAGCAGCCTGACCCAGCTACTGATGCACGGGCGGTTCCCATCTATGCCACTACCTCCTACGTATTTCATGACTGCGCCCACGCCGCCGCCCGCTTTAATCTGACCGATGCGGGTAACATCTATGGCCGTCTCACCAATTCCACCCAAGATGTACTGGAAAAGAGGATTGCTGCTCTGGAAGGTGGCGTTGCAGCCTTGGCGGTGGCATCCGGTGCTGCTGCCATTGCCTACACCATTCAAGCTCTTGCTCAAAATGGCGGCCACATCGTCTCCCAGAAGACCATCTACGGCGGCACCTACAACCTGCTGGCCAACACCCTCAAGGGGTTCGGTATCTCCACCAGCTTTGTGGACATCCACAGCCTAGCGGAGGTGGAGGCCGCCATTCAGCCCAACACCAGGGCCATCTACATCGAAACCTTGGGAAACCCCAACAGTGACATTCCAGACATCGACGCAGTGGCGGTCCTTGCCCACAAGCACGGCCTGCCCCTGGTGGTGGACAGCACCTTTGCCACACCCTTTCTGCTGCGGCCTATTGAGCATGGTGCCGACGTTGTGATTCATTCCGCCACCAAGTTTATCGGCGGCCATGGAACAACCTTGGGGGGCATCATTGTGGATTCCGGCACCTTTGACTGGGCAGCCAGTGGCAAGTATCCCGGTATTGCGGAGCCGAATCCCAGCTACCACGGTGTGTCCTTTGTGCAGGCTGCAGGGCCCGCTGCCTTTGTCACCTACATCCGGGCCATCTTACTGAGGGACACTGGCGCTGTCATCTCCCCCTTCGCCGCATTCCTTTTGCTGCAGGGGGTGGAAACCCTGTCCCTGCGGCTGGAGCGCCATGCCCAGAACACGGCCAGGGTGGTGGAATTCCTTTCCAAGCATCCACTGGTGGAGAAGGTGAACCATCCCTCCCTGCCCAGCCATTCCGACCATGGCCTGTACCGGAAGTACTTCCCCAAGGGCGGCGGCTCCATCTTCACCTTTGAAATCAAGGGTGGCCAGCAGGAGGCCCACCGCTTCATCGACAGCCTCAAGCTCTTCTCCCTGCTGGCCAACGTGGCGGACGTGAAGAGTCTGGTAATTCACCCCGCCACCACCACCCACAGTCAGCTGACGGAGGCGGAACTGGCGGAGCAGGGAATCAAGCCCAGCACCATCCGGCTTTCTGTGGGAACGGAGCATATCGACGACATTATCGCCGACCTGCAGGGAGGATTCGACAGCCTGGCCTAAGGTGTGGTAGGAGGGCCTCGCCGGTGGTGGCGGGGCTCTTTTTTTGAGGGAATTTCTGCCAGCCAGACCCGCTTTTCGGTGGGCTTCTGATGCACTTGCGGTGCAGGCTTGTCCGTAATGCCCCGCTGGATTGATTCTCGATTTCCGTGTATAGTTGTGCAATGGAATTGAATATTGACTTCATGGTCAAGTATTTGCCTTGGTATGTGGACGCGGCCATATTGACGGTACGCATCGCCCTGTGGGGCATCCTCCTTTCCCTACTGGTAGGGGCTGCCTGTGCAGTGGTGCGGTATTACCGCATTCCGGTGCTGCGGCGGCTGGTGTCGCTGTATGTGGAGGTCAGCCGGAACACTCCCCTGCTGGTGCAGCTCTTCTTCCTGTATTTTGGCCTGCCCAAGATGGGGGTGGTGCTGAGTTCGGAGGTCTGTGCCGTCATCGGACTGGCCTTTCTGGGAGGCAGCTACATGGCAGAATCCTTCCGTAGTGGCCTTGAGTCCATTGAGCCAGCCCAGCTTGAGGCGGCTGCCAGCCTGGGCATGGGGCGACGGCTCACCATGGCGGAGGTGGTGTTTCCCCAGGCAATGGCTGTTTCGGTGCCGGGACTCTGCGCCAATGTCATCTTCCTGATAAAGGAAACCTCGGTGGTCAGCGGCATCGCCCTGGCGGACCTGATGTACGTCACCAAGGATCTCATCGGATTGTATTACGAGACCGACGAGGCCCTCACCATGCTGGTAGTGTTCTACCTGATTATCCTGCTGCCGGTTTCTGTGGCGGCATCGATTTTGGAGCGGAGGCTGCGTCATGCTGGATTCGGGAATTAGCGTCCTGTTCATGGGCCACAACTTCCTGCGGCTGCTGGGAGGGCTGTGGGTCACGCTGCGAATCAGCCTCATTGCGGTGGTGCTGTCCATGCCACTGGGAATTTTGTTCGGCATGTTTATGACCCTGCGGAATCCGGTGAGCAGGGCGGTGAGCCGAGTCTACCTTGAGTTCGTGCGGATTATGCCCCAGCTGGTGCTGCTGTTCATCGCCTATTTCGGCGTGACACGGGCATTCGGCTGGAATCTGTCGGCGGAGGCCAGCGCCATCCTGGTGTTCACCCTGTGGGGGACAGCGGAGATGGGAGACCTGGTGCGGGGCGCACTCATCAGCATCCCGAAGCACCAGTACGAGAGCGCCACTGCCCTGGGCCTGAGCCGGATTCAGACCTTCCTGCTCGTCATCATCCCCCAGACACTGCGGCGGCTGGTTCCCCTCACCATCAACCTCACCACCCGCATGATCAAGACCACCAGTCTGGTGGTGCTCATTGGCATGACGGAGGTGCTGAAGGTGGGCAAGCAGATTATCGATGCGAATCGGTTCACCCATCCCACGGCGGCTCTGTGGGTCTACGGCGTGATTTTTTTGTTGTATTTTCTGGCCTGCTGGCCCATTTCGCTGCTGGCAAAGAAACTTGAGAGACGATGGAGGTAAGGGGAATGGAGCGGAATGTGCAGCTTGAGGTGGTGGATCTGGTGAAGCGATTCGGAGCCGATACAGTTCTGGACGGCATCAGTCTGAGGGTGCATCAGGGCGAGGTGGTGGTGGTGCTGGGGCCCTCCGGCTGTGGCAAGAGCACCCTGCTGCGGTGCATGAACGGACTGGAGCGGCCAGACGGAGGCTCCATCCTGGTGGACGGGGAGAAGGTGGATCCTGATGCCCGCCGTTCCAAGGAGCTCCGGCAGAAAATTGGCATGGTGTTCCAGAGCTACGACCTTTTCCCCCACCGGAATATCTTGGACAACGTGACTCTGGCGCCGGTGAAGGTGCAGAAGCGGAGTCGTGCCGAGGCGGAGGGTGAGGCCCAAAGGCTTTTGGAGCGGGTGGGCTTGTGGGAAAAGCGAAAGTCCTTTCCACGGGAGCTTTCCGGCGGCCAGAAGCAGCGGGTGGCCATTGTGCGGGCCCTGTGCATGAACCCAGAGGTGATGCTCTTTGACGAGGTGACGGCCGCCCTGGATCCGGAGATGGTGCGGGAGGTGCTGGATGTCATCCTGGAACTGGCAAACCAAGGCATGACCATGGTGATTGTCACCCATGAGATGCAGTTTGCCCGGGCAGTGGCAGACAGGATTGTGTTTCTGGACAAGGGCCGTATTGTGGAGGAGGAGGATCCGGAGGAATTCTTCACCAAGCCCAAGACCCAGCGGGCCAAGGACTTCCTTCAGACCTTTACCTTCCAGAAGCACAAGTCCAGCGTGGCTTCGGAATGAGGCTCTGCGGCCACTGAACCGCAGAACGAGAACAGAGCTTTTTTCCTAGTGAGGAAAATAAATAGAGCAAGGAGATTCTTATGAGAAGAGTTGGATTTGTACTGGCTGCGGCAATGCTGCTGGCCGGAGCATCAGTTTGGGCCTTTGGCGGCAAGGACTCTGGAGCGGCACCCGCCGCCTCCTTCCGCACCGTGGATGAAATCAAGGCCAGCGGAAAGGTTGTCATCGGCGTGTTCAGCGACAAGGCACCCTTTGGCTATGTGGACGAGTACGGCACCTATCAGGGCTATGACGTGTACTTTGCCGAGCGAATCGGACAGGATTTGGGCGTGGCTGTGGAGTACATCTCCACCGACCCTGCCAGCCGGGTTGAGTATGCGGCCACGGGAAAGGTTGACATCATCCTGGCAAACTTCACCGTCACCGAGGAGCGTGCCCAGCAGGTTGACTTTGCCCTGCCCTACATGAAGGTAATGCTGGGAGTGGTTTCTCCTGAAAATGCCCTCATCACCAGTGTGGACCAGCTGGCTGGCAAAACCCTCATCGTAGTGAAGGGAACCACTGCCGAGACTTATTTCGAGAAGAACCACCCGGAGGTAAAGCTCCAGAAGTACGACGAGTATGCCGATGCCTACAACGCCCTGATTGACGGACGTGGTGATGCCTTCTCCACCGACAACACCGAGGTGCTGGCCTGGGCCCTGGTGAACCCTGGCTTTGCCGTGGGAATTGATGCGCTGGGCAACATGGACACCATCGCCCCCGCCGTGCAGAAGGGCAACACCAGCCTGCTGGAGTGGCTGAACAACGAGATTCAGAGCCTGGGGCAGGAAAACTTCTTCCACGCCGCCTACGAGGCTACACTGGCTCCCGTTTACGGCGAAGCAGCCAATCCCGACGCACTGGTTGTTGAGGGCGGAGTCTTGAACTAAAACTGGGGCACTGTAACCTGACTTCAAAACGCATCCTATGTGGAGTGAGCCAACCTGTGGTACGCTTCACCTGCAGGATGCGTTTTTTTGTTGGTGAAGCCATGGTACATCTTGGTGGTTGGATTGAGACTGCCTCTGCCGCCCCGCTGGATTGAATCTGATTTTCCGTGTATAGTGGGGGAATGAAGCTGGCGATTGATTGCAGGATGATGGGAAGCGGAGGCATCGGTACCTATTTGTGCGGACTTCTTCCCTATTTTACAGAAGAACATCAATGCCTTTTGTTGGGGCGACCAAAAGATTTGGAGGAATTCAGGGGAAAAAATGGAGTTGAAATCCTGGATTGTTCAATAGAAACCTTTTCCTTGAAGGAGCTTTTTTGCTTTCCTTCCGACTTGCTGCGTGCCATCAACAGCTGCGACGCCTACTACACTCCCTACTGCAACATCCCCGGCCGACTCTTTGGTGGTGGCATCACAATACCGATTTTTTCCACTATTCACGATGTGGTATTTCTTGATATTCCTGAATTGGCCGGCGGCATGGGCACGATGGTGAGAAAATGGTTCTATCAGCACGCTGTCAAAAAATCTTGCGGTGTCTTTACCGTATCCCAATTTTCTGCTGAGCGGATTCGTTCCCTGCTGCACTTTCCTGATGACAAGCCTCTGGTGGTGACCTACAATGCCGTCCCCCACTGGTTCACCGCCCCTGAGACTGGTTCTGGCAGTGGAATTGGCTCTAGTGCCGCCCCAAGCTCCAGCTCCGCCCAAAAAACAGCCATGGAAGCCAGCCACCTGGATTCAGGGTCAAGTCAGGACTTGCTCTTTGTGGGAAACATCAAGGCTCACAAGGGATTGCACGTTTTGCTCCCTGCCTTTAGGTTGGCACGACAAAAGGGCTTGCAGGGGCGGCTGGTAATTGTTGGGAACGCCAATAATTTTCGTACTGGTGACAGCGGCATCCTGGAGCAGTTTCAATCCCTGCCAGAAGAGGATTTTTCTTTTACTGGTCGAGTCAGCGATGATGAGCTACGAGACTTGTATCGCCGCTGCAGGCTCTTGGTGCAGCCCTCCTTGTACGAAGGCTTTGGAATGCCTCCATTGGAAGCCCTTTCTCAGGGGACCAATGTGGTGCTGTCTGATATCCCGGTGTTCCAAGAGATTTATGAGGGTATGCCCGTTACCTTTTTTAAGGCGGGGGATGTAGAAGACTTGGCGGAAAAGCTGCTGTCTGCCTGGCAGCTGCCCCCGCCTGTTTTGAGGGAAAATCGGTATTCGTTCAAAAAAACCGCTGCAATAATTTTTGACGCTATGGAAAGGGTTGTTGCAAGAAGGTAACGGGCTGTTTTAGTGTAGTTTTACTTGCAGATTGAGGAGTATTATGAAGGTTGCAATCGTTCACTACTGGCTGGTCAATATGAGGGGTGGAGAAAAGGTGCTGGAGGCCTTGCTGGATATGTTCCCGCAGGCGGACATCTACACCCACGTGTATGTGCCAGAAGCTGTTTCTGAAAAAATTCGCAGTCACCGTGTCTTTACGACTAGAATTAGCCGCCTCCCCTTGGCAGCCAAGCTCTACCAAAAATACATGCCCCTTATGCCAGATGCCCTAAAGGAGCTGGATTTATCTGACTACGACCTGATTATTTCCAGCGAGTCGGGGCCGGCCAAGGGTGTGGTTCCCAATCCCGATGCCTTCCACCTGTGCTATTGCCACAGTCCCATGCGGTATCTGTGGGACATGTACCACGAGTATTTCCGCACTGCCTCTGGAGTTGTCCGCTTCTTCATGAAAAAACTGGTTCCCTCCCTACGGCTGTGGGATGTGATGTCCGCCAATCTGGTGGACTGCTTTGTGGCAAACTCCCACTACGTGGCAAAACGAATCAATCGCTACTACAACCGTCCGGCAGAAATTGTATACCCGCCAGTGGCCATAGAAAAATTTTCCGCCGTCCAGCGGAATCCCAAAGACTACTATCTGTTCTTTGGGCAGCTGGTGGGCTACAAGCGGGCAGACCTTGCTCTGGAAGCCTGTGTCCGCTCTGGCCGAAAATTGGTGGTGGTGGGAGAAGGTGGCTCAGCCAAGGAAAGGCGCAAGTACGAAGGTTCTGGCCTGGTGACCTTTGCTGGTCGAGTAAGTCATCAGCAGCTGGAGGAATACATGGCGGGAGCCAAGGCCCTCTTGTTTCCCGGGGTGGAGGACTTTGGCATCATTCCGGTGGAGGCCAACGCTGCAGGCTGTCCCGTCATCGCCTACCGCAAGGGTGGGGCCTTGGATTCTATAAAAGAAGGGGTAACGGGAATCTTCTTTGACCAGCAGACGGCGGACTCCCTCATTGAGGCTATGGACAGGTTCGAGGCTCTGCCACCTTCTACCTTTGCTGACAGGAGTCAATTTGCCTCCCACGTGGAGCAATTCAGTCAGGCGGCCTTTACCACCAAAATCCAAAAGCTGGTGGATGAGAAAAGAAGGCGTTAATTGCCCTCTCGTCGTTGTTTGTCTTGGTAGGCTTTTAGACCAATACTTTCCAGCAGCATAAAAAGCTTTTCCACAAAGTCCTCTGGAGGAATTGGTTTGTAGTCCATAATCCATCGTTCTATACCGCAAACTAATCCGTCAGTTAAAAATAACACGTGAAAATCGTCTTTTTTTTCTGGGGGAAGAATCACCTCAACACCCTCTTCTACAAGGCTTTGAATGGTTTCGTAAAAGTAGAGGCGGAAATAATTGTGCTGATGGGGACGCAGGACGTGATGGTAGAAATCTCTGTTGTCATAGAGGTAGCCGCACAAGTTGTGGATGCGGGCTTTCCCCTCACTCTTTTCCAGAGGGTTCGACTGGATGAATTCCGTCTGGAAGATGTATTTCAGCAGGTCATACTTGTCCCTAAAATGATAGTAGAAGGACTTTCGGTTCATGTTATGTCTTTGACATATATTTTCGATAGTAATCTTTTCCAAGGGGATTTCTTGTACCAAATCTTTTAAAGATTGAACAAGAAGTCCCTTTGTTATAGTAGAATTTGCCATTTCATGTTTAAAATACCAATGGAGAAGAATATTTTTCAAGAAAAAAACAAGTTAAAATCTGGGCAATTTTACACACGTGTCCAAAAAATCTGTCAATCCGTGGGAGTTTTTGTCGTCGGGATTTTTGTCCTCCACTGCTCCCGCTCCAGCTGAATCCGTCGCCGCAGTTCCTCCACACCGCTGTGGAATTCGACACTGCGCATGGTGGGAAATTTCCTGATGTGACGGAGCATCTTGTCCTGCCGCTGACTCAGTGACTCCAACCGCTCCAGAAGATGCTGGTTCGCCCTGCTTTTGTCCTCCTGCAGTCGTTCCCGCACCCGCTGGAAGAGCTGGCCCAGGGACTGCTCCTTTTCCTCAAGCCACTCCTCCCCATGGAATCTATCTCGCAGGGACTCGGTGAAATCCTTCAGCCTAGTCTCGTAGATGGTGAAATCCACCAGCCCATGGACGGTGGTGATGAAATCCAGCATGAAGAGTGCAAAGAGGGCCCAGGCGATGATGCGGGCGGTAGGCAGCGGGATGGAAAGAATCCGTGACTCCAGCCAGGGATGCAGGAAGTGGGCAATCAGGGTGCCCATCACCCCAAAGCAGATGGCGCCACCAAGGAAAATCCTTCCGTGGAGGTTGAATTTCTCGCTAGAATAGTCCCACCAGCGGGTGTGGAAGAGGGCTTCCAGCAGCCAGCTGGTGAAGTATTCCAGAACCGAGACAATTACCATGCTGGCAAAGAAGAGGGGAATCCAGGTGTGGGCCCAGGGCTGCAGCAGGTACATGATGAGCATTCCGCCGAATCCGTAGACAGGACACAGTGGCCCCCGCAGAAATCCCCGGTTGATGAAGTGCCCGTTCTTGACCGAACAATAGGCAGTTTCCCAAATCCAGCCGACAAGACTGTAGGCCAAAAACAGCATGAAAACGTATGAAAGGTGGATGGGTGGCATACACTAAAGTATAGGCGATGGAAATTCTGTCTTCAACAGACAGCTGCTTTTACCTGTCCAAAAAAGTGACGGGTGGGGATTGGTGGGTGGAACGGCAATTCCGCCGCCGCAGGCTCCTCGAAATTGGCTGGCTCTTTGACAAGGAACGAAGGCTCATGAATAAGGAAGTTATGGACGAAATAGCTCAAAACACCGTGAATTTATAGTATTTCGTAATCGCAACTATAGTCCCCAATGAATTCAGCACTAAACCCCACGGTATCTTCTTCCAGGAGGACTGAATGGGAGTAAGTGGTACACAAAACTAGACAGCCTACCGTTACTTTTAAAATACCAACCCACCAATCCTAAAATTACTTGATGTTGTGTCCCGAACGAAGGACCGTTCATTTAAAAATAATAAGCCAGATGGTCAGCATCCCTCTAGAGGCATCCTGACCATCTGGCTCCAATTTCCAGAAGAATCTCATTCCTCCACTGACTGCCGTACCAGCACAATTTCTTGTCCCAAACCAATATCCGGCAGGGTGAGGGTTTCATCCTTGATGGTGGCGGTGATGGTGAGGGGCAGGGGAATTGCAGCGGCTCCCACCGACTCCAGCAGGGGAACTATGTCTGAGGCAAGCTCCTCCAAGACGAAGGTAATCTCGCCCTCTGCCGAGGCATTCTCCTGAACCGTTCCTAACCCCACCTTGTTAAAATCCATCCCCACCCCAAAAAAGGTGACGGTGGTGTCCAAGGTGAAGCTGTCATCAGAAAAAATAGTGAGGGTGCTTGATAAGGGAATTCCCTGTATGTCGGTGGTTCCAGACCAAATCGTTTCTGGCACCACTTCCTTGGTTTTTTTGGTACAGCTTGATACAATAAATAAAATTGAAAGGATGATTCCCAACAAAGCGAATTTTTTCATAGTGCCTCCTTAGCAACCTGCACAGGATAGAAAAATGACTGTTTCTTGTCAATATTTTGCCGATGCCATGCCATTGTTCAGCTCTTTTATAAAAAATCCCGGAACCAGCTTCTCCTTGGCTCCGGGATTCGTTGTTTTGGGGAAATAGGCCCTTAGAAGCTCTGCCTCTCCAGCTTCCAGATGTCCCGCACGTAGTCCTCGATGGTGCGGTCTGAGCTGAACTTGCCGGAGCGGGCGATGTTCAGGATGGCCTTGCGTGCCCAGGCGTTGCGGTCCTGGTACTCCTCGGCAACCCTTTCCTGGGCCGCAACGTAGGCGTCAAAGTCGGCAAGGACGTAGTACACGTCGGGGCGCTGCCCCTCCACACCGTAAATCAAGGAATCGTAGATTTCCTTGAACAGCTGGCAGGTGGGGTCGTAGGTGCCGTCTATGAGCTGGTTCATCACCTTGGCCAGCTGGGGGTTCCGGTCAAGGTACTTCTGGGGATTGTAGCTGTGCTCCTGCTCAATCTTCAGGATTTCTTCGGAGGTGAGTCCAAAGATAAAGGCGTTCTCAGCCCCTGCCTCCTCCACAATCTCGATGTTGGCCCCGTCCATGGTTCCCAGTGTCAGGGCACCGTTCAGCATGAACTTCATGTTGCTGGTGCCGGAGGCCTCCTTTCCTGCGGTGGAAATCTGCTCTGAGACATCGGAGGCGGGGAAGAGCTTTTCTGCCAGGCTGACCCGGTAGTTCTCCACAAAGACCACCCGCAGCTTGCCCTTCACCCGGCGGTCGTTGTTGATGCGCTCCGCCACAGTGTTGATGAGCTTGATGATGGTCTTTGCCCGGCGATAGCCTGATGCCGCCTTCGCACCAAAGATGAAGGTACGTGGTGGCGGATTGAAATTCGGCTCCTCCAGGATTCGATTGTACAGGTACATGATGTGCAGCACATTCAGCAGCTGCCGCTTGTACTCGTGGAGACGCTTAATCTGCATGTCAAAGATGGAGTCGGGGTCCAGGAACTCGTTTTGCGTCACCTTCAGGTACTGGGCCAGCTTCTGCTTGTCGGCCCGCTTGATGTCCAGGAATTTCTGCTGAGACTCAGGGTCATCGGCGAATTTCTCCAGCTGCCGCAGCTGGGACAGGTCTTTTTCCCAGCCGTGGCCAATCTTTGAGGTGATGAAGTTTGCCAGCGCCGGATTGGCGCTCAAAAGCCAGCGCCGCTGGGTGACTCCGTTTGTCTTGTTGTTGAATTTCTCCGGGTACAGCTCTGCCCAATCCCGCAGCTCGTGGGACTTGAGGATTTCAGTGTGGAGGGCCGCCACTCCATTCACGCTGAAGGAGCCGTGGATGGCAAGCCAGGCCATGTGCACCATGCCGTGGCTGATGATGGACATGCGGTCGTGCTTAGCGTAGTCTCCGGGATAGAGCTCCCGCAGGCTGATGAGGAAGCGGCGGTTGATTTCCTCCACAATCTGATAGATGCGGGGGAGCAGCCCCTGGAAGATGTCGATGGGCCACTTCTCCAGGGCTTCTGCCAGGATGGTATGGTTGGTGTAGGCAAAGGTCTTGCTCACCACGTCCCAGGCATCCTCCCAGCTGAGGCCGTAGCTGTCCATCAGGATGCGCATCAGCTCTGGAATGGCCACCACCGGGTGGGTGTCGTTCAGCTGGATGACGTGGAGGTCGGCGAACTGGGAGAATTCGGGGCCGTAGGTGTTGACGTAGGCCCGCACCAAATCCTGAAGGCTGGCGGAGGTGAAAAAGTACTGCTGCTTGAGGCGCAGGGCCTTTCCGCTGGGGCCTGAGTCGTTGGGATACAGGACACGGGAGATATTCTCGGCATTGGTCTGCCGCTCCACAGCCCGGCTGTACTCCATGTTGTTGAACAGCTGGAGGTCAAAGCCGTTGGGTGAGGATGCCTGCCATAGCCGCAGGGTGTTCACGGTCTTGGTATCAAAGCCGATGATGGGCATGTCGAAGGGGGTGGCAGTCACCACCTCGCCGCCGTCAATGGCAAAGTGCTCCCGGCCTGTGTCGTCACGACGGACTGCAATGCGGCCGCCAAAGACCACAGAAACCGCCAGGTCACTGCGCTTGATTTCCCAGGGGTCTCGGAACTTGAGCCAGCAGTCGGGATACTCCACCTGATAGCCGTTCTCGATATGCTGCTCGAACATGCCGTATTCGTAGCGGATGCCGTAGCCGTGGCCAGGATAGTCCAGGGTGGCCAGGGAGTCCAGAAAACAGGCAGCCAGACGGCCTAGGCCACCGTTGCCCAGTCCTGCATCCGGCTCCTCGTCTTCTATCATGTTATAGTCAATGTCCAGGTCTTTCAGGACCTCCACCACGGCATCCTTAATGCCCATGTTGATGAGGTTGTTGCCCAGGGCTCGTCCCATGAGGAATTCGGCGGAGAGGTAGTACACCTGCCGGGTGGGCTTGTGGGCGTAATTGCGCCGTGTTTCCATCCAGTTGGGCATGATTACGTCCAAGGCGGTGGCGGAAACTGCGTCAAACAGGTCGTGCTTGCTGGTCTGGGTGCTGTCCTTGCCGTACTGTCGCTTGAGTCGGCGGGTAAGGGCGTCTTTGAATTGTTCCTTGTCGAAAGTCATCATCGTTCCTTCTGTCCATATTACTCTGGCCACTATTCCTGATAATGCTCCAGAGCATTTAAATGATAATCCCACAAGGTGAATATGTCAAGGCAACGTGGTTTGGGAGGATGCAGGGAGGTGTTTCCCCATTTCTGGATGACAGCCTGCATTTTGCCTCCCGTCCCCCACCAGCTTATTTTCCCACCAAAATCGCCGTGGTTCTGGCTGGCAGCACGTAGGTTTTCTGCACCTCCAGCGGCTCCAGCTGGTCCTCCGGGATGAAGTCGTCGGGGGAGGGGGCGGAGGTGTCCACAAAGCCGTGCCACTTCTTGCCCCTGGAAGGGGGAGGCAGGGTGACGGTAACATCCTTTGTGTCGGAGTTGCACATGACAAAGAAGTCCCAGTCGTCCACATCGGCTCCGGTCTCCAGCCTGCTGCCGCTGAGTCGGTAGGCCAAAAAGTGGTTTGCCTTCTCCCAGTCTGGCTCCTGTCCTGCGGGGTCGAACCAGCTGATGTCAGGAAGGGCTGAGGCGGGGCCGCCGTGTCGTCTTCCCTCAAAGAATTCCAGCCGGCGGAAAACAGGATGGTTCCGTCTGGCTTGCAGGGCCTTTTGGGTGAAGGTAAGGATTTCTCGGTGGCTTTCGGTGAAGGTCCAGTCCAGCCAGGAAAGCTCGTTGTCCTGGCAGTAGGCGTTGTTGTTGCCCCGCTGGCTGCGGCGGATTTCGTCCCCGCACAGGAGCATGGGGGTACCCTGGGAGAAGATGAGGCTACAGAGGAAATTCTTCATTTGCTGGTTGCGGATTTTTTCGATGGCCTTGTTCTGGGTTGGCCCCTCGTAGCCGTAGTTGAAGCTGGAGTTGTTGTCTGAGCCGTCACGGTTGTTCTCGCCGTTTTCCTCGTTGTGCTTGCCGTTGTAGGACACCAGGTCGTTCATGGTAAAACCGTCATGGCTGGTGACAAAATTCACCGAGTGGTAGGGCTTGCGTCCGTCGTCTCCGTAGAGGTCGGCACTGCCTGCAATGCGGGTGGCAGCAGCAGCGGCAAGGTGGTCGTCCCCACGCCAGAAGCGGCGGCAGTCGTCCCGGAAGCGGTCGTTCCATTCGGCCCAGCGTCCGCCGGGGAAGCTTCCTACCTGGTAGGCTCCGCCGGCATCCCAGGCCTCCGCAATAATCTTTGTGTTACGTAGCACAGGATCCTCGGCAATCCGTTCCAGCACCGGCGGATTGTTGATGAGGTTGCCATTCTTGTCCCGCCCCAGGATGGAGGCCAGGTCAAAGCGGAAGCCGTCCACGTGCATCTCTGTCACCCAGTAGCGCAGGCAGTCGATGATGAGGCTGCGGACTACGGGATGGTTGCAGTTGACGGTGTTGCCACAGCCAGAATAATTCTTGTAGTACTGCTTTTGGTCGTCCACCAAAAGATAGTAGATGGAGTTGTCAAAGCCACGGAAATTCAGGGTGAGGCCGTGCTCGTTGCCCTCCGCCGTGTGGTTGAATACAATGTCCAGGATGATTTCAATTCCCGCCTTGTGGAATTCCTTTACCATCTCCTTGAATTCCCGCACCGCTCCGCCGGGACTTCTGTCTGCGGCGTAGGATGCTTTGGGGGCAAAGAAGGCGATGGTGCTGTAGCCCCAGTGGTTTTTCAGCCGCTCTCCGGTGCGGGGATTGGTGTTGGCGTTCTCGTACTCGTCGAATTCCTGGATGGGCAGCAGCTCCACGCTGGTAATTCCCAGCTCCTTGAGGTAGGGAATCTTTTCCGTCATGCCACGGTAGGTTCCGGGGAATTTGACCTTGGAGGTGGGGCTGGCGGTAAAGCCCCGCAGGTGGGTCTCGTAGATGATGGAGTCCTTCATGCCATAGTTCAAAGGACGGTCTCCCTCCCAGTCAAATTCGCTGTCGTCAATCACCACGCACTTGGGAAAGCCTTGGGCCGAGCGGAGCTTTTCCAGCTCCACGTCCAGCTTGTCCACCGGTGTGCGGTAGTGGGGCGGCAGGTTGGCAAAGATGGAGGTGTCTGTCAGAGCCTTTGCGTAGGGGTCCAGCAGGAGCTGATTCTTGTTGAACCGATGGCCGTTCTTGGGATCGAAGGCTCCGTCCACCCGGTACAGGTAGAGGGCACCGGGCTGGACACCTTGGAGGCAGACATGCCAGATGTCGCCAGTCCTGTTGATGGCAGGATTCAGGGTGTAGGAAAAAATCGGAGTGCTGTCGTCAGGGTTCTCGAATATGTCGAGGGTTACAGATGTGGCGTTCCGTGAAAAGACGCTAAAATTGACTCCAGAGCGGACAGGAGAGGCGCCATAGGGCATTGGTCTGCCGGGAAGAATGGTAATCTGGCTCATATAGGAAAGTATAACATAAAGCAGGGGGCAAGCCAAGGGATAAAAAATGGGGGAGGAGGGTAGCTTCTTACCCCCCCCCCCGTGTGTGCAGTTTCCCGCACACATTGGAGAGAGTTTATCAGCCACGATGTGGCCGCAATTAGAATAAACCACAATGAAGAATATGTCAAGTAATCAGAATAATTAAAATTTGGTAAACTAAAGAAATAGTCGACTTTTATAATCTATAGATTCCGCAATATCATGAAAATGATGGTGCCTCCGAAGATGCTCACCATGGAATTGCCTTTCCAAAGATAGGTGATGACGGTGAAGGCCAGCGCCACCAGCTGGGGGAGTCCGAAGGGGCGGTGGAGGAAGTCCACGTCTTTGAGGCAGTACACCAGCAGGATGGCCATGATCATGGGAGGAATGTATTTCTCTACAAAGCGAAGGACTGGTGGCGGCTCCCGTCTGGAGAAGAGTGCAAAGGGGAAGAGTCTGGTGGCAAAGATCACCAGTGCGGCTACAAGGGTTGCCAGCAGGGCGGCGTTCAACGGGAGGCTCATGTCATGTCTCCTGTGGAGTCTTTCCGGGGAGTGGCTGGACTGGAGGGAAGGGGCCGCCGAACCAGCATCAGCACAGCGACTCCCGCCGTCAGGGAAGCCAGCAGCACGTAGTCCGAGGGAATTAGAAAGACCGCCGCCAGTGTGACGGCAAATCCGATGAGGGGAGGTTCCAGATCCCTAGACTTCTTCACCTGGTCTATCAACAGCACGGCGAACAAGGCGGTGAGGGCAAAGTCTACTCCCGCAAAGGAAAAAGGAATGAGGGTTCCAGCCACTGCCCCGATAAGGCTGCCTGAAATCCAATAGAGATGGTCCAACAGGGCGATGGCACCGTAGAAGGAGCCTGCCGGTACTCCCTTGGGGAGGGGACAGCTGGTCATGAGGGCGTAGGTCTCGTCGGTGAGGGCAAAGATCAGATAGGGCTTCCATCTGCCGGTAGCCTTGAAGGGTGTGATGAGGGAGAGGCCGTAGACGATGTGGCGGATGTTCAGCAGCAGCATGGTGAGGGCTGTCACTGAAAGGCTTGCTCCAGCGGCAAAAAGGGAGACGGCCATGTATTGTCCTGCACCAGCGTACATGAGGACGCTCATAATGGGAGCGAGCCACCAAGGATAACCGGCACTTACCAGCATGAGGCCAAAGGGAATGCCGATGGCAAGGTAGCCGAAGAGGACGGGGATGGTGACCTTGAAGGCCTGGATGAGGTAAGAGCGGTTCATGAGTGGGCCTGGGGAGGAGATGTGATGCACTGAAGGTGCACCAACAGCTGGCAGACCATGTGGATGGTGTAGTCGGCTCCGCTGGCAGCCAGCTTGTCCTTGTTGCCGTAGCCACTGGCTATGGCACAGGTCTTGGTGCCGGCATTTTGCCCAGCCTGGATGTCGGTGGCGGAGTCTCCTACCATCAGCACGTTCTCGGGCAGAATCTGACACTTCCCGACCTTCTGGCGGCCCTCGTTGATATGCTGGAGGGCAAGAATCAGCCCTTCCGGGTCGGGCTTCACATGGCTGGTCTGCTCCGGTCCGATGATGGACGCAAAGTACCGATGGATGTCCAGCTTGTTCAGGATGGCATCGGTTATTTCGTGGGGCTTGTTGGAGACGATGGCGCAGGGCATGTCTTGGATGGAAAGGAGTTCCAGCAGATCCTGGGCACCGGGATAGAGGATGGTCTTTTCGATGCAATGCTGCTTGTAGTAATCAACGTACCAGGCGTAGACCTCCTCGAAGGGTGGCGTCTCCTCCTCTGGTAGTATCTTTTTTGAGATCTGCATGGAAGCTGCAATGGATCGTCTCAGCAGGCGTTCAGCACCATTGCCCACAAAAATGATTACCTGCTCCTGGGACAGGGACTGGTAGCCGAAATGCTCTAGGGTGGTATTTACGGAGCTGGCAATGTCTGCTGCGGTGTCGGCGATGACTCCATCAAAGTCGAATATGACGGCCTGAATCCTGCTGAAATCCATATCTTGTTCTCCCTTAGTATTATAATCGTCCCCAAAAGCCAAAAAGCCTACTGTCTCGTGGCAAAAATGGAGCCTTGAATTCTTCGAACCACATGGGCACGGCTGAGGGAATGAGTTTCCACAGCGGGCGCTCCAGCTGAAAGGGCACTCGCTGTGGTGTCTTCCAGAGACGTGGATTCCCCCTGCTGTGGAATCTGCTGAGGAGATGGGGCCTGCAGGACTACCAGGCAGTCTCCCTGCACCTTCTGGATTTCCAGGGGAATGCCCTCCAGAATCTGAGGCTCCTGTCCTTCCGTGAGGTAGGTGAGCCGCAGCAGTGACTTGTGGTTGATGGCCTGCTCCGCCACGTGGACCTTGCCTACAAAGTCCATGCCACTGGCCTCCAGCTGCTCCATCTTCACCGAGGCTCCCTGCAGCTGTTCCGGCACCAGAAGGATTTTCCTGTTGATGCGGAACTGAAGGCCCTCCATCTGGTGGGTGGGAAGGTCCAGTGCTACCAGCATTTCCTGCAGCTGAGTCAAGTGCTGCTGCTGGCTCTGGGTCTGCTCCTGCCAGTCAGTCTGTTCCTGCTGCCGTGACTTCAGGAGGTGGTCAAGGGGAATTTCCGGCAGATGCTGGGGGAAGATGGCGGCGGTGGTTTTGGCGGGAGCCTTCTTGATGGATCGGGAGCTTTCAAAGCCCGCCTTGGCAAGGATTTCCTGGGCCTCCTGGTCGTTGGCGAAGTCCATGAGGTGGATGCCTGCCTCCAGCTCCGTGACGATGTGGGGAGACAGAACCGGATGGTTGGAGTAATCCTTCTTTTCCTTGAGGTGGAGGATGTATCCCTTGTACAGGGTGGCCCTGCTGTAGGAGTGGTGCCAGTCCTCCAAGGCCACGGAAAGGTGCTGGGGAAAGCCATGGTGAAGGAAGCGGGAAAGTCTTTCCTGGATGGACTGGGGGGTGAGTCCCTGGTCAAAGCACTGGATGCAGGCTGCCTTGGTGATTTCCAGGGTCATGGCGGTGTCGTAGCGTCTCAGTCGCAGCATGGGCATGATTTGCAGCAGCTGGGCGAGGCTCAAGCCGGGAAGCAGGGTGGCGGTGAGGGCGGAGTCCAGGGTGAGGTGGCCCCGTTCCTGCACCGGCAAGGGTTCCTGGGGCAGGTGGGGATGGAACACGGGCTGCAGGGTTTCCCTGATGCCGTGGCCAGTTCCTGTCTGACGGAAAATTCCCAGCTTGGTTCCTGCCTGGAACAGGCTGGCGCACCACATGGCGTTGGTCCCTTCCGCCGCTGGCTCTTGGTGGTCTTCCTGCTGGCTGGACTGGGAGTCATTGTCCATGGCTTGGTTTTGGGGCTCCGGCTGGGCCATGCGCTTCTTCTCGGCGGCTGCCATCATCCGGGCAAAGCGGCTGCCGCCATGGGGGGCACTGCTCCGGGGATCCCCGCCTGGGGGAGTGCCGGGGTGATGGCTGAGCACTTGGGGATTCAGGTGCTGGATGAGGAATTCAAGCCGGAGGTAGACATCCTGGGTAAAGCCTTCTGGGGGACAGAGCTCCGTGAGGGTCAGGAAGTGGCTGGCCTTCTTCTGCAGGTTGCCTCTGGTGTCCCGTCCGCAGGCCGCTGCCGCCAGGTATGCTGCCTGCAGGTGGAAGGGTATCTGGGCAAAGGCACACCACCGTGTGTAGTCAGGCTGGAAGCCCTTGGCTTCCTCCTTCAGCAGGGAAAGGTTCCGCAGGCTGGTGACGAGGGTCTGGAAGAACTGGATGGTGTCCTCCATGAACATGAAGTGAAAGGCCTGCTCCAGCCGCTGGATCACCCGCTTCTTCAGGCTGCCGTCCTGTCGGCACAGGTCGCTCACCTCCTGCACAAAGGCGTAGAAGGCCGCCAGCAGGGAGGGAGAAAGCTGGGGCAGGTGCTCCGAATGGGGCTGGTTCTGAAAATCCTTTGGCAGGGGCAGCAGGTGTGCAGGATGAATCCGCTGCTGCAAAAGTGGCTCCAGAATGGGGTTGAGGACGAAGGGAGGCTGCTGCCTCAGGAGCCGTTGGCTGGTGTCCCGGTATATCACCAGCCGCTCCTCCAGATTCATGAGGTGTGCGTTCAGCTGGGAATGGGTGAGGGTGTCGGAAAAGAATGCGGCAAGGGTTTCCAGATTAGGGTGGTCCAGCAGGGCCAGGGCAGTGATGAGCTGACATTCCAGAGGAGAAAGCAGCATCAGGATGGTCTTCTGCACCTGCTCCTTGTGGAGGAAGGCTCCCAGCTGCTGGATGAGGTTCTGCTTGTTGTAGGGTGTCTTGAGTTCTCCCAGGTACAACCGCATCAGCTCAAAGAAGATGGCGTCCGGCAGGGTGGTGAGGCATTCCTGCCACTGAATTACCTTCTGGGCACGGTCGTCCCGCTGTTGTCGGGTGGTGGCAGGGCTCATGGCTGGCCTCCTTCTGCTTGTGTTGGCAGGAATCCGCAGGAGCCGTTGTGGCTGCAATCCGGTAGGGATTCCTGCAGCTGGTCCAGGTCAGCTGGCTCGGTGTAGCGGATGAGCTTGTAGGCGTATCCCTGCTCGGCCAAAAACTTCTGGCGGTTGGCGCTGAATTCCTCCTCGCTGGTGTTGCGGGAGATGAGGGTAAAAAATCGGGCGGTGCGCTCCTTGGGGCGGAGGATTCTGCCCAGCCGCTGGGCCTCCTCCTGTCGGCTGCCGAAGGTGCCTGAAATCTGGATGGCCATGGATGCGTCCGGCAGGTCGATGGCAAAGTTGGCCACCTTGGACACCGCCAGAATCCGAAGCTTTCCGCTACGGAAGTCGCCGTAGAGCTGGTCCCGCTGGCCGTTGGGAGTGGAGCCGGTGATGACGGGAATGTCCAGCAGCCGTGCAATCTCTTTCAGCTGGTCAAGGTACTGACCAATGATGAGAATCTTGTCTGTGGGAAAGCGGCGCACCAGCTCCTGCACCACTGGAATCTTGGCGGGATTTTCGCTGGCAAGGCGGTGCTTGCTGCGGGGGGCTGCCACCGTGTACTCCAGCTCCTTGTGGGGGCTCAGGTCCAGCCGCAGCTCCACGCATTCCGCCGTGGCAATCCAGCCTGACTGCTCCAGCTCCTTCCAGGGCACGTCGTAGCGCTTTGGTCCCACCAGGCTGAACACGTGGCCCTCGCAGCCATCCTCCCGCACCAGGGTGGCGGTCAATCCCACCCGACGGATGGCCTGCAATTCTGCCACCACCCGGAAAACTGGGGCGGGCAGCAGGTGCACCTCGTCGTAAATAATCAAGCCCCAGGGCCGCTCCCGGAACAGCTGGAAGTGGGGATAGGGCGACTCCTTGTCCGGCCGCCAGGTGAGCACCTGGTAGGTAGCCACCGTTACCGGCTTGATAATCTTGTTCTCACCCGTGTACTCCCCGATTTGGTCGGCCGTCAGCTCCGTCTTGTCCAGCAGCTCTCCCATCCACTGGTGGACGGCAGAGATGTTGGTGGTGACAATGAGGGTGCTGGTTTGGAGCCGCTCCATGATGGTCATGCCCACGATGGTCTTTCCCGCTCCGCAGGGCAGGACGATGGTACCGAATCCAGTGCCCGGCCCCTTGTTGCCCACCAATGCGTCGGCGGCGGCCTGCTGGTACTGCCTGGGAGCGAAGGGGCTGCCAGAAAGGGTGGTTTTCCGCAGCATGATTTCCAGCGGCTCCCCCTCCACCAGGGGAACCTCATCCTTCACTGGCCAGCCCAGCTTCAGCAGCTCCTGCTTTACCGTTCCCCGCAGGGTGAGGGGTAGCAGGAAGCGCTGGGTGTCTCCAGTTGGGAGGATGAGTTTTTTCAGGGCAGGGGTGGCGGCCAGCTCCCGATAGATAATTGAATGTTCTGTAAAAAGATATAGTTGTTCCTGCCCCGCATCGTCGGAGGGGGCTGGCAGAAGAAGCAACTTTCCGAATCGTCCGGCAGTTTCTTGAATCCATGTGGCGATGGAGGGGGGCAGTTCATAGCGGGCGAACTCCTTCAGCACGGCAACCGCATCCTCAGGGGTAAAGCCGGCACTGGTGGCGTTCCACAAGGAGAGCGGAGTGAGGCGGTAGGTGTGCAGGTGCTCCGGGGAGCGCTCCAATTCGGCAAAGGGGATGAGGGCTGCCTGGCACTCCTTGGCTCGGGGAGCATGGACATCCAACAGAATGGTGCGGTCGCTTTGGATAATCAGGGGATTGTCGAACTGCATAACAGGACATTGTACCAGAAAAAAGGGGTAGTCGCAACTGTGGGCGGAGGTGGAGTCACGATTGATGTGAAGGAATTCTTCAGTCACGGGCTTGCCGAAAAATACTGCAGACAGTACAAGATGCAAAGTCTCTACTGAATGCTCTTCAAAAATTATAATGCGGTTGCCCTGAGTTCCCGGCCGTCTTTTTTATGACCTTATCTCCAGGTCTGCCAGCATGGTTCGAAGGTAGGTGTTGTAGTTCCTGGTGATGACATCCTTCAGCTCGCAAAAAAGCTTCTTCTCTATCTGGCTAGTGGTGTCGGAAGGGATAAAAAACTTGAGGATGTCCACCTCCAGAGCTTCTGCCAGCTGGGTGAGGGTCTTTTCGCTGGGTCATGATAGGCATAGCTCCACGCTCTTTATCATCGCTTCCGAAATATTGGCCTTTTCCGCCAGCTCAAATTGGGTTAGTTTCCGTTCCTTTCGCAAGCGTTTTAAGTTTTCGGCTAAGCGTCTCTGTATCTCCAGCTTCATGTTTTCATTATCAAGTCAAACCAGCGATAGTTACAGTCATGTACAGTATACCTGTTTTTAAAATATATATTGACAGTATATATAATGGATATTATCATTATATAAGTAGGCCTACAAAGATATTGATATTATCTGTTTTTTTTTCTTTTCGTACCTAAGGAGGAATTGAGTATGAAAAAGCTTGTACGTGTTTCTTTGTTCGTTTTGATGGCCCTGACGTTATCCCTTGCCATTGGTTGCAAGCATGATTCCGACCCAGAGCCAGCTCCCGCCCCAGAGCCAGTCAAGGAAGGGAGCCGCACACCCTTTGTTGGAACATGGATGGATGAGGAGTCTGGAGAGATAACTTTAACGTTTAATGATGATGGTACGTATGTTCTTCAGTCCTATGAACAGTTTGAAGGTAAATATCATGTCTCTCCTGACGGTAAGACTGTCACAGTAACAACTACTGAGGATGGAAAAGAGGAAACCATCACTGTGACATTGAAATCAGAGGATACTTTGGAATTGACAAGTCCAGATTGGGGTGGAAAAAAAGTGACTTTCACCAAGAAGGTAAATGCTGATTTTGCAGGAGACAGGTTTGCAGGAGAGTGGAAGTCTACTGATGGAAGTGCAACTGCAACCCTAAAAGATGGTAACTTCACTACAGTAATGGATGGAGAGGAACTGAAGGGGACCTACACCGTTGATGGCAGGAATGCCACTACATCCAGGGTGCAGTTTCCTGCGGAACTGGCTGGGGGAAGCGAGGTTTCTGTGTCATTGACCATGAAGATGGTGGATGCCAATGATGTAATGGTTTTGACTGTTCCTACGGAAGTGACTCGGAGAGAACCACTTGACATGACATTTGTCAAGAAGTCCACCAAGTCTGACGACTTAACAGGCACTTGGACTGGAAATGTTGTTTCTAAGAATAATGCAGATGCAACTATCAGTTTTGATAATAACGGGGCGACTTTAAGATCTGGTGGAGCAACTGTTGTCTCAACTAATGTTACCCGAAATGGAAATTTCTTCACCATCACGTGGCAGGAGGGCAATCCATTGGATTTGAGTGAATCAACAGGACTTGTCTCTGCCTCCGGCAAGGCTTGGTTGGACGATGGTTCTGTTTTCACCAAGCAGCAGTAAATTTTTCTAGCGGTAGATTTGCATAAGGAGCGGTTCGGTGCGTTCACTGAACCGCTCTTTTTTTACCACTGTCGCCTTTTTAGCAGCTCCCTCACCTCCAGTCCTCGTGGTCAAAGAGGAAGGGCAGCATATAGGGCGGCAGCCTCGTCAGCGGGCCGGTGTCCCCGTCCTCCACGGAAAACTGCTTGGGATGGATGATGTAGCCGCCCTCCACCTTCCTGCCGAACTGCTTTCGGAAGCTTCCCAGGGAGGTGGTGCTGTAGTTCTTGGCGGACTTCACCTCCATGGGAAAAATCTTGAAATTTGTCTTGCTCTCGTTGGAGAGGAGAAAGTCTATCTCCATGTCATTCCTATGCTTATCCTCGTTGTAGCGAGTGTAGAAGTAGAGCTGTCGTCCCTGGGCGGCCAGCATCTGAGCCACCATGTTCTCAAAGAGCATCCCCTGGTTCAGCGACAGCCGCCCCTCCATGATGGACTTGTACAGCTGCTGGCTGGCCAGCTCGTTCTCGCTGAATGCCAGGCTCACCAAAAGTCCAGTGTCGCCCATGTAGCACTTGACGGCCGAGGTATTCTTGTTCAGGGCGAACCCCACGTTGGGATCGTTGCAGCGATAGCATAGGTTACAAATCATGGAATCCTCCAGCCAGAACAGGGGGTCGTCGTACCGGTCGAAGGTGGCACCTGGCGCTATCTCGCTTAAGACAATCTTTTTCTCGTGGGTGGAAAGGTAGGCGGGAATATGCTCGAAGAGGGCAGAAACCTTGGAGTTGTAGCGACGTGCCGCCTTCTTGATGTCGTCCCGGTACAGGTTTAGGATGTCCCGCTTTTCCACGTCGCTAGCGGCAAAGTCCCGGTCTCCCTCCAAGTAGGCCACCACGCTCTGGGGCATCCCGCCCACCAGCAGGTATTCCCGGAACAGCCGCATTGCCTTGCCGTGAAACTTGTTGTCCAAGGGAAGCTTCTTCTGGAGACAGTTGCGGATGTAGTCCAGCAGCACCTCCTCCCCTGCTGCCACCGCAAATTCCTGAAAATCGATGGGATACATCTTTATCTTTCGTTCCTCGGAGGGAATGGTGATGTCCTTCACGTTCTCATGGATGGAAATCAGGGAGCCAGTCTCGATAAAGTCGTAACGCCCATCCTGCACCAGATACTTGATGGACTCCCTGGCTCTAGGAAATTTCTGGATTTCGTCAAAGATGATGACGGATTCCCGCCGGTGGAGCCGTACCCCATATTCCAGCGACAGGTTCTGGAAGAACACGTCCAATTGGTGCAGGTTCTGGAAGTTCTCCGTGATGCGGGGAGAAACATTGTTGAAGTCCACCAAGATGTAGGATTTATACTCACTGCGGGCAAATTGCTGGGCCACCGTGGACTTGCCGATTCGCCTTGCCCCTTCAATGAACGCCGCCTTGGTTCCCTGAGTCGTCTCCCGCCATTCCCTCAGCTTCTGGTACGTCTTCCTCCTTATTTCCATCCTCATCTCCTGCCTTACAGTGCGCAATTTAATTGTAGTTCAAAGCTCCAATAATACGCAGGATAATTTGTATCATAATTGCCGATAATACGCAAGATACTTATAACATAAATTGCCAATAGTACGCAGAATAATTCTGGGTACTGTTGCTGACAATACGCAGTCTTCTTCCCTGTTTCGCAGGGAGAAGCTTCGATTCCTTTGGCATTTGTCTGTCATCTTGCATTGTGGGAAAGAAGATGGTACTCTTGTAGGAACATTGCAGGAGGCAGTATGAATTATGCGGAAGAGTCGCTGAAGCGGCATGGTGAGTGGAAGGGCAAGCTGGAGGTGGTGTCCAAGGTGCCGGTCAAAACGAGGGAGGACATGTCCCTGGCCTACACTCCCGGTGTGGCGGAACCCTGCCTTGCCATCCAGAAGGATGTGGACAAGAGCTACGAGCTCACCGGTCGCCACAATATGTGCCTGGTGGTGACAGATGGAACTGCCGTGCTTGGGCTGGGAGACATCGGGCCGGAGGCAGGAATGCCGGTTATGGAGGGCAAGTGCGTGCTGTTCAAGGAATTCGGTGGTGTGGATGCCTTCCCCCTGTGCATCAAGAGCAAGGATGTGGACGAAATCGTCAACACCATCTACCTGATTTCCGGCAGCTTTGGCGGTGTGAACCTTGAGGACATCGCTGCTCCCCGCTGCTTCGAGATTGAGCGGAAGCTCAAGGAAAAATGCGACATTCCCATCTTCCACGACGACCAGCACGGCACCGCTGTGGTGACTCTGGCGGGTCTGCTGAATGCCCTCAAGCTGGTGGGCAAGACAAAGGAAGCTGTCCGCATCGTCATCAATGGTGCGGGGGCTGCCGCCATTTCCATCTGCCGTCTTTTGCTGGCCTGCGGCTTTGCTCACATCACCCTCTGCGACAGGAGCGGAGCCGTCTATGCGGGACGGGGGGACAACATGAATCCCATCAAGGAGGAGATTGCTGCCGTCACCAACCTGGAGCGTAAGGCGGGAACCTTGGCGGAGACATTGGTGGGAGCCGACGTGTTCATTGGAGTCAGTGCGCCGGGAACCGTCACGGCCCAGATGGTGGCCACCATGAACAAGGATGCCATTGTCTTTGCCTGCGCCAATCCGACACCGGAAATCTTCCCTGACGAGGCCCGTGCCGCCGGTGCCGCCGTGGTTGCCACGGGACGCAGCGACTATCCCAACCAGATCAACAACGTGCTGGCCTTCCCCGGCATTTTTCGGGGGACCTTTGATGTGCGGGCCTCCGACATCAACGATGAAATGAAGATTGCCGCCGCCCAGGCCCTGGCGGACCTGGTGGAGCCAGAAAAGCTTTCCGCCGACTACATCATCCCGGCCGCCTTTGACCCACGTGTTCGGGATGCCGTCGCTACCGCCGTCGCCGCTGCCGCCCGCCGTTCTGGTGTGGCCCGCCTATAGCAGGTATTTCGAGAGGAGATAACATGATAAAAGAAGCAGCCTACATGCCCTGGTGGTTTTTCCAGAGCAGGATTTTGGGAAGGAAGAAGCCCCTGCAGACGGTGCTCTTTGTCACCGACTACTGCAATCTGCGCTGCAAGCACTGCACGCCGTCGGGTCACCTGTGCTCCAGCATGAAAAGCTATGAGCAAATCAAGGAGGAGCTGATTTACAGCTACCAGCAGGGCTCCCGCTTTGTGGACTTTGAGGGGGGCGAGCCGACACTGTGGCGGGAGGGAGACAAAACCTTGAACGACCTGTACAAGCTGGCCAAGGAAATTGGCTTTTTTTCCTGCACCCTCACCACCAACGGCCAGCGGCCCTTTGGCGACACCCTGGCCAACTCCGTATGGGTCAGCGTGGACGGCTACCAGGAGTACCACGACAAGGTGCGGGGGGAGGGAACCTTTGCCATCCTGGACAAGAACATCCGGGAAAGCGGTCATCCCGCCCTGAGCATTGCCATGGCCATTAACAAGCTGAACCGGCCCTCCCTGCGGGACACGGTAAACTATGCCAAGGAGAATCCTGCCATTAAGTCCATCGCACTGAACATCCACACCCCCTTTCCCGGCACCGAGGAGTTGACCCTGAGTCTGGAGGAGCGCCATCAGGTCATCGACGAGATAATCCAGCTGAAAAGGGAGGGCTTCCCCATCATGAACACGGTCTCCGGCCTCAAAACCATGAAGCGGCGTGGGTTCAAAAAATATTGCTGGGTATGCAATTACGTGATGATAGACGGCCAGCGTCTGCCCTCCTGCCCCGGCTACCTGCTGGAAGGAAATGTCTGCGACGACTGCGGCTTCTGCATGTCCGGTGAGATGTATTCCGTGCTGCACCTCAAGCCGGACACCATCACTGCGGGGCTTTCCCTGAGGCTGGGCTAGCTCTGGATAAATATTTTCTGAGGAGGAAATGATGAGAAATCCAAGTTGGAAAGACAAGGTTCGATATTGGTTCGACAATCTCATGTCAAAGGGAACCCTGTCTTTGATTGTGTTGCTGGCTGCAATTACCTTTGTAGTCATTGCCATTGCAGGAATTATCGTTGCCCTGCTGCCTGAGGTGGAGGGGGCCGGTGTGCTTTCCTCCATGTGGCTCAGCCTGATGCACGCCATCGATGCGGGAACCATTGCTGGGGACAGCGGCGGATTCCTGTTCATGCTGGTTATGTCTGTGGTCACACTGTGTGGCCTGTTCATCACCAGTATGCTGATTGGTGTCATCGGTGCCGGTTTGGAAGATAAGATGAATTCCCTGCGGAAGGGACGTTCCCAGGTGCTGGAGCGAAACCACGTGATTCTGTTGGGCTTCAACGAGAATGCACTGAACATTCTGCGGGAGCTGATTGTTGCCAACGAAAACCACAAGGATGCAGTTGTTGTGGTGATGGACAACCAGGACAAGAGCGAGATGGAGGACTCCATTGCCCAGCGTATTGGCGACACAAGGACCACCCGCATTATTTGCCGTACTGGCTCCATGGACAACTTGGGAGACGTGGGAATCTGCTCTCCTCACACCTGCCGCTCCATCATCGTCAATGCAGAGGACGACTTTATGAGCGTCAAGGCCATCCTTGCCTGTGCCACAGTGCTGGAAAATAGCGGCAACAGGGATGCCTACATCACTGCCCTCATCCATAGCGAGGAAAATGTGGAGGCCGCCCGCATTGCAGGCAAGGGACGTGTTGAGGTGTTCTTCTTCCAGAATTCCATTGCCCGCATCATGGCCCACACCTGCCGCCAGCCCGGCATGTCATCGGTATTTACCAACCTGCTCAGCTTTGACGGCGATGAGATTTACGTGGAGCACATTTCTGCCATGACGGGAAAAACCATGGAGGAGGTCAACCTGTACTTCCCAAAGTCCACTGTCATTGGACTTGTGCAGGGCGGAGTGCCAAGGCTGAACCCGCCCATGTCCACCAGGATTGGTGCCGATGACAAGCTGATTCTCATTGCGGAAGACGATGGTGTCTCTGTTCCCGAGAGTCAGCCCGCTTCTGTAAACAAGGGGCTTTTTGCACCAACCACTCCTTCTTCCTCGGCAATCCAAAAAACACTGGTTTTGGGTTGCAATGACCTGCTCCAACAGGTGGTTGCTGAATTGGACTGCTATCTTGCGCCTGCATCCAGTGTTGTAATAGCAGCTCCAGAGGAAGTCATCCGTGATTGTGAGCTTCCTTCCCAAGGGCAGCTGAAAAATCTTGCTGTAGAAATTAAGACTTGTGATATTTCTCAAAGGGCCAATTTGGAGGAGCTTTTAGCGGCAAGGCCAGATAATGTGCTGATTCTTTCTGGTTTGGAAGGTGATGACCAGGAATCTGATTCCCGCACCCTCCTCTTGTTGCTGCAGCTTCGTGACATTGCCTCTAAAACAGGGGCAAAGTTCTCGGTTACCAGTGAGATGAGATGCGTTGAAAACCAGGAGCTGGCACGGGTAACCAAGGTTACGGACTTTGTGGTCAGCAGCAATATTACCGCCCTGATGATGACCCAGATTTCTCAGGCACGGGAGCAGTTCGATATTTTGAACGACCTTCTGTCTGATGATGGCTCCGAGCTGTACATGAAAGATGCGGCCCGCTACGTGCAGCCGGGACAAAGTGTGGACTTTTATACCTTGGGCGCAGCCGCTACACGGTACGGAGAGATTGCTGTGGGGTATAAAAAATTGCGTGGGGAAGGAGAGTTCGACATAGTGTTGAATCCGCCGAAATCTTCTTCTGTTGTCTTGGGCAAGGGGGACAGTGTCATTCTCCTGGCTGAAAATTAACGCTTGCGGGAGAAGCGGGTGGAGTTTCTAGAGGAAGGGTCTTTGGAGCTTTCCTCTAAAAGAAATGAAATGTCAATTTTGCCTTAAAATATTAATAATTACTAAAAAAAATGAATAAATGATGTATCTTCACTGCACAAAAAATTGACTTCTCGCATTTCAGGGTTTATAATATACTTAAAAGTTCACCCCCCCCCCCCCCGAATAACGAGGGGGGCGAGGAACTGGTGATGGGACAATAGAGGGAGTACATCATGGAAAAACAAAAGCATCTGACTTTTAAAATTTTGTTGTCTGTTGGAATTATCGCCATTGTCGGAATTTTAACCTTGGGATTTATGTTGTATCACGACATAAAGGATCGGATGGTGGAGATGCAGTCCACCACATTGGTCGAATGTATTGACTATATTCCCAATGCCATCCAAGCCCAAAAGGATGATTTGCTGGGGCAGATTAACTACTTGATTGCAGATGATGAGAATATGGCTACCCAGCTTGCCACAGATGCCTCTGCAAAGAATTTTCTTCAGAATCTTTGCGTGGTCAGTGGACTGAGCAATGCCGCCCTCTTCGACATTCGTGGTAATCTCATTCTCAGTGCCAACGCCGCCTCCTTTTCTGCTGCCAGTGAGCAGAATTTGATTGCAAAGGCCCAAGGAGGAAATCCCGTGGTTTCCCTCACGGTGACTGACAAGACTATGAATGTAAGTGCTGCCGGCATTGTCAATGGCGGTGTTCGTGGCGACCTGATTCTGGTAATTCAGCTGTTGATTAGTGATGGAGAATTCCTTGCTTCTGCAGTGGAGGTTCCTCATACTGAGGTGAGCATTTTTGTGAACAACCTGCGGGTTGGTTCCACCATCGGACTGGGAACTCATGCAGAGGCTCGCATGGAGAATCAGCACATCCTAGACACCGTGTACAAGCAGAACGAGCTCTACATCGGACACACCTTGGTGGATGGTATTGACTATTTGGCTATGTACACACGGCTCAAGGATCCTGATGTTTCTGAAAACATGATGATTGCCATTGTGGAGCGCTTCGACTACGTGCGGGAAGTCTACTTGGGTATTGTAAGTATTGCCGTTATTCTCACCACCATCATGATCAGCATCTTGTCAGTCTTCCTGGTGCTGACCCTCCGCCTCCTCATCATCAAGCCCATCAAGGCCACCATCCACGCCTTCGAGAACCTGAACGGAGAGGAGGGGGACACCTCCGACCTGACCTACCGCATACAGAACCGTCACCACGACGAGATTGCCATCATGGTACGTGAGGTGAATACCTTTGTTGGCCAGCAGCAGCGGATGATGCTGGATGTCAAGGGTATTGCTGACTCCATTCAGGAGATTGGTGACACCTTGGCCAGCACCGCCTCGGAGTCTGCCAGCGCCACCCATGAGATTTCCTCCAATATCAACAGCGTCAACAACCTGGTGGGCAAGGCCAATGGAGCCCTGCGGTCCATGGAAAACCTGCTGGACAACAGTGTCCAGGGAATCAGGCGGCTGGACAACCTGATTGACGACCAGTCCTCAGGCATCGTGGAGTCCTCCTCTGCCATCGAGCAGATGGTGGGTAACATCAACTCCGTCTCCAACTCCGTCAACAAGATGGCGCAGGAGTACCAGGAGCTGATTGAGATAACTGAGTTCGCCCGCCAGCGCCAGAACGACGTGGCAAAGCAGGTTGACCACATGGCGGAGCAGTCCCGCCACCTGTCCGAGGCAAACAATGTCATCTCCCAGATTGCAAGCCAGACCAACCTGCTGGCCATGAATGCCGCCATCGAGGCCGCACACGCTGGCGAGGCGGGAAAGGGCTTTTCCGTTGTTGCCGACGAAATCCGCAAGCTGGCGGAGAACTCTGCCACCCAGTCCAAAGCTATCAAGACCGAGCTGGGGAATATCACCAACATCATCAAGGAGGTGGTCAATACCTCTGAGATTTCCCTGCAGGAGTTCTCCAAGATTACCGGTAAGGTTGCCAGCACGGAGCATTTGGTGAAGGAAATTGACAATGCCATGACAGAGCAGCATGAGGCTTCAAAACAGGTTCTCCTTGCCCTTCATGAGATTAACGATGCCACTATGCAGGTTCAGCAGACCTCCAAGCAAATGGCCGGCGACATTCGTGAGCTGCAGGACTCTGCCAAGAATGTTGATGTGGTGGCCACCAGCGTCGGGCAGAGCATGGCAGAGATGGCTACCGGTGTAAACGAAATCAGCATTACCAGCCAGATTGTTTCTGACCAGGTAATCAAGGCTCGTGACTCTATTCATGGCCTCGAAACTCAGTTGGGTCGGTTTAAGCTGTCCTAGCAACAATGCTTGTGCCAGTGCAGATAACTAGCAAGCAAAGGAGGGGTAAGTGCACTGGCCGGCAAACGGAATTGCTGCAACAGGTTCTACTCGATCTGTTTTGCCGCCAGCGCATTTTCCCTGTTTTTGTGTATTCCTGCAGGATGCTCCTGGGTGGAGGGGCTGTGGTAGGAAATCCTATAAAAAAATATAATTTTCTCTTTTTTTGTTTGATTATTTGACTTTTCCATGATAAAATGATGATATGTCATCCGTACCCCCCCCCCCCCGTTGGTGGGCAGGTGGCAGGAGCAAATGTGAAAAGGAGAGGGACTTAGTGGTATGAAAAAGAGAAGCAGGCTGATTTTTAGAATCATTTTACCAGTGCTGGGCATCACCTTTGTGGGATTGGCTGTTCTTTCCGTTTCCTTGTACAATGGTATCAAGGGGAAGCTAATCGAGCTTGAGCTTGAGGAGCTTCATGTAGCCACTGATTACTTTGTGGCGGAGGTTGAGGAGGAGAGGGAGGAGCTTAGAGAGTCCATGCTGTTCCTGGTAGAGGATATGAGCACATCAAACCGTGGCGGTATGGACATGCAAAATTCACGGATGTTCTTGCGTGGCTTGGCGGCTAACAACGGAATGTCGAATTTGGCCCTTTTCCGGCCGACCGGGGAATTACTGGTTTCGGCGTATGACGACACTTTTTCCACTCGTGCAGAGCTCGAAGCTATCACGCAGGCCAGGAATGGAGAGGTCGTTTCTGCCATCGCAGTGGGCAACAGCAAGATATGCAATATTTGCGCCACCACCTTGAATTGGGGCGGAGTGATTTTTGTTATAATGGGGGAGTGTACCGTGACCTCCAGGGACTTCCTTCAGAATGCAGTCCGTATTCCCGACACCTACGCCAGCATTTATCTGGGCAACATCCGTCTTGGCACTACGATGAATAGTGGGGATTCTGGTGTCAGAACAATGAGGGATGAGGTGATGGAGGAGGTGTATCGTGGTAGTGGAGAGTATTCCGGTCTGGCTACTGTGGACGGATTGGAGATTCTGACCTTCTATCACAACCTGAGTATGGAGCATGAAGACGAGGAGGGGGAGGAGGAGCACGCATTGTTCGAGAATGGCGAGGAGGTTACCATCGCCACGGTGAAGGACTTCTCCGCAATCAGGAGGGCATATATTTCCCTTGTGAGCACCAGCATCGTGCAGGTGTTCATTTTGTTCGGCATTGTTGCAGTCTTCATCATTGTTATGTGCGGGCGTCTGGTGATAAAGCCTATTAGTGCATCCATTACAGCCTTCAAGAACCTGAATGGCGGCGACGGCCTGGCAGACCTAACCTACCGCATTGAAATCAAGCGGGAGGATGAGATTGGTGCCATGTGCGGGGAGGTAAACGAATTCATTGACAACCAGCAGCACATCATGCAGGATGTAAGAAAATCCAGCAAGACAATTACGGAGATTACAGAGAATTTGGCTTGTTCCGCAGAGGAGGCCGCCAGCTCCACACAGCAGATTTCCGCCAACATTTCCAATGTGAACCAGCAGGTTGTAAAGCAGAACCAGGCATTGAAGGAGGTGCAGACGGTTTTGCAGGATAGCGTTGAGAGTGTGCGGAATTTGGATAGCTTGATAGAAAATCAGTCTTCTGGCATCATAGAGTCCTCCTCCGCCGTGGAAGAGATGGTGGGAAATATTAGTGCGGTATCCAACTCTGTAAATAAGATGGCAGAGGAGTACCAGCAGCTCATGGGCATTACAGACAGGGGTAGGCAGCGTCAGGATGATGTTGCCCGGCAAATCAACAACATGGCGGAGCAGTCCCGTCACTTGGCGGAGGCGAACAACGTCATCTCCCAGATTGCAAGTCAGACCAACCTGCTGGCCATGAACGCCGCCATCGAGGCCGCACACGCTGGAGAGGCAGGAAAGGGATTCTCTGTTGTTGCCGACGAAATCCGCAAGCTGGCGGAAAATTCTGCCACCCAGTCCAAGGCTATCAAGCAGGAGCTGAGCAATATTTCTGGCATCATCCAGGAGGTTGTCACCACCTCCGAGCTTTCCGTGCAGGAATTCTCCGAGATTAGCGGCAAGGTTGCCAGTACGGAAACCCTTGTGCGTGAGATTGACAATGCCATGATGGAGCAGCAGGTGTCCTCCAAGCAGGTTCTGGCCTCACTGCGTGAAATCAATGAGGCCAGTGTCCAGGTTCAGCAGACCTCAAAGAAGATGGCGGACAATATCGTCCATTTGGAGAATTCCTCCTCCAATTTGGACTTCATCGCCACCACCGTGGCAAACAGCATGGCAGAAATGGAAAATGGTATACGGGAGATTGGCCGGGCCGCCCAGACTGTCTCCGATGAGGTGATTCATGCTAGGGATTCCGTGAATGTGATGGACGGAATTCTGGAGAAATTCAAGCTGGAGGAGTAGCTTTTCAAAAGCGAACAGCTGGAATGGGGCGGGGTCTTTGTAATGCAGGGACCCCGTTTTTTTTGATTGCAGAGTGGTTTGTTACGATAATTTTATCTTGACTTAAAAGTTTTTTTTTCGCTATAATAGTTAGCATAGGCTAATTTTACAGTGCTGCACTCCCGAAGTAGTGTGGGATGTTGTAGACAAGGAGGACAGTATGGGAATGAATCGTTTAGGAGCCTTTGTGCTGGGTGTGGTTGTTGGTGGTGTGGCTGTGTCAGTCGTCCGTTCTGCCGCTTTCAAAAAGGCGTGCTCCAAAGTGGTGGGGGCTGGTCTCCAGCTGAAGGATGAGGCTGCCGCATTCATGGAGACGGTGAAGGAGGATGCTCAGGACATCATCGCAGAGGCCCGCCACAACAAGGCTGCAGCTGAGGTTGCTCAGGCATAATGAACGTTCGTGTTGTACATCGGTTGCCGGGACGTATTCGGCTGAGATATGACCGGCATTCTTTGTCCCAGCGTCAGGCAGCCCTTGTGCAGACGCTGGTTTCCATGCAGGAGGGCATCTCCTCCATCCAGATAAACGGCATTTCTGGCAGCATTCTGATTCACTATCAGGGAATCCAGGAAATGCAGGTTCTTTCTTATGTAAAGGTGCTTGACCGGCGGTATCTTGAGAACCAGGAGCTGCTGGCAAACGTTGTAGTTATTCCCCAGCGGGAAAGTCTTGTCTCCTTGTTGGTTTCACTGGCATTTCGTTTCGCAGTGGGAAGGTTCCTTCCCCTGTCAATCAGAAAAATCATGTCATTTCGTGCCATCATGCCCAGAATCAAGCAGGGTTTGTTGTCTGTGCTCAGTGGCAAGCCCTTCTGCGCCGACACACTGGATGCTGCTGCCTTCCTGATTGCATACTTCACCGGAAACACTTCTACCGCCACCTCCATCGCCTTCCTTTTGAATATGGGCGACCGGCTGGAGGAATTTACTCGTCGCAAATCCTACGACACCCTGGCCCATTCCATCCTGTCACTGGAGGATATGGTGCGGGTGTTGCGGGATGGCGAGGAGCTGTCCATTGCTTCCCGGCTGCTGCAGCCAGGGGATGTGGTGGTGTTGCGGTGCGGCTCGGTGGTTCCTGCTGACGGCAGGGTGATTGCCGGCGAGGGCATGATAAACCAATCCTCCATGACGGGGGAGAGCCTGCCGGTGCGGAAGGTGGCCGGAGATATCCTCTACGCCTCTACGCTGGTGGAGGAGGGTGAGCTGGAGCTGGAGGTGACTGCCGCAGGTCAGGAGACCAGGGCCAGCCGCATTGTTGCCATGATAGATGATTCCCAGTCCTTGAAGGCGACAGCCCAGGTGCGGGCGGAGCGGGTGGCAGATTCCTTGGTGAAATACAACTTCCTGCTGACTGCCGCCACCTATTTCATTACTAGGGACATCACCAAGGCCATGTCCACCCTGCTGGTGGACTATTCCTGCGCCATCAGGCTTTCCGCTCCCATCTGCGTGCTGGCGGCCATGCGTGATTGTGCCCGCCAGGGCATCATCGTGAAGGGCGGCAAGTATTTGGAGGAGTTGCGTCGGGCCGATGTCTTTGTGTTTGACAAGACGGGCACCCTGACGGAATCCCAGCCCAAGGTGGCCGCCGTCATTCCCTTTGGTGGACGCAAGGAAGCGGAGGTGCTGAAGCTGGCCGCCTGTCTGGAGGAGCACTATCCTCACTCCCTGGCCCGTGCCGTGGTTCAGGAGGCCGCCGACCGTGGTATAGACCATCGGGAGGAGCATAGCCAGGTGGAGTATGTAGTGGCTCATGGAATCGTCTCCACACTGGACGGCGTGAAGCTCAGGATTGGCAGCGAGCACTTTATCTTTGAGGACGAGGGGATTCCGCGGCCCAAGCGGATGAAGGCGGCAGTCACCCAGGCAGCGGAACGTGGCGACTCCCTGCTGTACTTTTCGGAGGGAGACGAGCTGGCCGCCGTCATCGCCATCCACGACACCATCCGCCAAGAGGCGGTGGATGCCATAAGGGAGCTGAAGGCTATGGGTGTGCGGGAGGTAGTGATGCTCACGGGAGACGGTGAGCGGACGGCCAGGGCCATTGCAAGTCAGGCGGGCATCACCTCCTACGTGGCTCAAGCTCTGCCGGACACCAAGGTGGAGTATGTCCGTACTCTTCGGCAGAAGGGGCACGTTGTCGCAATGATTGGAGATGGTATCAATGATGCCCCCGCCCTGGCGGAGGCCAGCGTGGGAATTGCCATGGGAGGGGCAGCCTCAGTGGCCGGGGAGACGGCGGACATCATGCTGCCGGACAACGGACTCCACGCCCTGCCCCAGCTGCGTCGCATCGGGCATCGTCTTGAGCAGCGGATTGGGCGCAACAACACCCTGATTGTGGCCATCAATTCCCTGCTGATGGCAGGAGGGCTTGCAGGAATTGTTCCTGCCACCGTGGCCGCCATGCTCCACAACAGCTCCACCGTAGCCATCAGCATGGCATCCATGCGGCCCATGGTGCGGCTGGAGGGTTAGCCATGAATGTAACCAGCTTCTTTCCCGGACGGATTCGTTTGCGGGGAGAAATTTTCCGGGACATGGAGATTGCCTCGGCCCTGAGGCAGGCGGTGGAGTGGCATCCGGCGGTCCAGGAGATTCAGCACAACCAGCGGACTGGCAGTGTACTCATCAGCTACGACGAAAATTTGTTGCCAATGGCAAGGATTGAGGCCTTGTCTGCCCAGCTGCTGGAGCTGCGGGACCTGTGCCTCCACTATGTACCCAAGAAGAAACCAGTAATTCTGGAAATGATTGACCGTATTTCCAGAAGCTTTGCCGAGTCCTAGACTTGGTTTTAAAATGAAAAGGCCGCTTGCCTTGAGTTTTTCTCAAGACAGGCGGCCTCTTTTTTAGCGGGCTTTCAGCAGCCTTGGTAGGAAAATGATTCCCACCACAAAGAGGGCAAGGGCGGCCGTCCAAGCGGCAACCGGACTCAACACAAAGCCGCCTACTACAAATCCAACAAAGGTACACACGGCTACAAAGAAGGCATAGGGAATCTGTGTGGCCACGTGCTCCAGATGGGGGCAGCTGGCACCCGTGGAGGACAGGATGGTGGTGTCGGAGATGGGGGAGGCGTGGTCGCCGAATACTGCGCCACCGATGATTGCTGCCATGGAAATCATGGCGGCGTTGGTGAGGCCGGCGGGATCCATTCCCACACCAGTTGCCAAACCAGTAACGATGGGCATGCCGATGGGAATCATGATGCCAAAGGTTCCCCAGCTGGTTCCTGTGGCAAAGGAAATCACTGCGGACAGTACAAAGAGGATGCAGGGCAACAGCTGGATGGGGAAGCCGCCGTCGCTCACCAGCTGTGACAGGTAGAGTCCCAGTCCAAGGCCGCCGTCGGCACGGGGAGACTTGATGATGGTGCCGATGGACCAGGCCATGGTGAGGATGATGAGGGCGGGCAACATGGACTGGATGCCGTTGCGCAGGGCTTCTCCTGCCTCCTTTAAACCAAGCAGGCCACGGGCCAGATAGTAGATGTAGGTGGCGGTGATGGTAAACATCACGGCATACCAAAGTGCCATGGAGGAGTCGGTGTCGTTGAAGGCATCTCCCAGGGTCATGGAGGCAATGGCCTGCCCCATGGTGGTGATAGTCTCTCCGTCGATGGCACCAAGCCAGGTGACAATGGGGAAGAAGGCCACGGCGCTGACAATCAGCACGATGATGGGGAAGAGCATGTCCACAGGCTTTGCCTTGTCCTCGCCTTCTTCCTCCACGGTGCCGGAGGCGGGGCCGTATTTTTCCGCATTGAACAGGATTCCCTGCTTTGCCAGCTCCTCGGACTGCAGCATGGGACCAAAGTCACGCTTCAGGAAGATGATGGTCAGGACCATAATCAGTGCCAGCAATGCGTACAGGTTGTAGGGAATTGCCTTGATGAAGAATTCGAACTCGGTCATGCCCATCATCTCAAATCCCTGGGAATCACGGACAATTGACATGACGGTGACCACCCAGCTGGAAATGGGGGCGATGATACAGACTGGTGCGGCAGTGGAGTCCAGGATGTAGGCAAGCTTCGCACGGGAGACACCGGTTTTGTCGCTGATGGGCCGCATGACGGTTCCCACGGACATGGAGTTGAAGTAGTCGTCGATGAAAATCAGCAGACCAAAGATAAAGGTCATAAACTGGGAGCTGGTTCCCGTCTTCAGCTTTGAGGAAGCCCAGTGACCAAAGGCTCTGGCAGCACCGGTTTTGGTAAGCATACCAACCAAACCACCCAACAGTGCGCAAAACAAGAAAATACGGATGTTCCAGCCGTCTGCCAAGGAATTTGCCAATAAATCAGTAAGTGTCATTAAGGCGGTTCCTGGATTACCGCCGGCAACAATCAAGGCTCCTGACAAAATCCCCAAAAAGAGGGATACAATAACGTCTTTTGTTACAAAGGCTAAGACGATGGTCAGGAGTGGGGGAATAATTCCCCATAGACCAAAATGTTCCATAATTAAAAACCTCTCGATTATGTTAAACAAGTAACCATCTTAACATATATCTCCCATATGAACAATATTTCTATGGAAGAAAAACGTATTGTAAGCCCATTTGCTTTGTGGTAGTATTTTGGTATGGAGCGACCTAAAATTTGTCTTTGTCTTACAGGGAAGACCCTGGCTGAGGATTTGGAACTCATTGAAGAATACCGTTATTGGATTGATATGGTAGAACTGCGGGTGGATTATCTTGACAGGGATGAGAGATTGCATATTCGGAAGTTTCCCCAGATGGCGGGATTGCCCTGTATACTTACAATCCGACGGAAAATTGACGGTGGACAGTTTTTAGAGGGAGAGGCTTCCAGAACCATGCTTTTGGCCCGAGGATTGGCCTTTGCAGAACAGGACATACGAAAGAATTTTGCCTACGTTGATTTGGAGGAAGATTTTCATGTTCCCAGTTTGCAGGATGCAGCCCTGGCCTTTGGAACTCGCATTATTCGCAGTGCCCATAGCATGGAGGAGCCTATCAAGGATATTCCCGCCCGTTTGGCAAAAATGCGTATTACCGGGTTTGAAATTCCAAAAATAGCTTGTATGCCAAGAAATTTAACAGATGTTACAAGAATGTTCCAACAAACATCTTCTTTGACACCTGGTCAACAGATAGTTTGTGCCATGGGACCGCTGGGATTGCCCACTAGAATATTGGCAGACAAGATGAATTCCTTTTTGACCTTCGTTTCTCCGCCCCAAGCGGAAGGAATATGTCAGCTTGGTCACATAGACCCCATCACCTTGAACAAGGTTTACGATTTCAGGTCAATCGACAAGAATACAGAAATCTTTGGTATTACAGGATTTCCATTGAAGGCTACGGACAGTCCTTCTATCCATAATGCCGGGTATCGTAATCATGGAATGAATGCTGCCTACATTCCCGTGCGGGCTGAAACCATAGAAGAGGCTTTGGAGTTTGCAGATGTTGTTGGTGTCAAGGGATTTTCTGTAACCATTCCCCACAAGGAAAGTGTCCTGCCACACTTGGTTGAACAGACTGGGCAGGTAAGGGAAATTGGAGCTTGCAACACCATTGTACGAACAGAAAATGGCTGGAATGGATACAACACAGATGCAGAAGGCATTATGGTGGCTCTCAAGGAATTTGTGGGGATAAAGGATTTATCCCATTGCCGTGTTGCCATCATTGGTGCTGGTGGGGCTGCCAGAGGTGTTGCCTATGCAGTAAAGCAGCTTAGAGGAAAGGCCTGCATTTTCAATCGGACCGTTACAAAGGCAAAGCGGATTGCAGACAGCTTTGGATTTAAATGGGCTACCCTGGGACCAGAGTCTCTTGGTTTGCTGGATAAATATTGCGATGTAATCATCCAGACCACCTCCAAGGGAATGGGAGCAAGTTTGCCCGCCACAGAGGAGAACGATCCTTTGTATTTTTATGACTTCAAGGGAACGGAGTCTGTGTACGACATTGTGTACCACCCCGAGGTAACCCCTATCATGCACCGAGCGGCAGCGGCGGGCTGCAAGGTTTCCAATGGGTATTCAATGTTGCAATATCAGGCTTATCGTCAATTCAAATATTTTACAGGAGTGGATTACTAATGGCAGAGCTATCCCAAGCTGAACAGAAGAGGTTGGTGGGTTCCTACGCAGTGGACAGGCTGGTGGAGGAAGGGTTGATTTTTTCCGGCATGAAGATTGGACTGGGAACTGGTTCTACCGCCATGCCTGCTGTGGAGCGGCTGGCACATCACCTGCGGGAAGGTAAGCTGAAGGACATCAAGGCTGTGTCCACCAGCTTTCAGACCTCCATTGCCTGCGAGGGGCTGGGGATTCCGGTGTATTCCATGAACGCAGGGGTCATCGGCGGACAGCTGGACCTGGCTATTGACGGTGCTGATGAGATTAGCCCTGAAAATCATCTGATAAAGGGCGGCGGCGCTGCTCTCCTGCTAGAAAAGATTGTGGCCTATAGCGCCCGCCAGTTTGTGGTGGTGGCGGACAGCTCCAAGGATGTGGCTCACTTGGGAACAGGCTTTGCCCTGCCGGTGGAAATCATTGCCGAGGCACGCTGTGGTCTTGTCCGCCAGCTGGAGGCCCTGGGTGCCAGTTGCACCCTGCGTGAAGGCGTCCGCAAGGCGGGTCCTGTGGTGACGGACAATGGCAACCTGATTCTGGATCTGCTGTGGAAGGCTCCGGTAGATGCCGCCGCCATGGAGGATAAAATCAAAGCATTGGTGGGAGTGGTGGAGGTGGGCTTCTTCACCAAGAACAAGCCCCGCTGCTACATTGCCCGTAGTGACGGCAGCGTTACGGTGCGATGATGTCTTCTGGCTGGCCTTCCATTTGGGGGCTGGCCGGGTGGGGAGCCTGCCGTTCTTCTGACGGGGTGACCTCCACCAGCTTGGCTGGCTCCTTTTCGCCGGAAAAGAGGATGTCGTAGCCGCTGTAGCCCATGGCAGCAATCATGCCGGAGATGACCTCCTGGGCCCGCTTTTCCACCTCCCGCATAAAGCCGTATTCCACCAGCAGCTGCTCAGCGTCGGCCTTCCGCTGCTGTACCTCATCCATCACCTCGGAGTTTTCTATCCTGCAGAAGCTTGAGGACTTTTCGTCAAATTTCTCCAGCTTGATGATTTCATGGCCCGTGATGGCGGCCTGGGGCAGCTGCACCCGGATGGTGTCGTTGTGGTGGTCAACCTCAAATCGGCAGTCCTCCAGATGCTGTATGCCACCCTCAATTTTTCCCACGTACTTGTAGATGCCGTGGCTTTTGAACAGGCCTCCAGCCCTGCTCTTTTTCAACATAACCACGTCGGTATAGATGGTGGAAAGGACTCCCAGACGGGAACAGCCCACCATCTGGCGGAACACCACGGCATCCAGCGGCCGCCGCTCATCCTTGGTTGCCACAAATCGTCCCACGGCAGTGCCGGCCTTGGTGAGGGAGCGTTTGAGAATAAAATAGGCGATGATGATGCAGATGAGGGGAACCAGCGCTGAGACGATGGCGGCCACTGCCCCCCAGACACCGGTGGGCTTGCGGGGAATTAGCAGCAGGATGAGGGGAATTGCCACGGCGGGCAGCATCACCAGAAGGATTTTGCCCTTGGTGCTGCGGAAAAAATTGATGGTCTTGCCCATTGAATGCCTCCTTCGGATGCTGGTGTTGCTGTGTGGCCGCTATTTTAGCAGGCGGCTCAGCAGTTGGTCCTTCTGCCGCCAGTTCTTGCTGACCTTTACCTGTAGGTCCAGGTCGATTCGATAGGAAAATATTTTCCGCAGGGCCTTGATGGACTCCACCCGGATGGTCTTTATCATGCTGGCACCCTTGCCGATGACCATACCCTTCTGGCTTTCCCGCTCCACGCAGAGAAAGGCCCGCACCCACAGCTCCTTGCCGTTCTTGCGCCATTCCATGTCGGCAATGTCCACGTAGATGGCGTGGGGCAGCTCCTCGTGGAGGCGGTTGATTGCCTGCTCCCGGATGATTTCTGCAATGCGGAAGTCTACCTCCTGGTCGGTGTAGAATTCCTCCGGGTACAACTGCTCCGCCTCCGGGGAAAGGCTGTAGAGGGCTTGGAGCACCTGGTTGATGTTGGTGTCCTTTTCGGCTGAAATGTCGATGACACGGCTGGATTCCAGCTGGGGAAAGGTGGTGGCCAGAAAGGTGCGCACCAAGGCTACACGGGCTTCGGGGGAATCAATCTTGTTTACGGCCACCACCGTCTTGTGGAGGTGCGGTGACACTAGGGCTGCGGTGAGCTCCTCCTCCTTGCCGGGGCTGCGGGTGGAGTCGATGATGTAGAGGATGGCGTCGGCACTGTCCAGCTGCTCGGCGGCAATTCCCTTGAGCCGAAGGTTCAGCTTTTTTTCCGAGTCATGGTAGCCGGGAGTGTCCACAAAAACCAGCTGCCCTAATGACGTGTTTACGATACCACGGACAGCATTGCGTGTCGTTTGGGGAACGGGGGACACAATGGAGATTTTTTCTCCGCTGGCCGTGTTCAAAAAGGTGGACTTTCCCGCCGAGGGCCGCCCCACAATGGCTACCACCGCCGTCTTGGGTCCGATGGAGGGACCGCTGGGCTGCCACCCTTCCGGTTCTGCGGTCTGGAGCCCATCCTGTTGGTTTTGCTGCAATTCATTCATGGATGGCAGTATAACAGATGTGAACTAATAGTAAAAGAGTACTGTCCGTTCCAAATACCTTTTGTTTCTTGGAATCAACAGGTTACGCCTCAGCCCATAAAGGCAAAGACTGGTTCCATCTTGAGGCTTTCGATGAAAATCCAGATGAAAAAACCACTGAGCACCAGCTTGAGGCCTGTTCCTAGCAGGAAGCCCAGGAAGGCACCGGTGGCGGATTTCAGCGCTCGATTGAAGTCCTTGTGGTCATGAATCAGTTCCCCAATCATGGCACCTGCGAATGGCCCCAGAATTATTCCCCAAGGCCCTACAAAGATTCCGACGATGAGTCCGATGGTAGCTCCCCATGCACCAGCCTTGCTGCCTCCAGTACGCTTGGTGAGATAGACAGGAATCAGATTGTCCACCACCGAGATAACTGCCGTGGCGACACCGGTGATAATCAGCAGCATGGTAGGGATGGTACAATAGTGGGAAAAATAGGCGGACAGCAAGCCGCACCAGGCCAGAATCACTCCCGGAAGAATGGGGAGCACGCAGCCGATGGTTCCAATCAGCAGGCAGATGGCTCCAAGAATTGCAAGAAAAACGTCTAAACCCATGGATATACTATACTGAATTTTCATCCTTACATAAAGGGAAAAATTCGCCAAATTTGACGCATGTGCACTTCCCGTCACATTCCAGTGAGACCCGATTTCCCGCCATGCTGGTGACTTCCTTCTACAACATGGCGGACACCTTCTTTGTGTCCCAGCTGGGAACCAGTGCCAGCGGTGCGGTGGGATTTACTCTGGGCATGGGCTCCGGCAATCTGGTGTCCCGGAGTCTGGTATCAGTCCCTCACCCGCCGAAGAACTCCTGGGCAAAGCGGACGGTTTCCAGTGCGTCCCTGCCGTAGAAGTCGGCTCCAATCATGTCGGCGTATTCCCTGGTCATCACGGCCCCACCCACGCAGACGGTACACCACGGCGCTTCCTTTCGCAGCAGCTTGATGGTGGCCTCCATGGAGGGAACGGTGGTGGTCATCAGGGCGGAAAGTCCCACCAGCCTGATGTTGCCCTCCCGAACGGTCTCCAGCACCTTTTCCGGCGGTACGTCCCGCCCCAGGTCGATGACGGTAAAGCTGTAGTTTTCCATCAGCACCTTGACGATGTTCTTGCCGATGTCGTGGATGTCGCCCTTCACCGTGGCCAGAATGACTGTTCCCTTGGACTCTCCCATGGAATCGGTGCGAATCATCTGCTCCTTGATGACGGAGAATGCTTCCTTGGCGGCCTCGGCGCTCATCAAAAGCTGGGGCAGGAAGAGCTTTTTGGTCTCGAATCCCTTGCCCACAATGTCCAGGGCGGGAATCAGGTGGTGATTGATGACATCCAGGGGCGGGACGGTTTCCAGCAGGGCGGTGGTGTACTGGTGGGCCTCCGGCTTGAGGCCACGAACAATGGCGTACTGGAGGCTGTTCTTCTGCAGCTGGCTTCCGTCAGGGGCGATGATGAGGTCTCCGCCGGAGGGGGAATTGGCGCCAGCAGTTCCCCCTCCTCCTGAACCGTCTCCGCTGGAATTTGCCGAGCCGCCTTGGTTTTGTGCCAGCCGAGCTGCCTTGGCCTCCTCCTGTTCCTGGTATTTCAGGGCAAAGTCGATGTAGTCGGTGCAATTGGCATCAAAGCCACGGAGGGTGCAAAAGCAGGTGTAGGCCTTCATCATCTCCGTAGAGTTGGGATTCATGATGGCAGCACTGAGACCACGCTCCATGGCCATGGTAAAGAAGGCGGCGGTAATCAGCTCCCGCTGAGGCAGTCCAAAGGAGATGTTGGACACCCCCAGGATGGTGGTGCCGCCAAAGCGGGTCTTTACGGCGTGGAGAGCGTCCAGTGTGGCCGCTGCCGCTGTGGTGTCCGAGCTAATGGTCATTGCCAAGGGGTCTATGATGATGTCCTTCCTGCCGATGCCGTATTTTGCGGCAGTGGCGTAGATTTTTTCCACTATAGCGATGCGTCCCTCCGCCGTCTCAGGAATTCCGTCCTCATCCAGCGTGAGCCCCACCACCACGCCTCCGTATTTCTTTACCAGCGGGAAAATCTCTTCCATAATTTCTGCCTTGCCGTTCACCGAATTGACCAGGGGCTTGCCGTTGTACAGCCGCATGGCAGCCTCCATTGCAATTGGGTCGGAGGTGTCCAGCTGGAGGGGCAGCTCGGTGACGCTCTGGAGCTCCTGTACTACGGTTTTCAGCATGGCCACCTCATCGATTTCCGGCAGGCCCACGTTTACGTCCAGCACATGAACGCCCTTGTCCTCCTGGGCCAGCCCCTCATTGATGATGTAGGGCAGGTCGTTTTCCTTCAGGGCCTGCTTGAAGCGCTTCTTGCCGGTGGGATTGATTCGCTCCCCCACCAGCACGGGCTTTCCTCCCAGCTGGACAGTGCGGGTGTAGCTGCTGATGCGGGAAAATCCCTTGTCCGTGGTGGCAGGGCAACTCTTGCCGTGACAGGCATCCACCAGCCGGCAGATGTGCTCCGGGGTGGTGCCGCAGCAGCCGCCCACAACGGCCACGCCCTTGTCCACAAAGCCCGACACAATCTGGGCAAACTGCTGGGGGGAAATATCGTAGACAGTGCGGCCATCCTCACTACGGGGAAGGCCTGCGTTGGGGTTCACCACAAGGGGTGTGCTGGACTCTGCTGCCAGCATGGAGACGATGGGCTCCATCTGCACCGGGCCCAGGCTGCAATTCATTCCCAAGCCGCTGACTCCAAGCCCCTCAAGGATAGTAACCATGGTCCTTGGGTCGGAGCCGGTGAGGGACTTGGCGGTTTCATCGTAGACGGTGGTAACAAAGATCGGGAAGCTGGTACCAGTTTCTTCCATCACTTCCTTTGCGGCAATCACAGCGGCCTTTGCCTCGTAGCAGTCGTTCATGGTTTCGATGAGCACCAGGTCGAAGGGCAGCTTTTTCTTGCCGTCCCCAGAATCCATGCCGCTGGAGGAACCAGCCGCTGCCACACCACTGGCAATGCCCGCCCGAATCACCTGGGCAAAAAGCTCCACCGCACTGTCAAAGCTCAGGTCTCCCAGGGGCTCCAAAAGCTTTCCGGCAGGACCTATGTCCAGGGCCACAAAGTGGCGGCGGTCAGCCGGATTGCTGGCTTCAGGGGCGAGGTGGCGGGAACGCAGGCTGGACAGCTCTTGCTCCGTCAGCCGTTCCCCCTCGATTCTGCGGCGTGCCTCATTTGCATTTTCCAGGGCAGCGGCCACAATCTGCCCCAGGCTGTAGTCAGGGCATTCCGGCTGGAAGGCTCCCGTGTCAACCCCAGGCTGCGGAGCGGAGTCCTGCTCGGCAGGATGGCAGCCACAGGTGCAAGCGCCACCTGAATGGGCTGACTGTGACGCTGCGGCTTCATTTGTTGGGGTGGCCCCTTGTGTCAGCGCCCTGTCCACCGGGAATTTCAGCGCATTCGCCCCAAAGGTATTCGTCTTGATGATGTTTGCCCCGGCACGAAAATAGTTGTAGTGCAGGGCAACGATTTCTTCCCGATGGGTAATGTTCCAGGTCTCCGGCAGCTCGCCGGGAATCAGCCCCTGTGCCTGAAGCAGGGAACCGGTTCCCCCGTCAAAAAAAAGGATTTCTCTCCCCAAAATATCCTGGATTGAACTCATGTATTCCTCCCATGTGGCCTGGCGAAACCTGCCGTAGAGCCATGTTGTGCTGTCTAGTATACGATGAAAACGGTCTTGGATGGAAGGGCATGGAGTGTATGGGTCAGGGGTGATGACGTGTTCTAGGTCAGGGGCAGTGACGTGTACAGGCCGGGGAGTGCATTCTAGGTAGGTGTGATGGTTCATTCTAGCTAGGACGAGGCATGCACTCTAGCTAGGATGGATGGTTCATTCTAGCTAGAATGAGAATTTAGGGGGCGGGAAAGGCCACCGTGGGGCGGGTGCTTCCCCTTGGCTCCAGTATACCTGAATGCTTGGGGATGGGGAAGGGTACGGCCGTGGATCTGCGGCAATTTTCCGCAAAAACCCCGTCCGGAAGCTAGACAAACCGCAGAAATGCGTTATAATTGTTTAAAGTTAGATTTAGTGGTTTATCGGGTTGATGAGTCTGCCGAACCAATCAAATTGTCCGTGGGAGAAAAAAATGTATCCAGGAGCAAAAAAAGTCAGCATTTTCTCAGAAAACCCCTTGACAGATAGAATTCTCCCGATACAATCCTTCACAGAACACAGAACACAGAACA
>JAGARR010000015.1 GCA_017622135.1 Spirochaetaceae bacterium
GAACACAGAACACAGAACACAGAACACAGAACACAGAACACAGAACACAGAACACAGAACACAGAACACAGAACACAGAACACAGAACACAGAACACAGAACACAGAACACAGAACACGGCATACAGCATACAAAATACGGTATACAGCATAATAGTATTTACAGCGTAAATTTCCTTTCCCATAGAACTGAGGCCGCAGGCGGAATTTCCGTCTGCGGCCTCGCTGCGTTTAAATCGTTTTTCCCTGGTCATCATCCCGGCAGCTTGTCCGGGTGGAAATAAAATTCGTAAAAGGAGTTTTTTATGAAGAAACAAAGCAAGAAGTTTGTGCTGGCAGGAGTGCTTCTGCTGGCAGTCATCGGCCTGCTGGCACTGACCGGCTGCAAAAACGACACGGTTCCGGAGCCGACACGGTACACGGTGAAGTTTGAGACAGAGTACGGAACGACTCCTGCCGACATCACGGTGGTGAGCGGAACCAAGCTGACGGCTGAACAGCTGGCAGGCTTGGCTGACACTGCTGACTATATCTTTGAGGGCTGGTATGACGGCGAGACCAAGGCCGAGGGCGGCACGTACACCGTCACCAAGGACGTGACGCTGGAGGCCAAGTGGAAGCCCCGTGACCAAGTGCAAATAAGCTTCAAAGTGAGCGGGAACACCGTGGAGCTGTCCTCCGAACCAGCTGAAGCCACCATCCACTACACCACCGATGGAACCGAGCCTAAAGAAAGCTGGGATGAATATGCAAATCCCATTGAAATTTCATCCAAAACCACCATTAAGGCTTATGCTGAGAAACTGGGAGAGCTGAAGCCCAGCGATGTTGTCGAGAAAACCTACCTCGTGGTCACCTTCGACACCAACGGTGGCAGCGAGGTTGCTCCCCAGGTGGTGGAGAGCGGGAATGCGGCCACCAAGCCCACCGACCCCACCAATGGTGACATGGTTCTTGCTGGCTGGTACACATCGGAGGACGACGGAACGACACTGGCTGACACCGCCTACAGCTTTGACACTCCTGTAGCGGGTGACATCATACTCTATGCCGCATGGAACGGCAGGGTCGATGGAAATATCGTGCTGCGGAACAAGGTCATACCCAAGACCAGCGAGGTGCGGGTGCTGTCCACAAAGGTGACTTTTACCAGCCTGTTCAAGGTGGGAGTTAACTCAAAGGTGTTCATCTCCGACAGGGAAGGAGAAATCCAGCCCTTTGTGATGGGGCAGTACGAGGTGACCCAGCAGCTGTATTCTGCGGTGATGGGGAGCAACCCCAGCAAGTTCACCTCGGATGTAGAGACTGGGGAGACCCAGGAACTGCGTCCGGTGGAGAAGGTGAGCTGGTACGATGCGGTGGTGTTCTGCAACAGGCTGAGCAAGCTGATGGGGCTGGAGCCGGTGTACAGCAAGGGCGGCAAGACCGACACAAGCGGATGGGGGGAAGTTCCCGCCAGCAGCGATGAAGGCTGGAACGCCATCACCTGCGACTTCACCAAGAGCGGCTACCGGCTGCCCACGGAGGCGGAGTGGGAGCTTGCCGCCCGTGGCGGCAACGCTGGGGCAGTGGCATGGAAGGACACCTACGCCGGAACCAATGAGGAGAGCACATTGGGAGACTACGCATGGTACTCTGACAACAGCAGTGGCAAGACCCACCAGGTGGGGACAAAGAAACCCAACAGCCTGAACCTGTATGACATGAGCGGGAACGTGTGGGAGTGGTGCTGGGACCGGTGGGACGACGGCAGCATCGATGCGGGCACCCCTTCCGGCGGTGCGGCCTCCGGGTTCGGCCGGGTCTACCGCGGGGGCTGTTGGGGCAATTTCGCTAACAACTGTACGGTGTCTCTCCGCTCCTACAGCGGCCCCAGCTACCGCGACTTCTGCCTTGGTTTCCGGCTGGTGCGCTCAGCCAACTAAGGTTGGCTGGCTCTAGCGGAAGCTATTGTACAGGTGGTTCACGCCACCTGCGAGTCCAGTTCTAAATAAATTTTAAAAAGCCCTACGGGCTAGAACCAAAATTAAGGGATGTCGATTCCTGGAAATCCAGTTTTCGACATCCCCTTTACCTTATCTCAAAGATGTTATTGAACTGTCTTGATAGCGTTCAGCAGCAGGTCATCGTTGAAAGCCACATCAAAGGGCTTTACAGGATTTCCCTCAGGTACATTGCCTGTATTGGAGTTGTACAGGGCCTCCATGTACAGATAGCCACGTCCGTTGGTGTTGCCGAACCATTCCTGACACTCAGCCTTGGAGGGAGCAACCAGGTTGGTGGGGTCAAAGGTTCCGTCGGGCTTCTGGGAAAGGCGCTCTCCGGCCCGCATTGCCTCGTCAAGGTTGTCTGCACGCCAGATAGCAACCTCATACAGGGCATTGATGAAGTTCTGGGCTACTGCGGGACTTTCTGCAATCCACTTGTCGCTGGCTACCCAGAGGAATGGGACTTAAAACATGGGCAACCCTTGAGGAGGCTCTGGAGGATGCAAAGAAAAAGTATGTGGGAGACAATCCCACGATTTTTGCCCTGCCGAGAGCCTTCAAGACGACGGCAATGTATCTGTGCATGAAGCACGGCCCTCGGGAGGATGTTGCTGAACCTAGTCACCCCTGCTGCGGATAAGATTGCAGAAAACCAGTCCTCGTGATATCATGTGCTTATGAATGAATTCAATATCATAAAGCCGGAAGAGCTTGATGCAAACACATTTTCCATCATTGGAAAGGACTGGCTGCTGATTACCGCAGAGGTTGACGGCAAGGTGAACACCATGACTGCATCCTGGGGCGGCTTGGGGGTGATGTGGCACAAGAATGCCGCCTTCATCTTCATCCGTCCCCAGCGCTACACCAAGGAATTTGTGGACGGCTCAAGTCATCTGTCCCTCTGCGTGCTGGAAGACGGCTTGCGCAAGGAACTGAACTATCTCGGTACTGTTTCCGGCCGGGACGAGCCAAAGATTGAGAAGGCGGGCCTCACCGTCTGCCATGAGGATGGTGTCCCCTATTTCGATCAGTCCCGCATCGTCCTGGTATGCCGCAAGCTCTTTGCCCAGCAGTTGGACCCCAAATGCTTTGTTGACACCACCATCGAGCCAAAGATCTATCCCAACAAGGACTATCATTATATGTACGTCTGTGAAGTGGAAAAGGTCCTTGTTCGCCAGCCAGTAGCAGCCGCTCCCCTTTCAGAGTCATGGTGATTTGGGACGACCTGACTCCAGCTGTCTCCAGCTATTGAAGCGGGTAGACGGACTTTTTTTGAGGGTGGAGGGAGTTGAAAAGATTTTCCCTAATCATCCTATGTAATCGCAAGGACTGATTGTTGTATATACAGGTAATTCGATACTTTTTTTACGGAAAAAATGACCTTATTTCAAAAATATGCAATTTTTTTCTTGCATTTTTGACCCAGCAATGTTAAAGTAGAGGGAGTACAATTTCTTTAATCTGAGCGAATAAATTGAATGAATCGCAGATACAGGAGGTAAGAAGATATGAATATTCTTGTTTGTATCAAACAAGTCCCGGACACAACAGAAATCAAGATTGATCCGGTAAAGAACACCCTTATTCGTGAAGGTGTGCCTAGTATTGTCAATCCTTTTGACACCTATGCTCTGGAGGCAGCCGCACGTATTAAGGACGCTGATCCCGATACCAAGATTGTAGTGGTAACTATGGGTCCTCCTCAGGCAGAAAAAGCTCTGAGAGAGTGCTTGGCAATTGCCGCTGACAAGGCTTACTTGGTAACAGACCGGAAGTTTGGTGGTTCGGATACTATTGCTACCAGCTATGTTCTCAAGATGACTGTAAAGAAGTTGGAGGAGCTGGAAGGCAAGTTTGATGCAATCTTCTGCGGAAAGCAGGCTATCGATGGTGATACCGGACAGGTTGGTCCAGAGCTTGCTGAGTGGCTTGACATCCCCCAGGTTACAAACTGCTGGGAGGTTGAGGTTACTGGCGATTCACTGAAGGTAAAGAAGCAGACCGATGACGGATTTGAAATTATCGGTGCAAAGATGCCATGTCTGGTAACTTATACACAGCCAGCATGGGAAGTTCGCTATCCCAACATCAAGCGTAAGCTTGCCGCAAACAAGGCCGAGATTCCTCAGATCTCTGTTGCAGATTTGGCTGGTATTGAAGAGCCACGTCTTGGTCTCGCTGGTTCTCCCACAAAGGTTAAGAAGAGTTTCGTTCCTCCCAAGCGCGAGGGCGGAATCAAGATTGAGGAAGAGAATGCAGAAGACGGTGCAAAGAAGCTGTTCAAAATGTTGAACGATGCAAGCATTATCTAAGGAAAGGGGAGAAGAGAGTATGAAGTGCAATAAAACTAACGATCTTTGGGTAATTATTGAGACAAATGAGGACGGTTCCGCAAAGAATGTAGGCTTGGAGTTGTTGACTCCTGGTAGAATGATGGCTCAAAAGCAGGGTGGAAAGTTGGTTGCCCTTATCATCGGTTACAAGGTCGACGCTGCTATCAAGGCTGTGCAGGAGCACGGTGCGGATCAGATTGTCGTTGTGGACGATGAAGTTTATCAGAAGTACACTACCGATGCCTATACCATCGCAGTTTGCGAGATGATGAAGAAGTACCAGCCCTTGAGTGCCATGTTGGGTGCTACCAACAATGGGCGTGACTTGGGACCTCGTGTAAACGCACGTCTAGATACTGGTCTGGTAGCAGACTGTACTGCACTTGACGTTGACCAGTTGGAGGATGGCTCCACTATCGTGGCATGGACACGTCCTGCCTTCGGTGGAAACCTGATGGCAACCATCAAGTGTCCTGACCATACTCCCCAGATGGGTACAGTTCGTCCTGGTGTGTTCAAGCGTGAGCTTGTTGGAGGAAACGCAGAGGTTATCCGTGAAGAGGTAAAGGTAAGTCCTGACCAGATTCGCACAAAAGTGCTGGAAATCCTGCAGGATATGTCTGCCGACAAGGTTGATTTGGAGGGTGCAGAAATCATCGTTTCCGGTGGACGTGGTGTTGGTGGACCAGACGGTTTCGCTATTATTCGCGAGCTGGCCAAGGAGCTCAAGGCGGAGGTTGGTGCCTCTCGCGCAGCTGTTGATTCTGGATGGATTCCTTATGCACACCAGGTGGGACAGACTGGTAAAACTGTATCTCCCAAGCTGTATATTGCCTGTGGTATTTCTGGTGCAATTCAGCATTTGGCTGGTATCAGTGGTGCTGATTGTGTTGTCGCAATCAACAAGGATCCTGAGGCTCCCATCTTCAACCGTGCTGACTACGGTGTTGTTGGAAACCTCTTCGATGTGTTGCCTGTTCTGATTGAGGAAATCAAGAAGGCACGTGGTTAATTGGTTATATATTCCCCTGCATTGGGTGGGGGAATAAAAAATAAATTTCCATAAGGAGGAAAATGAAATGAATTTTAAATTCACAGAGGATGAGCAGAGTATTGTTGACATGATTTCTCAGTACGCTGCTGAGAAGGTTGCTCCTCGTGCACATGACGTGGACGAGAAGGAAGAGTTCCCCGTTGAAACATGGAAGGAACTTGCAGACATGGGTATGTTTGGTATCGCTTTCGACACCGCATACGAGGGACAGGGAATGTCATTCCTTACTTATGCTGTAGTGTGTGAGAAGCTGGCAGAGGTTTGTGGTACCACATCTGTTATGGTTGCTGCTCATACTTCACTTTGTGCTTGGCCCATTAGCTACTATGGAACTGAAGAGCAGAAGAAGAAGTATCTGACAGAGTTGGCTTCTGGAAGAAAGCTGGGAGCCTTCGGTCTTACTGAGCCTAATGCTGGTTCCGATGCTGGTGGAACAGAGACAACTGCTGTTGACAAGGGTGATCACTGGTTGCTGAACGGTTCAAAGATTTTCATCACCAACGCTGGTTATGCAGAAATCTTTGTTGTCTTTGCTGCTACAGATAAGTCCAAGGGAACTCGTGGTGGAATTACCGCATTCATCGTAGAGAAGGGTGATGCTGGATTCACTGTTGGTCCCCACGAGAAGAAGATGGGTATCAAGGGTTCTTCTACCTGCCAGCTCTTCTTTGAAGACTGCAAGATTCCCAAGGATCGCTTGCTTGGAACCATCGGAGAGGGATTCAAGGTTGCCATGAAGACCCTTGACGGTGGACGCGTCAGTATCGGTGCTCAGGCTCTGGGTATTGCTCAGGGTGCCATCAACGAGTGTATCAAGTATGTCAAGGAGCGTGTACAGTTCGGCAAGCGCATCAGCCAGTTCCAGAACACACAGTTCGAATTGGCAGATATGCAGACCAAGGTCAACGCTGCTCGCCTCCTGTTGTACAAGGCTGCCCGTTGTAAGGATGAGGACGATCCTGAATTGGGATTCTATTCTGCCCAGGGTAAGTTGTTTGCCTCTGAGGTCGCTTCCGATGTTACCCGCCGTTGTCTCCAGTTGGTCGGTGGTATGGGTTATACCCGGGAGTTCCCCTTCGAGCGCTTTATGCGTGATGCAAAGATCACCGAGATCTACGAGGGAACCTCTGAGGTTCAGAAGATTGTTATCTCTGGCAAGATGGGGATTAACTAATTATCCTTACGGCAAGATAGTGTCTTGACTGATACAGGGCTGTCTCTTGAGGCAGCCCTGTTTTTTTCTTATAGAAAATAGATAACTTTGTGAGTGAAAATGTGGTTTAGTCGAGGGGGCAAAGGCAAAAATTATTTTTTAGGTGGTTTGGGAAGTGGTAGCTTGGAAAGAAGGTGCTGGATGAGCTCAATGGTATTCTTTTCGTGTTGTGGTAGGTAAGAAAGCATTTCCAGTATCTTCTTGCGATGCTCTTCTGCTACCTGAACAGTTTTGTGAAATCCATCGGCCTTTATAATCAACTGGTCAAGAATCTCAAGATCTTCACCACTAAGAATTCCAGAACGCGCCTTTTCAATCAACTCTTTCATCGCCTCGGCACAGGAAGGAACCTGTAGTGAATAAATTATCGGCAGAGTGAGGACTCCCTCTTGGAAATCGAGACGCAGTGACTTTGCATCACCCATATCCTGTAGGCTAAAATCCAGCAAGTCATCACGTATTTGAAAAAGATACCCCAAGTGGAGACCAATCTGTCCCATAAGCTCTATGATTGGTTCTGGACAGCCGCTTTCAAGTCCTCCAATTTTACAGACAGTTACAAACATGGAGGCTGTCTTGCCGTAAATATTCTGGTAGTATTCGTCCACCGTGACAGAAACCTTGTAGCGACAGGCTGCCTGGTTAATTTCACCCTTGCACATATCCTGGATAGTTTGTGCCAGAAGCATTCCAGACTCTCTGAGACGATCGCGAAGTATGATTGAGAGCGTTTGGCTCAGTATAAGGTCACCGGCATAAACTGCCATATCCTTACCATATTTTGCCTGTATGGTGGGATTTCCCCGTCGAAGCTCTGAATCGTCTACAATGTCATCGTGAATCAAGGAGGCCATGTGAACAAATTCTGCCAACGCTCCAAGCCGATACAAACGAGTTTTGCATTGGGAATAGTTTGGTCCAAGTTTTCCCATCAGCAGAAGTAGGCTTGGACGAACACCCTTACCACGGCTGTTCATTACATCTTGTATGATGTCTCCCACAGGTCCCTTGTTCCAGTCATCTGGCAATAGAGTGTCCATCTCCTGAGAGATATATGCAAGTTCATCTTTCAATTGTGGTAAGGCGGTAAAGAACACGAGAATGGGCTCCTGTTATGACATGAGTAGCTTCATGACGAGTATATGTATTAGAATGGAAATTGGGTAGAGAATGCCGACCATGGTAGCGACTTGAACCATATTCCACACATCCTCGATCTTTGTTTCTTTTGTTCTCTGTCCAGTATAAATTTTGGCGAACTTCCTTCGGAACAGAAAAATCATAAGTATAATGATAGGTGAACCGATAGTGTACCAAACAATACTGATGTGTAGCATTGAAATAATCCACACAAAGGTAAAAATAGCGGCAACCTTATGGATATTCTTTCGTCCAACTACAATAGACAAGGTTCGGCGTCCAACTGCACTGTCACGCTCCATGTCACAGGTATTGTTCACCAGCATGAATTGGGAAACAATTAGCATCATGGGGATGGATTTATACAAGAGAGACCAGTCAATCTGTCCTGTTAAGCTGGTATAGACTCCAAGAGGGATGAGACCACCCATAACAAAACCTGCAACAAGCTCTCCAATAGGAAGGTACGAGACAGAATTCTTCCAGCCAGAGTAGGTAAGAACAGAAATGGCACCTATGGCACCTATGATCAATGGTTTGAAGCCTGCCTGTGATATAACGTATAGTCCAAGTAGCCCACCCGCTAAAAGGCAGAGAAAACCAGCCCATAACACCGGCTTTGGATTTTCTATCTTATTATAGGCAAGGGGTGCATCTGTCTCGCCAAAAATATTTTCGTTGGTATCATTACCTTGGATATAGTCATAATAATCATTTATTAAATTAATGCTTGCATTAAATAATACGGGAATCAAGAGAACTACGGCAACCAGGGGCACCTGCAATGACACCCCGGTTTCCATAGCAAAAAAAACACCGAGAACAGCCGGTGCAAGGGCTGAAAGCCATATTGCACCTGGTGTACAACAGTCAATAAGTATTGAAAGAGTTAGCTTACCTGTTGCAGCCTGCTGTTCTCCCTGCATGATTAACCCTTGCGGAACTGGATGCCCTTGCCGCCCTGTGGGTGCTCCCACTTCTTGACGACCTTGCCACCACTTACGACACGGCAGGTACCACACTCCAGGCAACCTTCGTGGTTGAACTTGATGGTGACGCCATCATCATCCAGGCGATACAGATGTGCAGGACAGGCCAGCACAACCTTGCGAACTTCTTCCTTATTGGGATGCTGCTTGTCCACATCAATGTGGCTCCAGCTCATATCTGCGTTAAACTTGTTGACTCCCAACTTATCATCAATTGACATTGCCATTACATTGCCCCCATTGCGCTCATTCCATCTTTGAGAAGGTTCATCAAACCTACATCCTTAACTGCTGCCATAGCCTTCTTCTTGAACTTAACAGGCTCCTGTCCGTACATGATGAACAGGTCGCTCATAATCTTATCTGCAAGGGCAGGATACTGGGTGAAGATGCGGTGGTTCTCGATGAACTTGGGCATCTTGCGGAAGTGCATCATGTCCTTCATGATGAAGCTATTGTCCAGGGCTGTCTTGTACTGGGACAGGGTCTTGGCGCTGTAGTCTCCAGCCTCCTTTGCCTTGATGATAGTCTCGGCTGCCAAGCGTCCAGACTCAATACAGAGGTCCATACCGCGGATGGTGAATCCAAGGTTCATAACGAATGCAGCAGCATCACCAGCCACCAGTACATTGTCACGATACAGGGTAGGAATCATGTCGTAGCCACCCTCGGTAACCAGGTGAGCAGCATACTCAACCAGCTCTCCGTCCTTGATGAGGGGCTGTACAACAGGATGGTTCTTCAGGCGCTCAACCATGTCGCGAGGAGCAATGTCGTTGCGTCCAATCTCTGCAATGGTTGTTACGATACCGACAGAGAGGCTGTCCTGGTTCGTATAGAGGAAGCCACCACCAATGCTACCACCAGTGGTATCTCCAGCAAAGAGCCAAGCCACACCGTCACCATCGGCAACACCAAAGCGCTCGTTGATCTTCTGCTTGCCAATCTTGATGACTTCCTTGACACCAACAGCAACCTGAGAGGGATCCAGCTCCTTCTTCATGCCCAGCTGCTGAGCAAGCAAGGAGTTTACACCGTCTGCCAGAAGCACTACGTCAGCGGTCATCTCATCACCACCGGCAATTACTCCACAGACCTTTCCGTCCTTGACGAGAACCTCATCAACACGGATACCAGTTACATACTCGGCACCAGCCTCTTCAGCCTTGCCAGCCAACCAGGGGTCAAACTCGGCACGGAGAACGGCATAAGTAGCCTTGCCCTGCTCTCCAAGCTTGTCTGCAGCATACTCGAAGGTTGTAGCAGAGTCTGAAGTGAGAAGGGAGATCTTCTCCTTTACAATGCGGCGACCCAATGGGGCTTCCTTTGCAAAGTCAGGGAAAATCCTCTCCAGACTGTGGCTGTACATACGTCCACCAGTGACGTTCTTTCCGCCTATGGTCTCGCTTCGTTCGATGACCAGAACACCCAGTCCAGCCTTTGCCAGCAGATATGCTGCTGTGTTTCCTGCAAGGCCGGCACCAACCACGATTACGTCAAAATCGCTCATGATTCCATCCTTTGTGTGTTATTAGTATAGCTAATACCACTAAATTAAATGAAAATCTACTTTCTATCAATAGCTATGCAGGCCACCCATCAAAAAAGACACCCCAAGAAGTGTAAATAAGACGCAGGCAAATCCAGCTATCGACAAGTAGCAACCTTTATGACCCTTCCAGAAGGGCTTTGAATGCAAGTGCATATACACTGCATAGATAATCCAGGTAATCAGTGCCCAGGTTTCCTTGGGATCCCAACTCCACCAGGCACCCCAAGCCTCCTCGGCCCAGATGGATCCAGTGACAATCAGCAGCGTCAGGAAGATGAAACCTACCACCACCGCATCAAACATCAGCTTTTCAAGGAAACGTGCACGCTCCGCCTTTTCCGCAGGAAGGTTCTCCAAGGGGATTTTCCGGGGAATGGTGATGACATAGAACAGGGCAATACCAAAGGCCACCGTGAAGGCACTGTAGGAAATGATGGCGGTCAAAACATGGATAACACGCCACCGGCTCTGGAGTGCAGGCATCAGCGGTGCTGCTGCACCAGAAAAACTGAAGCTTATTCCAAGTAAAACAGTTGCAACCACCAGGATAAAGACAGCAATAACCTGAATCTTTATCTTTACCAGCCAGAACACGGAGAATGCCAAGAGCACAAAGGAGAATACCAGAAGGAATTCATACACGCTGTTGACTGGAATCCTTCCTGACTGGACGGTTCGTACAATCAGCTCGACAAGCATCAAGGCTGCAGCACCAATAGACAGAACGAGACTGCTGCCCTGTAGCCATTTTTTCTTGAGCCACAGGTTCAGGATTACCGCAGTGGTGGCCATAATTGCCAATGTAAAGGCAAAGTAGTCGATGTTATCAGTTATCGTTATCATATAATCACTCCCCTAAAAATCACCAGTGGTGAATTATGCGTCTGTCGTTTTGACGGCAGTTTTTTTTCCCGGCCGGATATACATCATCAAAAGTCCGAGACAGATTAGCAGGAATCCACAAAAGATTATCGGAATTCCTGGGTCATACTTCATTTGAAGTCCACTATAGTAGCGATAGCCGTCAAATGTAATGCTCAGCGGCTCCTGAATGAGGCTTGTCTCTCCCTGTGCCAGAGTGTCGATGGCCACCGGGTCATCTCCTTCCTGCAGCACCCAGACAATGTGTGGATTGTCGGCACGATGGCTTCGTATCTGGGCAATGCCTTGCTCCTCATCGTAGTCTGGATAGAATGCAATGCCCAGGATGGTGTTTCCCTCCGGGCTTTCGTTCATCACAATCCAGTCCTCATCCTTGATTTTCAACTGGGTGCTGGCCTGACCTGTGCTCAATGTCACCAGGATTTCCCAGCCGAAGGACTGCTGCATGATGGAGACACCGTTGTATTTCACAGGGGAATTCACTTGGATTTCCATGGGGACAGGCTCCAGCTTTGGCTTGTGAACGGTAACGGCACTTTTGTATTGCTTAGGCGAGATGTTGTCCTCGTAGTAATCTACAGAAAAATCATTGAGGGTGAGGGCAAAGCCTCCATCTTTCCCCGCAACAGTGACGGTCTCTCCCACAGGAATCTCATAGTATATTTCGTGCTTTGAAACAAGGCTCAGAGCCACTCCAACCAAGAGAATGCAGAGTCCCAGGTGCAGAATGGGTGAACCCCAGATTCCCACTGAGGCTCCGCTTTTTCTTGTCCGCTTGACGGCAATCTCAATGCGTCCGTAGGTGCAGACAAACAGGTTTATGGCAAAGGCAATGCCAAGGATAAAGAACAAGGGGGAGGAAAACACGTGGTCGAACCCCAAAAAGGTGATGATGGATTTTCCGATTGCCCCGAATTGACTGGTGTAGTGGCTGTCATCCAGTTTTTGGGGAATCACCGTGGCAATGACGCACAAGACGGCGATAATAGCCATGAGGATGATAGCCAGCCGAATGGAAGATAAAAAACGAATGATTCTGTTCTTGCTCATATTTCGTAATTGAAAATGGGGCCAGCCAGGAACGACCGGCCCCATAATTTGCTTAACTCCTACAAGTTAATTATGTTAGCGCAGCTTGTTGCTGGGCACGTTCTTGTAGTCCAGGTACTCGTTCTCGCCGTTGAGCGTGTTCAGGAACAATACAATCTTCTCAACGGTCTCGTCGCTGGGATTTGCGGTAGGTGTGTTGAAGCGGAACATGGTCCGCACCGCATCCTCAAGAGTGACGTGGGTTCCATCGTGCATCCAGGGGCCGGTGAGGGCTACGTTGCGCAGGTTCGGCACCTTGTACTTGTAGCGGTCGTCTTCCAGCCCGGTGAAGCCGAACAGTCCCTGGTCGTCACCATTCTGCTCGGTGCCACGCTCCTCAAAGTAGACGGCTGCATCAAGCACAGTTCCCAGCCTCTCGAAGCTCTGGCCACCCATGCTGGCTCCAACGTGGCAGGTGGCACAGTAGTTCTTCTTGAACAGCTCGTATCCCTGGATTTCCTCGGAGGTGAGGGCAGTCTTGTCTCCCAGCAGATACTTGTCGAAGGGGCTGTTGTTGGTGACCAGCAGGCGCTCGAATTCGGCGATGGCATCGGTGATGCTGTTCTGGGTAATTCCCTCCGCTCCATAGATGCTGGCGAAACGGGCCACCATGGTGCTGTCCTTGGAAAGTTCGGCGACAATGTCGTCAAAGCTCTCGTAGCCCATCTCGATCAGATTGACGGGAGGTCCGCCTGCCTGTCCCTGCAGGTCCGGCTCACGACCGTTCCAGAACTGCTGCACATTGAACACGGCGTTGTACACGGAGGGAGCGCTGATTCCACCCATCTGGCTGCCCACGCCACGGGCATGGGGTGAACTGTCCTGTCCCACATTGTCGAGTGCGTGGCAGGATGCGCAGGAAATGGTGCTGTCGATAGAAAGCCGTGTGTCATGGAACAGATCCAGTCCCAGCATGGCCTTCTGGTGGTTCACATTGAACATGGCGGGGTCAGGCAGCGGCATGACAGGCTCGCTGATGAATGCATCATTCATAGCCATGTTGTACTCGGCGGCAAAGGCTTCCACATGGGCTGTCCGCTTTTCCCTCACCCAGTCGTAGACAATCTGCTGCTCCTTGGCGTTCAGGTCGGCTCCCCAGTGCACGATGGTGTACTGGATGACGGGCATGTCATTGTTCAAGGTTGACTGCTCAATCTTTGCGACATCGGCGATGTTCACGGGCTCGCCGTTGTTGATCTGGTTCACCACCTTCTCCAGGTCGATGGACCGATAGCCGTTGGTCATGTCCTTCTCGAACAATCCAGTGAATCCAGGCAGCTTCTGATACCAGAAGGCATCAGGGTCAGCGGCATGACATTGCAGACAGCCGTTGTTCTCGATTACCTGCACAAACTGGGCGTCAAGCTCGGTGGCGGTGATTCCACGGCCACTGAGCATGATGCCAGCGTACACAGCAACGAATGCTACCAGCGCGACAGGAATGATGATCAGAATTTTCTTGTTTTTCATCATTAGCTCCTCCAAAAAATATTTAAAATGGGCAAGCCCATCTTGTGTGCGAATTCCGTAGGTACCCCACCCCAATCGTATTGTTAATTCTTTATGAAGCTATTCTACTGCAAAATTGAAAGATGTCAATAATAATTTATATTCTGTAATCATTTCAATCTTATAATGTATCTTCAGCAATGCTTAAAGAAAATTATGGTGTTGAGATAGAGTCTGAAATGGTCGATAGTATAGGTATGCGTAAAATCTTTTTTTTCACAATAGTTTCTATGGTGTTGTTCCTGTCCCCCTCCCTGTGGGGTCAAAGTGACCAGGGGCCATCTGGTGGTGCGGGCATGAGGAAACTGTACCAGCTGCCGGAGAATATGCCAAAGGCTGACGAGTCCCACCTCCTGCAAAATATCCTTGCGGGAACGGAAAGCGGCCTGTACAAAATCATTGGAAATGACACCCCTGAACCACTGTGGAACGAAAGCCGGGTAACCCAAATTGTGGAGACTGTGGTGGAGGGACGGCAGGTGTGGTTCTTTGTCACGGGCCATGGTCTTTTGCGTAGTACTGATTTGGAGACCTTCACCGTACTGGGGGCTGCTGAGGGGTTGCCTATGCTGACTCTGAAGGAATATGTGGACGGCCAGGTGCGTCTGGTGCAGCGGGCTAAGGAGATCAAGGATTTGGCTGTGCACCCTCAAAACCATCAGATTCTGGTGGCCACCACTGACAATTCCGTGTATTTGACCCGTGATCAGGGGGCGTCCTGGAAGAATTTGGGCTTTAGTGCCAAAACTGCCGGAGCCAAGGCTGTGGCAGTGGCAAATATGAGGATTCCTGGGAAAGTAAATGCCGATGGTAGTCCTGCAGAGGAGCTGACAGTTTTTCTTTCCCATCCAATTTACGGGCTATCCTATATTCACCCGGATAGGTCAAACTCCAATTGGATTGATGTAACCAGCGGTTTTTCCATGATGCCTACTCAGGGCCAAACAGACGAATTGGCAGATATTTTGCCTGTTGTGAGAATTGATGAAAAGGGATATCCCATAACTGAGGTTTATATTTCCCAGACCTTTATGCCCAACATCTTCCGTTTGGATTGGGAAGGAAAGAAGGCTGTTAAAATTTACGCTGGAAGTGAACCTGTAGATACTATCGATGGATTGGGGTGGACAGGCTCAAACTTAATTTACACGAGTCCTGGGAAAATTTCCATGTTCAATGTTTCCTCTGGAAAAAACGTGGGTTCTCCCTCTGACTACTCATCCTGGGTGCAGGCCCTTGTCAAGGTTCCAGAGCCAGTGTACACGGCGTATATTCCAAAGAATCGTAGTGGATTTAGTACCAGCCTTGTATTGAATGAACTGTGGCTCTTGAAGCCCGAAAAGGTGTATGCCCCCTATGGTTCTGAGAAGTTGACCCAAATCAAGTCCTTGTATTTGCCTGCAAATCAGGGCAGGACAAGGTCTGGTCAGGATGAAATTATCAGTACGCTGAAAGCAAACAATCTGAACAGCATTGTCATCGACATGAAGGATGACTACGGACTTTTGCGCTACGACACCCAGGATCCGCTGGTAAAGGAGAAGGGCTATGTTAGTCAGTATGCAGTGGATTTAGATCAGTTTGTAGAACGATTTAAAAGTGAGGGGATTTATCTCATTGCCCGAATAGTGGTGTTCAAGGACAAGCATTTGTCCCAATATAGTGGAGGCAAGTACGCTGTTTGGAATAACTCTACTAAAAGCCAGTGGATTGGTATCAAGGGTGAGCAGGAGATTACTGACGAGGAGGGCAATGTCACCGGTACGGAGACCCTGTACTACGACGAGCACTGGGTTGACCCCTACTGCCACGAGGTGTGGGAGTACAATGTGGCGGTGGCCCAGGAACTTATCCGCCGTGGCTTTGACGAGATTCAGTTTGACTACATCCGTTTTCCTACTGATGGAACAAATCTATGGCGGGCAAGTTATCGGTGGCAGGACAAGGGCATGGATAAGGAGAGTGCTTTGATTTCCTTCCTGTCCTATGCTCGTGAAAACATTGAGGCTCCCATTGGAATCGACATCTACGGGGCAAATGGTTGGTATCGCAGTGGTGCTCGTACTGGTCAGGATGTTGAATTGCTGTCTGAATACGTTGATGTGATTTGTCCCATGTTCTATCCCAGCCACTTTGAACAGCCATTTTTGGCGCATGCCCCAGCCGCAGAGCGACCTTATAGAATTTATTTCTATGGAACATATCGAAATTCCATTATTGCCCGTAACAAAACCGTCATTCGGCCCTGGGCTCAGGCATTTTATCTTGGAGTTTCCTATGACAAGAGATATTATGATGCGGACTATGTCCAACGACAGATTTTTGGGGTGAGAGATTCGGTCAACCATGGATATATGTACTGGAACAACATTGGGCGGTATGATGACATCCGGCCTGATATATCAGATACAGAGGCATATCCATGGGACCTGGAAGAAGCTGATGTCAAGTATAGAAAACCAGCCCTTTCAAGTGGCAATGGTGCAGTCAATAAGGGAGTAAAAATACCCTGATGAATATGGAAGTTCTGTATGACTGGGGATTGGAGATTATTGGTGCCGTTCAGCAGCTCCAGTCCCCATTTTTTACCGCCGTAATGGAATTTATTTCCTTTTTCAGTAATCCTGCCTTTTATTTTGCTCTGGTTCTTCTGCTGTATTGGTGTGTGGATAGCTATAATGGATTTAAGCTTGGTTTGGCTGTTATCTTTGCTGGTGCTCTCAATACCGCTATTAAAGAAGTATTGCAGGTTCCCCGTCCTTTTGTGCGAAATCCTTCAGTATTTATCATCGAGGAGTCCGGCTTTTCCACTCCCTCTGGTCATTCCCAAGGCTCTGCTACCTTTTACCCCCTCTTTGCCCGCTATGTAATGGGAAAGAAAAGCTGCGGGGCTGATGGAAGCTGCCGCAACAAAAAATGCTCTCCCTGCCTTGTTTTCAAGCTATTGGTGGCAGTCTTTTTGCCCCTGCTGATTGGCTTTAGCCGCATCTACCTTGGGGTCCACTATCCTAGCGACGTGCTTTTGGGACTGAGCCTGGGATTTTTGACCTCCGTGGGTTTGATTTTGTTTTGGAATCCTGTGGCAGCCCTGGTGAGCAGCTGGCGGCCTAGTTTGCAGGTGCTGTTGGCGGCCGTGGTGGTTTTTGCGTTAAATCGTTTTTCTGGAAGTCACACCTCCTTGAATGGAGCCCTGTTCGGCTTTTTGGTGGGACGGATTATGTGGACGAGGAGCGGCAGGTTTTGGGATGCAGGGGGAACTTTTGCCCAGCGGCTGCTCCGCTTCCCCTTGGGCTTGCTGGTAACTGGTGCAAGCTTTCTGATATTTGAAGTGGTAAAAAATCTTGTGGGACAGCTGTCTCCTGCAATGGAGCTGGCCCTCCTTTTGAAATTCATTCAGTTTGCTGCCGCTGGCTTTGTGGTGGTGTACCTGTGTCCGTTGCTTTTTATCCGATTTGGTATGGCATTTTCTGTAAACGAGCTGAAAGCCGAAGGAGCTGGACAATGAATTCTGCTGGCTACACCCCAGAGGAGCCCATTGCCGCCATTGCCACTGCATTGGCTCCCGCCGCCCTGGGAATTGTCCGCTGTTCCGGCAAGGGTGTCATAGAATTGCTGGCTCCCCTCTTTTCCCGTCCCAAGGCCTTGTTGGAGGCGGAAGGAAACACCATTGTCTATGGCTGGCTCATAGAACCAGCTGCCGGACAGGAGGCTATGGGGCGGCGGATAGACCAGGTGCTGGTGTCCGTCTTCCGCTCTCCCCGTAGCTTTACCGGGGAGGACATGGTGGAAATCAGCTGCCACGGTGGTCCCGGCATGGTGACAGGGATTTTACGCCTGCTGACCAGCCATGGGTTCCGGGCGGCCCTGCCGGGAGAGTTTACCTTCCGCTCCTTTATCAATGGCAAGGCCGACTTGACCCGTGCCGAGGCGGTGCAGGAAATCATCGCTGCCAAGACCGACACCAGCCGTGGTCGGGCTGCAGGAAGGCTGGCAGGTGGCTTGTTTCAGGAGTTGGACGAAATTAAAAGCCTTTTACGGGAAACCTTGGCGGCCCTTGAAGCAGAAATAGAGTATCCAGAGGATGAGGAAGCCATTGCCGATGCCTTTGATAGCAGTCAGCTTGAAGAGGCCCGCCGTCGTCTGGAATCCCTGTGTGCCTCCTGGTCATGCGAGAGGCTGTATCAGGACGGGGTGAGGGTGGTGCTCTGCGGGCGGACCAATGCGGGAAAGTCCAGCCTCTTCAACACCCTGCTGAAGGAGGACCGCTCCATCGTCTCCGACATTCACGGAACCACCCGGGACTGGATTGAGGGCTGGGTGTCCTTTGGCGGCATTCCCGCCCGCCTCTTTGACACTGCCGGCCTTCGGGAAAGCGACGACGAGGTGGAGCGCCACGGCATCCAGCGCACCCAGGATTTGACGGCGGAGGCAGATTTGATTCTCTACGTGGTGGACTCCACCGTCGGTCTGACAGAGGAGGACAGGGAATTTTTGGAGAATCGCAGGAGGGCGGAAAATTCCTCCGATTGTTGTGGCTCCGATGACAATCGCCTCGATGATAATCGCCTTGGTGATAAGCCGACAGCTGGAAGCCCACCACTGGCCTTGGTGCTGAACAAGTGGGACAAGGTGGCCCTCCACAGTCTTTCTGAGCCTGGTATGGATGGCTTGCCTGTGGACACTGTGGTGCGGCTAAGTGCCAGGACTGGTCAGGGAACGGCTCAGCTGGTGGAAGAAATCTGTCGGCTCCTTTTTCGGAACATCAGTCATGCAGGGGCTGGGCAGGTGGGTTTGGGAACAGAGCGGCAAAAAGACTGCGCCCAAGCCGCCTTGGAAGCCGTTGTTCACGGGCTGGAGGTAGCAGAGGAGGGCTATACCCTTGATGCTGTGGTACAGGATGTGGAGGAGGCTCTGGAGTCCTTGGGTGAGATTACCGGCGAGGTGACAACAGAGGACATTCTGGACACTGTGTTCAGCAGGTTTTGTCTGGGAAAGTAGGGAAAAACGTTGCTTACTTTTAGGATGCCACAGGGATTCGATTTTGCTACGCAAAATCTGGGAACAAGGGAGGAATTCTCACACTTGATATGCAAACCACCTCCACTCGTGACCTTGTGGGTACAGATGAGCTTGTTTTCACACACCATGGTCGGTGTGGAGTCGACATAAAACTCATTTTCCGTGCAGTGGAACCTGTCTGAAATCTATGCTCGTTCAGAGATATTTCCCACAAAAAAATCTCACTAGCGCCAACAGACAGGCTCTTTGCTTAAAAGTGCAAGATACCTGCCGAATGTTCTTCAAAAATTATAATGCGGTTTCCCTGATAATTTCATCTTGGATTAATTTATTTGACAGAATGGAATTCCGGGGTTAAAATATAAGAAAGCAGCCAAAGACCATTAACTCCAATAGAGAAGAAACAGGTTAATGAGCCTTGACTTGCAACACAGAGTTAAGGAGTCGAAATATGAAAGAAACCCATGGAACACAGACCGTTGAGGTTGTAGCCGGCAGGAAGATTGTACTTTCCTCTGGAAAGGGACAGACAAATGTTGATGACTTGAAGTGGCTCATGTCAACGGTTTTACGCCATGCTGCCGGCTGGAAGGCCACAGGCTGGGCATACATTGCAGACTGTACCGAAATGGGACCGGTGGGACCAAACGAAGGTGGCCAACTGGTTGAAATGACAAAGGCCTTTGTAGAGGCTGGCTGCAAGGCCTTCGGTTTTGCAGAGGGTTCATCTGTAATGCTCAAAATTCAGGCTCAGAAGAACACCCAGATGTCGCATACAGGTGTCATGGAAGGGCACTTTGCAACGGTACCGGAGGTCTTGGACTGGTTGCAGAAGGATATTCACATTTAATTAACCTCCATTTTTCCCCATGGCCGTCCCTCAGAAGAGTTGATTTTGGGGGACGGCATTTTTTTGTCCCATGAGCACACCTTGCACGCCTTACCGGGAAGCAGTATCATTGTCCCATGAATCTTGACCACCAGTTCCAGCCAATCATCTTTCCCTCCCCCGAAGAGGCTCTCAAAGGTGTTGTAGCAGTGACAGACACTCTGAACCTCAACCTGCTCTACTCCGCCTACCTGCAAGGCATCTTTCCCTGGTACAACGAGACTGAAGGTGAACCCGTGGTGTGGTGGTCACCGGATCCACGATTCGTGCTTTTTCCCCAGGAGCTCCATGTTCCCCGTCGGCTCAAGCGATTTCTCCGCCACACGCCCTACCGCTACACCATGAATCAAGCCTTTCCCCAAGTGATTGACGCCTGTGCCAATGTCACCCGAGTAGATCAGGAGGGCACCTGGATTGGTCCTGCCATGATCGAAACCTACTGCCAGCTTTTCCACTGCGGTGTGGCCCATTCCGTGGAGGTGTGGCGGCAGGACCAACTGGTGGGAGGACTCTACGGCGTACTGATAGGACAAGTGTTCTTCGGTGAGTCCATGTTCTCCCGTGAGCCGGATACCTCAAAGTCAGCCTTCGTACTTTTTGTGGAGGCATTCCGCAGCTGTGGCGGCCAGCTGATAGATTCCCAAGTCTACACCTCCAATCTGGCCCGCTTTGGTGCCCGGAACATCAGCCGCAGCAGTTTCCTCCGACTGGAAAGAGATTTCCTGCCACAAGAGCTGACGGGAAACCTTCAGGAGGAATTCCAGCGGATTGCGATGGGAGTCTCCCCAAAAAAAAATTAAGTTTTATTTTACCCTTCTCTTGTACAATTTGATTTCTACGAATTCAGTGTCTTACACTTTAGAGTGACGGAGAAATCATGGCATCAAAATATACAGAAGAGCAAAAATTGGCGGCAGTTCAAGCCTACATTCGGGGAGAGGGCGGCATTCGTCAGGTAGCCCGCAACCACGAGGTCTCCCGAGGTGCCCTGATTCAGTGGGTGGCCCATTACAAGCAGAACGGCCGCCTGCCTCCCAGCAGCCAGCAGCAGGAGAACACCCCAGCCCCAACTCCTCAGAATAGCCTGCCACCCCGCTCCAGCCTCCAGTTCCGCCTGGAGGTGCTCTATTGGCAGCAGGTTCACCATGCCTCCGACCTCAAGACAGCCGTCACCTTCCAGCTGAGGGGTATGGAAATCGTCTCAAAATGGCGTCGCCAGTATCTTGATGACGGCAGGCTGCGGTTGTTTCGGGACCGGGACGGCAGCATCAAGACTCGACGAAAAGTTGTTACTGTGAAAACAACCCAACCGATGAAAAACAATTAGCCCTGCCCCGCAACAATCCTGATTGCCAAGACTCCATCCTTTACCTATAATCTCATCATGACAACAGAAACTCGGAGGGCGGTCATCATCGGAGCAGCGGCTATTGGCAATTACGGGCGGGTGGCCTCCTATCTCCAGACTGACGCTGACTTTTGCATTTATTGTGACGGCGGACTCCATCATCAGCGGGAGCTGGAGGCCTGCTGTGGCCGCTCCCTCCAGCGACATCTGGTGGTAGGAGACTTTGACTCCCACCCCGCTCCCAAGGAACCAGATTACCCTGTTATCACGTTACCCCGGAAAAAGGACGATACCGACACCTGGTTCGCCGTAAAGGAGGCCCTTCGCCGTGGCTTTACCAGGTTCCTGCTACTGGGAGTGGCGGGCCAGCGACTGGACCATACCATGGCCAACCTCTCCATCCTGCTGCACCTCCACAACAGGGGGGCTTCCGCCCTGCTGGTGGACGACTTTTCCGAGATGGAGGTGGTGGGCAAAAAGCCTGTCCAGGTCACCGCAGACTTTGCATACTTTTCCCTGCTGAATATCAGCGGTGAAGCCAAAGGAGTCACCATCCGCAACGCCCAGTATCCGCTGGACGGTGCCGAAATCAGCTGCACCTACCAGTATGCCGTCAGCAACCAGGTTCTGCCGGGAACGGTGGCGGAAATCACGGTGGAACAGGGAAATTTGCTGCTGCTACGAGTTTTCAGTAATAGCTGACCTTTATGGCAACAGAAATCAACATGAAACAAGAAAAATTGTTACATACTGAGTATTTAGGGTAAAATAGTCCATAAATCTACTTTATTTATCCTGACACTTTCATTATAATTGTCAGGATAAATGGAGGTGTCATGTCCAAGACAAATGGATACTGGAAGGTACGTTTAGCCCTAGGAACCATCGGCAGAATTTTGATGATAGGCGTAGACAAGGCTGCAAGAGATTGTGCCGCCGCAGAGGAAAAAACCTTGCGGGGTATTCTGAACTATGCGAAGGACAGCCATTGGGGAAAGACCCACAACTTCAGCCATATCCTTTCCGCCACCTCCTCAGAAGAATTATTCAAGCGGTGGCAAGAGAATGTTCCTCCTACAGAATACGAGGACTTAGCTCCCTTCATCGAGCGACACAAGCAGGGAGAGGCAAATGTGCTGTTTCCCGGCAAACCCATGATGTATGCCACCACCAGCGGAACCACCAAGGAACCAAAGTGGATTCCCATCACAAAGAAATATTACAAGAACGTCTACAGCAAAATCTCAAAGATATGGTTGTATTCCGCCTTCAAATATCGTCCCCAGGTATTTGACGACGCAGGCACCTCCATTGTGGGCAAGGTAGTCGAGGACTATGCACCTGATGGAACCCTCTGCGGCTCTGTATCCGGCATTGTCCGTCGAGATCTGCCCAAGTTCATCAAGGCCATCTATGCCGAACATGATGATGTGTACACCATCTCGGACCACCGGGCCCGCTACTACAGTATTGTCCGCATGGGCTTGGAACGGGACATCAGAATCCTGGTGACTCCTAATCCCTCCACCATCATCGAGCTGCAGCACAGCGTCAACGACCTGTTCGAGGACTATGTGACAGACATCGAGAAGGGTACCCTCAGCAAGAACATGAACATCGAGGAGGATATCCGAGCCAACATATCCGCCGCACTCAAGCCAAATCCCGCCCGGGCCGCAGAGCTTCGTGTCCTCAAGGAAAAACACGGAACCCTCCTTCCCAAGCACTACTGGCCAAATCTCCAGGTCCTTTCCACCTGGAAGTGCGGCAACACCTACGTCTACATCGACAAGCTGAAGGATGCCTTTCCCGCAGATATGTTCCATCAAGAATTCGGTTTCTTCTCCACAGAATGCTGTCCGGGAAAGGTTCTTGACCAAGGAAAGGCCACCACACTCTTCACCCACATGAACTACCTGGAATTCGTGCCGGAGGAGGAGCTGAGTCTTCCCCGAAACCAGCAGACCTTCTATCGTTCCAGCCAGCTGGAAAAAGGCCGGCGATACGCCATGTTTGTCACCACCTACGCAGGTCTCTATCGATACAATATGAACGACCTGGTGGAGGTGACAGGGTTTTATGGAACACTGCCCAACATCGAGATGGTACAGAAGATAAACGGCATCATATCCATGACTGGCGAGAAGCTCCATGAGCGTCAGTTTATGGAGGCCGTTCAGACGGCACAAAAGGAAACAGGTTTAGAGCTGGCCTTCTTTGTAGGATTTGCAGACCTGTCCACATCAAGCTACCAGTTCTACTATGAATTCGCAGACCAAGGAGTCACCCAGAAGCAAGCCGAGGATTTCACTGCAATTGTTGACGAAAGAATCAAGGAGATGAATTTTGAGTACAAGGCGAAGCGGGACTCCTTCCGCATCAAGCCTCCTCTCACCCATCTGCTGCAGCCAGAAGCCTTCGAGATATTCAAGGAACGATGTGTTCTCCAGGGTGCCCGTGATGCACAGTTCAAGCTGAATCGCCTGATGCAGGACGAGAAGCGTCATACCATGTTCAAGGAATTGGTGCGGAAATAGCCATACTCCCATTAAAAATGCAACTCCCCGGCAGCAGGCTGGTTCACTTCACAGGAGCATGGTCTGCCACCGGGGAGTTTTTTTCAGTAGTAGCTGACCTTTATGGAATGGTCGACCTCCAGGTCAAGGTTCTTGGCACGGACATCATCCATCACTGCACGGGCCTGGGCAAGATTGTCCACCTTCACAGTGATGTAGTACATCTTGCGGTCAACCTTGCCCTTTCCGCTGAAGTCCCGGATATCCAGCTTGCAGCCACAGCCAACAAAGGGGGGCTCTACCTCGTAGGAACCGGAGGATGCCTTGATTCCAGCCTCCTTCAGTCCTTCCTTGATTTTTTCCCACAGAGGACGATTCCGCTCCTTAAAAATTGTTTCTTTTTTTTCAAATAAAGCCATGGTTTCCTCCTACTATAAATATACACCGATTCAAATCTTTTTGCTATGGTCAATTATGATGACAGATAGCCGCCCCCAATTTCCGCAGGTTTTGTCAAAACCACAATGTCTTCACATTATACTGTGGGATGAACATATCCTTTGTTATGAGTGTCAGATCCGATGCTTTTGCTTGGGCAATCAAAAGCCTGTCGAAGGGGTCACGATGGATGAGCGGCAGGGACTTGGTCATTTCTATACAATCCGAAGAGATGGGAACAGCACTCATATTCGCTTTCATACACATAAATTCAAGTTCAGGAATCGTAAATGAGGGGTCAAGCTTGTTCAATTTTTGTTTTATTGCGATTTCCCACAAGGAGATATGGCTGTAAAAACATCTCTTCGTTTCAATAATTGTGCAGATATCCTTGGGTAAACCTAAATTTCCTTGGAAAAACCACAGGATGATGTGAGTATCCAGCAGATACTGTTCCATCACATATAATCCTTGAAATCATCCAGCGGCTCATCGAAATCTGCCGAGATGAAGGATATCTTATGCTTCAAGGCACCAAAACAAGAAACTTTTTCGGCTGAGTTTTCATCTGGCTTCCGGGACGAATACTTTGAAACCAAGAAATCGATGAAATCTTCAATCTCAGTCACGTATTGTATTGGCAGAGAAGAAATCTTCTGCTCCAAACCTGCTATCGACATGTATTTCCTCCTGCACTTAAATATACACCGATTCAAATCTTTTTGCTATGGTCAATTATGCTGACAGATAGCCGACCCAAATTCCCGCGGGTTTTGTCAAAACCACACCAGCAGGCTGTAGAGCATTCCCAGCCAGGCCAGCATCACCACGATTCCCCGTCCGGTGAAGTGACACCTGACCATATCTTCATCCCGAATCGAATCGGGCTCCTTTTTCTCTCGTTGCCAGTACACCTGGTACAACCGCTGGTCCAAGGCCGCCATCACGCCGCCTGCTCCGTCCTTCTTCCGAAGCGCCTGACGGAATTCCTGCTGCTTGCCTACCAGCTGCTCCAGCACCCCGAACATATCCACCACAAAGGCGCCCACTCGTCCCGGCAACCCCACCTGGGGAGACACCGCCAGCTGGGACAGGAACACCATGCCCGCCAGGGTCACACCACGACGAAGCCCCGTCTCCAGGGCTCCCGTGGTGATGGCAAGCGTTCCCCACCGAGCCACCACCTGTCCGTGGGGGGAAAGGAGGGAGAAGAAGGTGATGCCGGCAATCATCAGGAGGGAGGGCAGCAGACGAAGCTTCCCCCGCCGGGTCAGCGCCAGGAAAAAGAAGGCGGCGGCCTCACCCGCCAGCACCGTCAGGTTTTTCTGGAACAGGAAGGCGGGAAAGGACAGCATGACGACAGCAAACAGCAGGGAGGGGGAGATAAGCCAGCTCCAAAAGCGATGGCAGAGCTCAGCAAGAGGCTGGGGCAGCTTCACGGGCAGCCCTCCAATGATGCATACCAGCGGGACTTGGACACGAACCGCTGGGCAAAGATTCCCAGCAGCAAGCCGGTAATCATGCCGCTGCACAGCAGGAGGGGGGCGATGTAGCGTGCCGCCGTACCAAAGAACAGGAAGCGGGCCACTAGCAGCTGGGCTCCGTTGTTGCACAAGGCACCCGCCAAACTCATGCCCACCAGCCCCGCCAGGGGCCGTTCCCTCCCACGAACAAAGCCGTAGTACAAAAGTCCCATGCCCACCGCAGCGGCACTGGAGCCAGCGGCAGAAAACAGGAAGACATAGGAAAAGATGGTTCCAGAAATGAGCCCCTGCACCACCGTCTTTGTCGCCACCAGCAGCGCCACGTTTCCCACCGTCATCTTTGAGAAGGCCAGCAGGGCGGGAAGATTTGCCAGCCCCAGCCGCATGAAGGGCAAGGGCTTTGGGATGGCGTACTCCACCATGGACAAGAAGAGGCAGAGGGCAGAGAAAAACACCAAACGATATCGCTTTTCGTGGGCGGGAGGGAAAAGGGGGACTTCCATGGGGTGCAGTATAGCATGGGGGAACTAATAGTAAAAGGGGGAGGGAGGCCAGGAGCCCACTGCCGGCTTACACTTCACTGCGTTCAGAGGGCGCCGTCAGCAGGCACCCCCTGGCCTCTCCTCCCTGCTGGTACCTTAGTTCGCTCTACTGCTGGGTAGAGGGGGCTGGTTCTGGGAGGGGTTTTTGTGGAAAAATTGCCACACGGATTCGGAAAACCTACGGTTTTCCTGAGGTGGGGCAGATTGCTTGCTTACATAGTGTAAGATTGACTGCTTACATAGTATAAGATTGGCGGCTCCCGCCACCTGAGAATCTGGTTGTAAAAAAAGCAAACTTTTTTCCGCAAAAACACATTTTTTTGTCAAATTCACACAATAATATTAGTAAAGGTCAAAAACTTTCGGAGGTGAAGTGTACCCCCAAAAGTTGGAGAGAATTTTTGGAGGTACATTTTATATGGCTAAATTAAGTTTAGAAAAGAAAACTGAACTTGTAGCCCATTATATGGGAACGACAGATGGATATATAAAAACAGCAAGGGTGTTTGGTGTTTCAAAAGCGGCAAAGTACAAGACAAATAGGGTTGAAGGGTTAAGCCATAAGAAAGGAGCGTATGGTGGAGAATTTAAGGAATTTCCGTGGTGAGCATTCCCAGTTGGTGGCCCTCTACCAGAATTTCCCTAGTTCCACGAGTAGGATTTTCCTCAAAACAACAACAACTGCACTAATCTTCCAATCTTCTCAAATTCAATTGACACAATAAAAAGGAATTTGTATTATATATCAAGTAATTTGCATTAGCTAACTTTTGCAATAAAACTTATTATATAGGAGTTACATCATGTCATTGATCAACAAAGAAATCGGTGAGTTCACCGTAGAGGCTTACCAGAACAATGCCTTCAAGACTGTTTCCAAGAAGGACATCCTGGGCAAGTGGTCCGTATTCTTCTTCTATCCTGCTGACTTCACCTTCGTGTGCCCCACCGAGCTGGAGGACCTGCAGAACAAGTACGCCGAGTTCCAGAAGATTGGCTGCGAGGTGTACTCTGTTTCCACAGACACCCACTTTGTACACAAGGCTTGGGCAGACACTTCCAAGACCATCAAGGCCATCCAGTACACCATGCTGGCTGACCCCACCCACGTTCTTGCCAAGGACTTCGAGGTGTACATCGAGGGCAACGGTCTTGCTGAGCGGGGAACCTTCGTTCTGAACCCCGAGGGAAAGATTGTTGCCTACGAGGTGAACGCCGGTAACGTTGGACGCAACGCCGAGGAGCTGCTGCGCAAGGTGCAGGCCAGCCAGTTCGTTGCCAAGAACGGCGATCAGGTTTGCCCCGCCAAGTGGCAGCCCGGTGCCGAGACACTGAAGCCCAGCCTGGATCTGGTAGGAGCCCTGTAATTATGAGCGGCCGCGACGATACAATCTACGATGTAGTTGTTATCGGTGGCGGTCCTGCTGGTCTCACAACAGCCCTGTATTTGGCCCGCGCCAGGTACAGGGTTCTTGTTGTTGAGAAAGACAACTTTGGCGGGCAGATTACCATCACACACGAAGTGGTAAACTACCCCGGAGTGGAACATACCAGCGGTGCTGCCCTGACCGAAACAATGCGAAAGCAGGCACAGAATTTTGGTGCCGAATTCATGCTGGCCGAAGTGGAGCGGATTTCTGTGGAGGGCGATGTAAAGAGCGTCCATACCACCAAGGGAGAGCTCAAGTGCTTCGGCATTCTTTTGTCCACCGGAGCTCGTCCACGCATGATTGGATTCAAGGGCGAGGCCGAATTCAAGGGTCATGGCGTGGCCTACTGTGCCACCTGCGACGGCGAATTCTTTACCGGTAAGGAGGTCTTTGTCATTGGCGGAGGTTTTGCCGCCGCTGAGGAAGCCGTCTTCCTCACCAAGTATGCCCGCCACGTCACCATCCTCATCCGCAAGGACGACTTTGCCTGTGCCAAGTCCGTTGCAGACGAGGCGAGAAACCACCAGAAGATTACCGTACTCACCAACACCGAGGTGGATGAGGTCACCGGAGATTCTGTCCTCCGTGCCATCCGCTACCGCAACAACAAGACTGGCGAGGTGACGGAGTACAAGGCCGAGGCGGGAGACAACCTCGGTGTCTTTGTGTTCGCCGGATATGAGCCTGCCACGGAATTGCTTCAAGGTCTTGCAGACTTAAATGAACAAGGCTACGTTATTACCAACGAAAATATGCAAACCAATGTGCCGGGACTCTATGCCGCAGGAGATGTCCGCATCAAGAGCCTGCGCCAGGTTGTCACCGCCGTGGGAGACGGAGCCATTGCCGCCACCGAGCTGGAAAAATATGCCGCCGCCATGCAGCGGAAGACAGGCATCAAGCCGGAGCAGCCACAGGGAGCAGCTGCAAGCCAGCCAGCTTCCCAGGACAGCGGAGCCCAGGAAGCGGACGGCAACCAGAGCAGCGACCTGTTCACCCCCGACATGCTGACCCAGCTGAATACCGTGTTCTCCAAGATGGAGAATCCCCTGATTCTGGAGCTGCAGCTGGACGACCGCCCCGTTTCTCAGGAGCTGGAGAACTACATGGAGGAGCTGGCCAAGCTCACCTCAAAGCTGGAGGTTCGGGTGAATGCTTCCGGCAGCGACCAGCACAAGCCCTGCGTCCGCATTTGCCGTGGAGACGGCAGCTGGACCGGTCTAGCCTTCCACGGAGTGCCCGGCGGCCACGAGTTCACCAGCTTTGTGCTGGGACTCTACAACGCTGCAGGCCCCGGACAGCAGCTGGATCCTGATGTCATGTCCGATGCCCAGGCCATTGCAAAGCCGGTGGACATCAAGATTCTGGTGTCCCTGTCCTGCACCATGTGTCCCGACCTGGTGGTGGCCGCCCAGCGCATCGCCTCCCTGAACAGCAATGGCTCGGCGGAGGTCTACGACCTGAACCACTTCCCGGACCTGCGGGACAAGTACCAGGTGATGAGCGTCCCCTGCATGATTATCAACGGAGGCGAGTCCTCCTTCGGCAAGAAGAACGCCCGCCAGATTCTGGACCTGATTCAGGCCCAGGGATAAACCTGTCGGCCGAATGCCACCTTGTGGAACTCGGTTTGTTGCAGAACATACATAAATCATATACAATGATAGCCGGTAGCTTCAGTTTTCCCGCTGAATATGCCGGCTCTTTTTTTGTCTCTCTACAATTTTATTTTTCCTCAGGAGGTCGCCTCGTTGAACTATCTGAACAAGGCCATGAATGAAGCTATCAGTTCAGTGCTTCCAATTTTTGCCATTGTGTTGGTGCTGAGCGTTTCCATCGCACCCCTAGAATCAGGCGTGCTGGTGCTGTTCCTCTTCGGGACCCTGACGCTGATTTTCGGCATGAGCCTCTTTACCATTGGATCAGAGATTTCCATGCAGCCTCTGGGAGACGGCATCGGTGCCCAAATCGGTAGATCGAAGCGTCTTGTTATTCCAATGGCCATCTGCTTTGTGCTGGGAGTAATGATTACCATCGCCGAGCCAGACTTGGTGGTGCTGGCGGAGCAGATTCCTTCCGTCCCCAACATGGTGCTGATTGTGTCGGTGGGCGTGGGTGTGGGAGTCTTCCTGGTGATTTCCATGGTGCGGACACGGGTGGGAATTCCCCTGTCACGGCTGTTGATCTTCTTTTATATCGGTGTCATTGTGCTGTCCTTCTTCGCCCCGGAGGACTTCATCCCCGTTGCCTTTGACTCAGGCGGCGTCACCACCGGCCCCATCACCGTGCCCTTCATCATGGCCTTGGGTGCCGGTATGGCCATGATGAGCACCGCAAAGAACGCCCACGAGAACAGCTTCGGTCTGGTGGCTCTTTGCAGCGTAGGCCCCATCCTCTCCGTGATGATTCTCAGCATCACCTTCCAGCCGGAGCCCACCAGTTCACAGACAGAGCTGGTCATTGCTCAGACCTCCAAGGAAGCCTTCCTTACCTTTGCCCTGGCCTTTCCCCACTACGCCAAGGAGGTGTTCGTTGCCCTGGCTCCAATCTTTGGCTGCCTTGTCCTGTTCCAAATCATCACCCGTAGCTTCAGTAAGCACCAGATGATGCGGATAGTGGTGGGCTGTGTCTACACATACCTAGGTCTGGTGCTTTTCCTGACAGGAGCCAATGTGGGCTTCATGCCGGCAGGACGACTCATCGGTGCGGGCATCGCCGCTAGCACCAAGAAGTTCTTGCTGATTCCCGCCGGTGCCCTGATGGGATACTTTGTGGTTTCCGCCGAGCCAGCCGTCCACTCCCTGAAAAAGCAGGTTGCAGAGGTTACCAACGGAGCCATCGGGCAGCGCCCCATCGGTGTGGCCCTGTCCGTAGGTGTGGCCTGCTCCGTGGGAATCGCCATGCTTCGGGTGCTGACGGGTATCCCCATCCTTCCCATCCTGATTGCAGGCTACACAATCTCTCTGGTCATCACCTTCTTTGTGCCACCCATCTACACCGGTATCGCCTTTGACTCCGGCGGTGTTGCCAGCGGTCCCATGACCACCACCTTCATCCTGCCCTTTGCCATCGGTGCCTGCGAGGCGGCGGGCGGCAACGTGATGACGGATGCCTTCGGAATCGTGGCCATGGTAGCCATGACGCCCCTCATCACCATCCAGGTGATGGGCCTACTGGGAAGGATGAGGCAGAAGAAGCTGCTGCAGCAGGCCCACAGCGAGCTGCTGCAAATCGAGGACGACATGATTTACTACAAGGAGGTGGCCAAATGAGTGGAGCAGACAACAATCCCATGGCAATGATTCTTTCCATCCTTGAGCGTGGAAAGGGCTCATCCTACATGGAGATGATGCGGACACGGGATGTTCATTTCCACTGCCAAACCATGGGCTTTGGAACGGCCCCTTCCGAAATGATGGATATCCTAGGACTAGGCAGCAATGACAAGGACATTATTCTCAGCATTGCCCCACGACAGACCATCAACGCCTTGGCTGTAGTCCTGCGGGAAAGTCTTGGCTCCAGCCGGTATCGTGGTTTGATGATGGAGCTGAAGCTTTCAGCCGTCAATCGGCTTACTGCAGAGATGATTTCCCGCACCACTACCCCCGCAACACCAAACGAAGGAGAGGAAGAGATGAGAAACGAATATAATCACCAGCTGATATTGATTTCTGTAAACCAGGGCTGCACTGACCAAGTGATGCACACCGCCCGTGCTGCTGGAGCCATGGGCGGCACCATCATCCGTTCCCGCCTGGCAGACGGTGGCATGATGGGACACTTTGGCATTCAGGATGTGATGGAGGAACGGGAAATCCTCATGATTCTGGCTCCCTCCAATATCGCCACCCAGATTATGGATGCGGTGAATAAGGAGCACGGTGTCCGAAGCGATGCCAAGGGCATTGTCTGTGCCCTGCCGGTAGAACGGGCCTTCAAGGTATAAGCTCCTTCCTGAAAATGTAGGTCAGGAAGTCCCGCTGGGGAGTGGAGAAGGCTTCGTTGCGAGCCATCTCCACCAGCTCAAAGCCGTGGCGGGGATACCACTGGTGGGTGCAGTCGCTGTCGGTCCACAAATACAGGGACGCAAAGCCTGCCGCCCGCAGCCTTCCCTCCAGCTCCTCCAAAATCAGGCGGCCACAGCCCGGCTGGCTGCTGGCAAAGAGGGTGAGCCTGATGTCGTCTTCTGTCATCTGGGAGCAGGTCCTCCTGTCCATGTCCTCAAGGTAGTCCACCACCAGCTGCAAACTGTCCTGTCTCTGCTGGCCCAAGCCTGCCAGTCTGGGGGCAAGCCATTCCACCGCATCATTTTCCTCATGCTTTCCAGCGGCAAGGGCCACTGCCAGCAGCTCCTCCCCGCCTGCCTCCCTTTCCTCAGTCAACTGGAGGGCGAATTCGTTGCGGAAGATATTATGCCGCAGGATGAACTCCACGTCCAAGTCCCTGAACTCGTCCCGCCAGTCCACGGTGGACACCTGCCCTTCCCAGTCCACCATGCTCCACAGAGGACGCACCCACTCCACAAGCTTGGGCAGATACCTTTCATCAAAGGGAGAGATTTTCAAACCAGCTCTCATCGTTCCATACATTGCAGCCACTCCAAGAGTATTTCATTGACAAATCAATTACAGAGTATTACATTATATACAAGGAGTAATATCATGGCAACACTGAGTATTAGAATGAATGACGAGACAAAGATGGCCTTTGAGGGATTCTGCGAGTCGGTGGGGCTGACGGTATCTGCGGCGGTGAATATGTTTGCAAAAATCACGCTGCGACAAAACCGCATTCCCTTCGAGGTGGAGGGAGACCCCTTCTGGAGCGAGGAGAACCAGGCGCGGCTAAAGGACTCCATCAGGCAAATTGAAGAGGGCAAGGCTGTACCCCACGAGCTCATAGAGGCAGACTGATGCAGAAGAACTGGTCAGACATTGCTTGGGAAGACTACTTGAGGCTCCAATCTGACAAACGACTTTTGAAAAGGGCAAATGAAATCCTCAAGGACATCGACCGCAACGGGTACAGCGGCATCGGCAAGCCGGAGCTATTGAAGGGGGACTTTTCCGGCTATTGGAGTCGCCGCATTGATGAATGCCATCGTATTGTCTACAAAATCCAAGGGGATGTAGTTTATATCGCCTATTGCGGCACCCACTACCATAAATGAACCCCGACACAGGGCGGGATGCAAGAATCAGGGCAGGCATCCGCACCACCAATCAATAGCCGTAACGACGGCGGAGTTGCACCAAGAACATCACCGTCACCACGGCGGCCAGCAGGTCGGCAGACACCATGGCAAACCAGATGCCCGTCAGACCAAAAATCAGGGGCAGCACCAAAATTGCCGCCACCTGGAACACCAAGGTCCGCAGGAAGGAGATGAGGGCGGAGACCAGGCCATTGTTCAGGGCGGTAAAAAAGCTGGAGCCCCAGATATTGATGCCCGCAAAGATAAAGCTAAAAAGGCAGATGCGGCTCCCCCACAAAGTCATCTCCATGAGCTGGGCGTCATAGCTGGTAAACAGGGCCACCAGCGGCACGGCAAAAATCTGGCCCAGAGAAACCAAGACCACGCCGCCAGCAACCATCAGCACAAGTCCCTTTCCGAACATATTGTGCAGTTCGGGCTTGTTTCCGGCCCCATAGTGATAGCTGACGATGGGACTTGAGCCAATGGCATAGCCAATGAAGATGGCCACAAAGATAAAGCCTGCATACATCAGCACACCGTAGGCGGCCACGCCGTCCTCCCCCGCATACCGCATCAACTGGAGATTGTACAGGAATCCCACCACCGAGGCGGAAAGATTGCTCACCATCTCCGAGGAGCCATTGGTGCAGGTCTTGACGAAAATCCGGCCATACCAGCCAGTGGCTCCCAGCCGCAGGGGGCTTGAGTTGTGCTGGCGGAAAAAGTATATCAGCGGTACAATGGAGCCCACCAGATAGCTGACGGCGGTGGCCCAGGCCGCTCCCTGAATCCCCCAGCCCAGCACCTTGATGAGTACATAGTCCAGCACAATATTGGTGAGACCCGCCGCCACCGTAACCTTCAGATTGTACTTAGGCTTTTCCGCCACCACAAAGAAGCTCTGGAACATTGTCTGCATCATGTAGAAGGGGATGGCGGCAAAGAGAATTCTTCCATAAGTGACGGAGAATTCCAGCAGCTCTCCGGTAGCGCCAAGACTACGGGCAACAATAGGACACAGGGTAAAGCCAGCGGCGGCAAACAGGCAGCCCAGCACAAAGGTGGCGTACACAATCATGGAAAAATAGCGGTTGGCCATGTCCTTCTTTCCCTGACCCAAGGTCATGGAGACGATGGCACTACCACCTGTTCCCAGCATAAAGCCCACGGAGCTCACCCCCAACACCAGGGGCATGATGAGGTTTACCGCCGCAAAGGCGGTCTTTCCCACAAAGTTGGACACAAAGAAGCCGTCCACAATGCTGTAGGTGGAGGTGAACAGCATCATCAGGATGGAGGGCAGCACGTAGCGGAACAATTTCTTGTAGGTAAAGTGGTCTGAAAGCTGTATTGTCATGCCTGATTTTCTCCTTCATTCTCCAAGCCCTGCCGCAGCTGATGGCAATACCGCTCCAAAAGCTCCACCGCCAGCCGTCGTTCTTCCAGGGTGAACTCCTGCCAAATCCGCTCCTCCACCGCCTTCATGCGACCAATATGACTCCGGGAGAATTCCATTCCTTTTTCCGTCAAAACCACTACCCGCTCCCTGCGGCTGCCGGCAGAAGTCTCCAGACACACCAGCCCCCGCTCCACCAGCTTAGAGCAGGCCGAATTTACCGTCTGCTTGCTCCAGAACAGCTGCCGGGCAATTTCCTTTTGAACAGAAATCCCCTCCCGCACCAGTAGCAAAATCCAAAACTCGGAAAGGGAGATGCCACTACGCTTGATTGCGCTGTTGTACACCGCATTGATTTCCTTGTCCACCCGGCGGAATGCCTCTATGGTAGGTGCATCCTGTTCCATTGGAGCCTCCTTGTCTCATTTAGTCCGAATTCGGACTAATAATTAGGAATTGTAGTGATATAAGGGGAAAATGTCAAGAAAATTTACAAAGGCAATTTCCTGTGTTATACTGTAACCATCAGCTTATTTTAGGAGGATATTATGAAAAGAATCAGCGTTGGACTCATTGTCTTGTCCCTCATCATTGCTTGTGGACAAGCCTTTTCCCAGACTGCCGCCTCGCCTCAGAAATTGGGTGTGACCGATGGCGATGTCAAGGCTGTGGCCACCAATTTTGACAAGATTCAGGAGGATTTTGACAAGTATGACCTGGACTTCATCACTGCAGACCCCGCAGACTACGAAAAGGTGGCCAATGATTTGGAGAACATCCTGAAAAAGTATGGAGTTTCTGGTCCCAACCGTTTGCAAAAAACAGCCTCCATCTTAAGCGGCGCGGCCTATGAAGAAACGGCGGCCCAGATTGAGCGTGAGATGGATGCTGCCACCTTGGCCTACATGAAGAGCATGGGAATCGACCCCTATGCCGCCATCCAGCAGCTGAAGCAAAACATCCATCCCGACGACATGAAGGTCATTTCCCGCAATTCCCGCCTGTTCCGCAATCTTTTTGATGATGACTGAAAAATCAAATTTGACAGATTTGATTTATGGGGTGTACAATGCAAAGGAAGGTGCAGCCTTTTACTTGTCTGGAAGTCCCACTATCACTGGGACATTACGGCTTTTACTCCGGTTACCCTGGTGGGTGCGCTTACCGGTGGCACGTACACTGTGTCTACTGATCACTTGGGTACAGATAAGATTGTCGCTGTGGGCGGCAGTGATACCGCTGAAGGAGCGGCATATCAAATTACTGACTCGGACAAGGATAAGTTTACTGTTGCCACTGGTACGGTGACGCTGGAGGGCAATCAGATTGTTTGGACGGAACCGGCTGCTCAGTAGCCGGTAGGGCCTAGCTCCCTGTTGCAGCCTCGGAGGTGGTACTCCGCCGAGGCTTTTTTTGTGCAGCGTTTTCTTGGTGGGTGGTTGGTGCGTGCTGGGTGCTCCTCCCTACTTGTCCATGATGGTGATTTCCACCCGGCGGTTTCGAGCCTTGCCTGCCTCCGTGGTGTTGGGGGCAACAGGCTTCTCTGCACCAAAGCCCTGGGTAAAGATTTGGTGGGCGTGGCGGACTCCCAGCTGCACCAGGAATTCCGCTACAGCCCGTGCCCGCTCCTGGGAAAGCTGGAGCCTGGCTCCCGCCGTTCCTGCCAGTGCAGTGTGGCCGCTGACCATCAGGTCGTTGTCGGGGAACTGGTTCAGGATGTCCGCCAGCTTTCGCAGCTTGTCCTTTTCCGAGTCCAGCAGGATGGCGGAGTCCGGCTTGAACTGGATGTTCTCCATGCTGATGGTGAGTCCCGCCTCGTCCTTGCGGAGGGACACATTGTCTATGCCCAGGTCATCGATGGTCTGCTGCACCTCCGTCAGCTTGTCCACGGAGGGAGTCACAAAGTCTGTCACCTGGGCCTGGGCAGTTCCTTGGAACTCAAAGGTGTTGCCAAAGACCGTCTCTATCACAATGCGGAAATCCTCGTTGTAGTGGGAGAGGGCTCCCTTCTGGTTGTCCCAGTACAGGGTCTGGTGGGAGTAGCCCATGGTGGTGGCAGGCAGGTCAGAGGTGAGGCTGGCCCTGTTCTTGACGGTGGGGCTGTCGTAGTAGATGTTGTACCGCACGTCGATGACATGGAGGGTGCGTCCCTCTTCCTCCACAGTGCCGGTGTAGGTGTAGCGGGCGGAAAAGGGCACAATCCAAGGCTCTGGAATGTCGAACTGCCGCCGCAAGTCGTGGGCTTCGTGGCCTTCTGCAGTCCAGGTCTCCCCCACCTTTACGTCCCGGTCGGGAAAGATGGGGACATCCCGCACCACTGGCATGAAGTATTTCTTTTCAATGTCGTACTTGCCGAATTCGTCCCGCACAAAGACGCTGGGATATTCCTCGCCCCACACGGGAATCTCGTTTTGCCGGCCGCTGGAGCTTTCCGTCACCATGAAGACTGCCTCGTGCTGGGCTGATGTGCCCTCCACCTCTGTCACTTTTGCAGAGATGCGGTTCACCACCTCGGCATAGTGGGAAAAGTATCCGTTGAAGAATACATTTTCCTGGACGGAGGAAAGGATGCGGTAGGACTCTCCCTCAATGTACTTGTATTGGAAGCGTTCGGCGGTGGCAGGCGGCAGGGCCAGCAGTGTCAGCAGTGCAATCAGCAGGAAGCTGGAAGCGTGATTCTTTTTCATAGTTCCTCCTTTGGGGCCTGCCTTGGCCGACCCAGCCGCCAAGTCCAAGACTTTTTTGCGACTTTACACTATAAATATATCATTATTGAAGGAAATGTTACAGTGCAGGCTGGTTCTACCCGGCTTTTGCCCTTGGGAGAAAGAACATGAGTCGAGTTATGGAAATGCTGGGGAAACTGAGTCTGACGGGAGAGCACCTGCTGCTGCTGGCCCTGTTTTTGGGAGCCTGTCTCCTGTGCGGACTGGTGGGAGCCGGAATCGGGCGGCTGGCGGGAAAGGGTGCGGAAGGAAGAAGCCGCAAGGATGCAGTCCGTCGTTCCAAGGCGGTGATTTCAGGCCAGGTGGTGGAGCAGCTGGCTCCCCTGCTGCCGGGCTTTCCCTGCGACCTGGCCGACGTGAAATTCCTGGGGCAGCCCATCGACTACATTGCCTTTGTCAGCGACAAGAAGACCGGCCGTATTGACGAGGTAGTGTTCATCGAGGTGAAGACGGGAAGGAGCAGCCTTTCTCCTCGGGAAAAATCCCTGCGGAATGCAGTGGAGCAGGGACGGGTGCGCTATGTGGAGTGGCGCTTCTAGTCTGCAATGTAGCGGGCCCGGCTGGTATCCGTCTCAAAGACATCCACCGCATAGAGCCTGTTTCCTGCTGGCAGGCCGCCCTCAGCATCAATGGCCTCCTGCAGCTGGTGGAAGATCCACTGGGCGATTCGCTCGGCACTGGGATTCTGGTGGAAAACAGAGTTGCCCTCCTTGTCCACCAGTTCGTTCAGGTGGCTGTGGTCCAGGCGGCCGCAGATGTGCCGCAGGTTCCGCTTGAGGATGGTGAAGTCAAAGAGCATACCGCCCTCGTCCAGCTCAGTTCCCCGCACATGGGCAAAAACCCGGTAGTTGTGGCCGTGAAGGTTTTCGCACTTCCCATGATAATCCTGCAAAAAATGGGCCGCCGCAAAGTCAGCCTCAACTCGAACCTCAAACATGGGCTCCAGTATAGCATAGAGGGAGTAAATGTAAAAGGTAGGCGGATAAAGAGTTTGTTACTCAAAAGTGAAAAAAATGTTATACTTTTGATATGAAACCATTTGCTTTTTTAAATAAAATTTATTTTTTGTTGGCTTGCCTTTTTGTTTTGACCACCGTAGCTGTAGCCCAGGTTCCTGTTGAGGGCGGTGTTGTCTATCCTGAATCCTACTATACCTTCAGGGATAATATGCTGAACAGTGACGGGATGACAGCACAGGAGTTTGAGGATGAGTATCTTGAGGTAATACAGGATATTATGGATACGAAGTCTGGTTTGGAGAGGGAGGTTCTGCTAGCTCGTTGCGATTATGTTCTTGGCAGGGCCTACCGTTACCTGTCCATGGAAAAAAAGGCCATGGAGTGCTTTGACAGGGCCATAGACACTTGCAAGGATATTTTGAAAAGAGAGGAGATGGTGGAGGCCTACGTAGTGTATGCCGATGCTGTTTCCCAGAATTGTTCAATCAAGCCTAAAACTTACGCCATGACCCAGGGGTCAAAGATCAAATCCATGGCAAAAAAAGCCTTGAAATTGGATCCTACCAATGGGACTGCAAGGTATCTGGAGAATTCCCAAAACATTTTCACCCCGGCTCCCTTTAATAATTACGAGGAGGGAATGGAGGTGCTTGACACCTTGCTGGACACAGATCAGTACCGCATGGACAATTTCGACCGCTACAGCGCTTTGTCTGCCAGAGCCTATGGTTATCTACAGCAAGGCATGAATGAGGATGCCTTGTACTGGTATAACAAGGCCCTGGAAATCTATCCAAAGAACGTGGCTGTTCTGGAGATTCTTCCCACCATCAAATAAACTCTTTTGCTGGTGAAGATGGTGTTCTTGTGGTAGAATGTTTCTATGACAAACCATGAGAATATGAGCGGAGTGTATGTTCCTGTCACGGGAATCGAGTATCCCGAGCAACCTGACCAGCCCATCCTGTTCCCAAAGAAATTGCGGGAGGTGGTGCTGGACGAACACTACCCGTACTTAGACAAGTCCTTCCTTGCCCGTTTACGCCATTTTTTAGTTTATCTTGGAATCTTTGTGCTGGTATTTCCTGTGCAGAAGATTCGCTACGGCCTCAAGATTGAAGGGCGGGAAAACATCAGGAAGAACAAGGCTTTGTTCCGAAACGGTGTCTTGACGGTGTGCAACCACGTGTACCGCTGGGATTTTCTGGCCTGTCTGCAGGCGGTGAGGTGGCGGCGGATGTGGTTTCCCGCCCGCCCAGATAATCTGGAAAGTAGTGATGCCGGACTCATTCGTGCCGCCGGTGGAATCCCCATCCCAGAAGGCTTGGCCGCCGGGCGGAAATTCAACCAGGCCTTTGATGAACTGCATAGTAGAAAGAAGTGGTTGCACGTGTTTCCAGAGTCCTGCCGCTGGGACTTCTACCAGCCCATCCGCCCCTTCAAGAAGGGCGCTTTTACCATGGCCATCCGCTACCAGATTCCCGTCCTGCCCCTGGTCATCAGCTATCGGGAGGCCACGGGGTTCCAAAAGCTCATTGGCACCAAGCATCTGATTACCATCCACATCGGAGAGCCGCTGGTTCCTCCGCCAGAGCTTTCCCGCAAGGAGGCAACTGTTTGGCTGCGGGATGAGGCGCACAAGCAGATGTGCTCAATGGCGGGAATCAAGAAAAACTGCTGGCCTGCAGCAGGGGATTAGATGGAGGGTGGGAGATGGATTATCTGCGATATGCGTGTTGCAGGAATGCCGGTTTCCTTGGCCAGCCGATATGCGGAGAGCTGCATGGGTTTAAGAAATTCCTCCAACAGAATTTCCCCCGGATGAACATTGTTCAGCCTCTCCTCAATGATAGTCGATGATTCTGACGTCATGGGCTTCTCCTTCAATCCTCCAGCGGCTCCATGCCCTCCAGAACCCATTTCGCAAAGTCCTCCCAGCTCCAGACGGGGTGGTGTGCCTCGATGATTTTTGTCTTGTGGGTTTCAATCTGGATAAAATTCATGCCGGTTTCCCTAGCTCCGTCTCCGTCGGTGTCGTCCCGGTCTCCCACCACCAGGCACTGCTCCGGCTTTACCCCAAGCTGGGAGGCAATCTCCAGGAAGGGGCGGGGAGCCGGCTTTTGGCTGCCAAAATCTTCCGCAGAATAGATTCCACTAATGATAGCCATCGTCTTGTCAGAAAAATCCAGGGCTCGAATCCGCTGGCGCACTCGTGGATAGTCAGAAAAGACGGCAATCTTGATTCCCTTTTGCTGCAGATGAGTAAAAACCTCTTCTAGCTGTGGACGCTGGGAATAGTAGCGCTTGAGGAGAAAGCACATGGTTCCCATGTAGCGGTTCGCATACCAGTTGAGGGCATCATGGCTTTTGAAGTCGGTTTTTTCTGCCATGAGCCGTCCGTATTCTGCAAGATAGGCTTCCGGTGTGGCAAGGTCGCAGCCCTTCAGCTTTTTTCGGACTTCACGGTCGGCCTTGATTCTGAGTACGTCGGTAGGGAGGGACCACATCAGTCTGAGGGGAAGCCACTTGAAGTTGTAGAGGGTGCCGTCTAGGTCGAAGATGACAGCCTTGATGTCAGAAAGCATTGTCGGTAAAACTCCCTTGTGAGAACAGGATAGAGACGAGGACAGGCCCCGTCAAAAAGGAACCAGCCAGGGTGCTGCTGGCCGGTTCTGGCAATCTTATTTTTTGATGAGCTCCTTGAACATGGCATGACGCTTTTCGTCCTGCATCAACAGGTTCATCTTGAACTGGCCGTCACGTGCTCCACGCTCGATGCTGCGGGCCTTGAAGGTCTCGAAGGATTCGGGCTGCAGCAGGAAGGTTGCCGGGTCCTTTACCCGGAAGGAGTCCCGCTTTGCCTCGTACTCGCAGTTGAGAGCCTTTAGCTTCTGGTCCACTACTTGGGAGAATTCCTCGGCCTTGGCCTGTCCGATTGACTGGTCGGCAAACTCGTAGTACCAGCGGTAGTTGGAGTTCTCCAGGTCGGCAAAGCCCACAAAGAAGCGGGTGGTCATGCCGGTCTCCTTTTCCGCCTGGTGCACAGCCTCGATGAACTGCCGCTCGTGGAGCTTCTCGCCGGTGAGGGAGATGATGCCGTTCACCTTTTGGATGAACTGGATGGTGGGGATGGTTCCGTAGCGTCCGGTGACCTCCACCAGGTCGTTCATGTTGTAGCGGTAGAGTCCGGCGAAGGTGGTGACGTAGATGCAATATCGTTTTCCAACCTCCAGCTGCTCAAGCTGCAAGAATTCCGGCTTGGGATTGTCCAGGTCTTCTGCACGGATGAACTCAAAGTAGTGCATGTGGGGGAACAAGACAGTGTCGTCGGCCCCGTTCATAACCAGACCAGCACGACATTCGGAGGCAAAGTACCCGAATTCCTGATGGAGCATGGTGGCGGGGAAGGAATCCTTGAATTTTTCCATGTAGACCTTTGTGTTGCCGCACTTCCAGGTTGTCAGCACTTGGATGTTGGGCCAGTAGTGCTTTGGAAGAACAGTACCATATTTTTCCTTCAAGGCCCGTAGCTCCGCCGCCCGTTGTGGATTAGGCTTGAATTTAGCGGCAATCACCGCTCTGATTTCAGGCTCAATCTTTAGGTTTTCACTGAGAGTGCCCTGCTCAATATCCTTTACGTACTCATCAAAGAACTCGTTTACATTGTTCTGCATCTCCACGATGGTAGAAGGATTTGCCGTAACCAAGAGATGCACGTCCTGCTCGATTCCTGTCCGCATGATGGTGTAGTAGCGGGCCTTGTAGTCGCTGATGGCATAGACCTCGTTGTTTTCGGCATACAGTCCCTTGATGAATTCGGGGCAGTCCCGGCGGGTGACACCTGATACGGAGCCATAGACCGTTCCGTCAGGGGCGGCTCCCTCGATGGCCTTTCCCACGATGGAGGTGCAGACGTTCTCAAAGACCTTTGGCCGGTGCATCTGGAAGGAATGGAGCCAAAGCTTTGTCATTTTACTATAAACGTTGTCGTAATATTCATTTGTGATGGGAATCCATTTGGGTTCCTTGGTGGTGCCACTGGTGGTGGCGTACATCATGGGCTTGCCAGGGAAGAGGAGGTTCTCCTCGCCGTTCTTGTGCCGCTCGATGAAGGGGCGCAGATCCTCGTAGTCGGTGGGCTTCACATTTTCCTGCCAGCGTTTGTACAGCTCCTGCCGATTGGGGGCTGCAAGAATCTCGGCAAAATTATGTGCCTTTCCCCACTCGGAGTCCTTTGCGTATATCAGTATGCGTCGGAGGGTATCCTCCTGGAAGGAGCCTGCATCTTTAGCGGCAGCGTCCAGCTTCTTCTTTTGGATTTTCCCCACCAATCCAAGGGCGAATTTAATTTTCCATGAGCCTTTTAGCTTTGCCATGTTTCCTCCATAATTATTTGATATCGAATGATTTTATTGAAGATTTAAGTAATTGGCAAGTTTTTTTCACTCAGAATGAAAAAAATGTGGTATACTTGAAGTGATAGGCTTTTGGGAGAGAGCTAGTCAAGGGAGGCGTACTGTCCTGCCGTTGACAGAAAACTTCCAAAGGTCTATAATTCAATAACTTTTTATAGAAAGGAGTGTCCTTGTTATGGTTAAGGTAGGAATTAACGGTTTTGGTCGTATTGGACGGATGGTGTTCCGTGCAGCTGTAGAAAACTTTGCAAATGATATTGAGATTGTAGGTATCAATGACCTTTTGGATCCCGATTATCTTGCATATATGCTCAAGTACGACTCTGTCCATGGCCAGTTTACTGGTGATGTTAAGGTTGAGGGAAGCACCTTGGTTGTAAATGGAAAGAAAATCCGCCTCACCGCTGAGATGGATCCTGCCAATCTGAAGTGGAATGAGGTTGGGGCTGATGTTGTTGTGGAGTCCACCGGTCTGTTCCTGGAGGACGAGAAGGCCCGCAAACACATCACTGCTGGCGCCAAGAAGGTCATCATGTCCGCTCCTTCCAAGGATGCAACCCCTATGTTCGTGTACGGCGTGAACCACACCACCTATGCTGGCCAGGACATCATCTCCAACGCCTCCTGCACCACCAACTGTCTGGCTCCCATCTCCAAGGTTCTCAATGATACCTTCGGAATCAAGCGTGGTCTGATGACAACCATCCACGCCGCAACTGCCACCCAGAAGACTGTGGACGGACCCTCCAAGAAGGACTGGCGCGGTGGACGTGGAATCCTGGAGAACATGATTCCCTCTTCAACTGGTGCTGCCAAGGCTGTAGGAAAGGTTCTTCCTGAGCTGAACGGAAAGCTCACCGGTATGTCTGTTCGTGTTCCTACTTCTGATGTTTCCTTCGTTGACCTGACAGTAGAATTGAACAAGGAATGCAAGTATGAGGACATCTGTGCCGCAATGAAGAAGGCTGCCGAGGGCGAGCTGAAGGGAATCTTGGGCTACACCGAGGATGCCGTTGTCTCCACAGACTTCCGCCACGATCCCCGCACCTCCATCTTTGACGCAAAGGCTGGTATCCAGCTGGACGGCACCTTTGTGAAGGTCTGCTCCTGGTACGACAACGAGTGGGGCTATTCCAACAAGGTTCTGGAGATGGCAAAGGTTATCTCAAAGTAAGTTGACGCTTCATTACGTCTGACAAAAGGCCCCAGGATTCCCTGGGGTCTTTTTTTTCCAAAGTTCCTTGTTCAATGCTATACTGGAAGCATGACACGGGAAGAGATGTATGCTGCCCTCATGGCGGGGCAGGTGGTTTTGGGAATTGAGCTGGGCTCCACCAGGATAAAGTCGGTGCTGCTGGCCCAGGCTTCGGGAGAGGTGATTGCCACTGGTGGCTTTGACTGGGAGAATCATTTGGAGGATGGCATCTGGACCTACCATCTGGACCAGGTGCAGCTTGGTGTGCAGGAAAGCTTTAGGAGGCTGGCCCATGAGGTGCAGCTCCACTATAGAATCCAGCTGCGGCGGCTGGCGGCCATTGGAATCAGTGGCATGATGCATGGCTATCTTGCCTTTGACAGGGAGGGGGAGCTGCTGGCACCATTCCGAACTTGGCGTAATACCTGTACCCAAGAGGCGGCTTCCATTCTAAGTGAGAAGTTTCAATTCAACATTCCTCAGCGCTGGAGTGTAGCCCACTTGTATCAGTTGATGCTGGATGGAGCTCCCCACTTGAAGGAGCTTGATTATCTCACCACGCTGGCAGGATATGTCCACTGGCAGCTGACTGACCAGCGGGTTCTGGGAGTTGGCGACGCTTCGGGAATGTTTCCGGTCACGGCGGAGGGGAGGGGCTACCAGCCGCACATGGTGGAGCAATTCAACGGTCTTGTACAGGAGGCGGGCTTGGATTGGCGGCTTGAGGAGGTGCTGCCCCAGGTGCTTCGGGCTGGAGAGGCTGGAGGGCAGCTTACGAGGGCTGGTGCCCGGTGGCTTGATCCCAGTGGCACGCTGGAAGCTGGTATTCCCCTGTGTCCGCCGGAAGGTGATGCAGACACTGGTATGGTGGCCACCAATGCGGTGGCGGCAGGAAAGGGCAACGTCAGTGCTGGTACCTCCATCTTTGCCATGATTGTGCTGGAGGAGCAGCTGAAAACAGCCTATCCAGAAATTGATGTGGTTTCCACTCCGGAAGGAAAGCCTGTTGCCATGGTTCACTGCAACAATTGCACCGGGGACATTGACGGCTGGGTGCACCTGCTGCAGGAGTTTTCCCAAGGGCTGGGACTGGAGCTTCCCCGCTCAACGATTTACGACAGCTTCTATCAGCACGCACTGTCTGGCGAGACCGATTGCGGCGGCCTTTTGAGCTACAACTTCCTGTCTGGGGAGCATCTGGTGAGTCTTGACCAAGGAAGACCTCTGTTCATGCGGCTGCCGGACAGCAGGTTCACCCTGGGAAATTTCGCCAGGAGCCTTTTGTACAGCTCCATGGCAACCTTGAAGCTGGGGCTCGATGTGTTGGTGCAGCGGGAAGGTGTGGAGCTGCGGGAATTGGTGGGTCACGGCGGCTTGTTCAAGACCTCGGGACCTTCCCAGCGGATGATGGCCGCCTTGGGCTTTCCTGTTTCCGTGCTGGAGACGGCGGGAGAGGGTGGTGCCTGGGGAATAGCCGTTTTGGCGGACTATATGATGGAAAAGCAAGGGGTTTCTAGCTTGGATGAATTCCTGCAGAAAAAATACTTCTCCAGAATGGCCCTGTCCACAGTGGAACCTCTGGCTGAGGATGTTGCGGGATTTGCCACGTACATGGAGCGATACACTGCCTGCCTGCCGGTGGAGAAGGCTGCCGGCAACTGCTTTGTGGACTAGTTCTCCTGCACTATGAAGTAGACGGCCTGCTGACTCCATGCTACGGGAGACTGGGCAATGGCCATCAGCAGCTTGGTTGCCTGCTCCAGCTCCTGGGGAGAGAGCCGCTGCGCCAAGTGATGACCATAGGCTGAATGTTCGGGATGCAGCCAGCGCATGATTTCTGCGGGGCTGAGGCTCCGCTGCTGGGTAATCTGGTGGGACTGGTAGGCAACGGCAAAATTGGCGGCAAGCTGGTGAGCCACCGTCTCCTGGTTCCAGCCGAACAGGGGATTGCTTTTATCTTGGAAGAAGGAATTTTCTGCTGCCGCCAGCTTTTGAACCAGCTGCAGGTCAGATTCCCTGTCCTTTGACGCGGTTCTCCTGGCTCCAAGATGATTTTCCAGCAGGGCGGAGAGGCGCTGGCCCTGAGAGGGTATCTTTTGGTGCAGGATGAGCCTCCAGCCGGGGGCCAGCTGGTTCTGGGCGGCGGCCTGCTGGATACTGCGGCAAAAGTTGGCGATGCTTTCTGTGGTGGTGAGGAGGTCCCGAAAATAGAGCCTGTCAAAGGGAACCGCTGCCCAGGGGGAAGGGACTTGAGCGTCGTCCTTCTTTTCGGTAGTGGGAATGACAAAGGAGCCAATTGGTGGCCGTTGGTCATTTTCTATAAGTGTCAGTTGGGGACGAATAATTTCTTCCAAAGTGTGGCTATACTGCTGCAGAATCTCCATGCCAGCGGCACTGGAGCAAACCCCCGCCACCAAGCCTTCTGGACTTTTCCGCAGGCATTCCCAAATCAAAAGACCGTCGTCCACATTCCAGATGAAGTGGCGGCTGTGGCGGACGGGGGCGGCCAGCTGGATGATTGTTTTTCGTATGTCCTGCAAAATCTGCGCCTTGTTGCTCATCACCCGCCGCCGCCATTCAGCCTCCGCCCGTGAAAGCGCCTGGTTGTGGGCCTTGTTCTCCGGGCTGTAGGTGAGGTTGCCCCCTGACTTAGCCGGCTCAACCTTAAAATGCTCCGTCTGCCACCACAGGTTCTCGATGTTTTCCCCTTGGCCTTTGCCATCCGCCCCGGCTCCCGCTCCCTCCAGCAGGGATTCTTCCTCCAGCAATGCGGCAATCTGTGCCTCCCGCCGGGCCAGCACCTCCTGCCGGATGGAATTCTCATAGCCTTGGGTGCTGGGATTATAGAAGACACGACCGTTCAGGGCATCGGGCAGATACTGCTGGGCTACCCAATGGTCGGTGTAGGCGTGGGGATAGAGGTAGCCTGCCCCGTGGCCAAGGCCCTTGGCATCCCGGTTGCCATCCTTGAGGTGGTTGGGTACCTCGGCATCCTCCCGCTCCACGGCGGCCAGGGCATCGAAGAAGGCAAGGGAGCTGTTGGACTTGGGGGCGGTGGCAAGGTAGAGGGCGGCATGGGCCAGGTGGTAGCGTCCCTCCGGCAGACCAACCCGGTCAAAGGCGGCGGCACAGGACTCCACCACGGAGATGGCCATGGGGTCTGCAAGTCCTGTGTCCTCGCAGGCGGAAATCAGCATACGACGGAAGATAAAGCCCGGATCCTCTCCAGCCGCCACCATCCGTGCCAGCCAGTACAGGGCCGCATCTGGGTCCCGCCCCCGCAGGCTTTTGATAAAGGCGCTGATGACATCGTAGTGGTAGTCACCGTCCCGGTCGTAGAGCACCACCTTCTTCTGGATGCTTTCCTCCGCCGTCTCCCTGCTGATGAAGATTTTGCTCCCGTAGGCGGGGCGGGGCGGATTTCCCTCCGGCTCCCAGTGCTCCGGGGTGGTTTCCACCGCCAGCTCCAGTGCGTTCAAAAGGCTTCGGGCATCGCCGTTGGCCGTGTCCACCAGATGCTCCAGCGCCCCCTCCTCAAATTCCACCTGCCAGCGGCCGTAGCCTCGCTCCTTGTCCTGGAGGGCGGCGGTGGCTGCCTGAATCAAGTGGCGGCGCTCCAGCGGCAGCAGCTGGAAGACACGACTCCTGCTCACCAGGGCCTTGTTCACCTCAAAGAAGGGATTTTCCGTGGTGGCCCCCACCAGAATGATGGTTCCGTTTTCCACCCAGGGCAGCAGGGCATCCTGCTGGGAACGGTTCCAGCGGTGCACCTCGTCCACAAAGAGGATGGTGCGGCGGCTGTAGAGCTTGTAGTGCTCCTCTGCCTGGGCGATGGCCTCCCGGACGTTCTGCACCCCGGTGAGGACGGCGTTCAAGGTGATAAAGTTGCTCTTGGTGTGGTTTGCGATAACCCGTGCCAGGGTGGTCTTGCCGGTGCCGGGCGGGCCGTAGAAGATGACGGAGGTGAGCTGGTCTGCGGCTATGGCACGGCGCAGCAGCCGCCCCCTGCCCACAATATGCTCCTGCCCGATGTACTCGTCCAGGCTGCGGGGCCGCATACGGGCGGCAAGGGGCTCCTTTGCTGTTTGCCGGTCTTCAAACAAGTCCATGGCCGCTGGATTGGGTCTTGGTGAACCAGCCTATTCCCGGTTCCAGGTGTCCCGGCGGCTGTAGTAGTAGCCCCATAGTCCGTTGATCTTTGCATAGGCAGAACCTTCTTCGATGGTGCTGGTGTAGAGGGCTGCATCACTAGTGTTCGTTCCGGTGGCAAGGACAGCGAAGGCCTTGTAAGCCTTGATGGTGGCACCCCAGTTGCCGGGCGGATCTTGTGACTTGCCTGAGAGCTTTCCTGCTTCATCCAACGGAAGTCTTTTCAGCCCCTTGCTGGTTCCAGCATAGATAGCATTGTCCACTTGGGAATGGGTGAGAGACCAGACGGTTCCCAAATCTGGGACTGAACCAAGGTTATTAGAACCAGTGACAGCACCACCCTTTGCTGTGTAGGTTCCCTTGTCGGTTTTCAGCAGTACGTCAGAGATGATGTCGCTGGCAGCGGTTGGTGTTGTACTGCTAGCAAGCTTATAAAAGGAGCCTGATGTAGCCTTCACGTATGCGGTGGGAGCACTGGCTCCATCCCAGAAAATTGTCTGTATCGTTCCCATGGAGGTGGTGTCCACCTGTGTCCATGCGTCTGCATTGGTGGAGGTGTACAAGACGTTATCTTCATTTAATACATAGAGATTGGTGGAATCTGCCGCCAGTTTGATGATGGTTCCGCTCGGGCTACCGATTTTGCTCCAGCCACGGACATCGTTCTCATTTTTTGTATACAGGTTGCCGTCGCTGGCATAGAGTTTGCTGTTAAATTTAACCACGGAATTTACTACGCCGGTGATGATGGCATCCTCCAGCTTCGTCTCTTCGTTGATTTGCTCAAAGATGGTCAGCTCATTTTTACAGGCAAAGGCAAAAAGAACCAACAACAACGGAAAAATGTATTTAATCTTCATTTTTTATTTGCTCCTGTTAGAAGTGGTATCGGGCTGTAATTCCAGCATCCATAATTACGCCAAAATAGGACGAGTCCTTTGTCCACTGGGGCAGCAGGTTCCAGCCCACATTGGCTCCAAAGGACCAGTTGGGAGAGTGGCGGTAGAAAACACCTGCCTCAGGCTTGATGATGAGGCCGAAATAGGTGTCACCCAGATAGTTCTGGAAAGCTCCACCGATTCCCAGTGTGAGGGGAATCTCAAACTTGCCCACCGTAAATTGATACATCACCTTTGCCATCAAGGGAATACAGGTGAAGATGTTCTTTCCAAGGGTTGTCATGTAGGCAAAGCTGGCGTCGCCACCTATAGCAAGGTTGCTGTTGAGGAACCGCATGTATCCCAGTGTTCCCGATCCGCCAACCTTCAGCTGCTTTGTGGCAGGTCTCAGGGGAATGTCCACCATGAGGCCAATCTTTATGAACTGATCCCCCTTCTGGTTCATCTTGTAGACGAATTCCTCGTCCTCCACGTACTGGTCATCCTGTGCGGTGGTGCTGTCATCGGAGGGATTGTCCCCTTCCAGAGCTTCGGAATCGTCAGGCTCCGCAGTGGCCTCGTCTGCGGGGGGGACGGGAGCATCTGCAACATCTGTTTGGGCTTCCTCTGGTGATTCTTGGACACCAATGTTGTCTTCAACTGGTGCTTCAGTGGGTGCCGCTTGGGCGACCAAAAGGCTGCTGCCTATGCACAGGAGACAAAGCAGGATGGAAAGACGTTTCATAAAACCTCTCTGGTAGCAAAAAAAGTGATAATCCGATATAGTCTAACTATACTGTATTTTGGTGTTTAAGGGAAGTATTCCTAAAAACACCTCTATTTTAAAGGTGCTGATGGCGAAACGTGTGTCGGCACCATACGTTGAAAACAATGGGAAGGGGCCTTCCGTTACAGTCTTCCCGAAAGAGGATTCATCATGAGTGCAGAGATTATCGACGGATTTTCCATCGCCCAGCAGGTTCGCCATAAGGCAGCGGAAGAGGCAGCGGAGTTGGGGCGTCAGGGAATCGCTCCCTGTCTGGCAGTGGTTTTGGTGGGGGAAAATCCTGCCAGCGTGTCCTACGTTACCGCCAAGGAACGGGCCCTGGAGGAGGCAGGAATGCTGGGCAAGGACATTCGCCTCCCTGGGGACACGACTGAATTTGACCTGCTGGGGTTGATTGAGGAGCTGAATCAAGACGACAGCGTCCACGGCATTCTGGTGCAGCTGCCCTTGCCCAGCCATATTGACGAGGACAAGGTGATTATGGCCATCAGGCCGGAAAAGGATGTGGACGGCTTTCATCCAGTTAACGTGGGTAACATGATGATTGGACGCAAATCCTATCTGCCCTGTACACCCCATGGAGTGCTGGTGCTGCTGCAGACCATGGGCATTCCCACTGCTGGCAAGCACGCCGTCATTGTGGGCCGCTCCAATATTGTGGGAAAGCCCCTTTCCGTGCTTTTGACCCGCCGGGAATACAACGCCACTGTTACCGTGTGCCACACCGGCACCAAGGATCTGGCCTCCTTCACCCGGCAGGCGGATATCCTCATTGCGGCGGCCGGCTCTCCCGGCATGGTGAAGGCACACATGGTGAAGGAGGGCGCCGTGGTGATTGATGTGGGTGTGAACCGCATTCCCGACTCCACCAAGAAGAGCGGCTTCCGTCTGTGTGGCGACGTTGACTTTGAGGCAGTGAAGGAGGTTGCATCCTACATCACACCAGTGCCTCGTGGGGTGGGTCCCATGACCATCGCTATGCTGATGATGAACACGGTGGAAGCCGCACGAGCCTCCTTGGGTAGGGGACGGTAATTTTCCATGATAGATATCCAGAGTGAGGCCGACCACCGGGACGTTCCCCTGCAGAAGGTGGGCATCAAGGGATTGGAGTATCCCATCAAGGTGCTGGACAAGGCTAACAAGACCCAGACAACCAGTGCCGTGGTGGATCTTTTCGTGAACCTGCCCCAGCACTTCAAGGGAACCCACATGAGCCGCTTCATCGAGATTTTCCACAAGTACCACAGCGACCTGTCCATGCGGCAGTTTTTGGTGCTGCTGGAGGAGATTCGCTGCAGGCTGGAGGCGGAGCGTGCCTTTGGCTCCATCCGCTTTCCCTTCTTTGTGGAAAAATCCGCCCCGGTGTCTGGTCAGAAGGGCATGATGGCCTACCGCTGCACTTACGAAGGGCAGGTGAGTCTGGGTGGAGAGAGTCATTTCCTGGTATCGATTGAAGTTCCTGTCACCACCTTGTGTCCCTGCTCCAAGGCCATCAGTCAGTACGGCGCCCACAACCAGCGGGGCACGGTGGTTGTGAAGCTGGAGAGCACAGGCTTTTTCTGGATAGAAGATGTGATTGCTCTGGTGGAGGGAGCCGCCTCGTCGGGCCTGTATTCTGTGTTGAAGCGCTCCGACGAGAAGTTCGTGACGGAGACCGCCTACGAGAATCCCCGCTTTGTGGAGGATGTGGTGCGGGAGGTGTACCTGGCACTGCAGGGCTTCCGCAGTGGGGACTGCAGCTTCCGTTGGTTCAGTGTGGAGGCGGAGAACTACGAGAGCATTCACAACCACAACGCCTACGCCTACGCTGAATTTGACGGGAGGCGGTGATTGGCAGGACGTGGGATGGAGTCAGGGATGTGCTAGGGCTTGGGGCTGACTCTCTGCACCAGCTCCTGCTCTTTCGCAATCCTGTTCTGGGCAACCTCGAAATATTTTTCTTATGTCCTGACCAAGGGGAGTGATGAATGAAAATAAATGAATTAGATGTTGTTTTACTAAAATCTAATGAAGAGGCAACTATTCTCGAAAACTTTGGTGATAAAAATTTCTTAGTAGAAATATATAAAGACGATATTTCATCTCTAAGAGACATTACCATTGACGAAATAAAACAAATTGTATGGAGCAAATCGCCTAGCCTCCACCCCATGGAAGCATATTAAAGTTACAGAACCAAATGGAAAGACAGCTGTAGTTAGAACAAGTTGGATTATGGAAAAAGAAACCGATTTTTATCGGCTAACAACAATCTTTGTTTTATAGGAGGATATAATGTATAAGATTTATGACAAAGTTATACTGAAAGACGGTAGGATTGCAATTATTACAGATTTCTTTGAAGACAATTATTCTTGCGTATTTGAAATTCAAACAAATGATGATGACGACCTCGTATTGGGTACCATCGACGACATCAAGCAGATAGCCTAGCTCCATCTCAGCCACCATTGCGGTGGCTGATTTTTTTTGCTGCAAAGCCCTGCGGGAGAGGTGCAGCTGGTGGAGATGATGGAGCCCTTCCTGGCCACTGTCCTGGGATTTTTTGTGCTTGGGCAGCGTGTTTCTCCAACGGACTTGGCGGGCGGCATCCTGATTGTGGCTGGTCTGCTGATTTTGGAGCGGAGAGTCATTTTGGCCGCATTCAGAGGCTAGGTTGGTTTCCAGCTGAGCCGTTTCAGTACAAAAATCCCAGAAGCCAGATGGGAATCCGCCGGTCTGTGCCGTATTCAATGTCGTCGGCGATGATGTAGGAGTTCTCCACATCCTGTATCTGCTTCCGCTTCTTGCTCCGTCCACCCACCTCCAGTGTGTAGCGGTCGTCCACCAGAAAGTCGCCAGCGGCTGGGAACTGCACCTGGTGGCTGTGGCGCAGCTGGTTCAGCACGAAGGTTTCCCGGATGTTGCCCAGGTCGCTGTTCTTTTCTGCCAGCAGGTGCATCAGATTGGTGTTCTCCAGAAAGAGCTTGTCCGGCTTCTGAAGAAGTCCCAGCCCCCTCGTCTGTTTGAACAGCTGGCTCACCAGCATACTTTCCTCTAGATAGTTGAAGTACGACAGCAGGGTTTGCCGGGCGACCCCTACCATACCCGCCAGCTCCGTGGTGTTGGGGATGAAGGGGGCTGACTTGGCGATGACCATCAGCAGCTTCTTCACCTTGGCGATGGAGGCTGTCTCTATCTTGCGCAGCAGGGGCAGCTCTATGTCCAGAATCATGTTGACCGTTTCTGTGAGCCTGCTGCCATAGTCCTCCTCCCCCTCCAGAAAGAAGGGGTAGTAGCCGGTCTTCAGGTAGTCCTCAAAGTACATGAAGGGCTTGACCTGGGCTACAAGCTGGGCGGAAAGCTCCTCGTTGCGGGAAAGGATTTCCTCCAGCGTCAGGACAGGGAATTCTTGACCGGTCCGTATGGTCAGGTATTCCCGGAAGGAAAGCCCCTGCATCTGGTACACCAAGGCCCTGCGGGACAGGTCTGCCCGTGCGTTGAGGATTTCCAGCAGGGATGAGCCAGTGAACACCATCGAAAGCTCCGGGTAGTCGTCATAGATGTTCTTGATGGTCTGGGACCAGTTGGGATACTTGTGCACCTCGTCCAGAAAAAGATGGGTTCCGCCCCGCTGGACGAATTTTTCCGCCAGCTCCAGCAGGGAGTTGTCCATGAAATAGAGGTTGTCCAGACTGACATACAGCACCTGGGACAGTCTGTCCCCGAAGGTCCTCTTGATGTGCTGCAGCAGCAGCGTGGTCTTGCCCGTTCCCCGTGGCCCCCGGATGCAGATGAGGCGGGCCTTCCAGTTCACCCGCTGCTCCATGCTCCTGATGAAGTCAAGCTGGGTGAGGGCCATCTTCTTTCTGAACAGTTGAACGAGGTTTTCCATAACTGGAGTTTACAATAAAACACTTATTTTGTAAACTATACCTAACAATTTTAAGCATTTATTGTTAAGTAGAATTTCAATTGGGTAATCTTTTGGGGGATGGCGGAATCGTCCCTTCCTCTCCACCAAAACCTTGGCCCGCTAGTTCCTGAAGCTGTGTATGGGGGCGGGAATCCTTCCTCCCCGCCGGATGAATTCCTCGCAGGAAAAGCTGCTCACCGGCAGAATCGGTGCGCCGCCCAAAAGCCCGCCGAATTCAGCCCAGTCTCCCGCAACCTTTCCCGGCACCGGGATTATACGGACGGCGGTGGTCTTGTTGTTCACCATACCGATGGCCATCTCGTCTGCGATGATACCGCTGATTGTGGCGGCGCTGGTGTCGCCGGGAATGGCAATCATGTCCAGCCCCACCGAGCAGACGCAGGTCATGGCCTCAAGCTTTTCCAAGTTGATGGAGCCTGCCTTTACCGCCGCAATCATCCCCTCATCCTCGGACACGGGAATGAAGGCCCCGGAAAGGCCGCCCACATTGGTGCTTGCCATGACACCGCCCTTCTTTACCATGTCGGTGAGCATTGCTAGGGCGGCCGTTGTCCCAGGCGCACCCGCCGCCTCCAGTCCCAGCTCCTCCAGAATCCGTGCCACGGAGTCGCCCACGTAGGGAGTTGGTGCCAGGGAGAGGTCCAGGATGCCAAAGTCCACCCCCAGCCGACGGGCCGCCTCGGTTCCCACCAGCTGTCCCATGCGGGTAATCTTGAAGGCCATCTTCTTGATTCCGTCGGCAACCTCGTCCAGTGGCCGCCCTCGATATTCCTCGCAGGCCGCCTTGATGACGCCGGGACCGGACACTCCCACGGAAAGCACTGCATCGCCCTCTCCCGGCCCATGGAAGGCTCCCGCCATAAAGGGGTTGTCCTCCGGGGCGTTGCAGAATACCACCAGCTTTGCGCAGCCCAGACCGTCCCGCTCCTTGGTCAGCTCCGCCGCCTCCTTGATGATGCGGCCCATGTCCGCCACAGCATCCATATTGATGCCGCTCTTCGTTGTCCCCAAATTGATGGAGGAGCAAACCCGCTCGGTAAGGGTGAGTGCCTGGGGAATCGAATTGATGAGGGTGCGGTCGCCGGGAGTGGTTCCCTTTTGCACCAGGGCGGAAAATCCCCCGATAAAGTCTACCTCCAGCTCCTTTGCCAGTCTGTCCAGCTCCACCGCCCAGGCCACGTAGTCCGGCTCACCGCTTGGCTCCGCCACTAGCGAGATGGGGGTGACGGCAATCCGCTTGTTGATGATGGGCACGCCGAACTCCGCCTCAATCTGCCGCCCCGTCTCCACCAGCTTGCCTGCATACCGCAGGATTTTTTCCCTCATTCGCCGACGGCTCTCCTTGCCGCTCTCGCAGGCACAATCCCGCAGGGAAATCCCCATGGTGATGGCTCGCACATCAAGCTTGTATCTCATGAACATATTTATGGTCTCTTGAATCTCAACCGGTGAAAAAATCATTGGAAAGCCTCCTGGTGTACGGTAAACATCAGTGATAAATAATTGCAGAGTATTGTATATGATTTTTATTCTCTTGTAAAATAGGAGGCAACGATTCGTGTTTCGTTTTTTTCCTCATTTTATCTTTCAATTCTATTGACAAAGAAGCCGTTTGTGAGTATAGTTTTGAAACCTGTTGTTTTGACAGTCTCGCCTCTGTAGCTCAGTCGGCAGAGCGCAACCATGGTAAGGTTGAGGTCAGCGGTTCGATCCCGCTCGGAGGCTTTTCTTTCATCGGCAGTCCAGCCGGTATTTTTGTCATAGGAGTAAAGAAATGGCTAGCAAGAAAAAGACCGCTATCGAAATCATCGCCTTGCAGTGCAGCGAGTGCAAGCGCAAGAACTATACCACCTACAAAAATCGTAAGAACATCCAGGGTAAGCTGGAGTTGAATAAATATTGTCCCTTTGATCGTAAGCATACACTGCATAAGGAAACAAAGGCAAAATAAGGGTTTAGTGGGCTACTAGGTAGCCCATTATATATATTTAGGTCAGTAGCTCTAATGGTAGAGCGTCGGTCTCCAAAACCGAATGTTGAGGGTTCGAGTCCTTCCTGGCCTGTATCTTTTATAAAACTAGGGACTGTCATGGGAAAGATCATCCGTTTTTTCAAGGAATGCGTTGCAGAGCTTAAGAAGGTGGTGTGGCCTTCTCGTGCAGATGCGATTTCCTCTGTAAAAGTTGTATTGATTTCCACAATAATCATTGCTGTGATTCTCGGTGTTTTGGATTTGGTTTTTGTAACCGGAATGAATTTAGTGTTTTAACGGGCGATTCAGATGGCAAGGGGTTGGTATATTCTGCATACCTATACCGGGTATGAGTCAAAAATTGAAAGAACCATTCGTTCTCTTTTGGAAACTGGTGAATTGTCTCCCGAGGTTGTGCTCGATATCAAGGTTCCTGTAGAGGAGGTTGTGGAGATAAAAGAAGGGAAGAAAAAGGTCTCCACGAAGAAATTCCTGCCAGGTTATATCATAATTGAGCTGGATCTTCCCGATATCGGCTGGAAGGGTGTCTGCTCTACAATTCGTCGTATCCAGGGTGTTACTGGTTTTGTTGGGACAAATCCAGCTATGCGTCCACGTCCCATCTCTGCAGAGGAGGCTAAGGCTTTGCTGCAGAAGTCTGGTGATATTAAGGGTGAAAAACCCACTCGCCTTAAGCAGAATTTTTCTGTTGGGGAGCAGGTCAAGATTATCGAAGGGTCCTTTGCATCCTTTACCGGTACAATCGAAGAGGTTAATCTGGAGAAGAATAGGTTAAAGGTGACCGTTAATATTTTCGGCCGCGATACTCCAGTTGAGTTGGGGCTGTTGCAGGTGGAAAAGATTTGATGAAGATTCCCGAGGTTTAGGCCTCGGTATTCTTGTTTTGGGAGAGTCAGGCTGCGTTGCATGTTCTGTCTCGCTAGATGAATCCGGTGACGGATTTGTCATACCAATGTAAGGAGTTATATATGGCTAAGAAAAAGGTGACCGCCATCATTAAACTGCAGTGTCCTGCAGGAAAGGCAACACCTGCGCCCCCAGTCGGTCCTGCCCTTGGACCTCATGGTGTAAGCGCCCCTGTGTTTGTGCAGCAGTTTAATGACCGTACAAAGTCAATGGAGCCAGGGCTTGTAGTCCCTGTTGTCATTACTGTCTATCAGGACAAGTCCTTTACATTCGTCCTTAAGACACCTCCTGCAGCTGTTCTTATCAAGAAGGCTGTTGGGATTGACAAGGGTGCGGCAAATCCTCTGCGGGACAAGATTGCCACCCTGTCTAAGGAGAAGCTGGAAGAGATTGCAAAGACAAAGATGCCTGACATCAATGCAAATGATCTTGAGGCAGCAAAGAACATTGTTGCTGGAACAGCCCGCAGTATGGGTGTAGAGGTGGAGCGGTAATATGAAGCACGGAAAGAAATATCGCCAGGCGCTTACAAAGTATGAGCCCGCAAAGTTGTATGATTTGCCCCAGGCTTGTCAGGTTGTGAAGGATATTAAGTTCGCAAACTTTGATGAAACTGTTGAGGCTCACGTAAACCTGCGCCTCACCAAAAGCCAGACTATGCGTGACACCTTGGTTTTCCCCCACCAGTTCAAGGGAGAGAAGAAGGTGCTGGTATTCTGTAAGGAAGACCGCATTAAGGAGGCTTTGGATGCTGGTGCCGCTTATGCCGGTGCTGACGAGTACATCGAGAAGGTTAAGGGAGGATGGCTTGATTTTGATGTAGCCGTTGCTACCCCTGACATGATGAAGGATGTAGGACGTCTCGGTATGGTGCTGGGTCGCAAGGGCTTGATGCCCAACCCCAAGACTGGAACTGTTACTGCCGACATTGCCCAGGCTATCGCCGAGCTGAAGAAGGGACGCACAGAGTTCCGTGCAGACAAGACAGGTGTCGTTCACATTGCCGTTGGAAAGGTCTCCATGGACACAGATAAGATTGTTGAGAACGTACAGGCCCTGCTGGCTGAAATCAACAGGAAGAAGCCTGCAGATGCGAAGTCTGGCTTCGTGCAGTCTGTATCTGTTAATTCCACCATGGGACCCGGTGTGTGGGTAAACTATAAGGAAGGAGAGTAAGAATGGCTATTAGAGCAAAGAAAGTCCAGCCTGCAAAGGTGGAGGCCATTGCTGCTGCAAAGGCCGTTCTGGAAACCGGTTCTGATTATATCTTTGCCGATTACCGCGGTTTGACGGTGGAGCAGATTTCTGAGCTTCGCAAGCAGTTGCGGGCAAAGAACTGCACCTTCAAGGTTATCAAGAACAACTTTGCACGCATTGCCTTCGAGGAAATGAAGGTTGAGGGTGTTGCAGAGTACTTGAGCGGACCTACTGCTGTGGCTCTGTCCACAGAAGATACGAACGAGGTGGCAAAGATCTTGTATGACTTTGCAAAGGAGACTCCCGTGCTGTCAATCAAAGGTGGTTTGATTGACAACGAGATTTACGATGCAGAGAAGCTGGAGGCTTTCTCAAAGCTCCCAGGAAAGAAGCAGTTGATTGCAATGATTATGTCTACAATCAACGCACCCGTACAGAAGGTTGCTGCAACACTGCAGGCCTACGTGGACAAGATGTCAGAAGGTGGAGAGGCTGCTGCCGAGTAATCGGTTTCAGCTGGCCTGGTAGTTTACTGGGACCGCCTATGATAAAACACCGTCAGGCTTCAGATGCTGTCGTCCTGTCTGTGTATAAAAACTAATGCCTATTGAAAAGGAGAAGATAATATGGCAGCTCTTACTACAGATCAGATTCTTGATGCAATCGCTTCTATGACCGTTTTGGAGGCATCCGAGCTTGTAAAAGCTATGGAGGAGAAGTTTGGTGTTACCGCAGCCGCTCCCGTTATGGTAGCTGGTGCTGGTGCCGCTCCTGCCGCTGCTGCTGAGGAGCAGACTGAGTTCAATGTGACTCTGGAAAGTGCCGCAGCTGACAAGAAGATTGCAGTTATCAAGGCTGTTCGCGGAATTACCGGCCTTGGTCTTAAGGAGGCTAAGGAGCTTGTTGAAGGTGCACCCAAGCCACTTAAGGAAGGTGTTTCCAAGGAAGAAGCAGAAAAGATTAAGAAGGAAGTTGAAGAAGCAGGTGGAGTTGTTAAGATTGCATAAGTCTTGGCTACAGCCTTGGCCGTATCAGGGTAACCGGTACGGCTGCTTTTCAAATCTAATCTGATTTCTCATAATTTTTTAGCATGCTGCCGGGAGACTTATGTTTCTCGGTGGCTATATCTGTTTAGAAGACACATCAGTCAAGGGGGGATTTGATGTTCGCAAAGAGCCGGACGATCAATCGTCAGTATATTGGCAAAAACATCCAGAACTTTATGGAGTTGCCTAATCTCATCGATATCCAGCTTTCATCATACGAAGGTTTTTTGCAGAAGGAAAAACTGGACAATCATGAAGCGTTGGAGGAACAAGGACTCCAGGAAGTATTTTCTTCCACTTTTCCCATTGAAAGTCCCAATGGTGACATGACCCTCGAGTACGAATACTATGAGCTCGACGAGGAGAACATAAAATTTAGCGAGCATGAATGCAAGCAGAAGGGACTCACCTATGCTGTTCCTCTCAAGGCTCGTATCAACTTGGTATTCCAGACGGGAGAATTCCGTCAGAAAGATATATACATGGGAGATATTCCCCTGATGACCGATCGTGGTACCTTTATCATCAATGGTGCCGAGCGTGTTGTCGTCTCCCAGATTCACCGATCACCTGGTGTCATTTTTAGTCATGAGAAGGATGTTTACAGCAGCCGCATCATCCCCTACCGGGGAAGCTGGCTGGAATTTGAAATAGATCAAAAGAAAGAGCTTATTTATGCCAAGATTGATCGGAAAAAGCGTATTCTTGGTACAATTTTCCTGCGTGCTTTGGGCCTGTCCACTCGTGAGGAGATTATCCGCTGCTTCTACGACACTGAGACCATTTCATTTGAGAATACAGCCGAAAGCAAGGAGAAGCTGCTGGGCCGTGTTCTGGCCTCTGCTGTTTTTGTAACAGATGAGGAGAGTGGGGAGTCTGTAAAGCTCTTCCGTGCTGGACATAAGATTCATCTCCACGATATCGATGAATTGGTGTTGCACAATGTTTCTGAGTTGACACTGATTCGTTTTGGTACCTCTAAGCCGAAGGAGGGCGATATAAATGTGCAAGAAGATTCATCCTTGAGCTCAGAGATGATCATCAATTGCTTTGAGACAGAAGAGATTCGTTTTGCAAAGGACGGCTATGACTCCGACGAGCCTACCAAAGAGGATGCGCTGGTTGCTGTCTATACTGTAATGCAGCCCGGTGATCCTATTACCGTTGAGGCTGCTGAGAAGGATCTTACTTCACAGTTCTTCTCAAGCCGTCGCTACGACTTGGGCTTGGTGGGTCGCTACAAGCTTAACAAGAAATTTGACTACAAAGAGAACATTGAGGAGCATACCCTTGTAATGCAGGATATTATCGCCACCATGAAGTATCTTATCAAGGTGTATGTTGGTGACGCAAAGATTGACGATATTGACCATCTGGGAAATCGTCGTATCCGTTCTGTGGGTGAGTTGATGACGGGTCAGTTGAAGACTGCCTTCACCCGCATGGAGCGCATCGCAAAGGAGCGCATGAGTCTGAAGGAGACGGAGACCATGAAGCCTCAGGATTTGATTTCCATCAAGCCCATTGTGGCCTCCATCAAGGAATTCTTTGGTTCCAGCCAGCTTTCCCAGTTCATGGACCAGGTCAACCCCTTGGCAGAACTGACCCACAAGCGACGTCTGAATGCCTTGGGACCTGGTGGACTTTCCCGTGACCGTGCAGGAATCGAGGTGCGTGACGTTCACTATACCCATTACGGGCGTATGTGCCCTATTGAGACTCCTGAAGGGCCGAACATCGGTCTGATTGTATCGCTTGCCATCTATACTCGGGTCAATGAGTATGGCTTCTTGGAGGCTCCCTATCGTCAGATTGTGGATGGAAAGGCAACAGACAAGGTTGATTACCTGTCGGCCATTGATGAGGACCGGTACTATATCGGTCAGGTTTCCGTGAACCTAAATGATGACGGGACCTTTGCCACAGAGCAGATTTCCTGCCGTCACCAGGGTGACTATACTACCCGTTCACCACAGGATGTCCAGTATATGGATGTTTCTCCCAAGCAGGTTATCTCTGTTTCCGCTGCATTGGTTCCCTTTCTGGAGCATGACGATGCTAACCGTGCCTTGATGGGCTCAAACATGCAGCGTCAGGCTGTTCCACTGCTGTTCCCCGAGCCACCTCGTGTTGGAACCGGTATGGAAGGAAAGTGTGCCTATGATTCAGGTGTTCTTATCAAGGCAAAGCGGGCAGGTGAGGTTGTCTTCGTTGCTGCTGATGAGGTTCGTATTAAGCCTGAGGAGGCCAAGGACGATGGTGTTCTCGATATCTACCAGCTGCTGAAGTACCAGCGGACAAACCAGGATACTTGTTATCACCAGCGCCCTGTTGTTGAGTTGGGACAGAAGGTTGAGAAGGGAACTGTCCTTGCTGACGGTCCTGCCACCTTCAATGGTGAGCTTGCTCTGGGACGGAACATTCTCGTAGGCTTTGTGCCGTGGAATGGATACAACTACGAGGACGCCATTCTGATTTCTCAGCGTGTGGTAAAAGAGGACATGTTTACCTCCATCCACATCAGGGAGTATTCAACAGAGATTCGTGAGACAAAGCTGGGGCCGGAAAAGATTACCCGTGATATTCCCAACACCAGTGAGTATTCACTGGAGAATCTGGATCAAGAGGGTATCATCCGTGTTGGTGCTGTTGTCCGTTCTGGAGACATCCTAGTGGGAAAAACAACTCCGAAGAGTGAGACTGAGACATCACCTGAGTTCAAGCTGCTGAACTCAATCTTCGGTGAAAAGGCAAAGGAAGTTCGGGATACATCATTGCGTGTCCCCCACGGTGTTGAGGGAACAATTATCGAAGTGCAGCGTCTGCGCCGTGTTGAGGGTAACGACCTCAATCCCGGAGTGGACGAGGTGGTAAAGGTTCTCATCGCCACAAAGCGAAAGCTGCGTGAGGGTGACAAGATGGCCGGACGCCATGGAAACAAGGGTATCGTTGCCCGCATCCTACCCGTTGAGGATATGCCTTACCTTGAGGACGGTACACCGCTTGATATCTGTCTGAATCCCCTTGGTGTTCCCTCCCGAATGAACATCGGACAGATTATGGAGTCCGAGCTGGGGCTGGCAGGAAAGTATCTTGATGAGTGGTACGAGGCTCCAGTATTCCAGTCTCCTTCTAACGAGCAGATTTCTGCAAAATTGGTTGAGGCTGGTTTCAATCCCAACTCCAAGGCAACATTGTACGACGGGCGTACTGGAGAGCCCTTCAAGAATGATGTATTTGTTGGTGTCATCTACTTTATGAAACTCCACCACTTGGTGGACGACAAGATGCACGCCCGTTCCACAGGACCCTACTCCCTTGTTACCCAGCAGCCGTTGGGAGGAAAGGCTCAGTTTGGTGGTCAGCGTCTGGGAGAAATGGAGGTATGGGCACTGGAAGCATACGGTGCTGCCAATACCTTGCAGGAGCTTCTTACCATCAAGTCTGATGATATGAACGGTCGTACAAAGATTTACGAATCCATTGTGAAGGGTGAGCCTTCCACAGCTGCTGGTGTGCCGGAATCATTCAACGTTTTGGTACAGGAGCTGCGTGGTCTGGCCCTTGATCTTACAATTTATGATGCAAAGGGTAAGCAGATTCCACTTACAGAGCGTGATGAGGATATGATCAACAAGATCGGTTCCGACTTCGAGTCATAGGAGAGATTTCATGCGGGATATTCAAGATTTTGACAGTTTGATGATAAAACTTGCCTCACCAGATGTGATCCGTGCTTGGTCATACGGTGAGGTAAAAAAACCTGAGACAATAAATTACCGTACTCTGAGGCCGGAGAAGGATGGTCTTTTCTGTGAGCGTATCTTTGGTACTACCAAGGAATGGGAGTGCTTTTGTGGTAAGTTCAAATCAATCCGCTACAAGGGTGTCGTTTGTGACCGCTGTGGTGTTGAGGTGACCCACTTCAAGGTCCGCCGTGAGCGTATGGGGCACATTGAGCTGGCAGCTCCGGTGGCCCATATTTGGTACTATCGCTCAACTCCTTCCAGAATGGGTGCATTGCTGGATCTGCAGCAGAAGGAGCTGCGGGCCGTATTGCACTACGAGCAGTACATCGTCATTGATGCCGGTGATACAACCCTTGAAAAGATGCAACTCCTGACAGAAGATGAGTACATGGAGTATCAGGAGCGGTATGGTGGTGCCTTTACTGCCGGAATGGGTGCCGAGGCGATCAAGACCTTGCTGGAAGGCTTGGATCTTGATGCGCTGGCAGCGGAGCTTCGCCTCAAAATGGAGGAGAAGAATGCCAAGAATGACAAGCGTCTCCTGAAGCGAATTGAGTTGGTGGAGAATTTCCGTTCATCTGGAAATAAATGTTCCTGGATGATTCTAGATGTAATTCCTGTCATTCCACCTGAGCTGCGGCCTATGGTCCAGCTGGATGGTGGACGGTTTGCCACCTCCGATTTGAATGACTTGTATCGTCGTGTAATCAATAGAAACAACCGACTTCGGCGGCTGATGCAGTTGTCTGCTCCTGACATTATCATCAGGAACGAGAAGCGTATGCTGCAGGAGGCTGTTGATGCCCTCTTCGACAATTCCAAGAAGAAGCGTTCTGTAAAGGGTGCCGCAAATCGTCCTCTGAAGTCAATTTCCGATATGCTGAAGGGAAAGCAGGGCCGCTTCCGTCAGAACCTGTTGGGAAAGCGTGTTGACTATTCCGGTCGTTCTGTAATCGTCGTCGGTCCCGAGCTGAAGCTGTGGCAGTGTGGCTTGCCCACCAAGATGGCCTTGGAGTTGTTCAAGCCCTTCATCATGAAAAAGCTGGTGGACAAGAACATTGAGTTCAATGTGAAAAAGGCTCGCATGGCTGTAGACCAGGAGAAGCCTGAGGTGTTCAAGATTCTGGACGAGGTTGTTCGAGAGCATCCTGTCATGCTGAACCGTGCTCCTACACTGCACCGCCTTGGTATTCAGGCCTTTGAGCCGGTTCTGGTAGAGGGAAAGGCCATTCGTCTGCATCCCCTGGTTTGTCATGCTTTTAACGCTGACTTTGACGGTGACCAGATGGCCGTGCACGTGCCTCTGACCCAGGCCGCCCAGATGGAGTGCTGGACCTTGATGCTTTCCGCCCGAAACCTGTTGGATCCCGCCAACGGAAAGACCATTGTCTATCCCTCCCAGGATATGGTTCTGGGAATCTACTATCTGACAAAAATTAAGCCTAACGCCAAGGGAACCGGCAAGCGATTCAGCTCCGAGGAGGAGGTGTTCCTGGCAGCCGAATCAAACGTAATCGAGTGGCAGGCTTCAATCAAGGTTCCTGTGAAGAAGGCACCTTACAATGGGGCTGTCATCGAGACAACTGCCGGCCGTCTGAAGTTCAACGAGGAAATGCCCGCTGACGTTGAATTTGTGAATGAGCTGCTGGGCGACAAGGATTTGAAGAAACTCATTGAGCATGTATATGCCAACCAGGGAGCTTGGTTGACCGTACAGATGCTGGATGCAATCAAGTCTGTGGGGTATAAGTACGCCACCTTCTTCGGTGCTACCATTTCTATGGATGATATTCTCATCCCCAAAGAGAAGGCTGAGATTATCGAGGCAACTAACAGGGAAGTTGAGGAAATCCAGAAGAACTGTAATACTGGTATCATGACCATTCAGGAGCGTTATGAGAAGGTAACCGAATTGTGGGACCGCACAAACGACAATCTGACAGACATCATGATGAAGAACCTGGAGCAGGACAAGGACGGCTTCAATACCATTTACATGATGGCTGCTTCCGGCGCTCGTGGTAGTAAGAACCAGATTCGTCAGCTGGCCGGTATGCGTGGTTTGATGGCTAAGCCTAACGGTGAGATTATCGAGTTGCCTATCCGCTCAAACTTTAAGGAAGGCCTTACCGTTATTGAGTTCTTTATCTCTACAAACGGTGCCCGAAAGGGACTTTCAGATACTGCTCTTAAGACTGCGAACGCCGGTTATCTGACCCGCCGTCTCGTTGATATTGCCCAGGATGTGGTTGTTAATGAGGAGGACTGTGGAACCATCAACGGATTGGAGTATTCCGCCGTTATGGAGGGTGACAAGGTGATTGAGTCCCTGCAGGACAGAATTGCTGGTCGCTTTACCTTGGAGCGGGTTATCCATCCTATTACTCGTGAGCTCATTTGTGATGTGAATGAATATATTACCGATGAACTGGCCAAGAAGATTGAGGAGGCCGGTGTAGAGAAGGTAAAGCTGAGAACTGTTCTTACCTGCGAATGCAAGCATGGTGTGTGCTGTAAGTGTTACGGACGCAACCTGGCACGGAACAAGATTGTTGAGATTGGCGAGGCTGTTGGTATCATTGCAGCCCAGTCCATCGGACAGCCTGGTACTCAGTTGACCATGCGTACCTTCCATACCGGTGGTATCGCATCTCGTGCCAGCGAGGAGAACCGCATTGTCTTGAAGTATGATGCCTTGGTAGAAAAGGTAAAGGGAAACAATATTGTAGAGACAAAAGACGGCAATCAAATCTTCCCCAGAAGGGGTTCAATGACTGTTGTCAAGGTGCTGGAGAAGTTTGACTTGGGTACGGGTGCTGACCTTCTTGTTGAGGATGGACAGCGAATCAGTAAGGATACCCCCTTGTTTAAGCGTGATGGAGAAGAAATCCTTTCCAGCAACATTGCCCGTGTCGTGCTTCTAAACGATGTACTGTATCTCGTTGGTAATGAGCAGGTTATTGAGATTCAGAGTAGCTCTACGGTGATGGTTCGCGAGGGTGACTTTGTTCCGGTAGATACTACACTGGCAGAGTTCGACTCCTATTCTGATCCGATTATTGCGGAAAAGTCTGGATACATCCAGTTTGAGGACATTATCCCCGGCTCAACCCTGAAGGAAGTGGTAAACGAGTTGGGTAAGACTGAGCGCATTATCACCGACATGAATTCGGACTCAAAGCAGCCGAGGATTTATATATCCGATGAGGCCGGTAGTGAAATCGCAAGCTATTATCTGCCTGTGGGAGCAATCCTGCTGGTAAACGAGATGGATCAAATCCAGGCCGGAAGTAGCATTGCAAAGACACCGAAAGAGACTTCGAAGACTGCTGACATTACTGGTGGTCTGCCTCGTGTTGAGGCTCTGTTTGAGGCAAGAAAGCAGAAGGTTCCTACTGTATTGGCACAAATTACTGGTACCGTGCAGTTCAATGGATTTGCCAAGGGCAAGCGTAAGATTATGATTACTGATACGTATGGAAAGAGTTTCGAGCATCAGGTACCTACCGGACGCAAGCTGCTGGTTCGTGATGGGGATGAGGTTGTTGCTGGCGAGAAGTTATGTGATGGTGCAATCAATCCCCACGATATTCTTGCAATCCTTGGTGAGAATGCCCTGCAGAACTACCTGATGGATGAGGTTCAGCAGGTATACCGTAGTCAGGGTGTACAGATCAACGACAAGCATATTGGTGTTATTATCCGCCAGATGCTGCGGAAGGTGGAGATTGTATCTGTTGGAAACTCAAAGTTCATCTACGGACAGCAGGTTGACAAGTACAAGTTCCACGCAGAGAACCGCAAGGTCATGGAGAATGGTGGAAAGCCCGCCATCGCTCGCCCCATGTTCCAGGGTATCACCAAGTCTGCCTTGAATATTGACTCCTTCATCTCCGCGGCATCCTTCCAGGAGACGACACGTGTTCTGACCAATGCCGCAATTGCTGGTTCTGTGGATTACCTGCGCGGATTGAAGGAGAACGTATCCATCGGTCACCTGATTCCCGCTGGAACTGGTATTCACAACTATCGGAACATTAAGCTCTTTGACGACACTGTTTCAGACCTGGATGAGCAGATGCACGAGATTGTTGAGCGTCGGCGACTTGAGCGTGAGGAAATGGAGCGTAATGCCCTTCAGGATGAAGTGGAATACGAGATTGAGGAGCGGTGATAGTCAATTCGGCAGTAGGGAATTGACACTGCTGCTGAATTTTTGATATTATTTTATGCATTCTACACTCAGTGTAGATTTTAATTCGCCAATTTTAGCCGGAGTGCTGCCGGTGGAATATAGGAGAAAAGGCTCATGCCTACAATAAATCAGTTGATTCGTCATGGACGAAAGACAGTTGCAAACAGGACAAAGTCTCCCGCACTTCAGTCCTGTCCTCAGAAGCGTGGTGTGTGTACCCGTGTTATGACTGTCACCCCTAAGAAGCCGAACTCAGCTCTCCGTAAGGTTGCTCGTGTTCGCCTTGGTAACGGATTTGAGGTTACTGCATATATCCCTGGTATCGGACATAATTTGCAGGAGCACTCCGTTGTTCTCATTCGTGGAGGTCGTGTTAAGGACCTTCCTGGTGTTCGCTACCATATTATCCGTGGTGCAAAGGATACTCTCGGTGTAGAGGATCGTAAGCGCGGACGCTCCAAGTACGGCGCAAAGCGTCCTAAGGCATAAGGAGAAGGTGAGATGGGAAGAAAGAATAAGAGCGTAAATCGTCCTGTTGCACCCGATTCAAAGTACAACAGCCCTGTTATCTCTAAGTTTGTATGCCGCATGATGATTGATGGAAAGAAGGCAACTTGTGTTCGCATCATCTACGAGGCAATGGACCTGCTGAAGAAGAAGACTGACAAAGATCCTCTGGAAGTTTTCTTGAAGGCTCTCGATAATGTTAAGCCCATGGTTGAGGTAAAATCCCGCCGTGTTGGTGGTGCAACCTATCAGGTTCCGATTGAGATTCGTGAGAGCCGCCGCGAGGCATTGGCAATGCGTTGGATCATCAAGGCTGCCCGTGCAAAGAGTGGTCACGGAATGGGAGAGTGTCTGGCTAACGAGCTGATGGATGCTTACAATAACACAGGTACCGCCTACAAGAAGAAGGAAGATACCCATAAGATGGCTGAGGCAAACAAGGCATTTGCCCACTATCGTTGGTAGTTTATTGTAGGTCGGCTGTCCTGTCGGACTGATCAAAAGGAGCTGTCACAAGACAGCTCTTTTTTTTCAAAAGATTGAAAAGGCTGTGGATAAATATTTTATTTTAGTGCAATATTAGTTTGTACAATAAGTTGTTTTGTGATACAATAGCATTCTAGGTTGAAGTATAGCACTATAATACTAATGCTTAAGTGATGGGAGTATATTATGAGTTTTGAAGATTTTATGGTTGAATTCAGGAAGGAGCTGGGTGAAATGATTCAGTCTGAGAGGGATCAGTATTTCAAGGACAATGGCCTTGACCCCAGTGCACCACCTGAGGAGTTAGGAAAGAAGATTTATGCACAGGTCTTCGGAGGTTAAGTAAAATAGTAGGAAATGTCTTTTTCGGAAAACTGAAAGTAGGTCGGGAAGAGACAGGTGCAAGTCTCCTGTGGGACAGGCATCGATTCGGGGAGTTTCCAGATGGAGCTCCCCTTAGTTTTTATTATTCAGGCCACTTGTTTTCTGAAGATAGTTTGAGATAAACTATAAATAAGGAATTTATTTTTACAAAATATTTGACGAATCGGGAGAATAAAGGTGAATTGGACCGGAGTGATTATTGGTGTAATAAGTTTTGTGACTATCGGAGTTTTTCATCCAATTGTAATAAAGGGTGAGTATTATTTTAGTGCGAAGATATGGCCCATATTCCTGGTGGCTGGAATCGTTTTTTGTGCTGTTTCTGTTTTTATAGATAACACTATTGGCTCGGCAACTCTCGCTGTGGTGGGATTTTCCTGCTTGTGGAGTATCGGTGAGCTGAAGGAGCAGGAGGAGCGTGTCAGAAAGGGGTGGTTTCCGGAAAATCCGAAGCGGGCAAAGCAAGAGGCTGCTGCTGCGGAGAGAGAGGAGGAGACAAAAGCACGGAACTAATTCTATTGATTATTACACGAGAATATGATAGAATAGCAGAACTTATTTGGGCCTATAGCTCAGTCGGTTAGAGCTGCGGACTCATAATCCGTAGGTCCCTGGTTCAAGTCCAGGTGGGCCCATAGAAAAGCACCTGGGAATAGGTGCTTTTTTTTATGCAACTGGCATTTATTAATCTATCTGACTTTCGGTGGTTTTGAAATGTAAGCTTAGTTCCAAAATCCAGGAGGTTTGGATGGATCATTACATCTCAGGGAATGAATTTGTCCCCTACCATGGGGCCTTCCTCTAGTCAGGAGCATTATGGTGAGGTGTGGTTTGATACAAAAAAATTATTCAATATAGAGTAAAAAAACTTGTAAAATGGAGTTAATACTGATATTATAACCGTATGTGGTTCTTCGGAAAAAAATGGCAAATATTTGTACTTTTTCTCCTTTTCTCTTTCCTTCCTGTATGGGGACAGGAAGGGGAGCCTGCATTAGAATCTGAAGATACCCCCCCCCCTATCCCCGCTATCTGAAGTTTTACTATTAGAATCACCAAGTATTCTTGCTCCTCCTCACGGTCTTTCTTCTGAGGAAGTTGTATCTGTAGCGGAAGCTGTTGCAGAAACAGGGGACAGGCAGGCTGATGTACCTCATGATAAAGATATTCAGGCTACGGAAATAAAGACTATTGCTGGGGCCGCTCATCAAGAAGTGCTTAAAACCTACATTCCTATTCAGCAGCTTGTCTGGAATGATGCAGATACATTGATTTCCTACTTGGAGCAGGATGTGGTGTATTTGGTGGACAGTACCAGCCATGCTATTGTTGGTGCCGTGGAATTCCCCGGGGTGCTGGATTACTCCATGTTTATGGAAGAAGATGGGGTGATTCATATTATTGCGGGTTCTGATAGTGGAACCATTGCGGTGTGGGATATTCCCTATAAGCCCTCTGAGGAGGCGCAGCACACGCAGGAGTTTGAGCCCCACTTTATGGATAGTGTAGCCGATTCACTGGATGAGCGCGGGGTGGATTTATTAGCCTTCAGTGATGACTCCAACTACATAGCCGAATTCCATGAGGCTACAGGGGAGTTGGGGCTTCATTATAAGCTACGCTATACGAATGAACTTATTTCCAAAAAGGCCGATAGGTCTGTTTCTCATGTGTATAGCATGGCCTTTAGTGATGACAATAATCAGCTGGCTACCACCAGCACCGATGGCAAGCTTTTTGTATGGAATGCTTTTAACGGGCGCTTTATGTATGAGCATGACATTTATGCCCAAAGTCGTGTGCCGGTGCACTTTGTTCAAGGCACCTATAACCTATTGGTGGCTTCTGCAGAGGATACGGTAGTGGTGCTGGATCCAGTGGGAAACGTGCTGCAGTCAGTCACCACCAGTAGCCCCGTTATCGATGCCAGGATGCTGTCTGACAAGCGTCGATTAGCTGTTCTGACCCAAGATAATCGAATTGAGATTTACAATCTGGAAGACGGTGTGTACTTGGGCTATGTTCCTTCCTTCAATATTACTACTATTACTTCTTTTGACTTTAATTCCAAAGACACTAGCATGGTGGTGGGGCACCAGGACGGTTCTATTTATAAGATAGACTTGAAGGCGAATGTACTGCCTCCACGGACAAAGCCTGTGTTGCGTCTCATTGGTGTAGAAGAAGTCGTGGTGGAAGGAGCGGAGTTTACTCCAGAGATTCCTCCTGCAGAGTACAGTGATACCATGCCAGAAGAAAGTATTATTACAGTGGCAGACCCAGGTCTGTTTCCTGCTCCTGGCCATGGCATAGAGATTTTGGCAGGTGTCTCCCTGTTGCCTAATCCCCACATGTTGGATTTGGACTTTACTGTGGGCTATCTGAATGCTTTTTTTGTTCATCCTTTTTATGTGGGAGCTCAGATGATTACTTCCGTGGGCTTTCCCAACAAGGAATTTCCCTATAACTACCGCTTATATGGTGAGCCGTTGGCCCCGCCTTTGATGATGTCTGTGGCCTTGGATTTGCCTGTGGGAATTGCTGTTACTCCATTTGAAAGAAATCGGGACATTGTGGTTTATGCAGAGGTGGGTGTGGGCCTTGCCTTGCATCAGCTGTGGAACCGCCGTTTTGGTAACACTGCCATTGCAGGATTGTTGCACCCAAGCTTTGTGGCCTCCATGGCGGTGGGGGCTGGCTGGAAGGGGATTACCCTGCGACTCCATGGAGACTACGATACTAGACTGGGCTTTTTGTTCAGCGCAAATATTGGCTACACAGTCCAGTTACCCTATAAGAAAAAGGCAAAAAGTAGCGGTGCGATAACTGTAAAAGATGGGCCAAAAGAAGCGAGCTCTGTAGAAAATGAAGCTGTGGTGGACGGAAGGGCCACTGCAGAAGATGTTGCTGAAGGGGATGTGGGCAACCAAAACGAGGGTGAAGGATTAAGTAAGGAGGAATCTTTTGAAGGGGAACTTACGGTACATTGATTGCTGTGATTCTGTTGTAAAGAAAATAATCGTTTCATTGCTGTGCCTGGCAACGGTGGTACTGTTTTCTTGTGCCAAAATGACCTTGGAGCCAGAAGCATCAGTTGCTGCTACAGGTATCTTATCTATTGTGGTTGAAAATTTTACTGGAGAAACAGGCTCTTTACGAAGTATTGCCCCTACACAGTTGACCTCTAACGATCTTTCTACTGGTTATACATTAAAACTTACAGGCTCCACTGGCAGGATGACCTTACCTGAGCGAACAATAGCATTGACTAACGGCCGAGCAACCTTGGGAGATATTCCTAATGGAGCTTGGCATCTGACCTTACAGGTATATGAGAATACTGCACTTACAGCACCTATATTTCGAGGAGATACAACTGTAACTGTAAGGAATAACATGAGTGCCGAGGCCAGATTTGCCCTTACTCCAGTGGCAACGGGGACTGGAACCTTGAACCTGACGGTGAATTGGAACGCTGCAAACATGGCGTTGCTGAATCAGAATATAGCAAATAGCAGGCACTTGCGAATCGGGTTGTTTCACTGCGGCACGGAGACGCTGGGGGCAGCTCCTGGTTGCCGGTGTAGAAGACGATGAACTCGGGGCTGGCGAGAGGAACCAGGTGCCGGGAAAACTTGGCTTTTGAGTCAACGATGTTGCCGTAGATTCTGGCCACGTACTCCAAGAGTCGCAACGGCATGTTGGGGTTGATTGTGGACTGGTGCTCAATCATGAGGATGAACTGTCCGTCCACCAGCACGGCGATGTCGTTGTAGTAGCTCTTGTACAGCACCTGCTCAAGATTAACCCGCTCAAGCTGTGTGTCTGACACCTGCAAATTTGTGCCGTGGAGGGCGTTGTAGAGGGAGAGGAAATGCTGCTTCCAGTCCCGGTCCTTGGAGAAGTAGTCCACGAAGAGGGAGTCCTTGTGCTTGCGGTTCTCGCCAGTGGGTTTTTCGTCCTGCATCCTTGCTCCTTTTTTTTGCTTGGGTCTCATATATATTATTGTGTGAATCTGACAAAAAAATGCGTTTTTTCAGAAAAAAAGTTTGAGGTTCTGTAAAAAGGCGGGCAACTGTCTACAAAAGTAGACCAGCGACTAGTGTTGTCTGGAAAAACTAAGCCGGTGATTTTAAAAATTGCTGGTCGTTAATTTAAAAAATAATAGTCGTTATCATGAAGATAAACGACTGTTATTTAAACAAGTACTAGTCGTTATC
>JAGARR010000016.1 GCA_017622135.1 Spirochaetaceae bacterium
CCCAAAGAACCGTCGGCGGCCCGCTTCAGCGGCATGATGGCCTCCGGCCCCGCCTCTCCCATGAGTCCAAGGCCGAATCCGCCCCCCTTGGCGAAGCGGAAGTGGGTGGGCTCTGTCACGATGGAGTTTGTGAAGGCTCCTCCCTTGGCAAATGCCCGATAGGATTCCCCACCGCCATAGACACCGCCGGTGGCGTTTGCCTCGGCACTCTCCTCCGCCTGGGCAACCTTGCCCTTGGTGAAGCCGGATATGAGGGCGGTGCTTCCTGCCGCCGCCACGAATCCCAGGCCCAAGGCCCACTGTCCCTGGGCTATCAGCTGGAGTCCCGCCTGTAGGAACATGGTGGGCAGGTTCTCCAGAAGCTGCATGGCCATCTGGGTCATGGCGTTGTTCCAGGCCTCGGCTGCGTCCTTTCCCTCCCCAAGGGCCTGCCCCACTGCATCCAGGCCGCCCATAAGCCCGTCAAGGCCGATGTTGGCGAACTGCACCACAAAGCCGCCCATCATCTCGGCCATCTGTTGGCTCATGCCCTCCAGCTGCATCAGGGCGTTTTCCATCAGGCCGCCCAGCTTTTCCTCCCAGCTGGAGAAGGGGTCATCCTCACCCTTGCTGTTCAGCTGGTCGAAAAGCTTCTTGTACTCCTCTATCTGAGCCTCCGTCGCGCCAAGTCCCTCCAGCCTCGCCACTGCCAGCTGCTTCTCCACCTCCAGAAGCTCGGCCTCGCTCATGCCCAGCCTGTCCACCGCCTCCCGCATCTGGTCCAGCTCCTCGGTGACAAGGGCCTTATTCTTGGCCTCCGCCAGCTCCCTGTATTTTTCTATCAGCTCGTTGACGGACTTGTCGTCAATCTCGAAGATGTCGCCGCCGGCAACCTTGTCCGCAGTGATGGCCAGAAGCTTCTCCAGGTCGCCCTCTATCTGGCTCATCTGGCTGTCCAGAATCGCCTCCATGTCCAGGGATTTTCCCAGGGCCTCTGCTATGGCCGTGGAGTTGGCAAGCTCTTGTTCCATGCCCGCCACATACATCTGTCCTGCCTGCAGGCCGCTGTCAAAGCTGCCGTCGCCCACCTTGGTTATCTCCGTCCACCACTGCTGCCAGGTCTTGAGGGCATCCCCTCCCGCCTTGTCCAGCTCCACGACAACCTTGTCTAGCTCGGCTGCCACCTCCTCCACCGGAATTTCCGGGGCAGGCAGTTCCACGATGCTGTAGCCTTCCAGTCGGTGGCCGATGGCGGCTAGGGCGGCGTTAATCTCGTCCCGGACCCTCCCGCTTTTCTCCCCAAGGCTCTCCATCCGACGCTCCGTATCCGCCATGACTGCGGCCGCATCGCCTCCCCCCAGTGTGGTGAGGGCTGAAAGTATTCCGCTGGTTCCTTTCTCGCTCCATTCCTTTGCGCTTTCCCAAGACCGCTGTGCTTCTGACAGCCCCTCGTCCAGCTTCTGGAGTTTGGCTATCTGTGCGGTGGCGGAGTCCAGCACCTTCTGTTTGTTTAGCTCCTCCACTGCCTTGGCAGCCTCCTCCACTGTGGTGGAATAGGCGGAGACCTCCCCCCGCAGCTCAGGATACAGCGCTATCAGGTCTCTGGTGGTGGTCTCGTCCAGCTGCTTTGCGGTGTTGCCGTTTGCATAGCTGGAAAGCAGGCTGTCGCTGGCAGACTTGGTTTTAGCAAGCTCTGCATTGTAGTCCTCGTAAGCATGAGCTGCCTTGTTGGCAGCCCCTGCAATTAAGGCTACAGCGGCTCCTGCTGCAGTAATACCTAAAATCACAGGATTAGCTGCCATTGCAGCCATGGCGGCGGAAAGCCCTTTTACAATAGGAATGGCCGCCGCTATAGCTGCCGCCACTCCACCAGTGGTAACAATAAAACGCTTGCTACCGTCATCTAACCCTTGTAATTCCTCCAGAATACCCGATATGGCATCCATAGCATCATTAGCTATAGGTAAAAGAATGTCTCCAAAGCTTGCCAAGGTCAGCTGAGCATTGTCCACCATAGAGTTGAACTTTCCCAAGGTAGAGGTGGAAAGTTTTTCCATCATGCCGTTAAACCTTCCACCCTCATCGGTCATCAAGTTGAAAGCCTGCTCCAGCTCAGGAAAGCCTACCTTTCCCTCGCTTACTAGGTCCCGCACCTCAGTTTCAGCCACTCCCAAAACCTTTGCAAGGGATTGTAACACAGGGATTCCTCGCCCCTGAAATTGATTGATGTCCTCGGCAAAAAGCCTTCCTTGAACCTTGGCTTTGCCATAGATATCTGCTATGTCTGAAATACTGCTTCCTGTAGCGGCTGAAATATCTCCAATGCGGCGCAGAGTGTCTGTCACCTTGTTTGCTTCTATATCGAAGGCTAAAAGTTTTTTTCCAGCTTCATCTATGTCAGCAGAGTCAAAGGGGGTGGCTGCCGCAAGCTGTGTCCATTCATCCTTGATTTGAGTAGCCTTGGCTGCATCTCCCAAGAGAACTTCCAACGCAAGCTGAGTTTGCTCAAGATTGCCTGCAAACTTAATGGCAGCAACTCCTGCTCCGGCAAGGGCTCCAGCAAGCACTGTGCTGGGGCCAGAAAGCTTGTCCAAGGCATCTCCAAGGCTTGCAGTTTTTTTCTTGCCTTCGTCCACTTTTTTGTTCAGCCGATCGAATTCCTGTAATGCCTTGCCAACCTCTGCCTCTACCAGTACTTTCAGTTCATCTGTTAATTCCATTCTTTCTTGCCCTCTCCTTGGCTCGTTGCAAACGTTCCTCTTCCTGGCATTCAAACAATGCCTGGTTAAAGATTTCCGTCATTTTCATGATAGTCTCGCATTCATTCTGCCAGCCCTTGCCGTGGGGCAGGCCGAATTCCCTGATGCGCTGCCAAGTGTTATAAGCTTGATAGAATTCTGGGGTAAGGTAGGTTTTTATGTCTTTTCTTTTTAGCTTGTTGCCCAGCACCAGAAGAATGGCATCGTCATAAGATTCATGCCATTCCTCCCGGTGCCAGCCGTCGTAGAGCAGGCCGAGGCCTATCCGCAAATTTTTTTTTCTGTCGGGGTGATGGTGTCGCTGGCAACCTCGGCGCAGATGAGGGACACCAGGGCGCCGCATCCGTAGAAGGTTGCCTCCGCCAGCTCTTTTCCGCTGGTTATCTTCTTGACGGCAACCTTTCCGTCTGCATCCTCGACTTCAACCTCAAGGTTCCTGATTTCACCCACGCAGCTGCGCAGGATCTCCTTGGTGTCGAACACCGTCTCCATGACGGTTTCCCCCTGGGAATTGCGCCAGGCCCGGATGTTTCTGAGTTTCCCATGGTTCTCTGCCGTTGCCCGGATGACCTCCACCTGGAGCTGTTCGTCCTCCTCCAGCGTCTCGTTGCCATTGAGGGCCGGGGCAAAGAAGTAGCGCTTCTGGGCTAAAAATTTCATGCAGCCTCCTTGGTCAAAAAGTAGGTTACGGGCTTGGCTGAGCCGTCAACACGGTAGTTGAAGTTGAATGGCTGGGCTCCATCCATGGGCTTGTCCATGGTCAGCTGCTCGGTGATGACGGGGAAGTACTCCCACATCTCACGGTCTCCCTCCGGCACTCTTTCTGCCCGGCTGAGCATGTAGTGGTGCAGCTTGGTGACGGACCTGTACACCGTGACGGAGTTGCCGTCGTCCACAATCACCATGCGGTACTCCTTCAGCAGCTCCATCTGCTCCGGGCTGTTTGTCTCCACGTAGCCGCTGATGCTGCCCGTTCTGTCTTTGAAGGCTCCGGCGGCGTAGGCCCGCAGTCCTGTGTCCACGTCGGCCTGGGTGGTGATGTCGTGGCTGGTAGACTGGCTGGAGTCAGAGACATCAGTGACAAAGCTAATCTTGTTCAGCTGCATGGGAATCACCACATCCCCCTCCACAAGCTTCTGGCCCTTCCGCCCGTAGTACACCATGTCTGGGGCAAGGTCAATGGCATCATCCCCGGCGGCAGAATCCTTCTTGGGGATGCCGGAGTCCGCCGCCGCAATGCTCTTGATTTTGTAGAAGCCGCTTTTATCCAGAGTTTTGTCTGCCTCCCCCACGATAGGTTCTCCAAATGTTATACTATAAAGAAATCCATCTTTACCTGTTGCTCTCATGTCAACCTCCTATCATCGATGCAGGGTATGCCACCGTCACCCTGTAGGTTTCGTTGTAGGCCACCGGCATCGGTTTTTCTTCATCATCAGAATAGACGAAGCCCCCTTCCTGCAGCCGACTCCATACGGCATACAGCCTTTTGGTTTTGTCCTGGTCAATTTTTACGACAATCTCCATCTTGCCGTCGCTGTTTAGCCTGTTGAGCCTCCTGCTGTCAGCTATGGCCCGGTTCACCCAGGCGGCATGGGTTCCGCCGGTGGAGTAGGTTGCCAGAAACTGCACCCTCTCCATGGTCCCACCATCGCCCGCCGCATCTCCTGCAGCCTCTATCCCGGCAAAGGACAGGGTGATGGCGGCTGTGGCTCCTTCCGCCTTTTGGGGCAGGAGGATTGTCCTTAGATTCAGCTCTCTTTTGATGCCTTCTTCCAGGGCCCTTATTATTCTTTCCATCAGTTGTCCTCCTTCAGCGACAGGAACACCGCCTCCTGCACAATGCGCATGATGTAGGACTCCTCCTTCCTGTCGATGTACAGGAAGGGGCGGGCGGGAATCTGCACCTTGTCCTTGATGATGAACAGCACGAAGGGGGCCTGTCTTCCCTTCTGCGCCATCCACGCCCTGCCGCTCCTCCACATCCGCCACTTGGCCCCCCGCATGGCCTTGATCAGCTGTCCGGGGCTGGTGGCGCTGTACTGCCGCATCAGCTGTCGTGTCCTGGCTCCGGCGGGAATCCACAGACCCTTCCCCTTGCCGGTGATGGTGCCGCCCTCCTGCTGGATTCTGGCGTACTTTAAGTTTGTGCTGGCATCTGCCCAGGTCTGCCCGCTGTGGGCTGCAATGGATGCGGCCAAGGCTCCCGTGTCCCGCAACGTCCTGTTGCCCTGCTTTACCGCAGCCGTCAGCGGTGCGTTGGCGGGAGGGACTCCCCGGTTTATCTTCTTGTTGGCGCAAGACTGGAGGTAGGCCGCTATCTTTGGCATTACCCGTGCCACGGAGCCCTTCAGGTTCGCTCCGAATCTGGGCAGGTCCTTCACGATTCTAACGCCCATGGCGACTCCATCCTGCAGGCGCTCTCATGGCGGCCACGGCGGGGCCTCCATCTTCTGCCACGCCTGTCTTTGTCCTGATGTCGCCAAAGCTTGTCCTGATGATGAGGCTGTAGTCCTGGTAGGCATCCTGCGCCTTCTGGCTTTCCCCAACGAAGGCGTACAGCTCGTAGACGAACAGCTTCAGCAGGGCAAGCCGCACCTCCGGTACCGCCTCGTCGTACTGGTGGCCGGTGCTCTGGATGTCCGCCTTTGCCCGTAGCTTGGCGATGGTCAGGCAGCGGATGCCGTTCTGCTCCTCCCCGATGGTCAGGGTGTGGTAGTCCTGCTGTGGTAGCGCCGTCTTGATGTCCTGGATGGTGACCTGCCCTGTCCCCTCAAGCCAGTCCTTCAGCTCCTCCTGGTCTTCCTCGGTGCCGACCTCCTCTGCTGGCGGCTCGTCCTCCGGCAATTCTTCTTCTGGTGGCATTTCCTCTGGTGGCAGCTCCTCCTCCGGCAGGATTCCTTCCGTTTGGTTCAGTGTGTCGTTCATGTCTGCTCCTTGATACGAAAAAGGCGGCCTTGCCCGGCCGCCCGTGGTTTATGTTGACTTGAAGGTGACGTTGACGGTGGCCGCAGCCGTTACCTCCAGGGTAGCTGTGTTGCCGGATGAGGTGGTGACACCCGTCCATGCGTCAACCTGGTGGCTGCCGGTTGGACTGGCGGTGAAGGTCACTGTCTTGCCCGCCGCCACCTTGTCCCCGCTGGTGATGGCCTTGCCGTCAACTTGGGCCGTCACGGTGCCGTTTTGCCCTGCGGTGAAGGTGATGGCGAAGGTCTCCTCGGAGAACCTGCCGAAGGCGATTCCCTTTGTGTTGACCAGGGGGAAGGGCTTGCTCTTGGTGAAGAGGTTCATTCCTCGCTGGCCACTGCCGGTCTCGGTGAAGGAGTAGATGGGCACCGCCTCCCGCTGCACCACGTCGTCCAGCCGCAGGTACACCAGCTTCTGCCCGGCATTCAGCGCCCGGCAGCAGATTTCCCCGTTCTCGCACAAACCCCTGGTGGTCTTGGTTCCGTCTGGAGCCACGTCCACATAGCTGTCCGCATCCTCCATCACCTTGTAGGGGCCTGCCAGCAGGTGGTCTGCACGGATGGCAGAGGTGTTCTTGGCGGCGGTCAGAAGGTCAACCAGACGGCTGTACACCGACGGATGGGCGATGAACTCCACGGCCCCGCCCACACCGTTGTTGGAGATGGCGGTTTTGAGCTGGGAGAGGAAGCGCACCACGTCCCCCATGGTGGCCGCCGCCAGGGTCTTGCCGAACACAAAGCTCTTCACCTCCCCGTAGCTCACCTGGTAGCGGACAAGCTCCGAGCCCGCCTTCATCATGTAGTCAATCTTTCCCCGGTGGGCCTGGCAGCACAGGGCGTTGGTGGTCTCCCGCACCATGTCGGCGTGCTGGCTCAGGTACTCGTCGATGATCTGCTGCTTACCCTCGCCGGAGGCCCGCTCGTACTCGTCCATCTCGGTGGCCCGCAGCTTGTCGTCAATCTCGATGGGCATGGGTACGATGTCCGTCACATCCATGCCGTGCTTGGGCACGATTCCCGTGTCCCCCCGCACCACTACAGGCACGTTGCCATACTCCCTTTTGAGGCTGGCCGCACTGATGTGGGTGCTGTTCTTCATCTTTCCCGCACCGAAATAGTTTCGGGCAAGGCTAGTGTTCTCAGGCATTTGGCCCACAACCCGCTCGATGTCCTCTCGTCTGATGGTAATGGTCTTTGTTGACATAAATCCAATCCTCCTATCTGAAGTTGCTGTCTGTCCATCCGCCCTGGACAGGATACAATCCTGTGGCGGCCAGCTTGTTCACCAGCGCGTCTTCAGCAAGCTTTTCAGCTGCGGCGCTGTGGTCCAGGAGCCGGGAGCGCACCACCATGCCATGGCGGATAATCTCTGCTGTCACCACCTCGGTGTGGCCTTCTACATCCTCCAGCAGTACTGCCGCAGGAGTTCCGCTAGAACCCACAGCAGAATACACTCCATCTGCCAGGGTCAGGATAGTTCCTGCCTTCAAAACCTTTGTCTCCGCCTTCATCTGGCCCATCATGATTACCGGTGGGTGTCCGGGGTGGACAACGCCACGGTCAAAATATACCTGCATCTCTTTCATGCCGCCTCCTACAACCTGCTGGCCACCTTGCTCCAGCCCTCGTTCTTGCTATTCTTGTCCTTGCTGTCCCCGTCATCGGAGAAGCTGTACAGCTGCTGTCCCTCCATTGTGGGCCACAGGCTCAAGATTTCCTGCAGTGTCAGCAATGCGTCGGCGCTGGTGTTGTCGGAAAAGTTGACCTCCTTTCCCTCGGCAAGTCCTGCCGCCAGAGCCCTGGCCTTGTCCAGGATTCCTGCAGGCACCCTGTCCCTGATGGCGTCGCAGAAGCGCTCCACCTTGGCCTGCCGCAATTCCGCCTCCATCTCCTCCAGCTTGGCAATCATGGCCTTGCTGGCAGCGTCGTTGTACTCGCCCTTCTGCCTGGGGTCGTCCTCTGTCGGGGGTACCTTGGGCTTGGCGTCCTTGCCGCCCTTGGCCTTCAGTTCCTCCAGTTCCTTTTTGAGCCGGTCCCGCTCGGCCTCAAGCTCCTCCATCTTCTTCTCTTCCTCTGTCATAGATACCTCCTGAAACTTTGGATTGTCTCCAAAGCTAAAGATTTCGATTGCATCGTCCTCGGCGTAGCAGTTTTTTGTCATAAGCTGCTCCAGCCCCGGAATCTTGGGCGGCACTGCCCCTGTAATTGCCAGACTGTGCAAATACCGCTTACCGTCACTTGCTCTCCTAGGTATGGTAACAGACCAACCCCTATACAAGCCGTTTCCGTCACCATCGTCATAGATACTGTCTAATTCAGGGTGCAGCATGACGCTTCCCACCAGCACCTGCTCCCCCGGATGAGCCGGGTCGTCCCGTATCCCCTCCAGGGCCAGCACGTCGCCGAACTTGGGCCAGCTGTCGCCCCTGGCCATGTCGTGCCCTATGCTGATGGGGCGGGTGGGGACGAAGGTGTCCACCAGGTCCTGCAGGTCCTGCCGGGTGATGGTGGCCCCGTCCTGCCCGTGCTTCCCTGTGCGGCACAGCTGCCACCTCCTTATCCTTGGCATACATCCTCCTGATGGCAGACCCGCAGCCCCAACCCTTGGGCAAGGTGGAGCTCCAGAGCCGCACCCTTGCTGCCCTCCGAGCCCCGCATCACAAAGATGGTGTCGCACCAGGTGAGCTCCCGCAAGCAACAGCGCATGTACTCTTCCCATGGAATCTGCTCTTCTGTCTTTCCTAGTTCTTCTTCAAGCCTCTTTCCGATGAGCCTAGGTGTTTTTATCTGGGTGTCAAGATTTTTCTTTACCCAGTTTTCTGCCTGGATAAACCTCTCTTGCCAGCCCTCTACGCCAGTAATTGGTCCACTAATGTAAGTCATGGATTCCTCCTGGACACAGTATTGCATGGCAGAATTTCTGTAAAACAATGCCGTGAAGACAGATTTTAAAAACGGCTTGATTTTGAACTCTTTCTGTTGTACATGGCAAGTTATGGGGAAAAGGTAGTAAATAGCGGTTTTCACCGATGAAAAACAGATTTCAGCAGGTATTTGAGGCAAGTCCCGCCGCCGCTCCGCTTTGCCTGCCGTGCCCTACAGGATTGCCCCTGCCGCTACCCAAAATGCTAGGATAAACCCGGAGGAAAATATGAATGAGACTAGGGAAGAATTTTATACCAGATGCCTCAAAGAGCACGGGTATATCTGTCCGGCGAATAAATTCGACCAGCCGAATTTCAGCAAAATGACGTTTGCTGACACTTGCAATCCCGCCTGGTGTCCGTACTATAAGTCAATCTGCCAACACTTTGGCGGCAAGAGAAAAAGAATCTCCGAGAGGAGGAAGCTGGCAATGGAGCTGCGGGAGAATGAGTGCCAGCAGGAGTTGTTTGGGGAGGAGGGTGCGTGATGGTAATTCCAACGAAGCAAAGCCAGCTGAAACCTCCCAGGGAGCCGGAGGAGGCAGAGATGCAGGCGCAGTTAAATGAGAGCAAGCAGGAGACACTACTCCGTTGCCAACAAGCGGCGGCGATATACGGCATACCAGAGGAGTGGGAGCGGGAGGAGGTACGGGAGCGGGTCTATTCACAGTACCTGCGGTCGTATAATAATTTGCCGCCCAAAGAAAAACGCAGGAGCCAGCCATACAGCTACGAGAAATTCCTGGAAGATTTTAAGTTCGACTGGTTTTCGCTGTGTGTCCGCTGCAAGCTCTGCGGCACGATGAATGGGTGGGGAGGCCACCACGGGATACCCTGCGGGAAGTACGACAAGAGTAGGCCGAGGGAGTTTGGGTGGCACGGCGGATGCGATCTATACGAGCCCATTGAACCCGAATTTGTACAGCTGGACCTGTTTGGGGCGGAGGATGAATCATGTTTGTATTCACATTAAAGAAGGAGTGGTACAACAAGATTGCCACAGGAAAGAAGTCTATTGAGTACCGTGAGGTGAAGCCCTATTGGACGAATCGTTTTAATCATTGTCTTGGCCCTGGTTTTTCCATTGGTTTGATGTCGGTTACTTTTGGCGACAATGTACGGCCTACGTGCTACCTACAATTAGGGTACAATCCAGAGACCAGGATGATTGCTAAAATCAAGGAGATAAGGATTGTTGACGGCAAGACCACAGACCTTGCTGTTGACAAACCTGTGTATGCAATCCACCTTGAGAACGTTGAAAAACTTTTACCGACGCTGTGAGGGAAAAGAAAAAAAAATCAGCCCCATTTTCGGGGCTGGGTGATAGATTATAAAACCCTGTCTAAGATTGCACTTTTTAGTTGAGAATCTTTTCTTTTGGTTACAATTTGGAGTTGTACAGCTTCTCCGTTTTGGGCGTTTTTTAACATCTTAAAACTTCCATCAATAATATTTTTTGTCTGAATAATCATCCCGATAATAACTTCCTCTGTTTCCACACAGTATATATCAGCCTTGCCTGTTTTGTTGTTAAACTCCATGCTTATTTTGTTGATAATATAACTACCTGTTTCTACATTCGTTTCTGGCTCACTTTTTTGTGTCGTAGTTTTTACTCTCGCTAACAATTCCTCTTGTTCAATAACTTCTCCATCCAAGTTAATTGTTTCAACTTTATTTATGGATGCCAGAGATTTAATCATATGGTTGCGGGAATCATCCATTTTTGTGCATAATTCTTCCATCTTGTCTATGATGTGCCGATCCTTTTCCGTTTGAGCCAAAGCTTTTTGAGCTTCCAATTCATCTGCATGTTTTTTTCCAAAAAAATCAAAAGCTTTTCTACCCAAGCCTGTTAATGTACATCCAATTATTCCTGTCATGATTACAGAGTAAAGTTGATCTCCTGTCATGTGTGAAACAGCCTCCTTGATTACTTCTAACTGCTGTGCCAGTTGAATAAACAACTCTGTAGACCCTCTTTCTATGGTAGCTACAATTTCAAGCCTTTCTTTGTCCTCTTTCGTTAAAGGTTTGTCTGTAAATATTTTGTATGCAGAATATAAAGCTTTTTGCAAATCCATAATATACTTTGCTGTGGAAGAGGTGATACTTTGGTTGTATACCTCTCCTGTAAGCCTTAGTCGTATGGAAAAGATTTGCTTGTCAAACTCAATATTTTCATCTGTGGTTGTAAAGATATTTTTCATTGCTTCTTTTAAAAATAATTCCGCTTCATCTTTTGTTGCAATATATTTCATTTAAGTTCCCCCATCATAGTTTTATAATCGACAGGAAAGAGGGGAAAAGCTAAAAAAAATCAGCCCCATTTTCGGGGCTGGGTGGGCTTTAGTCAGACTTGAAGATGGTATTCAAATCTTCGTCTGTTACTTTGCCTTCTTCAATAAGAAATCCAAAAACACCGTTTTTACCTACCGGTTCAAGAGGACTTCTTACTTTTATTCTATTTTTACTGTTTGAGATATACCCAGAAAAATGAAGGTCAGATGTTTGAGAAAAAATCATTTGCTTACCTAATGGTCCTGACATATATTCCTTTAACTTAAACTCTGCCATCCTGTACTCCTGATTCATCAAGAAGCTTCGTATAATAAACTATGCTGTCTTTTACAATCTCCTGTTCATATTCTGTTATACCATAAGCCTTGCTATTGCGCAACAGTTTTTCTTTTGCTTCGATTTCCATCTGAGCTATTTCGGTGGCTGTGGGTTCTCTCCCCAATTTTCTTATCTGTGCAAGGTGAATAAGCTCTTCATACATGCCAGAGGCAGATAATTTAGAATGAAATATAACGATGTCTGGATACATGATAGTCGCCTCGGCTCCTCCACGATTCAAGAATTTATCAGCTTCATCGTCCATCCAGACAGTAATCCCCTGCTCTTTCAACCTGTTGGTGACACTATTCAGTAGCGATGGATCCACCAACTTCTGCTTGTCAAGAATCTCTTCTGATTTCTCTGAGAACAAAGCCTTCCTTGCCCGCTCAATCATCCCCTGCACACCATAAGCCTGTGCCCGCTTTTTCATGCTGGGAAGCTCCTCCCACCACTTGTCGCTGTCCAAAGGGTAGCTTCCCCAGCCTTGGCTCTTGTGTTTCTCTGCATCGGCAGGGATTCCAGTAATAGGCTGCTCTTCTAGCTCCTGCGGGTCATAGATTGCCCGCACCGTGGTACGACAGTTAAAGTGCAATGGCGGCCAAAACTTTTTCCAAAACTTATCCCCATAGAGCCTGCGTACTGGTGGCTGAGTCAGGCTTTTGCAAAGCTCTGTCTGCCTTGCATCCCCAATTCCCACCAGCTCCAGAGCCACGGGAGGCACTGTTTCAAAGCCGATTGCCCTGCCAACATTGTAGGCAGTCTGCACGTTGGTTCGGTACACCGTCTCCCAGTACCATCCACCACCCTTGCCAGCCATGCCAACACCCGCCAGTAAATCTGTGTCAGTTTTTGCAAGAAAATCCTTTAGGCCACCACCTTCTTCCAAGTTTTTGGCAAGCATATCCTTGGCTTTCTTTAGCAGATCTCCATCTGCCAGTAGACTCACGGTAAAGGCTCTGAACCTAGCCTTATCTGCAAGCTTGTAGTATTCCTTGGCATCCAAAGGCAATCGGCCTTGCATGTATTCCACAGTCTCTTCAAAGGGCAGCACCTCCACATCCTGCACAGCTTGAGCCTGTTCATCCACGCCGTCAGCAAACTTGTGTCCCTTCTTTTTCTGACCCAAGGCATGATTCATGCCCATCAAAAGCACCTTTGTAAAAAGCAGTGCCGTGACATTGGTAGCTTCCCTGCTGTGGGGTAGCGTCTTGATTTTCTCTAGGTATCCCGGATTCTTTAGCTCCTCCTCCACAACCTGTCTTATTCTCTTGGCATAGCTTGAGGCTATGGCTTGGCGGGCCTTATACACCAATCTTTCAATCTTCTGAGCGTTCTTTTCCTCCGTCCCTACCGTTTCGGCAAAAAAAAACTGTCGTCAAATCCAAAGTTCTCTGCCTGCTCCTTGACAAAGCTATCAGTCTCATCTTTTGGCCGTGGCAATCGTAGCTTTTCGTAAAGAGCAGCTTTGGAAACAGAGATTCCTCGATCTATGGCTTCCCGCACCACGGTCCAGTCGGCAATGTCGGTAGAGTCTATGTCGTAAGTAGGAATGGGACGGCCGGGAAAGTTCAGCCTGCAAAAAGCATTCACCAGCTGCTGGTTTGTCTGCTGGAGGAGGTAAGCATCCTTGGTTACCACAGTTTTCAGCACTCCCACATGGGTATCACTCTGGGCTCTCGTGCCATACTGTGCTTGGTTTGTGGCTAGACTCTGCCCGGTAATTCCATAGGCAATCTCAGCATTACAAGTTTCAATCAGTGTGTTAAAGTCTTGGATAGAACTAGAGATAACCTTTACATCCTTCACATTACCCATGGCTCCATTGCTTCCAGCTTCCCACTGGCTCAAAACCTCCACAAGATTCTTTGCTCGAACCCTGCTTTCTTCCTCTCCCTTTGACTCAAACAAGGCAAGGATTGTGGGTACTCCAATTTTCTTGGCGGCAAAAATCCACGCATCAAAGCCAAATGTTTTAAACTTCCACGGCCAGTACACCTGCTTCAGTACAGGAGTACCCCAACGGTCGCCGTTGCCACTATCATTACGATGGATAAGGAATTTATCAGGGTTATCAAGATAAATCTGCTGTCCGCTGAGCATGGGAGTCATGTAATCCTTCATAGCTCCCCAGCCGGGAAAACTCAGTGCTTTTATGGGAATGGGAATAAAGCCAGAAGGAACCAAAAGACCATCTTTTCTGCTCCAAAGAACCTCCACAGCTGCAAGGCCAAAGGGAATGGCATTTAAAAGAATGTTGTTCAAATTAAAAAGAGTGTTGAACCCAAGATTTTCCCGCACCGCCTTGTCTACAAGTTCATCCCCGCCATCGGTAAAACTTCCTTCCAGCAGTAGCACCTGGTCTTTTCTTAATTCTATCAAGGAGCCGACTCTGCTATCCTCCAGCATCTTGTCAAAAACCCTCTGACTTTCCCCGGTGTCTGCAAGCCATTCCGCCGTGTCGCTCATGTAGGATACTATGTTCCTAAAACCGGATACATCTATAATTCTTGTGGTCACTGATTTTTCTCGTGGCATATCTCCTCCAGCTGACCCATCTGTGGGTAGGATAAGACTATCACGCAAGAAAAAGGCCGTGGCAACGCTGCCACAGCCTTCATTACTTCCAAGGGAGCTTGTCCCAGATTGACTTCCTTTCCACCTGGTTCTTGGCGCTGTAAAACATAGGTGCAGGACTTGCCGCACACTCGGCCACCGCATAGCAAGCCAGCACCGCGGCCAGGGCAGCGTCCCCGTGCCGCTTTCCGCCGTCCCTGTCCTTGAGCCTGATGTCGGGCACATAGGGATTTCCGTTTTTCAGTACCACGATGCCGAAGTCCGCCATGATGGTCTGGTCGTCCGGCACCGTCCACTCCGAGCTCTCCATCAGGGCCTTCATCCGGGGGAACCACTCGGCGTACCAGGCCGCCGTCTCCATCACAGCCACCGCCGCTCCCGGAAATTCTAAACTCATGGTCTCGGCTATCTGCTGGCCGTTTCCCCTGCCGTCTATGGCCATGCCGCCCAGGTTTCCCTGCTCCCTGGCGGCGTGGAGCATCATGCGGGCGGTGTTCTCCTGCTCCTCGAAGGGACAGTTCTTCACCTCCACCACCGCCCGCACCCGGCACCTTGTCCCCGCCTGCTCCAGAATCCAATACACCGTCAAGTCGCCGCTTCTTGCAAAGTCCTCTCCAATATACACCTTACCCGTGCAGCATCGGATGATGTGCTCCACATCCTTTCTGAAAAGCTTTTCCACCTCTCGCTTTTTGTACAGGGCCGTCTTGAAAAGGAAGTCGTTGCCAAAGCTCCACCTGACTATGGGCACCGAGCCGTCCCGGCAGGCTCCCAGCAGTCCCGGACTGAAATACCGGCCCTGTCCACTGGCAGGAATGCACTCCAGCTCCTCGTCGGCATTCTCCCTGTAGATTCGCCTGATTTTCTCCATCCAGGCGGACTCCTTAGCCTCGCTCCATTTCTCGCCCTTCTGCAGGCATATCCTCCGGTAGAGCCCTTCTTCTACCGCCACAGAGAAGGGTAGGGTGTGGAGGCTCCACTGGGTGTCCCTGCCTTCCCTCGCCGCCGTCACCAGCTGATTGAAGGGG
>JAGARR010000017.1 GCA_017622135.1 Spirochaetaceae bacterium
AAGCTAAGAATTAAAAGTGCCAAACTAATGGCTAACGAAATTTTTTCGTACTTCGTCATCTTAGAGCCTCCCTAATCAATTATTACCAGTAGTACTGGTTTGAGTGGGGAGACGCCGCCTGAAACTTAGGCATTTCCAATAATTAGACTGTAGCAGATAATTTTATTTTAGGAAAGCAACACCTGACGCACTATCCCACAGCTCTACGGGTGCTTTGGACACCCTCCGAGCCGTGGAAAAGTGGACAGCTGTCAGGGATGTAAACAAATTTGGTAACAAACAAATCAAACCATATCAAACCTTGACAAATATCTTCTATATGATATATGTATATATATACGTATATCAAAGGGTAGCAAAACGAACATTATGGCCTCCTAAGCAGCAGGTCGGACGTTCGATTCGTCTATGGGCCATAGATATGAATAAAAGTGGAGATGGTACAAAGCCGTAATTGCTTGTTTTACAGGTGATTGCGGCTTGTTTATTTTAATCGTAAAAGTCAATTATGCTTGTATGTGCATAGTTTGTGCATCGGTATACTTCACGTACAACAGATGAAAAAAGAACTTATCTGAGTATCCAGGAGATGCACAGCCATATAATTATGGCTTTCCTGAAAATCTTGTTTTAATTGCCAATTACGGTTCTAGTTATCCTCTAGAAGGAACTTGGTTGAAGGTCAATGGTAGGAGTGTAAACCCGTATCCTGGAGCCACAGTTCGTATCCCCAGAAATGAAAATAATAATACCTTACATTTTGATCTGACATTACCTCAGGATGCTGATGGTATTGCCAATTTTACTTATGATGCGGTTACTGGTACTGTAGTGGCAGGAACCACAAGTTCTATGGAAAGATTGTGGAATGCAAATACCTCAAACCTTCCTACCAGTTTTACCTACACAGGAAATACTTCCCCAGCTGATTCTACACCAAAGCCTGGGGGCTGTACAAGCTGCTGTTTAAGATAGAGGGAGGCAATATACCAGTAGAAACTGGCAGTGTGGAGTGGAACGATTTAATCTATGTTGAGCCAGGACGGAGTGTTGCCGGTACAATAAACATTCCACAGTTATTTACCCAGCCCAATGCACCAGGTGCTTTTTCAAGGACAACTACCGCCATTACTGGAGGGGGAACCTTTACCGCAACTTTGAGCTGACAGAATCAATCTTCTTTGATAACGATAAATTCAAGGCTGTAAAAAAGAGTCTTGATGAAATGCACTACCAAGGATTTTTATGTTCTTTGGATGACTTTGGTGTAGGCTATTCATCTCTTGGCCTTTTGAAAGAGTTTGATATTGACACCATCAAATTCGATAGGCAATTCTTCCTAGATGTTTCTACAAAGAAATCAAAAACCATTGTAGAAAGCCTTATGGATATGTCTGGAAAGTTGGGAATTAAGACTGTAGCAGAAGGCATTGAAACCCACCATCAGCTTTCCTATCTAAATGAAACTACCTGTAATATCATTCAAGGATATATTTTTTCCATGCCCTTGGCGGTACCAGAATTTGAAAAGTGGCTAGACACATTAAAAGATGGTAAACCAGATATTAAACAGATGAATTTCTAACCGATTTGTCAAAATGACAAGGGAATAACTATGGGGCCTCATAACGAGGCCTTTTTTTACCTTTTAAAAAAAATATCTCCAATTTTCTTCCAAATGTGCTATAATTGATAGACGAAAAACTTCTCTTTTGGAGAGCTATATGAAAAAATTATCCTTCATATTAGTTGGTTTGTGCTTCCTTTTGTTTGGCTGTCCTCATGATGCTAAACTTGCAAATGGGGAAAGAACAGTACAAGGAGAACAATTTACCACAATTTCATCCTTAGCCTATATTGGTGGGTCTGTAGTATACAATCCCAGTAATCCCTTATCTGCCCAGCTCTACAATGGTGCCAATATTGCCATATACCATAGCGAGCTAAAAAAAACTCAGGAAAGTGCAGAAGCATTGATAGAGGGTACGACAGAAACAGAAACCTGGACCGCAAAACCAGTGGACACTTTTAGCATAGATAGAGAAAAAGATATTTATGGCTATTTAAAGATACGAGCTGTTTCATCTGAAGTTATCGTCTTTGACTACCATCGTTTTCAGTCTCCAGAAAAAAAGGTAGTCAAGAGCTACAGTTTGAAAAAAAACAAAACCCTTGATCTTGACAACGATGGCCAACCAGATGTGAAAGTATGACAGGGTATATGAAAAGTAGCTTGGCCGCTGCAATCTATACTTCTTTTGATGGCAACCTCAGAGAATTTAAACAAGAACTCCCAAACTTGTATAAAAAACAGTTTGCTGATAAAAGTACAACATTTATGATTGGACCTGTTCCATTTACTCTTGGATTTGAAGGAACTGGTAGCATAGGTTTAGAAGCACAATTTTCAGCAAATGTAAATTATGCCGTTAAGTTTGTAGGAATGTATGGTGGAGGAGCAGACTTATCCGTAAGCTATGGTTGTGAAAGATGGTATAAACCATGGACATGGTATGTAACCCCAAGTGTTCGCGGCCGCTTGATTAACAATACAGAATATTATGTTGGCCCTGTTACACAAGATATTGGTGGAGGAAATTCCTATGGTGGCCATGTAATTTTTAAACCTGCTATTAATTTGGAACCAAGCATTGCCGTTGGCCCTGAATATGCCTATGCAGGAGTAGGTATACCTGTCAATGTATATTTCAATGGTGGAATTGGTCTATACAACAAGGCTTCTCAATTAGAAGAGACCTGGTTTATGATAAAAGAAGAGTTTATCGCTGCTTATAATTTGTACGGTCGGTTGGGCCTAGGAACGACTGTTTCAGTTGAACCCAAACTTGGTGTAAAAATACCTCTCATCAACAAAAAAATAGAACATAAATTTAGTGCAATTCCCCTTCTTGATGCTGAGGTTTTTGTAAATAATAAACATCAATTTGAAACTAAATAAAAAAGGGGGATGTTCAAGATGACGTGAACCCCAAAAGTTGGAAACAATTTTTGGAGTTCACGTCAAAGGGGCATCTCCCTTTTTTCTTGACCATCACACAAAACTGAAGTTTTATCTCTTTTTTCTGTAAACTGTCCCTCGTAAATATCTCCAAAATATCTATACATCCTTGTTTATTAAAGAGACATTTAAAAAATATTTATTTTCCGCTCAAATGTGTTATAATGGATGCCTAGATAAACTCAAAAGAGAAACCGATGAAAAAGCTATCTTTATTACTGATTGTTTTGTGCATTGTTGTATTAGGTTGTCCTCATAATGTTGAAATTTCAGATGGAAAAAAAACAGTTCAAGAAAAACAATATGTATAATGAGCTACTTTGTCAACACAAAAAAATCCACAGGTTTAAGGTGTATAAGTTATACAGCCTGTTTGTATTACAGTTCATTGCGCTGGAAGGATTCATACATTCGATAATGCTACAGGAGGCAAGAGCAAGCTTGGTGGCATGATGTCTGGTGAATACACCTTGTTTGTGCAGCTGACTACTGGAGAGGGGCGGACACAGTCCACTCAAATTCCTGTGGTCGTTCTGTATGCTGACCAGGCTGCAAATCAGCCAGCCATTCCGTAAGGCCGTCTTTCCTTCTCGGTTCATCCTAGGGTGGGCCTGAAAAAAGCGTGGGAGGCTGTCCACCAGGGCAGCCCCTCTTTTTGATGCCAACTCGGCCAGATGGTTCTCCCGCAATGGCGAACCATCTTTTTTTTGCAAAAAAAACTTTCCCTTGTGTGATGTGGGGAGAGTATAGTATAATGGTGGAGTGAAAAAATCTGTTTTCGGGGCCATCATCACATCCGGCATACTCTTTCTGTTCTTCTCCTGCTCAAATGACCAGACGGTGCTGTCTGGCGGGGCCTCCTATGACCATACCCTCAGGATACAGTTCCGGGAGCAGTTTGATGGAGTGGAGTGGACGGAGGAACTGGAGGGAGACCTGCTTTCCCAGCGGAAGCAGTTGGATGAAGCCCTGTTCGCCCGCAGAAGCCTCGAGACAGCGGAGGGAGCTTCCGTTGTGCAGGTGCCGGATTCAGAATGGGTGCATCCTTCAATCGCTGGCTTTGGTAGTCTCGATATAGGCTCCATGCCCACCGGTCTGCGGCAGGTGGTGGATTCCTTTTGCGAGGGGCTGCTGGACTTGTCCCGAAACAAGACGAAGTCGGGAGTGTATACCACCCTTGCCTCCATGATGGTTCCGGGACGCTCCTATATGCTGAGTATTTATCTCTACGATACCTCGTCCTATCCTGCCGCCCAGAGGTTCTATCTGGGAGCCCCCTTTGTGCAGGGAACGTACTGGGAGGTTCCCGTTCTCTTTGTTGGTGAAGCGGGAAGTTGGACTATGGCCGTCCACGTCGTCCAGCAGGATGAGCAATGGAGGGTGGAGCAAATCCGCTATGGAGAATTTGTCTATGAATAATGTGTTGTCTGGTATCGAGCGTGATTTGGTGGTGTCCTACCTCTGCGATTGCAATGTTCCCTTCACCCTTGTTCCTCAGCAGCCGGCAGATAGGATTTTCTCCTTCACCACCGGGCAGGGGGGGGTGAAGATTCTTCCGGAGGGAATAATTTTGTTCACCGAGGCCTGGGGACTGCCCCAGGAGCTTGTTGGCCAGCAGGTGAGCCTGCGGTTTTACTTCAAGAAGCTGGGGCTCTCCTTTTCCAGCCTTGTGTCCTGCACCAAGTCCGGCGCCATGGCCTTGGTGGTTCCTCGGGAAATTCTCCGGCTGCCGGATGTGGAGGAGATCCCGACCACCGGTTTTTCCTGCAACATTTTCCTAGGAGAGGCCTTTAGCGGAGAGCGGATTTCCTGTTCCTTGCGGGAGGGCTATCCTCTGTTCATACCTGAGGTGTGGCAGCTCCTTCCCAAAAAGCCTTCCAGCCAGCTGACTGGTCGTCTGCGAGGCATCTGCGGTGTGGCTGCCGTAGAGGTGTCTGCGGCGGTGAGCAGGAAGCTTATGTCCACGGGAAAGTCCCTGCTGGTGACTGCCGGCTGGATTCAGCCGGGAATGGTGCTGCCCTTTGACGGCTGCCTCACCTCACGGGATGTGGTGGGAGAGCTGGATTTTCTGGATGCCCTGGCTAAGTTGAAGACAGGCTTTTACTTCACTGGCGGACAACCTGACAGCGAGGCTGTTTCTCAGAGGAACCAGATTGGCTCCCAGCTGCAAGATATTGATTTCCAGCAGGTATTCTGCATGGAGGGTGTCACCACTGCCGAAAGCATTGCCAGGATTCTTCCGCTGATTCCCATCTGCCGCTACTTGGCTGAGCCTCAGGATGAGGTTCCACCTGCTGTCATGGACAGGGTGCAGCCTTTGGAACTGATTTATGTTAGCAGCAATGAGATTGTGGTGGCCATCCAGCGGGGCCAGTTTCCCCTCCAGCAGGATATGCGGTATTCCCTGCTGCTGCAGATACCGGTTCAGGCGACGCGGCGTTCCATCACCGTGGACTGCATCGTGGACTCCATCTTTGACGGTGGTGACGGAAGGACCTGTGCCCTCTGCCGTCTGGCGAACCTCAAGACCGAGGACCAGCGCTTCCTCTTCGAGTCGCTGAACAACAGCCGTTATTTGTAGCGGAAAAAAATTGCAAAATTCTCTCAATTTTTCTTGATTTCAGAATCGTTATTTTGTATATTTAACGTGTATCATTATTATTTTGATATTTCTTTTTTTCACATTTTTTATGGAGGTTTTTAGTATGTGTGAGAATACAAAGTTCCTTTCTTGCGGTGACTGCAAGGCTGTTTTGGTTCGTCTCCCCGGCGATTTCCCCGGTGCTCCCGAGGGAGTAAAGGCTCTTGAGGCTGGTGTTACCGATGCTGCCAAGGAAAAGCACATTCCTGTGGCAAAGGTTGAGGGAAACAAGGTGACTGTTGTTGTCGGTAGCGTTGAGCATCCCCAGACTGAGGAGCACCACATCAGCTTCATCCTGCTGGAGACCAGCCTGGGAATCCAGTGCCGCACTCTGGCCCACAGCGGAAAGCCCGAGGCTACCTTCCTGCTGCAGGATGGCGAGAAGGCTATCGCTGCCTACGAGATGTGTAATCTCCACGGCCTGTGGAAAGTTGACCTGTAGGGTCAAGGTTGACCTTACAGGTCAACCATAACCTGCAAGAAGCTGGGCGTACCGGTACGCTGTAGAAGGCTTGCGGGTTAAAAAAGGCTCCGATTTCTGAAGGATTTCAGACTCGGAGCCTTTTTCATTTTATAAAAGCTGGTTCTTCTTATGAGATGAAGCGCTTCAAGCTTGCGCTTCTGTGGAGTCCTTGTCCTCTGGTACTCTCATTTCCGGTGCACGAGAGCCCATCAAGATGGACAGGGGCTGCAGGAACTCGATGTTCTCGCAGACAATCTTTAGAATCACCATCATGGGGACGGCAAGAATCATTCCCAAAAATCCCCACAGCCAGCCCCAGACAGACAGGGACACTATGATGATGAAGGGTGAGATTCCAAGGTTGCGTCCCTGGACCCGTGGCTCCACAAAATTACCCAGAATCATGTTCACCGCCAGCATGACAAAGCCTATCCAAATGACCGGCTTTGGATCCGGCCAAAACTGGACAAGGGCAAAAAATGTTGTCATTACCCCGGAAAGAATGGAGCCGAAGTTCGGGATGAAGTTCAGCACAAAGGCGATGAACCCCCAGATGATGGGGAAGTCCAGTTTTACCAGCGTGACTCCCAGGGTGACAAAGATTCCCGTCAGCAGTGAGATGAAGAATTTCACCGAGATGTACTTTGTCACCTGCTGGATGATGTCCCGCATGATGAAGGTGATTCGTCCCGGAGACTTGCCGTCCAGCGCAGCCACCGCCTTTGCCTTGAACAGCCCGATTTCCGTGATCAGGAAGATGACGAACAGACAGACCACCGTCAGGTTCCGTACGAAGGTGATGAGGTTGTTGGAGGCGCTGACCGCAATGCTCTGGATGGCATTCCTGATGCCCAGCTGGCTCCACAGGTTGTTGATGAGGCTCAGCTCCTGGTTGTAGGGCAGATTGAAGATGTCTGCCATTGCAACATAAATGGTAAGAAACCGCTCCTCGTACTTGGGGTAGAGTGCGAGGATGGCCTTTGTGCTGGATACTAGCAGGGTACCCACAAAAAGCATCACAACAAAGACAATGAGGAAAATTATGGTAATGCCAAGAAATGTTGGTATTTTGAACCTCGTGTGGAGGGTGTTGATGACCGGGTGGAATACCAAGGACAAAAAGACGGCTATCGTAACGGGCAAAACCACCTCAGCTGTAACCTTTAGTACTGCTCCAACTGCAATAACTCCCAGACAAAGGAGAAGGTAAAATATCCCCTTTGTGTAGTTTACCTTGCCACTCATTTTCCTCCTCCCAACCTATCGGGCAATCTTGTCGAATCCGCAGAAGGGAACAAGAGCCTCTGGTACAGTGATGGAGCCGTCCTCGTTCTGGTAGTTCTCCAAAATGGCCACCAGCGCCCGGGACACGGCCACGGCAGTTCCGTTCAGCATGTGGACAAAGCGGTTCTTGCCGTCGCTGTCCTTGTAGCGGACATTCAGGCGGCGGGCCTGGAAGTCGGTGCAGTTGGAGGTGGAGGTAACCTCACCCCAGTCGCCATTCTCCCCGCGGCCGGGCATCCATGCCTCCAGGTCCCACTTGCGGTAGGCGGGGGCCCCCAGGTCGCCGGTGCAGGTGTCCACCACCCGGAAGGGAATTCCCAGCCCCTCGAAGATTTCCTCCTCTATGAGCCTGAGCTTCTCGTGAATCTCGTCGGACTGCTCCGGCAGACAGTACACGAACATCTCCAGCTTGGTGAACTGGTGGACACGGTACAGTCCCTTGGAGAACTGGCCGGCGGCTCCTGCCTCCCGACGGAAGCAGTGGGAAAGGCCGCAGTAGTAGAGGGGAAGCCTGTCCTTGCTCAAGATTTCGCCGGAGTGGTAGCCCCCCAGGGTGATTTCCGCCGTGGCCACCAGGCAGGCGTTCTCGTCCTCCAGTGCGTAGACGTTGGACTCGTTTCCCCGGGGATTGAATCCTATTCCCTGAAGAATTTCCTCCCGGGCCACGTCCGGCGTGATGAAGGGGGTGAAGCCGTGCTTGCGCAGGATGTTCATGGCATACATAATGAGGGCCTGCTCCAGAAAGACGGCCTCGTTCTTGAGGTAGTAGAATTTATTGCCGGAAACCTTTGTGGCGGCGTCAAAGTCCACCAGGTCCAGGGCCTGGGCCAGCTGCACGTGGTCCCTTGGCTTGAAGTCAAAGGTTCTGGGGGTTCCCACCCGCTTCACCTCAGGATTGTCTGTATCAAGGATACCAATCGGTGCGTCTGGATGGGCCATGTTGGGAATCCTGCGTCCCTCTGCCTCCAGCTGCTCCTCCAGCTCGTTGAGGGTCTTCTCGCAGGCGGCAATCTCATCCTTGATGGCCTTGCCCTCGTCGATGAGGCGGTTGCGCACCTCCGGTTCCAGCTTTGCCTTCATAGCCTTGGCGTTGTCATTGCGCTTCTGCTGGAGGGCCTGAACCTGGGTTACCAAAGCTGTTCGCTTGTCGAAGAGCTCCACCACCAGGTCGGCGTTGGCGCTCATGTTGCGGTTGGCGATGTTGTCCTTCACCGCCTGAATATTGTCCTTGATGAATCTGTAGTCTAACATATTTTATATAATACAGGTGTGGTTTGATTTATGCAAGTTGTCACGAGGGGGCAGGGGAGCGGAAGGTGCTGCAGCCACAAGTCTCCTTCCCGTTGCAAAGCTTGCGAAAAATGGATATTCTGTCTCATGTATGCAATTGCTTTCTGTCTTGAAAAAGGACCTGGTGCTGGTCATTTCCTGGATTTTGGCTTTGGGAGCCCTGCTGGTGGTGCGTCCGGGCTTTGAATTGGTGGTGGCTTCTGTGGACCTGAAGGTCATCAGCCTCCTCTTCTGCCTGATGCTGGTGATTCAGGCCCTTCGGACCACCAATCTGCTGGACTACCTGGCGGCCCAGCTGTTGGGAATCTGCAGGTCCACCACCAGTCTCTTTTTTGTGCTGGTGTTTCTGGTGTTCTTTGTCTCCATGGTCATCACCAATGACGTGGCCTTGCTGACCTTTGTGCCCCTCACCATTCTGGTGTGCCAGCATCGGGGAATTTCTGCGTGCAGTCTCGTAGTCCTTGAGACCATTGCTGCCAACCTCGGCTCCAGTGTTACTCCCATGGGAAATCCCCAAAATCTCTTTCTCTATTCCTTCTATAATTTTTCCGCCACGGAATTCTTTTCTGCCACCCTGGTCATCGGGCTGGTATCCGCCCTTTTGCTGGCAGTGGCAATCCTGCTGGTGGCAGGTAAGTCTAGGGGTACAGAAGTGGCCGGCACCACCCGGCAGGCCGGTGAGATGCCATCGGTAAGAATTGACGTTCGGTTCTGGCTCTACCTGGTGGCCTTTGCTCTGTCCCTGCTGACCGTATTTCGGGTGGTGGACTACAGAATTTCCTTGGTGGCGGTGGTCTTGATTGTTCTTGTTTGCAATGCCAGCCTCTTCCGCATGGTGGACTATGGACTTTTGGGTACCTTCGCAGGTTTTTTCATCTTTGTAGGATGCCTCTCTGCCATTCCTCAGTTGGCCAGGGGAATTGAGGGCGCTCTTGTGTCACCCTTTTCCACTTATTTGACCGGCATTGGAATGAGCCAGCTCATCAGCAATGTGCCTGCCAGCCTGTTGCTCAGCGGTTTTGCCCGCCATGGAAGGGAGCTGCTTCTGGCAGTGAATGTGGGAGGGCTGGGAACCCTGATTGCAAGCCTTGCCAGCGTCATCTCCTTCAAGTTGTACCGCAGTTGTGATGCCAGCTGCTGCAAACAAGGCTTTATGCTCCCCTTCACCCTCTACAACCTGCTGTTCCTCCTGCTTCTGTCCCCGGCAGTTTGGTGCATTGCAGGTCTTTTCCTGAAAAAGGGGTGAAGCGACGTAAAACAATGTTTTTTAGAAAACGCATTTTAGGCTGGATTCCCCTAGGGGGAGAGTCGATTTAAGCCTTTTTTTTGTGCTGTTTTACTGCCGATACAGCTACACTGGAGGAGGGCTACATAATCAAAAGTCCAATGAAAAGAATCCGTAGAATCAAGGCTCCTGTGATACTGAAGCCTGCCTTTACAGAGGAACAGATTGAACTGCTGAGGTCAGAGACAGCGGGTGATGTACGCAATGCGGCCAAGCAGCGGGAGATTTATTTCGATGTGCGCACAAAAATTGAATTGGAAAACTACCTGAAAACCAGGAAGGACAAGAGCAGGGCATTGTTTGTAACTTCCCGTAGGAAGAATAGAGCTTATACGAGGCTTACCGTATAGATAAAAATTGAGGAAAACTACCCAGTTTTTCTTATTTTTAAGAAAAACAAGCTTCATTTTGCCCCCATCAATTTGTGGGAGGATGGGGATGGCCAAGAACCGCCTCGTTCTACTCCAGGTGCCGGGCTCAAATGCCATAGCCCGAAAACCCCATCCATGGTTCCTAGTGTAATTCACTTTTTGTGGCATGTCAGGTATCTTTTATGGAATTTAATTCATATTTATGAATTCAAGTAGAGGGAAAATCCTACGCATTGGTTTGAAGTTCCAGATAGTACTAGTTTGAAGTTCCAGACAATATTGGTTTAAAACTAAAAGAATATAGTTGCCGATTGGTAAATTGCGGCTTCTTGTGTGTAGAGAAAGGGGGGCTTTGCCACAGAAAAAAATAAAACAGGGGTAATTTCCACCACGAACTTCCAAAAATGTGCTATACTGTTCTTGCTGAGTTGATGAGGGGAGAGCAAATAGAAATTTTAGGATGAATGTATGGATAAGGCGGCAGAAAAAATCAATAGGATATTAAAGGAGCTTACAAATGCTCGTGAAGATTTATGGGCATTAAATGATGACATTTGGCATACCCTAGATCATTCAAGTATTGAGGAAGTACAAGCTGCTACCTCATTTCAAATCCAATATATAAAACTTCTGGATCAGTTTGCCCAAAATTCTGAAGAGATTACAACTCTCATCTCTCAATTTACTGGAATAAGGGAAGAGATTGTTCCAGTGATAAAGAATGTGAATGATTCAAAGAATGAAAGGCTGATTAAAGAATTACGTAAGGAGGAGGCTCATAGCATAGACGAAGATTTTACATATAAACGTCCGTATGGATTCATTATAGATGGCTGTGCGTATTCTGGTTTTGAAACCTGGAAGGATTTGTATATTCAATTTTGCAAACACATATCGAATACAGATGCTGAGAAATTTGATGCATTGGCAAAGAATCAGTCGCTCATCTCAAAGCAAAATCGCAAGTATTTTTCAACTAACAAGCAAGATATAAGATATCCAGAATTAATAACTGATAAGACATATGTGGAATTGAATCTTTCTGCAAATCATTTTGCCAAGCGAATTAAAGAAATTGCTGGAATCTATGGAATCGATGCAGCATTAATTACAATTTTTCTGCAACAGGATAGGAATGCATAAATGAGCAAAAGAGAACAAATCACACAGATTATTGAAACCTACATAAAGGATTATTGCCCAAAAGGTAAACATACTCTGACCGTCGGTGAAATAAGAAAATGGCCTGCAGTTGACAGGCTTTGTGAAAACACTGATTATGCAAATATTTGTTCAGCAATGGACAAAATTTCGATAAAACATGAAATAAAAAATCCTGCACGTGACACAACCACTCATGAAATATCATTCTAACGGAGCTTGAAATGTCAGATACAGTAATACGGGATAATAAGGACTATGGCAGTGTTGGAGAATTCTTGAAAGATGTTGTAAAGGAAGGTTCAGAACTTTCTGTTGTTTCTGCATATTTTACTATATTTGCGTATTATGGATTACATGAACAGCTTGATTCAATTAAGAGTATGAAATTCCTTTTTGGAGAGCCAACTTTTATTACTTCTGATACTGTTGATGTCCGTAATTATAGAATAGAAGATGAATCTATTGTTATAAATCCTGAAGAAAAATTTGGACAGAAACGAATTGCTGCAAAATGTGCGGACTGGATTAGAAATAAAGTTGAGGTAAAATCTATTGTAAAGCCGAATTTCTTGCATGGCAAAATGTATTATGCAGACCTTGATTCCAAGGGGTATCCAAAGGCTATTTCAGGCAGTTCAAATTTTACAACGAGCGGACTTGGGCTCAAGGATAAGGCTAATAATATTGAATTGAACCTAATAGTAGATAGTGATCGTCAAAAGGATGAACTTAAAGGTTGGTTTGAGTCTATATGGAATGATAATACAGGGCTTGTTCAGGATGTCAAGGAAGAAGTGTTGAAATACCTTGAACTGCTCTATAAAGAGAATGAACCTGAGTTTGTTTACTTCAAGACCCTTTACAGCATTTTCAAAGAGTATCTGGACGAGCAAAAAGACAACAAGCTTTTTGATGAAACCGCATTCAAGGATACTGTTGTCTGGAACAAGCTGTATGAGTTCCAAAAAGACGGTGTAAAGGGGGCAATCAATAAACTTTTGAAACACAACGGCTGTATCATTGCCGACTCTGTCGGTCTTGGAAAAACCTTTGAGGCTCTTGCCATCATCAAATATTTTGAGCTTCGCAACTACCGTGTTCTTGTTTTATGCCCTAAAAAGCTTAGTGACAACTGGACTGTTTATCAGGCGAGTAAAAACAGTACTTTGAATATCCTTGCAAAAGATCGCTTTCAGTACAACATTTTGTATCACACTGATATGGGACGTGAGATTGGAAAATCTGGTGCAGATGGTCATGATTTTTCAACATTCAATTGGGGTGCTTATGACCTGGTTGTTATTGATGAAAGCCATAACTTTAAGGGCAACCCTATGGATAAAGAAAACCACAGGGGTGAACGCCGCTTGAACCGTGCAAAATGGCTCATGGAAAAAATCATAAAATCTGGCAGCAAAACAAAGGTCCTTATGCTCTCAGCGACTCCGGTAAATAACACGCTCAAGGATTTGAGAAACCAGATTAATCTCATTACAGAAGGTGACCAGGCTGCTTTGCTTGAAACCACGGGAATTGCAGATATTAGCAAGACTCTTGAAACTGCACAAAAGCAATTTACCCTTTGGGCAGATCCACAAAAAAATCCTGAAAGAACGACAAAGCAGCTGATGGAAAAGTTAGATTCCTCATTCTTTAAATTGCTTGATGAGCTTACTATTGCTCGTTCCAGAAAACATATTACAAAATTCTACAATGAAGGTGATGTGGGTAAATTTCCTGAGCGAAAGAAACCAATTCCAATATATTCAAAGATTGATACAGAGGATGAATTTCCTGAATATTCAGCAATTAATGCCCAGATTGCAACGTATCAACTTTCAATTTTTAATCCTTCCAGATACATCAAAGAAGGTAAAGAAGATTATTATGCAAAGCTTGCAGGTTCATCTGTAGAGTCCTTCATTCAGGAAGACCGTGAAAAATCTTTGATTGGCATGATGAAGGTAGGGTATTTGAAGCGTCTTGAAAGTTCAATTCACTCCTTTGCGATTTCAATCAATCGTACTGTAAATCAAATTAAAAATCTTCTTGATAAAATTGAGGAGTATGAAAAGTTGCCTGAAGAACAAAAAGAGAGATTTGCCAATCAAAATCAAATAGAGCAAGCATTTGAGGATAATGAAGATTTTTCAGAAGAAGTAGATGCCTCTGGAGATTTTGACAATGCAGATTTATTTGTTGGAAAGAAGCTGAAATTTAGTCTCGCAGATTTAAGACTCGATGATTGGAAAAAAGATTTGCGTTCTGATCGTTCTGCAATGATAATGATTCGTGATACAGCCAACAAAATTACTGTTGAACGGGATGCAAAGCTTCAAGAGTTAAAGCGACTTATTAAAAATAAGGTTGAGTGCCCCATAAATCCAAATAACAAGAAGGTTGTTATATTTACAGCTTTTTCTGATACTGCAGAATATCTGTATCAAGCAATCCAGCCGTGGGCAAAAGATGAGTTAGGTTTGGAATCTGGACTTGTTTGTGGTTCCAATAGTGCTGCTAGCTGGGGTAAAACTGATTTCAATATGATTCTCACTAATTTTGCCCCCAAGGCAAAGCATCGTGAGGAATTAAATCTTAGTGCAACAGAAAAGGCAAAAGAACTGGATATTCTTATTGCGACAGACTGTATTTCCGAAGGCCAGAACTTGCAGGATGGCGACTATCTCATTAACTATGACATTCACTGGAACCCAGTCCGCATCATCCAGCGATTCGGACGGATCGACCGTTTGGGCAGTACAAATGCCTGCATCCAGCTTGTGAACTTCTGGCCAACGCAGGATTTGGATGACTACATCAATCTAAAGACCCGTGTAGAAAGCCGCATGGCTCTTGTGGATTTGACGGCGACAGCCGAAGACAATGTGCTGAAAACCGATGAGGTCAAGGAGCTCATTGACGAGGATATGAAATACCGAGACCAACAACTAAAACGGCTCAAAGACGAGGTGCTGGATTTGGAGGATATGGTAGACTCGATCTCTCTGACTGATTTCACTCTGGATGATTTTAGGATTGAGCTCACGAATTTCTTGAAGCTGCATGAGGATAAAGTGAAAAATTCTCCTGATGGAATCTATGCAATCATTCCTTCTCCAGAGAATGTAGTGCAGCCACATCAAAAACAAATTGATGAGGCCGCAAGGAAAATCATAAAGCCCGGAGTTATTTTCTGCCTACGCCAGAAGAATGAAAATGATGCGTGCGAGAGGATAAATCCGCTCAATCCATATTTCCTAGTTTATATCTATGAGGATGGCTCAAGGGTTTTCAACTTCACCAGTGCAAAATCCATTTTGGAAATTTACAGGCTCCTGTGTTCTGGTGAAAATGTGCCATACAATGTACTCTGTGACTTGTTCAACGCAGAAACAAATAATGGTTTGGATATGTGTAAATATACCGATTTACTCGAAAAGTCTGTAGATCAGATTATGTCTAGTTTTAAGAAACGAAGTGCACTAAAGCTTACTTCTAGTCGCAATGCAGTTCTTATACAGAAGGATAAGCGGGTTTCAACTGTAAATGATTTTGAGCTTGTAACTTGGTTGATTATCAAATAGGAGCAAAATGAAAGATAGCAGCATTTTGACAAATGAAAAATTAGAAAAACTCTTAAATGATGGCGAAGGCTTTACCATTGAATTCAAAAAATGTAAAGATACTCTGCCAGCTTCTGTTTTTGAAACTGTCTGTTCATTTTCCAATCGTTACGGTGGTTTTATTCTGCTTGGCGTTGATGATTCTGGAAAAGTTTTGGGTGTAGAACCGAGTGCCGTTCAAAAAATCAAAAAAGACTTTATAAATACACTCAACAATCCGAATAAAATCCGTCCGTCGCTTTTTCTCAACCTTGAAGAATACGAGTATGAAGAGAAAAGGATTCTTTGGGTTTATGTGCCTGTCAATTCCGATGTTGAATTCTGTGACGGAAAAGTTTTTGACCGAAACGGGGAAGCTGACCAGGATATAACAAAGTCTGTTGATTTGGTGGCTAATCTTTACAACAGAAAGTCACATGATTTTTATGAGCGGACACTTTTTCCGTATGCAACACTCGACCACCTGCGGCTTGATTTGATTCCAAAAGTCAAACAGCTGGTTCAGATTAGGAATATCCTGCATCCGTGGAAAGACATGGATGCGATGGAGATTTTCAAAAGTGCGGGACTATACGAGGACAATCTCATTACAGGAAAAAAAGGTTTTAACCTTGCGGCAATTCTTTTGTTTGGAAAGGACACTGCAATTCAGTCCTGTCTTCCTGCGTATAAAACGGATGGGATTTTCCGTGACAAGAATCCAGACCGCTACGATGACCGTTTGATTGTAGAAACAAATCTGATTGAAAGCTACGAGAGACTGATGGGCTTTGTTCAAAAGCATACGGACGACCGCTTTTTCTTGATTGACAATCTGGCAACTAGTGTACGCGACAAAATTGCCCGTGAAGTTGTTGTCAATACGCTTGTTCACCGTGAGTATTCAAGTGCATATCCTGCAAAGCTGATTATTACAAGAGACAAGCTTTATACAGAGAACTGGAACCGCTCTACAAAGTTCGGTCGGCTTACCCCTGATAATTTTACGCCGTATCCGAAGAATCCTATCATCGCAAAATTTTTCATGGAGCTTGGAATGGCGGACACGCTAGGTTCCGGTGTAAGAAATCTGTACAAATTCTCAAAAATCTATTCTGGTACTGAACCTATTTTGGAAGAAGGCGATGTTTTTAAGACAACTGTTCTGCTTGATGATGTGCAGAAGAGAAAAAATCGAGAAGTAGATGGCGAAATAAATGGAGATACGTTTACAGAAAATACAGAAACTTCACAGAAAATCATAAAAACTGTGGAGAAAAACTGTGGAGAAAACCCTAATACTGTGGAGAAAAACTGTGGAGAAAGTTCTGACACTGTGAAGAAGCTTCTTTCTGCTATGTGCGAAAATCCTTTTGTTACACAACAACAGTTGATGCAAATTACAGGATTGTCAAGGCGCGGTGTTGAGTGGCAATTGAAACATTTAAAGGAAAAGAACATAATTCGCCGTGTGGGAGCAGACAAGGGCGGTCATTGGGAAATAATACAGGCTACAGAGAACGGAGATAAATAAAATGGCAAAGAATACTGATGAAAAGTTGAACATTCAAGAAGCAATTACGGCATTTGTAAAAGACGATATTTCAAAAGCTGGAATAAATCTTTTTACTGTTTTGGGGTATGATACGAGTCTACAGGCTCCGCTGGATGATAAAACCTATGAAGAGTTCAAAGGGAATTACATTGAAAATTCTCCTAATGCCGAAAGGTTTAGTGAAGATAAGGCTATGACTAATGAATGGAAATCAATCGACATACTTTTTCAGCTCACTGACAATTCATTTTCAGGTCAATTACAGCTTTTTGATTCTAAACTTGACCCACTAAATCCTCAGTCATATTTATGTTTTGCTATAGAATTACACGGAAATGAATACACCAAATCTCAAATTGCCAATATAACCCGTGAAGTGAATAAATTATTTCCAATTCCAATTTTTATTGTTTTCAAATATGGAGAATATCTTACTCTTGCAATTATCAATCGACGTGTAAATAAACGAGACAATAATAAAGATGTACTTGAAAAAGTAACCTTAATTAAAGACATTATTTTTGCAAAGCCTCATAGAGCACATGTAGAGTATAATGAGCTACTTTGTCAACACAAAAAAATCCACAGGTTTAAGGTGTATAAGTTATACAGCCTGTTTGTATTCCAGCTCTTGTACTGGGAACTCTTATGCAGGTGGCCTGCACCTGAGAAGTTTTGTTGAAATCGTGGTATAATGGGAGGTAGAGGTGCAAGATGTCAGAAGTAGCCTTTGCAGATTTTACCGAGCAAGCTCTTTCCCTGTCTTACGAACAGACAATCGACTTGATGGGCAAGCTGCTGGAGTCCTTGAAGACAAAGCGGCGGGAGGAAGCGTATGGCGACATGGAAAAGGTCATTGCCCAAAGCTCAATGAATTCCATGTGGGAGGAATTGAAGGATGACTCATGGTGAGATTTGGACAAGCGGCTGTACAGGCTGTGGGTGGCTTGAGTGAAGAAGAAGTGGCTTTTGTTGAGAAGCTGATTAAGCCCAAGGGGTAAACTACTGCAATTTTTGCAAAAATATTGTAAATAGCTTGAAAACGGAGGTGAAATATAATGACTGTGATAAAAGCATATTATGACGGAAAAAACTTTATTCCTTTGCAGCATTTTAACTTTAAGCCGCGTCAGCAAGTTTTGATTGTAGTGGACGAAAACGAAGATGACGAAACTCCTGCACAAAAGTTCTTAAAACTTTCATGGGCAGGTAATGAAAGTGCAGATGAAATTTTGTCAGAAATAGGAAAAGAACGTGTCAATTCAAGTCGTTTTGGAGAAAATAGTGCATTATTTGATTGACACAAATATTATAATTTATCGCCTAAAAAATTTGGGGAATGTTAACGCAAATTTTCTAAAAAACAAAGATAAGCACATGTCTTTGTCTGGTATTTCTTATGGAGAACTTGTTTTTGGTGCAAAAAAATCAAAAGCAGTAGAAAAAAACATGGAAACGGTTAATGCAATAAAATCAATTTTCCCTTTACTTGAAATAACTTCTGAGATTATGAATATTTTTGGAGAAATTAAAGCGTATACTCAAAAAATTGGAAAAACAATAGATGATATGGATTTGTTGATTGCAGCAACCGCCATTACAAATAACTTTACTTTGGTTACCCATAACATGAAACATTTCGAAAACATTCCTAATTTAAAAGTTGAAGATTGGTTTTGAGTTTTCCAAGACTTCACCACAAACAGCGATATTGATTGGAGCAAAAGTGTTGCGGAGATTGACCAGCAATTGTACAAGAAATACGGCTTGAGCCAAGAAGAAGTGTCATTTATCGAGAAGATGATAAAGCCCATGGAGTGATGGCACTGCATTTTTTTCAAAAATGGAGTATAATAAAAACGATGGAGGTGAGACTATGACCATGCAGGCTGTGTCTATAAAAATCCCTGATACAATCGCAGAGTACACCCTTGTTGAAGATGAACATGATGCACTGACACGAAATGCAATGATTCTTTTCCCTTATATAAAAAAAGAAGTGCTTTCTCATGGAAAAGCTGCTGGGCTATTAGGTATTCATAAAATGGATTTAATTGCTTTATACAGCGATTTGGGAATTCCTTATTTAGATCAAACAATAGAAGAGCTTGAAAGCGATGTGGCTGTTCTAAGAAAGCTGAGGAATAAAACCGGATGATAGTAATTTCTGATACAACTCCCGTTATATCACTGATAAAAATCAGTCGCCTTGATTTGCTTGAAAAATTATTTGGTGAAGTTCTTGTTCCTGAAACGGTTTTGCGTGAATTGACTACCAATACAGCATTTAAAAAAGAAGCGGAGATTGTACAGTCTTCGAGTTTTATAAAAACCTCATCAATCCAAAATAGAAAATCACTTGAAATATTGCGAGCTGCAAGTGGCTTGGACGATGGAGAAAGCGAGGCTATTATTTTAGCTGATGAGTTGCAATCTGATGTTCTTATCATTGATGAAAGAAGGGGACGAAAAGTCGCACAAAATCTCGGTCTTACCATCACCGGTACGGTCGGAATACTGGTTCAGGCACATTCTGAGAATATGATTTCTGAGGAAGAGGTGAAGATTTGTTTTGAGTATTTAAAGAACAGTGGCATACGTTTGAGTGATTCTCTTATTCAAGACGCATTGTCTATTATGCAAAAAAGAAGATGAGTAAGCCCAAGTCGTCCCTTCGCCAGTCCCAGCTACCGTGGGGCTGGGCGACGGTGGAGTGATGGGACTGCATTTTTTGCAAAAATGTAGTATCCTATAGATGCCTGAGCATGGAGGTGAAGAAGATGGAATATGCGGAAATTCAGGTGAAAGTTCCCAAAGGAATGCAGATATTTTTTTCTGATGATTACGTAATCGGAACAGATGATGAACTGAAACGAAACGCCCTGTTACTGTATCCCTATATTCACAATAATGTAATTTCCCACGGCAGGGCTGCGGAGATTCTCGGGATGAAAAAGCTTGATTTGATTGATTTGTATGACGAGATGGGATTCCCTTATTTTAATATGGACATCAGCGATATGTTGCAAGACATTCAGACTTTTCGCTCACTTAAAAAAGAAAAGGAAACGGTATGATTGTAATTCCTGATACTACGCCCTTAATTTCTTTTCTAAAAATTAATCGCCTTGATTTATTGGAAAAACTTTTTTGTACAGTACAGATTCCAAAAGGTGTTTTTGCAGAACTTATAGCCTAAAAGTCGAGTTTTTTGAAAATCATTCTTGAAAAATGGAACGGCTGGTATCACCGACACGAAAACACCGAGATTTTTCTGTACAGAAATATTGAAAATAATATGCCAGAGTTTTCAGTATGAAATAAGCCAGCGTGGTGCGGAACGTGCCTTCGCCGTCAAAACTCCTGCCGGATTTCCACCACCTGCCAGCAGCCCTTCCTGAACTCCAAGGTCAGCTGGTCACGGTGGCTTTCCACGGTGATGGTGTCAGGGCCGCTGCTGTACACCAGGTCGTAGGTGGCTACGGCCACAAGCTGCTGGCCTTCCCGGGCGGTTTCCTCCTGGGCTGATTGGATTTCCGCCCTGTCCCTCCGTTGCGGCGGGTAGCAGGGCAGGAGGGAAGCTGCATCCTCTGGAGTGGCTCCACTAATCCCAGAATGGTCTACCTGCAAATTGAACTTGTCAAGTCCATAGAGCCAGACCTCTCCCTGCTGCTGCAATTCCGGTTGTTGCCTCCATTGCTCCGGTGTCACGATGAGGGCTGTGGGATCCATGCCTGTCCGCATCCTGTTGGCCACAAAGAAGTTTGACAGTCGATCAAGGAATTCCCTGACACCCGCCTCATTATGGCCGGTTTTGGAGACCATGGCCTTGGCCATCACCAGATTCTGTTCCTCCAGGGCAGTGTACACCACCCGGCACACTTGGCTGGGGGTAAGGCCGTAGGCCACATATTCTTGCCGCCAGTCCTTGAGTCTGATGGCTCCCACCAGAGCGGCTGCCACCAGTAGGGCTGCTCCCACCTTGATTCTGGTGCTGTGCCGTCGAGCCATTCGTTGCCCTTTCAGCTGTTTTCCTCGCCGCCTGCAAAAAGCTTCCCGCCGTTGTGCGATTTCCCTCTTCTCCTCCTGACTCAGCTCCTCCACCAGCGTTCCTGGCTCCAGCTCTCCCAGCATTCCTGCCAGCAGTAGAGGGGAACCTGTTTCCGGCGGGCTCTTTTTGAGGGATTTTTTTGTGGTGGCTACGTTTGCGGCTTCTGTTTTCCTAGAACCAAGCCGCAGGCTCCGGTTTACTGCGGCGGCCAACTGAGGATTGACTCCGGGAACCGCCAGCTCTAGGGGCAAGAAATTTTGGTCCCGGTAGTCATCAAGCCGCCGCTGTGGGTCAAGCTCTGGAAAGGGCAGCCCTTCCTCCTGGATGGGCAGGGTTCTGGCGAGAAACTGGTAGAGATAGACCGACTGGCTGAAGGCTACCGCCTCCTCACCTTCCAGTAGGGGATTGAGGTAACAGCCTGCCAGTTGGCTTTGTTCTTGAGGGAGCCTGCTCTCCACTGCCCGACGGAGCAGGGTGGGAGGGAGGAAGAGGATGCTGGGCTGGCCAGGTTCATCTCGGCCTAGGAGGATTTGTGCCGGGCCCGCAAACTGGAAGTCGGGCGTGTGTCGCAGCACCAGCTCCATGGCTTCCAGCACCTGGGCCAGTAGTACCTGTGTCAGGGAGGCATTTGTGGAGCCGGGTTCCTGGATGTTGCCAGAAGCGTGCAGCAGCTGGTGAAGGCTGACCCCTTGGAAGCCGGGGCCAGCTATGGTGATGGAGTCTCCCTGCTGCTGCACCTCGTCAAACCTCCAGCTGGTGAGCTGCTGTCCACGGACAAGCCATCCCTCCTCCTCCAAAAAAGAGAGGAGACGGGCCTTGGCAAAGTCACGCTGGCTCATGCCCATGTCCAGTTTAAAGTGCTCATCGGTATTGCTCAGCAAGGAGACCATGATGCTTTCTAGCGCCTGCCGTCCGGGTCGTACAGGTAGTTGAAGTAGTCCATGTTGGTGCTGTAGGTGGCGTCGAAGTTGGGCAGGGTGGACTTGTAGGACTCCAGGCTCTTCCAGAAGGCGTAGAACGCAGGATCCTTGGCGTAGGCCTCGGCATAGATGCGGCTGGCCTCTGCGTCGGCCCGTCCCTTCTCCTCCTCGGCCTTCTTGTAGGCCTCGGACTGGATGGTGAGCTTCTCCTTCTCCAGCTTGCCCAGCCAGTCGGCCTTCTTGCCCTCTCCCAGCGAGCGGTAGGCCTGGGCCACCTGATTCCGCTCCTTGATCATGCGGTTGTACACGCTCTCGGTGAGCTCGTCGGAGTACTTGATCTGGCGGGGCACGATGTCGATGAGCTCGATGCCGTACTCGCTGATCATACTGCGGGCCTCCTGGGCCATCTCGTTGCTCAGCTGCCGCCGCCCCTTGGTCACTGACTCGGACTGGGTGCTGACGTTCACCAGGGCCTCGATCTGGGCGGTCTCCTCGTCCTCCATGGCCACCAGCGGGTTGGAGGCTGTCTGCTCGTTGATGATGTTGGAGCTGCGCACCACCTCTGCCAGCCGGTTCTGGGTGATGACGGTGCGGGTGGCGGAGTCGATGATGTCGCTGAGGCGGTTGTTGGCTGCCTCCAGGGTCTTGAAGGACTGGTAGAACAGGCCGGGGTCGGAGATCCGCCAGCGGCTGGTGGTGTCCACGATGATGAACTGGTTCTCCTTGGTGGGAATCCGCTGGGAGTCGCCGTCCAGGGAGAGAATCAGCTTGGGGTAGGTGGTGACCACGTCCACCACGGGAATCCTGATGTACAGTCCCGCATTGGTGCGGGTGCTCACAATCTGGCCGAAGCGGGTGACCACCGCCTGGTAGCCCTCGTTCACGATGTAGAAGGGGCCCAGCATCAGGAAAATCACCAGCAGGGCCACCACAACGGCAATGCTTGTCCATGCTTTTCTCATTATTGTGCTCCTCCTGTCAGTGTCTTCACCGGGAGCACATTGTCCAGCTCCCCGTCGATGAGGGTGGGATTCTCCCTGGCGTTGAAGATTTCCTCCATGGTCTCGATGTACAGCCGCTCCCTGGTGACGGCGGGGGCCTTGCGGTACTCCTCGTAGACGGCGTTGAAGCGGGCAACGTCACCCTGGGCCTTGTTCACCCGCTCCACAGCATAGCCCTGGGCCACCTGTATCTGGCGGTCCGCCTCGCCCTGGGCCTTGGGAATCTCGGTGTTGTAGGCCTCCTTCCCCTCGTTGATGAAGCGGTTCATGTCCTGGATTGCCTTGTTCACGTCCTCGAAGGCGTCCTGCACCCCGGAGGGCGGCACGATGTTCTGGAGGCGCACGGTCAGCACGTTGATTCCCAGGCCCAGCTGGGAGAAGTTGTCGTTCATCAGCTGCTGCGCCTGGGTCTCTATGGGGGCACGCTCGCTTCCCATCACGTCCAGGATGGCCCGGTCTCCCACCAGCATGTTCAGCACCGACTGGGAGATGTCCCGGATGGTCTTGGTCCTGTCCTTCACGTTGAACAGCCAGGCTGCCGGGTCCACAATCTTGTACTGGATGATCCACTCCACGTCCACGATGTTCAGGTCCCCGGTGAGCATCCGGGCCTCCTCCACGATGTTGTTCTCGTAGATGCCCTTGGTGCCGGCGGACGATATGGTCTTGAAGCCGAACTGCTCGGTCTGCACCACGTTTGCGGGGACGTTGTAGTTGCGGTCAAGGCCGAAGGGCAGCTTGAACTGCAGGCCCGCCCCCACCGTGCGGGAATATTTTCCCAGCCGTGTCACCACCGCCTGCTCCGTGGCGTCCACCACAAAGAAGCTGGTGAGCCCCGCAGCCAGGACCACCACAATCACCAGCGCCCACACCACAAGTGCCGGGCTGGGCTTCAGATTCTTCACAGACTTAAAGGGATTCTCCTTCACGCCTCTTCCTCCGTCGATGTGCGAATTTTGGGCGGGTTGACCGGAACCATGCCGCGCTCCGCCTGCATGTGGCATGGAGTCATGCCACGCAATTGCCACGCAATTATATTGAAGATACCAATACTTGCCCGGAAAAACAAGGCTGCCGGCCGAGATTTCAGCTATTTTTATCGTCCTCGCAATGGCTGGTAAGAAGGGCGGGAGTCCAAAGCAAAGGGCTGCCTGGCGGCAGCCCCATAAAGGAGGCCGAACGCATCCGCCTCCCCAGACAGGCACCCGAAGGTTCCATGGACAGGCCCCGGAGGGCTCATACATTTTCCTGCCTCGATTCTGCTGTAAGGATACAGCGGAGAATGATAAAAATCAAGCCTGGACAACGGAACGCATCCGCCAAATTTTCCCGCAGGAATTGCCGGATATGGGGTAGAATTGGTACATTATGTTGTCTACAGCGTTGTCCTGGTTGTTGCAATCCTCACATGTAGGAAATCAAGCCTGTCCACATTACCAAGGTTGCGGATCTTATCTGCCACATAGAGGCCGCAAAGACTCAATATGGTCTTGAGGGAATTTCTCTTATTTCGATGAATGGCTGGCCATTCTAGTTGCTGCGCCCATTTACTCCATTCCTTCCGCTCTCTCCACCATCGTCATTGTTTCCGCCCGAAAACTTGACAGCTTCCGTCATTTCCCATTACAATTGGAAAACGGTATTCCTCCGTTGCCTTCCTAATTGGAAGGTGCCTGTCCTTTGTGGCATGGGGGAGTCCGTCCAGTGGTTTTTGTGGAAACAGCGTATACGATAGTCGTGCCGGACCGGGATTTGCTGTCCCGGCTGTGCGGCACCAATGACAGCAACCTGCATCTCATAGAACAGCATCTTGGCGTGCCGGTGTTCACGGAGGGGAACGAGCTCTCCCTGGGCCGGGCGGACGACCAGGTTGTCCGACAGTTCCAGCACATTGTGGACAGAATCATGGACGAGGCCGCAGCAGGATTCGACGTGGGCCCCGACCTGATGGCCTCCATCCTGCAGCTGCGAGGGGACAAGCTCTCTCCCGATGATTTCCGGGACGGGGGCATCGTCATACCCGGCGCCGTGCGGAAGGTCTACCCCAGGACCGGCAACCAGCTGCGGCTGGTGCAGGCCATGCGCTCCTGCGACCTGGTGTTCTGCACGGGGCCGGCAGGCTCCGGCAAGACCTTCCTGATGATGGCCGAGGCCCTGCGCCTGGTGCTTTCCGGCAAGCTGCGCTCCCTCATCCTCACCCGTCCGGTGGTGGAGGCGGGGGAGAGCCTGGGCTACCTTCCCGGCGACCTTGAGCAGAAGATAAATCCCTACCTGCGGCCCCTTTTCGACGTGATGAATGTCCTCCTTCCCCCCGGCTCCGGCAAGAAGCTCATGGAGGGGGGCGTGGTGGAGGTGGCTCCCCTGGCCTACATGCGGGGCCGCACCCTCAGCAACAGTGTCATCCTCCTTGACGAGGCCCAGAATACAACCCGGGAACAGATGAAGATGTTCCTCACCCGTATGGGAGAAGGGTCAAAGGTCTTTGTGACCGGCGACATCACTCAAATCGACCTGCCACGGCGGACCCCCTCCGGCCTGGTCCACTGCCTCAGGATTCTCAAGGGAATTCCTGAGATCGGCATGATGGCCATGGAGTGTGGTGACGTGGTGCGTAATGAACTTGTGAAAAAGATTGTACAAGCTTATGAAGAAAGAAAAAGCGAAGAAGAACTGGAGTAGCTTCAGCTACATCAAGGACTCCATCAGTCAGACTTTGGCAAAGAACTATGGCATTCTCCTCGTATTCCTGGGGGCCTTTCTTGCCTGCGTCCTCATCTCCTTTTTTGTCATCTCCTCCACAGAGACGGTGATGGCCTACAGCGCCTCTGAGTTCGAGGTGGGGCAGATTGCGGATAAAACCATCGTCTCAGATGTAAGCCTTCCCCCGGATGCCGCCTATCCCTTTTCCGTGGAGGAGGGGGAGAAGATTGTCCGCAAGGGCTTTCCCGTGACGGAGATTGGCCTGTCAAAGCTGGAGAAGCTGGCGGCTGCCCCTGAGTACATTGACTACAAGGCCCTCTCGGACGGTGTGCTCTTCCTGATGCTCCTGGCTGCCATGACCTTCTTCCTGTTCAATCCCATCTTCTGTGGAACATCCGTCTCCCTGAAGGAGGCCATTCTGCTGGCGGTGTTCTTTGTGGCCACCCATGGGCTGGCTGGTGTCGGCAGCCTTGTCCAGCCCTTCAACCAGCCCTACAACCTGCCCATCATCCTTCCCTGCACCCTCTTCGTGCTGCTGGTGACGGTGATGTTCAGCCAGACCCACGGTGTCATCTTTTCCTTCATCCTGTCCCTGGGGGTGCTGAATGCCCACCAGGAGAACATCATTCCCTCCCTCTTCGTGCTGGCCTCCTGCCTGGCCTCCACTCGGGTAGTGCGGAGCATTTCCCGGCGCATCGAGATGGTGTTCAGCTCCCTGCTGATTGGTATGCTGAACCTGGTGTTCATGCTCACCCTCAAGATTGTCTTCCTGGCCTCCTTCAGCAGCATGATTTTCACCCTGCTGATGGTGAGCCTCAACGGCTTCATCTCCGGCATCCTGGCCCTGGGCTTCCTGACTCCCTTGGAGTCCCTGCTGAACACGGCCTCCGCCTTCCGGCTGATGGAGCTGGGTGACACCCGCAACGCCGTGCTGGAGGCCTTGCAGACAAAGGCCGCCGGTACCTACAGCCACTCCATGATGGTGTCCCAGCTGGCGGAGAAGGCCTGCCGCGCCATCGGTGCCAACGACGTGCTGGCTCGGGTGGGAGCCCTGTACCATGACATGGGAAAGATGGACCAGAGCGAGTACTTCGTGGAGAACCAGAGCGGCGAGAACAAGCATGACGGCCTCAAGCCCAGCATGTCCGCCTCCATTCTGCGGGGCCACCTGAAGAAGGGCATCGAGAAGGCGGAGCAAATGCGGCTTCCCAAGGAGGTTATCGACATCATCGCCGAGCACCACGGTAACAGCGTCATTAAGGGATTCTATGCCAAGGCCAAGACTCTGGATCCTAACGTGTCTCCCGAGGAATTCCGGTATTCGGGCAATCCTCCCTCGTCAAAGGAGTCCGCCGTGGTGATGCTGGCGGATACAGTGGAGGCCGCCTGTCACACCTTGGAGAAACCTTCGGTTCCCAATCTGGAGGTCTTCATCCATCAGCTGGTGATGGACAAGCTGGAGCATGGCCAGCTGGACAATGCCAACATCACCTTCAAGGAGCTTGCTCGTATCGAGAAGGTTTTTGTGGACGTGCTGGCGGGCTACTATCATTCCCGCATCAAGTATCCCGACCAAAAGGAGCTTGAGGAGGAGAGCAGGGCAGAGGAGCAGGTGGCCACATGAGCGCATCACCCTTTGAATTTCATCCCGAGTTGTGTCGCATTCCCCAGAACCAGGAGAATGTGGTGGCGGTTTCCTGCCACGAGGACATGGCGGCTGGTTCCCAGTGGCTGGAGCGGATTGAGCCCTTCCTGCAGGAGGTCTTGGCCCGGCTGGAACTTTCCGGCTGGGAGCTTTCTGTCCTGTTCTGCCGTGATCCCTTCATCCAGCAGCTGAACAGGGAGTATCGGGGGCTGGACATGCCCACCGACGTGCTTTCCTTCAACGATGGTTCTGTCTACCAGGACGAGGATGCGGTGGAATGGTTTTCCGCCGGTGACATTGTGGTGAGTGTCGATACCCTGGCCCGGAATGCGGTTGAGTTCTCCGTGACCCAGGACCAGGAGCTGAAGCGGCTTCTGATTCACGGGGTGCTGCACCTTGCAGGGATGGACCACAGCGACAATGCTCCTGAGCAGCCTATGCTGCAGTTCCAGGAGGAGATTTTGAGTCATTTTATGGCGGAAAAAGATATACTTCTCGATAAATAAGCCGAAGGATTAAATAATGGGGTTGTTCAAAAAATTCAAACGAAAACAGATAGACGGATATCACAGCGCAAGTCACCGTGACGCAAGTCACCGTGACTCCGAGGCTGTGTCGGAGCAGCAGCAGTTGAACGAAGAGAAGCGTGACATGATCAGGGGAATCGAGGAGTTGGCCGAGACCTCCGTCAAGGAGGTGATGATTCCCCGCATCGACGTGGACTTCCTCAGCTGTGGCACGCCGCAGGATGAGCTTCTGGAAAAGATTGCCGAGAGCGGCCACTCACGGTTTCCCGTGTACAGCGAGTCCATCGACAATGTCATCGGCGTGCTGTATGTGAAGGACCTGATCGCCGCCTTCTCCCGAAAGGAGACGGTGGACCTGGAGAAGCACAGCCGCAAGGCCTTCTTCGTGCCGGAGTCAAAGCGCATCGACAGCCTGCTGCGGGAATTCAAGCGGCGCCATGTCCATATCGCCATCGCCATCGATGAGTACGGCGGTGTCTCTGGCATTGTCTGCATGGAGGACATCATCGAGGAGATTGTGGGTGACATCCAGGACGAGTTCGACAACGAGCGGGAGGATGTGATTCCCTTGGGAGACAATATCTGGCTCTGCGACGCCCGCACTAATCTTGACAACCTCAACGAGATGGTGGAGTCAAATTTTCCCAACGAGGAATTCGACACCCTGGGTGGTTTTGTGTTCGACTTGTTCGGAAAGATTCCAGTGAAATACGAGAAGGTGTCCTGGCAGAACTATGACTTCATTGTCCAGGACATGGAAGGCCATAGGGTCAACGTCATCAAGTTGATTCGTCATGTTGGAGATACAGAGGAATGAAAATGTTTCTTTCAGGTAAATTTCATGGAGAGGGATTTCCCTCTGGAGACAGGCCAGCCAGCCTTGTCCTGGTTTTTTGCTGTGTCCTTTGCCTTTCCCTTGTACAGCCAAACCTGTCCGCCCGCAGCCTTTCTCCCCGCCAGTGGTATCAGCAGGGACAGGAGGCCCAGGCTGCAGCCGACTGGTACACGGCGGTGGAGTGCTATCAGGAGGCGGTGCGGGCCAATGCTGCATACGGCGATGCCTGGCTGGCTCTGGCGGAGTGCAGCTACGCCCTGAATGAGTATTCTCTTGCCCTGACCTATCTGGACACCGCCTCCAAATACGCCAAGGACAAGACCGAGATTCTGAATCTCACCGGCTTCTGCCACCTTGGCCTCAATAAGAAGGATGAGGCCCAGAGCCTGTTCAACCAGGTGCTGGCCAGCTACCCCAACAACATCGAGGCCCGCTTTGGCCTTGCCCAGCTGGATATCCTTGCGGGGCGGCTCACCGGTGCCGAGACACGGTACATCGACGCCTTGAAGCGGCAGCAGTCCAATAGGAACGCCCTGCTGGCGGTGGCCCTGGTGTCCCAGGAGATGGGAAAGACGGAGGAGGCCAAGGCTTACATCCAGCAGGCCCTGCGCTACCACAGCAAGGACGAGGAGGTGCAGTACATCGCTGGCTGGATTTCCTTCCTGAACGGGGACTACGATGACACCGAGTACCGGGTCCGCACCTCCGTAAATCTGAACCCAAACTTTGACAAGTCTTATGAGCTGTTAGCCACCGTGCTGTACCAGCAGGGCCGCTACCAGGAGGCGGTGGACATCTGCGACTTCCGCATAAACCGCAACCGTGAGGCTATCACCGCCTGGTATCTCAAGGGGGCGGCCCTGAAGATGATGGACCGCATGGCGGAGGCTTATTCTGTGCTGGAGCAGGGCCTTGAGGTGGCTCCCCAGGATGAGATGATGCGTTCCTCATTGGAGCAGATTGTGCTGGACACCTTCAACGTGGAGGACAGCCGCCGCAACAAGTGGGCTCAGTACCACATCGCCAAGGCCAGGGAGTACGAGAAGCAGTACGAGGCTCCCCAGGCGGAATTCGAGTATAAGGTGGCTCTGCGGCTTGATCCTCTGGATACCCAGGCCCGAACCGCCTACGCCGCCATGCTGGATCGGAAGGGCCAGCAGGAGCTGTACCTAGAGCAGTTGAATTTCATCAGTTCCATCAAGCCGGTCTCCGTGAGGGTGGCAGATACCATCGAGGCATACAAGTCCCTCCTTTCCGACAACCTGGCCAGCCGCTGGGGAGTGGAGCCATTCTATCTGGACAAGAAGCGGTGGAATATCGGTCTCTATCCCTACGGAACGCCTCCCCAGCTGCTCCACGCAGATGCCAGTGTGGTGGCAGTCCGATCCATCGCAAGCTATTTTCAGGGAACGGCCACCATCAATGCCCAGGCATATCCTGAGACTGCCAGCTATTCAGAGGCATTCCGCCACGCCCGCAACGCCGGCCAGGACTACTTTGTCCTGCTGGAGTTCCAGGAGACGGAGCGGGAGCTGCTGCTGAAGGCCTCTGTTTTTTCTGGTCGTAATGGTACCGAAGTGGATTCCATCAACATCTACCGCACGGGAAACGACCGGCTTGCCGGAGCGTTGCGTCGCCTGTGCAACACTGTCTCCAACATGATGCCAACCCGCGGCCTTATTATTGACCGCAATGCGGAGGATGTGCTGGTGGATCTCGGTTCCACCGACGGCATGGTGAAGGGAAATGTGTTGACGGTAATCAAGGCCGGCCAGATAAAGACCCCCGACAACACCATCGGTCTGGAATATGCAGACACCGACATCTTGGGTACTATCACCCTGACAGAGGTCAGTGAGTCCGTGTCCCAAGGACGCTATACCCGTGGTGGATTCTTTGATAGGATGAATATCAAGGACGAGGTGATCATCATTCCCGCCACCACAGAGGAGACGGCTGCAGCAGACGGCCAGTCTGGTGGTGCTCCTCAGGAAGCTGGCACAACCCAGGCTACCACCAGCAATCCCGGCCAGTCAATCCAGCGCCCCGTCACTCCCACTGCAGAGGAGGTGACAGGGTCGGAGTATCCGGTGCTCTCACGGATGCTGCAAGATATCTACGTTATTCAATAAGGTTATTTGATGATGGGAAGCTGGTAGCCATTCAAGGCTGCCTGAATCCATCGTGTGGTCAAATTGGGAAATCTGTCCTGCACAGCCAAGAAGCAGGACAGGGCCTGCCGGTACTTTCCCTGATACAACAAGGCCTCTCCCAGATAGAAGGTTCCTCGGTCGGTGGCATCCTTGGATCGATTTATGCTCAGGAAATCCCGCAGTGACTGCTCCGCCAGCTGGTACTCTTCTGTCCTCAGGTGGGTGTTCACAATTTCCTGGAGGATGAAATCTTCGCCGACACTATCCTCCTCTTGCTCCTGGCGGAAAATATACTGTGGTGGCAAGGATATGTCTACTCCTTCCAGTGTTGACTGGGAAATTGCCTTTTGGCTTCTCTCTGGATTAATGGGAATTTCCGTGCTGGGAGTTTGCCTCAGCATCAGCCTAAGGTAGGGTAGGGGTGTGTTCCTGAGGCCGGTAGACTTGTTGGGTTCCTCCTGGATTGTTTCCCGCTGGATTTCTTGTGTGTGGGGACTGGAAGGCTGAACCTGGACTCCCTCCACTGTGGAATTGGTACCGGGCACCACCAGCTCAAGCCCCCGGTCGGCCTGTAGCAGGATGGCGGTATAATAGAAGGTTCCCTTTGTTCCGGGATAGTCGGTGTAGGAAAGTGTGTTGTAGGGCAGCGTGACGATGGGAGAAAGTCCCTCCAGTGCCTTGCTGCCAGCCTTCCGCTCCTGGGTGCGGTATAGCTGGAGGGAGAGGCTGTCTGGCTCCAGGTTTTCCGGCAAGGCAGGAAGCTTCCAGGTAACAGTGATTTTTCCATCGGCGGTGGCTTGGGCTTGTATGTCTGAAACCATCAGTCTGGCATTCTGGGAAAAGGCCATGTTGACTGAAAGGAATGCAAGAACTATCAAAAATGAATGTTTCATTCTCATACTATGCGTTAAAATATTTTTTTTTTCAAGGCCACTATGGACAATTCTTGCGGTTTATTTTATGCTAGTACAATGTTTGTTTCTGTAATTTTGGATCCGAGTTCCATGGACTCGGCCAAGGCCCTTGCCTCGGTGCTCATCCACTTTAGGTTCAAGAAGGTGCAGCGGGCATGTTGGGAGCACTCCTCCATTTCCAAGGAAATGCTGGTTCTCCTGAAGAAGGAAATTGATCGTGTGACCGACTACTACGATGTGGTCCGCATGTATCAGTATCCTGTGCAGGAGTGCATGTGCCTTACAGAACTGTCCAAGAAAAAATGGAAGCGCTGTCTGCTGAAGGCATCGTCTCTCAAATGATCCGAGTCAAAATACATTCAATAGGAACTGAGTATGCTTGAAGACTTTAAAATGCCCATCACCTCTCTGAGAGAGGACATCCTCAACGTTTGGGGGCGTCTTTGACGTCCCTGCAATTGAAAAGGCCATAGCCGACAAGGAGAACCAGTCCGGGGAGCCGGGCTTCTGGGACAATCCGGCCAAGGCGGAGAAGGTGATGACGGAGATAAAGCGCCTGCGCTCCCAGATTGACCCCTGGAAGGAGTTGAAGTCCGCCGCCGAGGACATGGAGACCCTCTACGAGCTGGGAGTCGAGACCGGGGATGACTCGGTGGAGCCTGAGCTGAAGTCCCTTTACGAGCAGACCCTGGCTGCCTACGAAAAGCAGAGCATCCTGAATCTCCTTTCCGACGAGGTTGACCGCAACGGGGCCTTCCTCACCATCCATGCCGGTGCAGGCGGCACGGAGGCCTGCGACTGGGCCTCCATGCTGTGCCGCATGTACAGCCGCTGGGCGGAGAACCGCGGCTTCAAGGTGGAGACGGTGGACATGCTGGAGGCCGAGGGTGGCATCAAGTCCGTGACCCTCCAGATTTCCGGAGACTATGCCTACGGCTACCTCAAATGCGAGGCGGGAATCCACCGGCTGGTGCGCATCAGTCCCTTTGACTCCAACGCCCGCCGCCACACCTCCTTCACTTCGATTTACGTGTTCCCGGTGCTGGACGACACCATCGAGGTGGAGATTCGTCCCGAGGACCTGCGGGTGGACACCTATCGTGCTGGCGGCGCCGGTGGTCAGCATGTGAACAAGACTGACTCCGCCGTCCGCTTTACCCACATTCCCACGGGAATTGTGGTGGCCTGCCAGACGGAGCGCAGCCAGCTGATGAACCGCGCCACTGCCATGAGTATGCTGAAGGCCCGGCTCTACGAGCATTATCGCCAGGAGCGGGAGAAGGAGAACGCCAAGTTTGCCGCAGAGAAGAAGGACATTTCCTGGGGAAACCAGATTCGCTCCTACGTGTTCCAGCCCTACACCATGGTGAAGGACCACCGCACCAAGCATGAGACGGGAAACATTCAGGCGGTGATGGACGGAGCGCTGGATCCCTTCATCGAGGCATATCTCACTGCCCGCTGGAAGGGGCAGCCTCTGGTTGCCGATGATGGGGATGACGTGTGATGTCGAGGAGGCTTGTTGTCCTTGCCGTCATCACAAGCCTTTTTTGTGGAACGCTTGGGGCTTCCCAGGCTTCAAATGCCCCCGCTGCTGCCACGTGGGTTGTGGGGGCTCGCCCCTTTGTCTTGACTGCCTCCCGCTTTCAGGATGCAACCAGCCTTACTGAGCTGACCACCTCCATTCCCGCCCTAATTCTGGAGCATCTGGCTGATGTGGGTGTCCGTGTCCTCCCTCCAGAAGAGCTTCTCCAACGCCAGCTGAAGGACTTGTACAAACAGCGGACGACTCTTGCAAATTCCCTGTCGAATGCCGTCAAGGAGCGGGATCGACAGCTTTTTCTTTCCAGTAAGGAAAAGACTGTTATGAGGAACCTCAAGGAAAAGGAGCGGGAGGTGGCGAAGATTCGGGGGCAGCTGGAGGAGCTGGATCAGGAAATCGGGAAGGTGCGGCTGCTGGTGAAGGATATGGATTATTCGGGTATTGAGGAGCGGCAGGAGACCGTCGCCTTATGGCAGAATGATCCGAAGAAGCTTTTCCAGCCGGAGAAGGTGACGAACGAGGTGATAAATGGCCTTTTGACAGGGGAAATTGCTGTTTCCGGCAACTATCTTTCGGTACGGGTCCAGCTGACCCTCTATCCCGGAAAGCTTCAGGTGATTGAAGTGCGTTCTGCCGCATCGGTGGCTGATGTGTCCACCATGTCCCGGGAACTAGCCCAGCAGCTGGCTCCAGTATTGCAAAACAGGCCCACCGTGTTGGTGACCTTCGACATCACCCCACCTGAGGCCGAAAAGAAGGCTAGGATCATGGTGGACGGACAGGTGTTCCAGCCTAGGAATTTTCATGAGGGGGAAATACTTTTGCCTGCCGGAAATCACCGCATTGTGGTGGAATCAGACGGATTTCGTGCGAGAAGCTTTACTGGTGAATTCTCAGGCGATGATAAATTCTTGGTAAACGTGATGTTGGCAGTAGCGGAGAGCAGACCGGTAGAGCTTGTTTCAAAGGAGTCCCAGGAAGGCAGCGTGTACATAAACGGATTTCCTGAGGGGGGATTCAGTCAGGAGATGGAGCTTCCTACCGGTCTTGTCTTTGGAACTGTTCTGCCCACTCCTTTGCCAAAGCCTGAGAGTGAGGCTGCCTGGAACGAGAAACAGGGAAAATCGGAGGCTTCCTCGGAGTCAGCGGATTCCACAGGACTAGAGGATTTCACGGAATCGGAAGACTCCATGGATTTGGCGGCTGACGCTGAGCAGCAGGGAGAGCCCGCCGATTCCTCCACACCGGCTTCCCCGACGGATTCTGGAGTGGCAAATCCCTATTATTTTGTGGCTGATGTCCAGCCTGGTTCGGAATTATTGCAGCTGAACGTACGCCTCAAAAGGGATACGGAGGAAATTTCTTCTCGGATTGAAAAAAGGCGGAGGGTCATGTATAATTCCTACAGTGCCTTGTTGGTTTCCTTGATTCCGTCCTTTGTTTCCTATGGAATGTATGTCAATATGAGTAATGGTTTGGCCTTGGGGCATGAGTCCGAGGAAACCGTTAAAATGTGGAAGAATATATCCACGGGCTCCATGATTCTTTCTGCTGGTTTGGGGCTGAATTTTGCGGTGCAGATGGGGTTTTTCCTAGGAGCTGCCGACAGTGTGTTGCCGGAGCGGGCGAAATCGCAGTAAATCATAGTAATTTTTTCGGGGTGTGTAGTATGGCAAAGACCAAGTTTGCGGATAAACTGAGAAATTTCTTTGGAATTCACAAGAATAGGGACGAGGCGTTCTTTGAGGAGCTTTCTGACCTGCTGATTGAAGGTGACTTGGGAGCACGAACGGTCTTTGAGCTGGTGGAGGAGCTGGAGAAAACCTGCCGTTCCCAGAAGATTGAGGGTGAGCGGGAAATCCTCCTGCAGCTGAAGTCCCGGCTTTTGGATTTTGTTCGGGTGACTGACCTGCAGCCGGAGCCGGGAAAGGTGAACATCTATATGGTGCTTGGGGTGAATGGGGTGGGAAAGACCACATCCGTGGCAAAGTTGGCGGGCTTTTATCGTGATGGGGGCTACCAGAATGCTGCTCCGACCTCGGTAATTATGGCAGCCGCCGACACCTTCCGTGCCGCCGCCATCGAGCAGTTGCAGCTCCACGGCCAGCGGCTTGATCTGCGGGTGGTGGCCCATCAGCATGGAGCCGACCCCTCTGCGGTGGTGTTTGACGCTGCCGAGGCCACTGCAGCCAAGGGAGGTGGACTGGTGCTGGCGGATACGGCCGGACGGCTCCACAACAAGGAGAACTTGGTGCGGGAGCTGCAGAAAATCGACCGGGTGGCCTCCTCCAAGGCAGATGATGGCTGCTACAAGAAGATTCTGGTGATAGATGGAACCACTGGCCAAAACGGATTGCGGCAGGCGGAGGTGTTCCACCAGGCGGTGGGACTTGATGCCGTCATTCTGACAAAATACGACTCCACCGCCAAGGGGGGCATTGCTGCCGCCATCGGCAAGGAATTCGGTATACCGGTGGCCTTCATTTGCTTCGGCGAGGGCTACAAGGATATACGTCCCTTTGATCCCGACCACTATCTGGATGAATTCCTGGGATTGGATTGATGAAGGGGAGACTCCTGCTTAGACTCCTTCTTGTAGGCATAGTGTTCCTCTCACTGATGACCTCCATCTTGGCGGAATCATCCTCCTTGGAGAAGGATTCCCATCTTGACACACCCCAAACAGACGCAGCCGGTTCTTCCAGTGAATTGTCGGAGGAAGTGGCTGGAACTGAAGATTTGGCAAAGACGGAAAGCTCCAGTGAACAGGTTGTACCCTCAGACTCGGTCGAGGAGCCTGTGGAGCTGTTACTGAATGGCAGGGAGGGTGCCAGACTCCATCTGTACAATGGGGAGGAGACGGCTGTGTCCTCTTACAGTGGAGGCCGCGGTCTGGCCACCATGGCGGACAACAGTGTTACCCACAGGATTTACGATGGGGCATATCGCCTCAAAAGCAAGCTTACCTGGCAGGAGGAAGCTGCGGGCATCTTGAAGTCTGCTGCGGAAAAAGTTGATGGTGAAGCCCTGCTGAAGCCGCCTCGTCTGGTGTCTCAGGAGGACTATTATTATTATGAGGACAGTTCCAGCTACCAGCGGGTGGTGCTGACGGATTTTCTGAAAACAAGCCGGACGGAGCGCTTCTTTTCCCCGGATGGCCTTTTGGTTCGGGAGGAGTTCTACCAGTTTGTCCCTGAGGAGGGTTCCCAGGAGGAGGCACCGTATTCCGAAGAGGAAAAAGTGTCCGCAAAGGATGCGGCAGAGGAGGAGGCTGGAGCTTCGGTTGAGGAGCCTGCTGTGCCAGTTACGGATCTTCCCTTTGATCCCTGGAAAGACTTTCCACAGCTGACGCTCACCGGAAAAATCGAGTATCAGTACAATGAGGAAAAGGCCTTGGTGGAGAAGGTAACAACCCGCCGCGAGGGGGAGGAATCCTTCAGCCAGCGTCTGGCGTATCATCAGCCGGGAAATGTCTACGGCGGCTACGATGAGTTTGAGGACGGACAGCTGCTTGTCTCTCGAAAATATGATGATGAGAACCAATATACGGAGACACGGTATATGGATGGCATGAGGATAGAGTCCATCTACAATGGATCCAGGCTTATTTCTGAGGCAATCTATCTTGACGGAAAGGAATTGAGGAGAACAGAATATTGAGGTGGATTATATTTATATCTCGTCGTTTCGCCAAGGTTGACCGGTCTGGACGTTCCGCTGTGACGGGCTTTCTTGCGTCTCTGAGTATTTGTTTTGGAGTGATGACCCTTATTGTGACCGTTTCTGTCATGAATGGCTTCCAGATGGGGTTTATCGACAGTATTATGGAGATAAGCTCCGCCCACGTTCGCATCACCTTGGGAGAGGAATACGGCCAGCAGGAATTGGAGGATTTTTGCTTCCAGCCGTCACTAGGTGTGGTGTCTGTGGAGCCCATGTACGAGGCCCAAAGCCTGCTGGCTACGCCTTCGGGACGACAGTCTGCCTCCTTGATTCGGGCTGTGTCCCCAGACATCCAGTATCGTGACCCCGGCCTTGCCAAGGAGCTGCGGATGATTTCCGGGTCCTTTGACCTGTCTCGGCCGGGCTACATTATCCTGGGTAGTGAGCTGGCTCGCCAATTAGGAGTACGGGTAGGCAGCACGGTGAATATGCTGGCCCTCTCTGGTGGCAGTGACGTAGACCTCATCTCCGACAACCGTATTTTCGTGGTGTCCGGTATCTTTTCCTGTGGCTATGCTGAGATCAACAGCAGCTTTTCCTTCATTTCATTGGAGGCAGGCCAGCAGTTCTTTGGCCGTGATGCGGTACGGCTTTTGTCCTTGAAGCTAAAGAATTCCGAAGCTGACGTCCAGGTAATCCACCAGCTGGAAAATTCCTTTCCCGGCCTTCAAACAGAATCCTGGCGCAGCTACAACCGATCCTTTTTCGGCGCCCTCAAGATCGAGAAGAATCTGCTGATGATGCTGGTGTTCCTGATCTTCGTGGTGGTGGGAGTGAATATCTTCAACGGAATGCGGCGGATGGTGTTTGAGCGGCGCAGCGAGATAGCAGTTCTCTCCGCCTTGGGAGGTCGAAAGCGTGAGGTGCAGCTGATTTTTATCATCCGAGGCCTGCTGACAGGCTTGGGGGGCGCCATTCCCGGTCTGCTGTTGGGGATGATGCTCTGTGTGCGGATGGAGCTGGTGTTCGCCATTATTGCCAAGGTGAGCTATTGGTTCCAGTATCTGGTGACCATGGCCACCAATCCCGCCATGGCCATCTATGTTCGGGAAAATCCCATGTACCAGGTATACGCCAGCATTCCTGCCAGAATGATGCCGGCTGAGATTGTTTTCATCACTATTTTCGGAGTCTTTTCTGCTTTGGCAGCCTCCTGGGTGGCTAGCAGGAAGGTGCTTTCCATGACACTTTCGGAGGTGCTCCACTATGAGTAGTTCACAGGATACAATCATCAAGATTACTGGCTTGGAAAAGACATACATTACCGGCATGGACCGGCTCACCATCATCAAGTCCCTTGACCTGGAGGTGGCTTCCGGTACCAAGGTGGTGGTGGTGGGTGAGAGCGGCAGTGGAAAGAGTACCCTGCTGAATATCATCGGCGGGCTGGACACCCCTACGGAGGGCGTGGTGGAGGTGGGTCCCTATGCCGTCCACAGTTTGCCGGAGGATCAGCTGGCGGAGTATCGATCAAAATTCCTTGGGCTTATCTTCCAGTTTCACTATCTTTTGAAGGACTTTACTGCTCTGGAGAATGTCTTTTTGCCAGCCTACATGAGCGGCATGTCCCGAAAGGAGGCTACGGAGGCAGCCCGCCAGCTGCTGCACGATGTAGGGCTTGACCATCGGACACAGCATCTGCCCTCCCAGCTTTCCGGTGGCGAGCGGCAGCGGGTGGCGGTGGCCCGTTCCCTCATCCAGAATCCCCGGTTGATTCTTGCCGATGAGCCCACCGGCAATCTGGATCCCGCCAACGCCCAGCTTATCGGAGACTTGTTGTTCTCCATGGTGGACAAGTATCGGAAGACCCTAGTCTTGGTGACCCACGATCAGGAGCTGGCAGCCAAGGGGGATGAGATCTACACCATTACAAAGGGCCACCTGGCTCGGGTGGCTGGCAAATGAATCTCCGTGCCTCTATCCTTTATGCAAGGCGAATGCTGCTGTCTCCCTCCCAGCGGAACCTTTCTGGGGAAGGTTCTTCTGCCAGCAGGAGTCTGTTGGGTGCCGTCCTGTGCATTGCCCTGAGCCTCATTCCCCTGGTGCTGGTGCTCACCGTCTCTGACGGCATGATTGAGGGCATCACCTCCCGGATTGTGGAGCTTTCCAGCTACCATATGCAGGTGCTCGTGGGAGGAGGCACGCCGCTGTTCGGAAATGAGGACTCGGAGCTGAATCTAGAGACTGCCCATGGGGTTGCCCAGTTGGCCCAGCAGCTGGCGGAGGTTCCCGGCATTGTGGCGGCCTTTCCCGAACGACAGGGAGTTGGTCTGGCAGCAGGTGCCCAGGGACGTACCGGTGCTACCATCCGCTCTGTACCTCCCCACTTGTTTGCTCCGAACTCAAACTTTTCCCGTCTGTTCAAGGCTGAGGCTGGCTCCCTGAATCTTTCCACCCCCAGAAGTGCCTTGGTGGGTACTGGAATCGCCAAAACTCTGCATCTGAATCCCGGTGACACCATCCGCATTGTCACCATGAGAACGAGCCCCACCGGTAAGGTTGTTCCCCGGATCACCTCCTTTACGGTGGAGGGTATCCTGTCCTGTGGCTACCAGGAGCTGGATTCCTTGTGGGTCTTTATTCCCTTTGACACAGGATTCTCCCTGCTGGAAGGCTCTCTTTCTACGGTTCTGGTGGGAATCCAGACAGAGGATGCCTTTGGAGACAGCTTTCTGGAGACTGCCTGGCGGGTGGAGGAGCAGCTGCCGTCGGGATGCCGTCTGCGGTTGTGGAGCCAGCTGAACACCACCCAGTTCGAGAACTTTTCCTCCACACGGATCATGCTGATTTTCATCATGTTCCTGATTGTGCTGGTGGCCTCCGTCAATGTGTCATCAGCCCTGGTGATGCTGGCCATGGAACGGCGACGGGAAATTGCCATTCTGAAGAGCATGGGGGCCACCTCAGGGGGTATTGTCACCTCCTTCCTGTTCACTGGCTTCTGTGCCGGAGGTGCAGGCGTGGTGATGGGAATTCCTGTGGGCATCCTCTGTGCCGTCAATGTAAACGAAATTTTGACTTGGATTGAGCAGCTGATTAACATTTTTGCCCGTTTCTGGTATAATCTCAAGACTATGTTTATGGGGACGATGGGAAAACTGCTTTCCGACGAAGGCCTTTCAGCCGCCGGTGACTTTGTTCCAGTTCAGCTGCTGGATCCGGCCTTCTATCTGGAGGAGATTCCCGTGGTATTGCCATGGGGAGGCATCTTTGTTATTGCGGCAGGAACTTTGGTGCTGTCGGTGGTGGTTTCCGCTCTGCCCAGCATTCGGGCCGGCAGGGAAAAGCCCCTGGATACTTTGAGGAAATTTTAGACTATGATTTGTGATATATGTGGTGTTCGTGACGCTATGGTGGTGGTGCAGCAGGTGAGCAGCAGTGGGCGCAAGGAGGTGCATCTTTGCCTCCAATGCGCCGCCCAGCGAGGTCTTTCCACCCACAACGGCAAGCTGGAGATGTCGTTAGCCAGCCTCTTTGAGTCCATTTCCAACAGGATGAAGAGCCAGCGGCGTTGTCCCGTCTGCGGTACCAGCAGTGGGGAGTTGTCCAAGAACCAGCGGCTGGGCTGCCCTGAGTGTTACAATATCTTTAACGAGGAGCTTCGCCACATACTGGAGGAGCGGGGGGTGAGGGGAACCTATACTGGCTCCATGCCCCAGCGGCTGGCCAACTTCAAGTCGGTGCTGGTGGACAGGATGCAGTTGAAGGATAAGCTGGAGCAGTCGGTGGCCCAGGAGGAGTACGAGAAGGCCGCCTTGTACCGGGATCGGCTGAAGGCTTTGGACAAGTGTGCTGTGGGGCAGGTGGAATTCGACTTGTCACAGGGGGAGGGGGAATGAGCAGCCACCCGGATACCTTGCATCCCGGCACTATCTGGTATGCCCAGGAGGGGGTGGACAATGACGTGGTGCTTTCCACCCGCATCCGGCTGGCACGGAATCTGGCCAACTTTGTCTTTCCCTGCCAGTGCAGTGCCGATGATGCCCAACGGATCCAGTCCCTGGTATTCTCCGCCTTCCAGAAGGTTCCCAATCCCGACTGCTTCCAACAGGTTGGCGTTGACCAGCTGGATTTTTCCGCCCGCCAGCTACTGGTGGAGCGGGGCATCCTTCCTGAGCGCAGCTATACGGAGAGGAACATCAACAATCCCGACGCAGAGCTTCTCCGCACATTCGAGTGTGTGCCTGGTGTGGTGGTGCGGACTGACGGTCGCTTGTCCTGTCTGGTGAATGGCCGTGACCATGTGAGTATCTCCTCCTTTTCCGCTGGCTACAACCCCGGCGAGTCCTGGCATCTGTGCCGAGAAATCGACCAGATTCTCCAGCAAAGCCTCCAGTTTGCCGCCTCCTATGACTTTGGCTTCCTCACCTCCAATCTGAAGGATGCTGGCAGTGGCATGAAGGCCTCTGTGAGACTCTTCTTGCCGGGGCTCATGCAGACCCAGCAGGTGCAGCAGATGATGGAGCAGGTGACCCGTCAGAACTGTATTCTTGAGCCTGTCTTTGGAAATACTTCTGTTCCCTATGCTGCACTGGGGGCCTGCTATCAGCTGTGCTCCCTCTATGCCTCCAGTGGAGGGGAGGATCAGCAGCTGGGAGAATTTGACATGGTGGTGTCCTCCCTCTGTGCCAGCGAGCGTCAGGCCCGATCCAATTATGCCGAGACCCGCCCCACCATGCTGCGGCACATCATCAGCAGGATGTTCTCCGTGATGCGGTACAGCCGTTTCATTGAGTGCAGCGAGGCTCTGGACATCATCTGCAGCCTTCATTTTGGCATAAGCATGGGCCTCATCATGGGAGTCACCTACCGGGAACTTCATGCTCTGATGTACCGCGTCCGCAACACCCATCTGGACTATCTGTATCGGGACGGCGGACTTGATTTCACCTTTGAGGCAGACGTGGTGGAACACAAGCCCCTGGTGATTTCCCGGTTGCGGGCCTTGCTGCTGCAGGAAGCCCTGGAAAAGGTGCAGATTTGTCTTTAGGTGGTGGATGCATTACATTTTACGGTGCAGGGTAGGCTAAAAAATAATCCCTGCCGAAAATAAGGGGATTCTGTGATACATCCCCGTGAACCGGTCATTTTGCGATTTGAGGAAAACACATGGCAAAGAATTTGTCGCCTAGGGCCAAGAAGCTTGTTACCGTCCTTGGCCAGGAAGAGGGAATGAAGAGTGGCAGCGATCAATTGCTGCCTGAACATATTTTGATTGCATTGCTCAAGCACGCCGATGGTCTGGGCTATATCCTGTTGCAGAAGCTGCGGATTAATGTCCTGACCTTCCAATTGGCCTTGGAGCAGAGTCTTTTGGCGAGAAACAAGTCGATGGCCTACAGCGACCTTCCTGCCTCCCGCCGGCTCAGAAGCCTGGTAGATGCGGCCGCCATTGAGTCCAGGAGTCTCAGCCGGGATTATATCGGTACGGAGCATCTGGTGCTGGCGGCCATTCGGGAGCAGCAGAGCGTCACCTCCCGTTTCTTCGAGAAGGCAGGCATCCGTATCGAGGAGGTCTACACCGCCCTCCAGGGCATCTATGAGAAATTCCAGTCCTCCTACGAAAATCGCGAGCGGGCCATGGCAGGTACTCTCCATGGTCACAGCGGAAATCACGGTTCCAGTCGCCAGGAGAAGGGTCGGGGAGGACGCCATGGCCAGGGCATTCTGGCGGAATTCAGCCGTGACCTTACGGAGCTGGCCCGTGGCCACCAGCTGGATCCCGTGGTGGGACGTGACCGTGAGGTTCGTCGTGTGGTGCAGATTCTTTCCCGCCGTACCAAGAACAATCCCGTGTTGGTGGGTGATCCCGGTGTTGGCAAGACTGCCATTGTGGAGGGTCTGGCCCAGCGGATTGCCAGTGGTCAGGTTCCCCGCAATCTGCTGAAAAAACGGCTGGTCTCCCTTGACCTGGCCTCTGTGGTGGCGGGAACAAAGTATCGTGGCGAGTTTGAGGAGCGAATCAAACGCATCCTGAAGGAAATCCTTGAGGACAAGGACATCATCCTCTTTATTGATGAGCTCCACACACTCATTGGTGCCGGTGGGTCGGAGGGGTCCATGGATGCCTCCAACCTGCTCAAACCTGCTTTGGCCCGTGGCGAGCTGCAATGTGTGGGAGCCACCACCTCCGCCGAATACCGCAAGTATTTCGAGCGGGATGCGGCACTGGAGCGCCGGTTCCAGTCGGTGCTGGTAGAGGAGCCCTCCGACGAGGAGGCCATATTGATTCTGGAGGGCATCAGGAAGAAGTACGAGTCCTTCCACGGTGTCACCTATCAGGATGAGGTTATTCCCGCCGCTGTGCGTCTTTCCCGCCGCTATCTTACGGACCGCTGTTTGCCGGACAAGGCTATTGACCTGCTGGACGAGGCTGGTGCCATGAAGAAGATTGACGAGGAGGAGAAGCCCCTGGAGCTGGAGGAACTGGAGGAGAGCATCGGCCAGCTGACAGAGGAGAAGCGGCTTTTGGTGCAGAACCAGGACTATGAAGCGGCGGCAGAAATCCGTGACCGGGTCCACCTACTGCGGGGTCAGCTGGAGGTTTTGCGGGAACGCTGGGAAAAGGGCGGCGACGGCAAGTACAAGCTGGTGACGGTGGAGGATGTCTGCTCCGTCATTGCTGCCATTACCGGCATTCCCCTGGACCAGTTTGCTGGCTCCGAACTGGCCCGTCTGCTGAACATGGAGACAGAGCTCCACAAGGCTGTGATTGGCCAGCATGAGGCGGTGACCTCCATCGTTTCTGCGGTGCGCCGATCACGTACTGGTGTCTCCTCCAACCGACGGCCTGCAGGCTCCTTCATTTTTTTGGGTCCCACCGGTGTGGGAAAGACCCTGCTGGCCAAGACCCTGGCCCGGTTCCTCTTCGGCAGCGAGGATGCCCTGATTCGGGTGGACATGAGCGATTTCATGGAAAAGCACAATTCCAGCCGCCTGGTGGGCGCACCGCCGGGCTACATCGGATTCGAGGAGGGTGGCGTGCTTACGGAAAAGGTGCGTCGCCATCCCTATTCCGTGGTGCTGCTGGACGAGATAGAGAAGGCACATCCCGATGTGTTCAACCTGCTGCTGCAGGTACTGGAGGAGGGTGAGCTGGCGGACAACCTGGGCCACACCGTCAATTTCCGCAACACGGTCATCATCATGACCAGCAATGCGGGAATCCGCCAGATTACCGAAGGCTCCACCATGGGGTTTGCCCTCACTGATGACAGCAGCCCCTCCTACCAGACCATCAAGGATGGGGCTCTTTCGGAGCTGAAGAAGGTGCTGAGTCCTGAGCTCTTGAACCGAATCGACGACACCATTGTATTCACTCCCCTGTCAAAGAAGGAAGTGGGAGAGATTTTGGAGATTCAGCTGGAGGAGCTGCAGTTGCGTCTGGAGGAACGGAATCTCACCCTGGTGGTACGTCCTGCGGCCAAGGAATATCTGGTGGAGAAAGGCTACGACCCCTCCTATGGAGCCCGTCCCATGCGTCGCCTCATCCAGCGTGAGATTGAGGACCAGCTGGCCCTTCGCCTCATTGAGGATGCAGCTGCCAATGACCAGCCGCTGGCAGGAAGGGTGGTGGTAAGTCTCTCCAAGGACAAGCTGAAGGTGAAGCTTGTGCGGGAGGCACCGCTGCTGGTGGAGCCGCTTCCACGGCAGCCATTGCCCCAAGACGACAGTGTTCCTCCCTCTCTTCCCCTTGAGGAAATAATTTTGTAATGATTACAAATTTATACTTGATTCTGCTTGTTTTTTTATTCAATATCAAGTATATTGGATAGAGAGGCTGGTATACAACTTTTGTTCTGGTACCAGTCCCATACTAACAACACACGGAGGAAAACGATGAAAGATTTGAAGGGAACAAAGACCGAGAAGAACCTTCAGGAGGCATTTGCTGGTGAGTCCATGGCACGGAACAAGTACACCTACTTTGCTTCAAAGGCTCGTAAGGATGGTTATGTTCAGATTGCAGCCCTCTTTGAGGAGACTGCTGCCAACGAGAAGGAGCATGCTGAGTTGTGGTTCAAGCTGCTGAACGGTGGAATCGGTACAACTGCCGAGAACCTGAAGGCTGCCGCCGCTGGTGAGAACTATGAGCATGAGAATATGTACCCCACCTTCGCAAAGGAAGCCCGTGAGGAAGGATTCGACCACATTGCCAAGCTCTTCGAGGGTGTTGCTGCCATCGAGAAGGCTCACGAGGAGCGCTATCTGAAGCTGCTGGCTAATGTCGAGAACGGACTGGTATTCTCCAAGGACGGTGATGTGATGTGGCAGTGCAGCAACTGTGGTCACCTGGTATTCGGAAAGGAAGCTCCCAAGGCTTGCCCCGTTTGCGCCCATCCTCAGGCCTACTTCCAGATCAAGGCTGAGAATTACTAATTTCAATGCGGACTCAGGTCCGTTATGGAGGATCCCCCGATGCACTGTGTCGGGGGTTATTTTTTTATACCTCCATCTGCAGGTTTCTGCTGATGTCATCTAGATGGGACTTCTTGTTTTGAGACAGAGAAGGCGGCTCTACAGTGATTTCGTACTGGGGATAAATGCTGAGAACGAGTCGAGGGAATGACAGGCTGTGTTTTGTGTGAAAAAAAAAGACCACTTGTTTACCAAGTGGTCTTTTGGGCGCTGAGAGGATCGAACTCCCGACATTTTGGGTGTAAACCAAACGCTCTCCCAGCTGAGCTAAGCGCCCGTAACTTTTGTCAGTCTATCAGAAGAAGAAAAACTTGTCAACAGAAAAGCAACAAATTTTTCATTTTTTCTGGAAATTATCCTACTTGTGCAAGTCGGAGCGTATGTTCTCCAGACTGCACAAGCTCATGGCTCCTATTCCTCCATGGAATTTATCTCGTCGGCCGAGAACAGGTAACTGTCCTGCAGCTTCAAGGAGATAAAAGGGGCCTCCTCCTTGCTAGAGGTGAGGGGAATGGTAAAGGAATAGATTAGGGGCTGGTAGTCGGCTGACCTGATGGTGATGGTGAAGTTGAATTCCCTTGTCTCTCCCTCTTTCTCCGCAGGAATGGGTGCGGGCTTGAAGGTAAAGCTTCCCTTTGCGGGCCTATAGGTGAGGGTGGGGTTCTCCCATGAGGCGTCTTCCATGGGCACAAGCTTTCCGTCGGCGCTGAGCTCGATGCTGACACCTGAAAGTGGCTCGAAGGAGTGGCCGTCGTAGACTGCCCCCATGAACACTGGGAAGGTGAAGGCCGGCTTGTTGTCCGTGGTCTCTTTCAGCTTGCGCTGATCGTGGTAGGGACGCTTGGCTGCATTCACCACACGAATTCCATCTATGATCATGGCATCAATGTCTGCCTTTGTCTGTCCGTTCAGGGCAAGGTTGGCATAGGTCATTCCACGTCCGGAAACGACATATTTGGGCTGCACCCTGTTGAGCACGTAGCAGATGGTGTCCAGCCGGCAGTTCTCACAACTACAGGTGAGGAAGGAATTCTTCATCTCTACGAAATCATCGTACAAGGCATTTGTTCGTTTGATGATGTATGACTCCATTATATTCTGTACTTTCAACGAAATCCTCCGAAACTAGCAGATACTGTTAGATTCATTATAATTCAATTCAAAGAATCTGGCAATGATTTTATATATATTCTCGTGACTCCTCGGTTCCCGTACCGCCACACGGATCTTCCGCAGGCTGCCGGTGAATGCGGCCACCGTCTGGCTTGAGAAGACGGTGGAGCTTTGGGAGAAGGGAAGCTCCTCGCCGCAAATCCACAGGTCGCTCTCAAAGGAAATCCGCTCCGGTATGTCGATGAGGACATGGGTAGCTGGCACTGCCAGAGATTCTGCCAGCTCCTCCTCAGCCTGGTGGCGACGCTGCAAGCTCTCCAGCTGACGGTGGAAGGGATTCTCCGAGTCAAACTTGATTTCTGTTACCACCTTGTATAGCTGTCGCTCCGCAACTCCCTGTGCAAGAATGATTTCTGGGAAACCTCCCCGTGGTATGGCCTGAAGGAGGTGATGAATCCCTTGGTCATCCTGCTGGTACAGTTCTTCCGGGGCAACAAGGTTTTTGGAGAGGGCGGCGTAGAGGGCCTTTTTCATCATGGCGGTGGCGATTCGCACCTGACGGTGCCAGTATACCGAGCGGTACATCAGGTACTTGGAGAACAGCAGGTTTTCCACCGAAAGGATGGCGGCGGAGTCCAGCATGATTCCCCGCTCCTTGTGGGGCTGCAGCTGGTCCAGAGTGAACTCCGTGTCCTGGATGCCGTAGGGAACGCCGCAATAGTAGGCATCCCGATTTAGGTAGTCCAGCTTGTCCGGGTCCAGCACGCCGGAGAGAAGCCTGCGGTAGAAGAGGGTCTCGGTGTCCGTGGTGGGGATGGTGGTGTCGATGATGGCGGCCACCTGGTGGGGGTCACCGCCGGCCTTGGCGATGCAGCGGGCAATGTCATCCCCCAGCACGATGCGGCCGGACAAGACCTCGTGCTCCTCCAGGGGGAGCTCCTTCAGGGAGTGGGTGTAGGGAAAGTGGCCGATGTCATGGAAGAGGGCGGCGGCATACCAGGAGGAGCGGCCGGTGGGAGTGATCCAGTCCGCCCCCCGCTGCTCCAGCCGCTCCAGGATACGCCGTGCAAGCTCGTAGACTCCCAGGGAATGTCCTGCCCTGGTGTGGACGGCCCCCGGATACACCAGCTCCGTTGGCCCCAGCTGTCGAATCCTGCTGAGCCGCACAAAGTCTGGTGTGGTAAGGGCTGCCGCCAGCTCCTCCGGCAGGTAGATGTGCTTCCACAGGGGGTCACGGATTGCCCTGAGCTCCATCCTACTGGCCTCCGGCACGGGTATAGGCTGCAAGGCCACCGGCCTTGATAATGTCCCTGCTGCGCTGGGCCATGGTGTTCCTGCCGGTGATGGTTCTGGTTCCTGACTGACCGGTGATGGTGATGGAGAAGTCGGCTCCATCGTCAATGGCGGCGGCCAGGTTGGTGACCTCCAGGGTGTCCCCTTCCTGGATGGTGTCGTAGTCGGCGGGATTGGCGAAGGTGATGGGGATGATGCCGTAGTTGATGAGGTTGGCCTGGTGGATGCGGGCAAAGGACTTTACCAGCACCACACGGACTCCCAGGTACATGGGACCCAGGGCGGCGTGCTCGCGGGAGGAGCCTTGGCCGTAGTTCTCGCCGCCCACCACCACGCAGCCGGAAAATCCGTTCTTTTCGGCCTTGGCATAGAAGCCCTCGTCGATGCGCTCGAAGGTGAACTTGGAGATTTCAGGGATGTTGGAGCGGAAGGGCAGCACCTTTGTTCCTGCCGGCATGATGTCGTCGGTGGACACGTTGTCTGCGGCCTTCAGCAGCACCGGCAGCTTGAGGCTGGGCTGGAAGGCGGGGGAGGCGGGACAGGGCTTGATGTTGGGGCCCCGCACAATCTCCACGGCCTGGGCCTCCTGCTGGTCCAGCGGAGCGATGAGCAGGCTGTCGTCGGTGGCGGCTCCCGTAATGTCCGCCTGGGTGAGGCCACAGAGCCCGCCGTCCAGCAATGACTGCCGCCCCTTCTCCGTGAGGCAGGGGTCAGAGTAGTCCAGGGTGGTGGCATCGGTGATGACACCGGTGATGGCGGCGGCGGCGGCAGTCTCAGGAGACACCAGGTACACCTGGGCATCGGCAGTGCCGGAGCGCCCCTTGAAGTTGCGGTTGAAGGTCCGCAGGGACACACCCTCCGTGTTAGGGGCAAAGCCCATGCCGATGCAGGGGCCGCAGGCACTCTCCAGAATGCGGAAGCCCGCCCGGATCAGGTCTCCCAGGATGCCGGCCCTTTCTGCCATCAGCAGGGTGGTGCGGCTTCCGGGGGAGATGCCCGCCTCCACGCCGGGGGCGATGTGCTTGCCACGGACAATGGCGGCCACCGCTGCCAGGTCGTCCAGGGAGCTGTTGGTGCAGGATCCGATGCAGACTTGGGTGACAGGCTTTCCCGCCTCGCTTGCAACCTCGGCCACAGCATCGGGGGAGTGGGGGCGGGCGGCAAGGGGCTTGAGGCTGCTGAGGTCGATTTCGATCAGCTTGTCGTATTCAGCGCCCTGGTCAGCCTGCTGCTGGCTCCATTCGGCACCACGGCCCATGGCCTCCAGAAAGGCTCTGGTGGTCTTGTCTGAGGGGAAGATGCTGCAGGTGGCCCCCAGCTCGGCTCCCATGTTGGTGATGGTGGAGCGCTGGGGAACGGTGAGGCTTTCCACGCCACTGCCGAAGTACTCGTAGATGGCACCCACGCCTCCCTTTACGGTTTCCCGCCGCAATACCTCCAGAATCACGTCCTTGGCACCCACGCCCTTGCGGAGGCTGCCGGTAAGCCTCACACCGTAAATCTTGGGCATGGCCAGATGGAAGGCCCCGCCACCCATGGCAACGGCCACGTCAAGGCCACCTGCACCGATGGCAATCATGCCGATGCCGCCGCCGGTGGGGGTGTGGGAGTCGGAGCCCAGCAGTGTCTTTCCGGGCTTGCCGAAGCGCTCCAGATGAACCTGGTGGCAGATGCCGTTGCCGCAGCGGGAGAACCACAGGCCGTACTTGGCGGCGATGCTCTGGAGGTAGCGGTGGTCGTCCATGTTGCGGAAGTCGGTCTGGAGGGTGTTGTGGTCGATGTAGGACACGGAAAGCTCTGTGCGGACCCGTGGAATGCCGATGGTCTCGAACTGCAGGTAGGTCATGGTGCCGGTGGCGTCCTGGGTGAGGGTCTGGTCGATGCGGATGGCAATGTCCGCTCCCCGCTGGATGGGCTTTCCGGGGATAAACTCAGTGTCAGGGCAGGCCTCCTTTACGATGTGGGCCTGCAAAATCTTTTCTGCCAAGGTCAATGCCATTGTATTCTCCTCTGTAGCTGATGGCCGGCGGGATGTACCGCTGGTGGCGGAAAACCGGCGCCTCGAATTTCAGTGGTATTGTAGCGTTTTTAGGGGGAATTTACAAGGATGGGATGCTGTCCCTGGGAAAGGACTTCCCGTGGCTGGTACACAAATCCAAGAGAAATTTTGAAGAAAGGTATGATTCTTGTAATTAAAATCTTGAAGAAACGTATGATTTATGCATTTTAAATCTTGAAGAAATGTCTGTTTTAAGAGGATAAAATCTTGAAGAAACGTCTGTTTGGTGATATATTGATGTTGAAGAAAGTTTATGCGGCTCAAGTCATACAGCAGGGGAGCGTATCCATGTATTTTAAGAGAAAGGCATATGACAAATTGCTTGAATGGAAGGCAAGGTTTTCTGACCGGTATGCAGTGATGCTGGAGGGTGCAAGACGGGTTGGCAAGTCAACGATAGCTGAGAATTTTGCGAGGAATGAGTACAAGTCCTACATCCTGCTTGACTTTTCAAAGGCAACGGAACAAATGAAGGCGTGCTTCGATGACATTGGCAACCTGGATCTCCTCTTCTTGCGGTTGCAGGCGGAGACTGGGGTGACCTTGTTTGTCCACGAGTCGCTGATAATCTTTGATGAGGTGCAATTGTTCCCAAAGGCTCGGCAGGCCATAAAGCATTTGGTTGCTGACGGGAGATACCATTATCTTGAGACTGGCTCCCTGATTTCAATCAGAAGGAATGTCAAGGATATCTTGATTCCTTCAGAAGAGATGAAGATTCAGGTGTATCCGATGGACTACGAGGAATTTTGCTGTGCCACTGGTCAAAACTATTCTATACTGAGACACGTGTTTGATTCGGGTCATGGCATGGGGCAGGCGACAAACCGCAAGCTGATGCGGGACCTGCGAATCTACCTGGCAGTTGGTGGTATGCCGCAGGCGGTGGAGGCGTATATTTCCGGAAGGAATTTTTCGGAGATTGACATGATAAAACGGCAGATTATAACCTTATATGAAGAGGACTTCAAAAAAATAGATCCGTCGGGAAGGCTGTCTTCACTGTACCATTCCGTTCCGGCCCAGCTTGCCAGGGGCTCCAGAAAATATCGGGCGACAACAGCCACTGGAACGCGGGGCGGTGCAAGAACCCAGGAGCTCCTGTTTGATTTGGTTGATTCCAAGACCGTTCTACCCTGCTGGAATGCAACGGATCCGAGGGTGAGCCTTGCGGATACGAAGGATTTCAACCGCTTCAAACTGTATGTTGCTGATACCGGCTTGTTCGTCACGCTGATGTTCATCGACAGGCCCTCGACAGAAAACGATGTGTACGCAAAGCTGCTTTCCGACAAGTTGCCTGCGAACCTGGGCTACCTGTACGAGAATCTGGTGGCCCAAATGATAGCCTCCACCGGGCGTGAGCTGTATTATCACACCTGGGAGAAGGTTGGAAGCACCCATTATTATGAGGTGGACTTCCTGGTTTCGGAGGGAAGCAAGCTGAAGGTCTTTGAGGTGAAGTCCTCTGGAACAGGAAAGCATGGGTCAATCACGGAATTCGCCCGGAGGTTTTCGAAACACGTAAAAAATACGTATGTGCTTTCCCAGAAGGATGTATCAAGCGAAGGAACCCTATTCTTCAAGCCCTTGTACCTGCTCCCGTTTTTGTTGTGACGGCATTTGGGAATCCTGTCCTTGCTGCATTTCTTGAAAATTCAGAATCTATTCCAAAAAGTTGCATAATTTACTGAGTTTTCGGAATGAATTCCAAAAACTTGTTGATTTTAGGACTTTTTCGGAATATAATCTATTTTATGAGCGACATAGATACCTCCACCATGAGAATCGACCGCAATGAATATCTAGGGCGGCTTTGGAATTTGAGGGGAAAAAAACTCATCAAGATTGTGACGGGAATCAGGCGGTGCGGAAAGTCAACGGTTTTGGAGATGTTTCGTGACGGCCTGCTGCGGGAGGGCGTGTCACAGGAGCAGATTGTCTTCATCAATTTCGAGGACTATGAGCATAAGGCACTGCGGAATCCTGACAATCTGTACGCCCATGTCAAAAAGCTTTTGACACCAAAAATGAATTACCTCTTCTTTGACGAGGTGCAGCGGGTGGAGAATTTTCCGGAGGTGGTGGACAGCCTCTACATCAGGGACAATGTTGACCTGTATCTGACGGGCTCCAACTCCTCCTTGCTATCAAGTGAAATTGCAACCCTTATCAGCGGCCGCTACGTGGAGATACCGATGCTGCCCTTTTCCTTCAAGGAATTCACCGGGGCGGTGGGCATGGAGGCACAGCTTCCCTCGGCATACCGGTTGTATGTTGAGACCAGCTCCTTTCCCTATGTGCTGGAGCTTTTGGACACCCCGCAGGAAATTCACGCCTATCTTGAGGGAATCTACAATACCATTCTGGTGAAGGACATCATCGACAGAAAGAGAATTGCAGACTCACGGGTCTTCCAGCGTGTGACGCAATTTGTCTTTGACAACATTGGCCTTGAGCTTTCCCCAAAGAAGATTGCGGACACCCTCACCTCCAACGGCAGGAAGACAGACTCCAAGACAATAGAAAAATACGTTGCCGCCCTTGAGGAAAGCTTTATCGTGTATCGTGCCGGCCGCTACAACATCAAGGGAAGGGAATACCTGAAGAGCCTGGAAAAATACTACGTGGCGGACATCGGGCTGAGGAACTATATGCTGGGGAAAAAGTCCATGGATGTGGGCCACATCCTGGAGAATGTCGTCTACCTTGAGCTGCGGCGGCGGGGATATGCCGTGTATGTGGGGAAAATAGATGCCATGGAGGTTGATTTTGTGGCCCAGGATAGCCAGGGGAACACCTACATCCAGGTGGCCGCCTCGGTGCGGGAGCCCCAGACCCTGCAGCGGGAGCTGCGTCCACTTCAGGCAATACGGGACAACTACCCCAAGCTCCTCCTTACCCTTGATGATGACCCGGAGGCGGACTACCAGGGCATCCTCCGCAGGAACGCCTTGCAGTGGCTTGTGGAGGGGTGAGGTCAGTTCATTTCAGTCTGTGGAAGGCAGGAGTAGTGATTCATTGTAATATAGTGAAGACCTGTCAAAAGAAACCCTTGTGCTGGGGACACATCCAGTGAAAAAGACCAATAGCAATAAACCTGCTACACCCTTTTCAAACCTACCTCGAAATAAAAACTGCACAAATCTCACACTCGCTTGGAGTGGGATAAAAAGGGCCACAGGCTCTTTCTCCTGCGGCCCTTCCCTGTGGCTGGGGTCAGGTCGGCTTTGAATTTCGATGTCAGGCCGACTCAAAGGTTTGCTGTCAGGCAGATTTCACCGCAGCTGCCCGGAATCTGATAGCAGAGACTGAGGTGGACAACAGCGAGGAAAGCACCTTTGGTACAGGGGAAAATCAGCAGGCGAACCAGTATGTCTGCTCCAACACCACGGACAAGATCTTCCTGCTGGGCGAGAAGGAGGCCACCAACAGTGGGTACGGCTTCGCCGCATATGACCAGTTCGGAACGGACAGCACCCGCATCCGTGTCACCACGGACTACACCAAGGCCACCGGGGCATACCAGAGCTCCACAGAAGGCTGTGGCGGCTGGTGGTGGCTGCGCTCGCCCAACTACCGCGGCGAGTACTATGCGCGCGTCATCGACGACGGTAGCAACGCCAATGACTACAACGATGTCAGCATCACTTATGGGGGCGTTGTTCCGGCTTTGTGTGTTCAGTTGCCGACTAACAACTGAAAATTGACATCTCATTCGGCACCTGTCGGGCTGCGGTTCGGCGGGTGTTCCGGGCGTTCCGGCGCTACTTGTCCAGGGAGAACATGTCTCCCAAAAAGAGGAGTCCCTGGAGGACACCGTAGGCAAAGTAGCCGCCGTAGTACATGGTGAGGGTGGACTGCAGTAGCCGTTCCCCAAAGGAGGTGACGGCCCAAGTGTTCACGGCGTAGAGCAGGAACACAAAGCCCAGGGGCAGCAGGCTCAGGCAGGGCAGGATTCCCAGCACCTTCTGGGTCTTCAGCAGGACCAGACCCACCACGATGGCAATCACGCCGGCAAAGATTCCGATGACGGGAATGAAGCCTGTCTGCAAGACGAACCAGGTGGCAATGCCCATGGCGATGCCAAAGGCGCTGCGGATGCCACGGTGGCGGGTTTCCTTTCCAAAGTCAAGTTCAATCATCTTTCGCTCCTTACATTTCCGGTTGTATCTCATCCTCCTGCCAGCTTCGTCCCACCAGCTGCTTCAGCTTGGGGAGCCACTGGCTGGGGGTGGCGCCTGGTGCAACGGGGCCTGAGGAGCCGCTGGGGCCAAAGGCCAGTCCCCCCACAATGGTGCCGGTTTCCGTGTCCTCCACCAGGTTGATGTAGGTGTCTCCCAGCTTGGAGGCACTACGCTTTTTCACCGGGCTCACCTCGTGGTTCCTCCAGCGGCCGGAATTCTCCTCCTCCGCCGTCAGCACCGCCTTTCCCGTCGATACTGCCTGCCGTTCCCCGACGGTGATGGTGGTGCGGGGTATGGTCTGGGTGTAGGGCGAGGGCTGGCGGTGCCCTTGCTGGCTTGCTGTGTCTCGAAACAGGCGCCAGCAGGCGAACTGGGCTGCCTTTCTGCCTTGCTCCAGTGCGGCGGGAATGATGGCCCAGGTGACTCCCTGGAACTGGGCACAATCCCCCGCGGCAAAGATGGCGGTGTCGCTGGTGGCCATGGTTTCGTCCACTATGATGCCCTTGTCGCAGGCCAGCCCCGCAGTCCTTGCCAGAGCCAGCTGACTTCGCACACCCATAGAGTAGATCAGGGTCTCCGTCCCGTCCCCGCAGACTGGCTTGAGGAATTCCGCCACGGACTTGGACTTCAGCTGGTTGGTGTCCAGGTGGACTCCCGTGTGGATGGCCAGCCCCTCCTGCCGCTCCAGATAGAGCCGCAGCATTTCCGAGGCGGTCCTGTTCAGCTGGCGGTTCAGCAGGTAGCCGGAGGCCTCCAGCACGTGAACCTCCCTCACGCCGTTGGTCCTCAGTGCCATGGCAGTCTCCAGTCCCAGCAGTCCGCCTCCCAGCACGGCAGCTTTTCTTCGTCGGGTGGCCACGTGGCGGCGGAGCTCCTGCACATCCTGGAGGCTGCGGAGACAGAACACTGAGCCAGCGGCGGCTGTCCCCGGGTCAGGGATAAGGGGGGCAGAAGCGATGGAGCCAGTGGCCAGAATGAGTGCGTCATAGCCCAGTACTTCCTGGTTCTGGGCCTCTGCCTTGGGATGGTGCAGCAGGTTCAGTGTCACCCGCTGTTCCTGCCGGTTCAGACTCACCACCTGGGCGGGACAGACGAGCCGGATGCCCTGCTGGCAGAACCAGTCCTCCCCATGGAGCAGCAATTCTCGCTCCCGGATGGTGCCTGCCAGCAGCTGGGGAAGGAGGGGGCGGGAGTAGCTGGGGGGATCCTCCTGGCTGATGACGGTGATGGCAAGCTCCTGCTGGCTGTGGAGGCTGCGGGCTTCTTCCGCTGCGGTGACTCCCGCCATGCCAGCTCCAATGATGATCAAGTGCTTCATGTATTCTCCTGTAGCTCATGGTCGGATGGATGGATTCGATTGCAGCCAGACTCGATTCCGGTTCCTCTCTTGACTAAAGGTACCGCTCAATTTATCCTTGTACCATGCGTTGTGAATTCCTTGGAACGGGAACCAGCCATGGCATTCCAGTGATTGCCTGTAGCTGCCACTGCTGCCGTTCCACCGACAGTCGAGACAAGCGTTTTCGCGCCAGCCTGTGGATTACGGAAGGGGACTTCCGTGCCCCCGATACTTCAATTCTAATTGACATGGGGCCGGACTTCCGTAGCCAGGCTCTGAAATCTAGCATAAATCGTTTGGATGCTTTGCTGCTGACCCATGGCCATGCGGATCACCTCAATGGTCTGGACGACATCCGCATCTTCTCCCACACTGCCTCCCAAACGCCGCCCCAGGCCGACGGCAAGGTGCGGGTCTATCAGGAGACGGAGGGGGAGGGGCTGCCGGTATATGGCAATGAGCTCACCTTGCGTGATGTGCACCGACGGTTCTCCTACGTCTTCCAGCCGGTGATGGAGGGAGGCGGCAAGCCCAAGGTCAAGACCATAGACTGCAGCGTTTATGGGAGGGAGAATCCGCTGGAAATAGGGGGGATTTCGTTGATTCCCGTGCCGCTGCTGCACGGTCGTCTGGAAACTACGGGCTGGATTATCTTGCGGAATCTGGGGGAAGGGAAGGGGATTCGTGGTCTGGCATACCTCACCGACTGCAACCACGTTCCCCAGTGCAGCCTGGAGCTTTTGGTGGAGCTGGGGCCCTGTCTGGAGCACGTGGTCATAGACGGTCTGCGTCCCCAGCTCCACAGCACCCATTTCTCCTACGACCAGGCGCTGGATCTGGCCCTGCAGATTGGGGGAAGGTACAACTGGCTCACCCACCTGTGCCACGACCGGACCCATGTGGAGATTCAGTCTTATCTGCAGGAGCGGCTGGAGGAGCTGGGACGAGGCGACTTCCACTGCCAGCCCGCCTACGACGGCTTGGTATTGGAGGTCTGAGTCCGCTACACAATGCCCTCGTACACCAGTAGCTGGCTGCCGTCTATGGTGACCATGAGGCCGTCCTCCAGCTTGATGGTGGCATCTGCCACATTGGTGAGCCATACCAGGTCGGGGTTCACCAGGGCGAGCATTGCGTCACTGATTTCCGAGCCGTTTTCTGCAATCACGCCGTCCACCAGCCGCAGCAGGGGAATGTAGTCCTCCGTGATGGTGGGACACACCAGTATTTCCCCGCCCTTCTTCTTCTTGAGCCGGGACAGGGCTTCCAGGGCGGAGGTTGTCTGGACGATGTGGCCGCTGCTCTTGAGCTTCTCCTGGCTGGCACTGCCGCCGCCGTTTCCTCTGGCCAGCACACTTCCCACCAGCAGTACCTTCACCGTGTTCAGCATGAGGGAGCTGAACAGGGGCGCTCCCGCCGCCAGCACCACCCGGTCTGAGATCTGCACGATGCCTGCGTCCAGGGCCACCTTGATGGCGTTCTGAATCATCTCGTTGGAGCTGCTGGCCATCTTGGTGTGCAGCGGCACCACACCCCAGAACAGCAGCAGCTGGCGGGCTACCACTGGGTCGGGGGTGACGGCGATGACGGATTGCTCCGGGCGGAACTTGCTGATCATGCGGGAGGTGTGGCCCGACAGGGTCGGGGTGATGATGACCATAGCCTTCACGTCCCGGGCGGTGGTGTAGGCGTTCCGTGCCATGATCATGCCGATGTTGCCGGTGGGCAGGAAGCTGTCCCCGGTGTCGCTCTGCCGCATCTTCTGGCAGAATTCCTGGGAATCCTCCACGGAAAGGGCAATCTTTGCCATGGTCTTCACTGCCTCCACGGGATAGGCCCCGTTGGCCGTCTCTCCGGAAAGCATCACCGCATCGGTGCCGTCGAAGATGGCGTTGGCCACGTCGGTGAGCTCCGCCCGGGTGGGCCGGGGATTCACCACCATGGACTCCAGCATCTGGGTGGCGGTGATGACCGGCTTGCCCATGCGGCGGCACACCCCGATGATGTGCTTCTGCACCAGGGGAATCTTCTCCGTGGGCAGCTGTACTCCCAGGTCGCCCCGGGCTATCATGATGCCGTCCGCCGCCTCGGCGATTTCCTCTATGTTTGCCACTCCCTCCTCGTTCTCTATCTTGGCGATGATCTTTGCCCGGCTGTGGAGGGTGTCCAGGTAGCGGCGGATCTCGTGGATTTCTGCGGGGAAGCTGACGAAGCTGGCGGCGATGAAGTCCACCTCCTGACTCGCACCGAAGGCGATGTCCGCCTTGTCCTGCTCTCCCATGATGGGCAGCATGGCGTGGAGGCCCACCAGGTTCACGTTCTTCCTGCTGCCGATGGTTCCCGTATTCCGTGCCTGGCAGAGCACCTGGTTTCCGTCGCTTTCCAGCACCTCCAGCTCCAAAAGCCCGTCGGCAATGAGAATCCGAACTCCGGCGGTGGCCTTTTGGGGCAGGTCCTGCCACGTGACGGAAAGCCGTGCTGGCTGTCCATCCGCCGCAGGCTGGGTCTTCTCTCCGTCGCTGGTGACAATCACCCGGTCCCCTGCCGTGATGGTGACGGTGCCCCCATTGATGGTGTCCCCGGTTCTGATCTCCGGCCCCTTGGTGTCCAGCAGGATGGCAACTGGCTTTCCTGTCTTGCGGGAAGCCCTGCGGACACGCTCCATGGCCTCCTGATGGGACTGGTGGCTTCCGTGGGAAAAGTTGAAGCGGGCCACATTCATCCCCGCCTCCACAAGCTGCTCCACAATGGTGTCGTCGGCCGTGGTGGGCCCCATGGAGCATACAATCTTTGTCTTTCGTGTGAACATAGTTTAAATGTATGTGAATTCGATGAAAAAAAGCAAGTTGGTTTGGAGGTAGCGTCATCTTTGGAAAGATAATGAAAAAATGTTTTCTGTCAGTCTTCCCTCCCTTTGCATACTTTTTCCCCATGGTGTATACTATATTGTCAGTCAAAGTATTTTTGAGCCGGTCCGTCTGTTCTACGGGTCCTGGCCGCAGGAGGTTATATGCTTTCAGATATTGAGATTGCCCAGCAGAACCAGATGGAGCCGGTGACAGGAATTGCCGCCAAGATTGGCTTGGAGCCAGAGGACCTGGACCTGTACGGCAGCTACAAGGCAAAGATTACACTGCCTGTGTTGCAGTCCCTGCAGCAGAAGGCTGCCACCAACCCGGCAAAGCTGGTGCTGGTGACGGCCATCACCCCCACTCCTGCTGGCGAGGGGAAGTCCACCGTTTCCGTGGGCCTGGCGGACAGCCTCAACAGCATCGGCAAGAATACGGTGATTGCCCTGCGGGAGCCCTCCCTTGGGCCCTGCTTCGGGGTGAAGGGTGGAGCCTGCGGTGGCGGCCACGCCCAGATTGTCCCCATGGAGGACATCAACCTCCACTTCACTGGTGACATCCACGCTGTGTCCATCACCACGAACCTCATCGCTTCCCTCATCGACAATCACATTCACCAGGGAAATGCCCTGAACATCGACCCCCGCACCATCACCTGGAAGCGCTGCGTTGACCTGAACGACCGGGAGCTGCGGAAGATTGTGGCGGGTCTCGGCGGCCGCACTGAGGGTGTTCCTCGGGAGGAGGGCTTTACCATTGCCGTGGCCAGCGAGATTATGGCCATCCTCTGCCTTTCCCGCTCCATCGCCGAGCTGAAGGAGCGGCTGGGGAACATTGTCATCGGAACCACCTACGACGGCCGAACGGTGCAGTTCAAGGAGCTGGGGGCTGTGGGTGCCTGTGCCGCCTTGATGAAGGACGCCATCCGCCCCAACCTGGTGCAGACCTTGGAAAAGACACCTGCCTTTGTCCACGGCGGCCCCTTCGCCAACATCGCCCACGGCTGCAACAGCCTCAACGCCACCCTCAGTGCCCTGGCCTCGGCGGACTACGTGGTGACGGAGGCGGGCTTTGCCGCCGACCTGGGTGCGGAGAAGTTCCTGGACATCAAGTGCCGCATTGGTGGCCTGAAGCCCAGTGCCGTGGTGGTGGTGGCCACCATCCGCGCACTGAAGATGCACGGCGGAGTGGAGAAGGCCTGTCTCTCCCAGCCCAATGTGGCTGCCGTGGAACAGGGCTTTGCCAACCTCCAGGTCCACCTAGAGAACCTGGCGAAATTCGGCCTGTCCACGGTGGTGGCGGTGAACCAGTTTGTCAGCGACACGGAGGAGGAGATCACGTGCCTCCAGAACCTGTGCAAGAAGTCCGGTGCCAAGGCCATCCTCTGCCAGGTGTGGGAGAAGGGAAGCCTGGGCGGCCAGGAGCTGGCGAGGGCTGTGGCGGAGCTGTGCGAGGGGGGGCAGAAGTCTGACTTCCACTTCCTCTATCCCAGTGAGCTGCCCCTGGCAGAAAAAATCCGTGTGCTGGCCAAGGAAATCTACCGGGCCAGGGACGTGGACATTGCCCCTGCCGCCATGCGCAAGCTGCAGCGGTACCAGGAGGAGGGCTACGGCAACCTGCCGGTGTGCATGGCAAAGACCCAGAACTCCATCTCCCACAACAAGAGCTGGCCGGGGGTCCCTGCGGACTACACCTTCCCGGTGCGGGACGTGCAGCTCTATGCGGGAGCAGGCTTTGTGGTGGCCCTTGCCGGCGACATCATGACCATGCCCGGCCTGCCCAAGGTACCTGCCGCCTGCTCCATCGACGTGGACGATGAAGGAAATATCAGCGGCCTCTTCTAGCTGAGGTGGCCGACCTTTCCCGACAGTTTTTTTGACTTTTCCCTGATTCCTGTGTATCTTAGGGGAAAGGACAGGAGGTATATATGTTTGAGAAGATTGTATGGAAGGATGCCTATAATCTGAATGTGCCGGAAATTGACAGCCAGCACCAACGTCTGGTGGTGATTGCCAACGAGTTGTACGACTTGGCAAATGGAGACAAGGATATCTATAAGCGGGGAATAGCTGCTGCCTTGAAGAAGCTGGTGGATTATACAGAATATCATCTGAAATTCGAGGAGGGCTTCCTGCGGGACAGGGGCTATCCCCAGATAGACTTCCACAAGATGCAGCATGACCAGTTCATCTCCCAGGTGAATGCTCAGGTGAAAAAGCTGGTGGATCCCCGTCAGGATGATGGACTGGTGCTCTACGACTATCTTTTGAAGTGGTTGCTGAACCACATCGCCAAGTCCGACAAGGCGTGGTCGCTCCATGTCTTGTCCCGCTGAGGCAAGAATTTGACAGATGGATTATACTCGTTATATAAGCAGTAAAGGAGTTTTTTTATGAGTTGTGATCATAATTGTGGAAGCTGCGGACAGGATTGTTCCTCCCGTGATGTTCATGAGAAGCTGCATCCAAAGAGCAGGATTAGAAAGGTCATTGGTATCGTCAGCGGAAAGGGTGGTGTAGGCAAGTCCCTGGTCACCTCCATGATGGCGGTGGCCATGACGAAGAGGGGAAAGCGTGCCGCCATCCTTGATGCGGACATCACCGGGCCCTCCATCCCCAAGGCCTTCGGGCTCAAGGGCAGGGTAACAGGTGAGGAGAACGAGATTTATCCCATGGTGAGCCGTGACGGCGTGCAGGTCATGTCCATCAACTTCCTGCTGGAGAATGAGACTGATCCAGTGGTGTGGCGTGGCCCCATCATTGCCGGTGCGGTGAAGCAGTTCTGGTCCGACGTGGTGTGGGAGGATGTGGACTATATGTTTGTGGACATGCCTCCCGGAACAGGTGATGTGCCCCTCACTGTGTTCCAGTCTCTGGACATCTGCGGCATCATCGTGGTGGCAACGCCCCAGGAGCTGGTGGGAATGATTGTGGAGAAGGCCGTGAAGATGGCCAGCATGATGAGCGTTCCCGTGGTTGGTCTGGTGGAGAACATGAGCTACGTCAAGTGTCCTGACTGCGGCAAGGAGATCAAGCTTTTTGGTGACAGCAAGGTTGATGCCGTTGCTGCATCCTACAACATTCCTGTGCTGGCCCGTCTGCCCATAGACCCTGCCGTTGCCGCTGCCGTGGACGCAGGCTGTGTGGAGAATGTGGACGTGTCTGCCATGGATAAGGCTGTTGCCGTGCTTGAGGACTGCCAGTGCGGTCACTAGATCCCGAAGAGGAGCGCCAGGCCCTTGTCCAGAAGTCCTCCAAGGCCAAGGAGGCCATGGAGCTGTTCCGACAGGGGTACAACTGTGCCCAGGCGGTGATGGCTTCGTTTTGCAAGGACCTGGGCCTTGAGGAGAAGCAGGCCATGATGCTGGCCTCCTCCTTTGGTGGCGGCATGGGCCGTATGCGGGAGGTCTGCGGGGCGGTGAGCGGCATGGCCATGGTGCTGGGATTGGCCCAGGGCTACAGCGATCCCAAGGCCACCAGCGAGAAGGCGGCTCACTACGACAAGGTCCAGCAGTTGGCGGAACAATTCAAGGCGGAGAATGGCTCCATCATCTGCCGGGAGCTTTTGGGGCTGACAAAGCCTGGTCCTGATTCTCCCGTGCCGGAGGAGCGAACCCCCACCTACTACAAGAAGCGTCCCTGCGATATCCTGGTTGGCCAGTGCGCCGCCATCCTGCAGCAGGAGTTGGGCAAATAAAATTGTACCCGGCTCCTGCCGAGGAGTTGGGCAAATAAAATTGTACCCGCTCCTGCCAGTTGCATTCCTGCATAAAAATACCCCGATTCGATGGAGCTAGTTCCATAAGGTGCTCCATCGAATCGGGGTATTCTTTTCTTCCGTTGTGGTCAGGTGGTTATAATTTATAATAAATATTGATAACGTTATTATCATAAATATTGACTAATTTCCATTGCTAGGAACCCTCGGTATCTCCACGTCTGGCCATTCGGCAGATTGTGTTATATCCCGTAACGTCTGCCGATACAACCTTATCC
>JAGARR010000018.1 GCA_017622135.1 Spirochaetaceae bacterium
CGGCAAGTATCTCCTGCCGCCCCTCAAGATTTACAGCCTTCACCACCATCACGGCCTTGCTGACAACCCTGTGGTTGTCGCGAATCTTTTCATAGAGGGCGTCTGCCCAGATCACCGGATACTCCGCGTCAAGCCTCCTTGAGCGGAACTCTTCGACCATCTGGTCAAGCCCGCTGTTTATTTCGCTGACCTCGGATGCGCTCAGGCTCTCTATTCCAAGCCGCCTGGCAATGTTCTCAATCTTTCGTGTCGACACTCCGTTCAGCCAGCATTCCTGCACGACCTGTATGAGCGCCTGCTCACTGCGCTTCTTCTCCGTCACGAAGAACGGAATGTAGCCTCCCTGCCGTATCTTGGGGACAGAAAGATACACCGTTCCAAGCCTTGTGTCAAAGCGACGGACCCTATAGCCGCACCTGTAGCCGGTGCGTCCTTGCGAATGGCTCCCCTTGGGGGCTCCAGTCTTGCGGGCAACCTCTATTTCCATGAACTTGTCCATCACCCATTGGAGCATTTCCAGCAGGGGATCTTTTGCTGCTACAAAATCCAGTAGCTTATTTTCAAAAAATCTTGTATCATTCTTCTTGGCCATTGTCTTTTCCTTTTGTTAGTGTGGTAGCCAACATTCTGGATTTTTCAATGGCTTTTTTCTACCCCATTTTGCGAACTTTATTGTACACTATCGGTCGAGAGGATTTACACTCGGAACAGGATGCAGCTCAAAATCTGGAAGGGAAGATGCAAGAAATATTGTGCAAAGGAAAGGCTGGAAGTTGCCGGGATTCTGGAGGAGATGTGGCAGCAGCAAGGGTTCGCTTCTGCAGAGGAATTCAGAAGCCGAGACGTATAGGCCTAGATGATGAGGCTCTGGGCCTCGCTGGGGGGACGGTAGACTATTCCCTCGTACTCCATGGTTTCTCTTCGTGCAATTTGATGTAATGAAAAGGGGATTGCCCAAGACACTCAGTCCCCAGGACAATCCCCTGACTATGCTTGATTATAAGAGGCTGACAGTTGTCCGTCCAGCCCCTTCATCTGGTTATGCCTGCTCAACCACAATCAGAAGCTCGCCGGCCTTCACCGACTGGCCCTGGTTGATGAGCACCTCCTTCACCTCGCCCTTCATGGGGGATGTGATGCTGGTCTCCATCTTCATGGCCTCGATGATGGCCAGAACCTGGTTCTCTTCCACCACGTCGCCGGCCTTTACCAGCACCTTGCTGACGCTGCCTGGAATGGAGGTGCCAATCTCACCGGGCACATTCTTGTCCGCCATGCGGGTGAGGGCCAGATTCTCGCTCATGGTGTTGTCCCGCACCTTCACGTCACGGCGGATGCCGTTCAGCTCGAACTGCACGGTGCGCATTCCCTCCTCGTCAAGGTCTCCCAGACCAAGGTACTTGATGACCAAGGTCTTTCCGTCCTCGATGTTCACCTTGTTGGTCTCGCCCACGGCAAGACCGTGGAAGAAGACGTGGCTTCCCAGGCGGGTGATGTAGCCGTACTCCTCCCGCTTCTTGAAGAAGTCCTCCACCACCTTGGGGTAGAACAGGTAACTCAGTACATCCCGCTCCGTGGGCTCCTCCTTGAACTTTTTCAGGTGCTCCCGGGCAGCCTCAAAGTCGGCGGGAGGCAGAAGCTCGCCGGGGCGGCAGGTGATGGGCTTCTTGCCCTTCAGCACCACCTCCTGCAGGCCAGGTGGCTGGAATCCCCAGGCGGGCTGTCCCATCATTCCCTCGAAGTAGCTCACCACGGAGTCGGGGAAGGCCAGTGTCTTGCCCCGTTCCACAATGTTCTCCGGGGTCAGGTCGTTCTGCACCATGAAGATGGCCAGGTCGCCCACCATCTTGGAGGAGGGTGTCACCTTCACGATGTCCCCCAGCATCTGGTTGACGGTGCAGAACATCTCCCGCACCTCGTCAAAGCGATGGCCCAAGCCAAGGCTTGCCACCTGGGGGCGCAGGTTGGAGTACTGGCCGCCGGGAATCTCGTAGCGGTAGATTTCGGTGAGGGGTGCCTTCAGGTCGGACTCGAACACGTCGTAGCGCTTGCGCACGTCCTCCCAGTACTCGCTGAGGCGCTCCAGCTTGGTGATCTCGAATCCGGGGTCACGCTCAGTTCCCGCCAGTGCAGTCTGGATGGAGTTGATGGAGGGCTGGCTGGTGAGGCCGGACATGCTGGAGATGGCGCAGTCCACAATGTCCACGCCTTCCTCCGCTGCCAAAAGGTAGGCGGCCACCTGGTTTCCGCTGGTGTCGTGGGTGTGCAGGTGGACGGGGCAGTCCAGGGCATCCTTCAAGGCACGCACCAGCATCTTGGCGGCATAGGGCTTCAGGAGGCCGGACATATCCTTGATGGCGATGGTGTGGGCACCACGCGTGCGCAGCTCCTTTGCCATCTTCACGTAGTAGTCCAGAGTGTACTTGTCACGCTTGGGGTCGCTGATGTCGCCGGTGTAGCAGATGGCGGCCTCCACCAGTTTGTTGCACTTGGCGGCCTCGTCCATGGCAATCTCCATGCCGGGAATCCAGTTCAAGGAGTCAAAGATGCGGAACACGTCGATTCCCCCTGCGGCCGCCTCCTTCACAAAGCGGCGGATCACATTGTCGGGATAGTTGGCGTAGCCCACGCCGTTGGCACCACGCAGCAGCATCTGGAAGGGGATGTTGGGGATGTTCCGCCGCAGCCAGTCCAGCCGCTCCCAAGGACTTTCGTGCAGGAAGCGGTAGGCAACGTCGAAGGTGGCACCGCCCCACATCTCCAAGGAAAAGCACTTGTGCATGATTTGGGCAAGTGCCTCGCTGCCCTTCACCATGTCACGGGTACGGACACGGGTTGCCAGCAGGGACTGGTGGGCATCACGCATGGTGGTGTCCATAATCAAAAGCTGCTTCTGCTCGTAGACCCACTTTGCCACTGCGTCGGGGCCCTTTTCGTCCAGCATCTGCTTGAGGCCGGGGGTTGGGGGAGCATCCTCCAGGGGCACGAAGCGGGGGGTGTCGTACATCTTGGCACCGGCAGTGGGGTCGTTTACCACGATGTTTCCGATATACTTCAGAATCTTGTTGGCACGGTCCTTGGACACGTCCAGCTGGAAGAGCTCAGGTGTCTCGTCAATGAACTTGGTGTGGCAGCCACCCCGCAGGAAGACTTCGTTCTGGAGAATCTTTCCCAAGAAGGCGATGTTTGTCTTCACGCCACGGACCCGCATCTCCGTGAGGGCACGCTGTGCCTTGCGGACCACGCCCTCAAAGGTGGTGTCGTAGGTGGTGATTTTCACCAGCAGGCTGTCGTAGTAGGGAGAGATGACCGCACCGCTGTAGATGTTGCCTCCGTCAAGGCGGATGCCGTTTCCGCCGGGGCTGCGGTAGGCGGTGACCTGTCCGGTGTCCGGGGCAAAGTTGTTCTCAGGGTCCTCGGTGGTGACACGGCACTGGAGGGCAAAGCCACGGGTGGTGACATCCTTCTGCTCCGTGATGCCGATGATGGGATGGCTGAGCTTTTCCCCCATGGCCACCAGAATCTGGGCTCGCACCAGGTCGATGCCGGTGGAAACCTCGGTGACGGTGTGCTCCACCTGGATGCGGGGATTCATCTCGATAAAGTAGTGGTTGTTGTCCTTGTCCACCAGGAACTCCACCGTTCCCACGCTGACGTAGCCAACCTCCTTGGCAAGCTTTACCGCCTCGTTGCGCAGCTTCTCCAAGGTAGACTCAGGCACGGAGAAGGCGGGGGTGAATTCCACCACCTTCTGGTAGCGGCGCTGGAGGGAGCAGTCACGCTCGTAGAGATGGACGATGTTGCCATGGCCGTCTGCCAGAATCTGCACCTCGATGTGCTTGGGCTCCACCAGGAATTTCTCCATGAAGATGGCAGGATTGCCGAAGGACTTGCGGGCCTCCTCTGTCACCAGCTGGAAGGCCTGACGCACCTCCTCGTCGTTGGAGCAGGAGCGCATTCCCCGCCCGCCGCCGCCAGCGGCCGCCTTCAGGATGACCGGATAGCCGTAGCTGTTGGCACGGGCCACGGCATCGTCGGCATCCTTCAAAGGCTCCGTGCTGCCGGGGATGGTGGGCACATTGCAGCGGTGGGCCAGCTCCTTGGCGCTGAGCTTGTCGCCCATCTGTCCCAGGACGGTTGAGGGCGGCCCGATAAACACAATGTCGTTCTTCTCGCAGGCCCTGGCGAACTCCTCGTTTTCGGAAAGGAAGCCGTAGCCGGGATGGATTGCGTCTGCCCCACGCTTCTTTGCCAGGGCTACAATCTCGTCGATGGCCAGATAGGCTCCCAAGGGAGTCAGGGACTCGCCCACAATGTAGGACTCGTCGGCCTCAGTCCTGAATCCGCTGAGAATGTCCTCTTTAGAGTAAATCGCTACGGTGTTCAATCCAAGGTCATGGCAGGCCCGGATGATGCGAATCGCAATCTCGCCCCGGTTCGCCACCAGAACCTTCTTGATTTCCTTTTTCTCCATGAGTTTTCCTCCTTAAAACACAGGTGTCATCTGTGTGCAGGACTTCATTTTACTATGAATATGGAAATGAAGTCACACTGAAAATACATACTACTATAATCCAAGATGTTTTATTCTGTCTACAATCTTTTTTATGAAATTGCTGTAAATTTATACGATTCACCAAGTATTCATAAAATGGGCAAGCAGGAAAGATTTGCGTTTTCTGGGTGATGGTGCTAAAGTCCATCAAACAGAGCATAATGGACTTATCCACTGGACAAGAGAATACAAGTGCCCTGTTTACTGATGCCCAAACAGTTTTTCTTTTGTATCTGCGCTTGTATCACGTTATTTATTCCCTTATATTGATATTAAATTGAAAATAATGTAGTATGTCGCATTACTATTATGGAAGAGAATATATCTTTTGAAGATTTGGGTCTCGACGAGACAACCTTGGCCGCTGTGGCCAAGAAGGGATTTGTCAGTCCCTCCCCGATTCAAGTTTTAGCCATCCCCCGCTTGTTGGAGGGGGATGCCAACGTTATTGCAAAGGCTCGCACTGGTACTGGCAAGACCGCCGCCTTTGGTCTCCCCCTGGTACAGACGATCCGGGAGGCGTCGGATTCTGTACAGGCTCTGGTGCTGACTCCCACCCGTGAGTTGGCCCTGCAGGTGTGCAAGGAGATTGGTTCCTTTGCCACTGGTGCCTATCCCCGCATGGCGGCTGTCTACGGCGGCCAGTCCATGGGTGTCCAGCTGAAGGCCCTCAGAAAGGGTGTGGAGATTGTGGTGGGCACCCCCGGCCGCGTGCAGGACCATCTGGAGCGGGGGACCTTGGACTTGTCAAAGATCAAGTACTTTATCCTTGACGAGGCTGACGAGATGCTGGACATGGGCTTCATCGAAGACATTGAAAACATCTTTGCCAAGGCGAACCCTGACAGCCGCATCCTGCTGTTTTCCGCCACCATGCCTCCTGCAATCCTCAAGATTGCCGGGCAGTTCATGGGGGAGTACGAGACGGTGGCGGAGGAGGCCAGCCCTGAGGCTCCCATCCTGACGGAACAGAAGTACATCATGGTGCGGGAACGGGACAAGCTGGAGCTGGTGGTGCGTCTCATCGATGTTTCCCCCGACTTCTACGGTTTAATCTTCACCCAGACTAAGGTGGATGCAGACAACCTCACCCGCCAGCTGGACGAGCGGGGCTATGAGGTGGCTGCCCTCCACGGGGACATTTCCCAGCAACAGCGTGAAAAGATTCTGCTGCGATTCAGAAGCAAAAAGACTCGGATTTTGGTGGCCACCGATGTGGCTGCTCGGGGAATCGACATTGGGGGCCTCACCCACGTCATCAACTATTCCATCCCCTTTGACAGCTCCACCTACATTCATCGCATTGGCCGTACCGGTCGGGCGGGCTCCTACGGCGAGGCCATCACCTTGGTGCGGCCGGAGGAAAAGCGGAAGCTGGAGCATTTGAAGTCTGCCATCCGCAAGGCAGTGAAGGGGAGCCTCCAGGAGGATACGGTGCCATCGGTCAAAAAGATTCTGGAGCTGAAGCGGGGCCGCCTCTTTGATTCCATGAAGGAGGCCGTTTGGGGCAAGGTGGATGACACCGAATCTGTGGTGGTGGATGAGGAAAAGTATGCCTCCCAGACAGGTCTTGCTGAAGGTCAGCTGGATATGCTGGGGGCTACTGGAGAGAACCAGATTCATGGGGCCTCAACAGTGACTCATGCCGATGTCATGGGAGCGGTGGAAAGGTCTTCTGAGCCCTCAATCTTTGAGCAGATGGCCGCCGACCTTTGTGGAGATCGTGACCCTCAGGAAATCCTTGCCTCCGTGCTGGAGAATTTTTACGGCCAGCACCTGGATGCCAGCCGCTACGGCCACATCACGCCGGTGGAAAGCCAGAAGAAGGCCAAGGGAGGCCGGGACAGTCGCTGGGGGCGTGAGGACATTCCCCGTGAGGGCGGCCGTCGTGACCGTGACATTGTGGGTGAGGGCCAGAAGCGCATCTACGTGCAGCTGGGCCGCCGGGATAAATTTTTCGTGCGGGAAATTGCCGAGTTCTTTAGCGACCTGCTGGACATTCCCCAGCGGTTGGTGGACGGCATTGTGGTGAAGGATAGTTTCTCCCTGGTGAGCCTTCCCATTGAGGCTGCCGATCGTGCCCTGGAAATGAGCCAGCGGGATAACAGCGTTCCCCACATGCACCTGGATGAAAAGCCTGTCGGTGCCGGAAAGGGGGGCCGTAGGAAGGGGCAGAGCAACCAAGAGACCAGCCTCGGGTTCCAGGACGGGAATCAGGAGGGGTCCTTCCAAGGCAAGGGACGGGGTGGTTTCCGGGGGGACTCCTCCTTTGGTGGGAGCTTCCGTTCCGGCAAGGACCGGTTCGGCTTCAAGGGAAAGAAGGGTGGATTCGGCGGTGACCAGGATGGCGGCCGTCACGGACGTGAGGGACGGCGCAGTGGCCGGGATCACCCTTCCTTCGGTGAGCGAACCAATTTCTACGGACCAGCCAGCAAGAAGGGGACGGTGCGGGGCGGTGGTGCCAGTCTCTACAAGCGGAAGCTGCCAAAATAAATGACAACAAGAAAGCCTGCGGAAACGCAGGTTTTTTTGTTGCTGGAATCCCACTCTTTCTTAAAAAAATTTATATAGTTAGTATAAGCTAACCTTGACAGCTTTTTTGTCGTTTGCTATAGTTAGCTTATGCTAACCAAGAATGAAGAGCCCTTCTTTTCGATTTGTCGATTGCTGATCAACTCGTGCTCACCTGCCTTGTGCGGCTTGAAGCCAGCCTCACTGTTTTCCCTGTCGACGCAGGATTACGAGGTCTTTTCTAACTGTCTGCAGGTCATCACCCAGCAGCTGTCCTATTTCGGCAAGAGTATCCGTCCGGTGTTCAGGCTGGGGCGGGGCGTTGTCATCTTCCTCTATGACCCCCAGCTGCTTTCTGGGTGGCTGGCCTCCCCTGCCGTGCAGGAATACCTTGTGGGGCGGGGCTATCCCTCGGACTTGGAGGCTGCGGTGGAGGAATTTATCCTGCGTCTGGAGGACAGCCCCGACTTCCCCCATGAGGCGGGGATTTTCCTTGGCTATCCCCTGGAGGATGTCCTGTCCTTTGAGGAGAATCCCCACTTCGGCTGGAAATATTGCGGGCTGTGGAAGGCCTATCACGATGTGGACTATGCGAAGGAAATGTCCCGCCGTTGCAGGGAATGCTGTAGTCTGTGCCGGGCGTGGCATTCCCAGGGCCATACCATTCCGGGGGTGATGAAGAAATATTCCCGCCTCAAGCAGGTGTCTTGAGGGTGAAGGCTACTGGGAGCCCAGCTGGTCTAGATTCATTCCTCCCGCTGGTAAATCACCCTGCCCACCCGCTGGATGTGGTCAAGGAGGGCTGGCTCTGTCAGCTGGGCGCAGATGGAGAGATCCACGAGGAAGGGGAGCAGGGAGTCGTCAAAGTCATTGATGAGCTTCAGCAGCAGGTTGGTGGACAGGTCTTCCCCTGCCGTAATGGTCATGTCGATGTCGGAGCCGGGACGGTGGGTTCCCTTCGCCCTGCTGCCGTACACCACCACGGTCTTGATTTGTGGGTACTGGGCAAAGATGGCGGAAATGATGCTGCGATGGGCTTCTGTCAGCCCGAATTCCGTCAAAGCTCCGCCTCCAACCTTTTCTGGAGCTGCTGGAATTGGGGGGCGTAGGATTCCACGCATTTTTGCAGGATTTCATCCGCTGTCTCCTGGTTGTAGGTGTGGCTGGCAAGATTCCGGCTGGCAATCATGTCCATCCAGGTGTCCCCGTCACTGATGAGGCCGGCGGCAAAGCCTCTGCGAATGGCATCCTTTGAGCCAAGTATTCCGGTAGCAGCTCCCTGATATTCCAGAAAATCCTTCAGCACCTTCCAGGAAAGCTCCTGGGTGAACTCAAAGCTCTGGATAAGGCCCTGTTTTTCGAGGGGGGAAAGGGGTCTGGACTGTGCAAGCTCCACTGCCTCCGTAAAGACTGCCAGGGCCTTGGTGTAGCTGTGGAACCGCTGCTTCCATCGGATATCCTGCTCCATGGCTGCCTCCTCCCTCATGGCTTGTTGTGGAGCCGCTGGGCCAAAAGCTCCACACCCTCCACCATGGTCAGATGCTCCTGGGGGGCGATGCGCGCGTAGAGGCTCTCCGGGGTGTCGTCAGGCAGGACGGGAACCCGCTTTTGCAGGAGGATTTCCCCCGTGTCGCAGCCTGCATCCACCAGATGGATGGTGCAGCCAGACTCTGTCTCCCCCGCCGCCAGCACTGCCTCGTGGACATGGTGGCCCCACATTCCCTCTCCACCGAATTTGGGCAGCAGGGCAGGATGCAGGTTGATGATTCTGCCGCTGAACTCATGGATGATGGGTCCACCAAGTACGGTGAGGAAGCCTGCCAGCACGATTGCCTCGATGCTATGCTCACGGCACAGCTCCAGCACCCGGTTGGACACGGCCAGTCGCTTTTCGTCACGGCTGGCAGTTTGGGCTGCCTCTGGCCCCAGCTCCGTGTAGGGACTGGCTACCAAGGCGGGAACCCCGGCGGCAGCCGCCCGCTCCAAGGCGTAGGCCTTCTTGCTGCTGGAAATCACCAGGGCCACGGTGTAGGGGCAGCTTTTCCCGGCCTCCCTTCGGCTCCGCTCTGAATCCAGCAAGGCCTGAAGATTGGTGCCGCCGCCAGAGACTAAAACTGCAATCCGCAGGGGATTGTCTTTCTTTTCCATGGAATTGTCCTTCTTTTTCTTGGAGATACGGAGAAACAGCGCAATGCCAGCTGTAACCGACAGCAGCAGGACTGCAAGCCAGAAAGGGAAGGCTTCTCCTGCCACAAAGATTCTTGTAGGACCGTCTGCTCCTCCGATGATACTGATGACCGGGCTCGGCACGGCACGCCTACCCTTGGAGGAGCACCTGCTCTTCTTGCTCCAGCTTCTGACCAGGGGCCGGTGTCTTTGGGGAGACTACCACCGATCCAATTTTCCACGCCTTCATTTCGGCACAACGCCCCGCCCCTTCGCTGGCGGCAAAGTCGGCAAGGGCCTTGCAAATCTCGTCGGCCTTGTCAGCAGCCACTGCCATCACAAAGCCGATTCCCATGTTGAAGGTGTGATACATCCTGTCAGGATTGGCTCCACGGCGGACCAATTCCTCAAAGATGGGAGGGATTTCCCAGCTTCCCCTGGCAATGCGGGAGACCAGGGGAGCCCTTTTTTGTGTCAGCCGGATTTCGTTGGCGGCCGGATACATGCGGGGAATGTTCTCGTAGAAGCCGCCGCCGGTGATGTGGCACATGCCGTGGATTGCGGCTCCAAATTTTTCCAGCACGGACAGCACGGGGCGCACGTAGATTCTGGTGGGCTCAAGGATTACCTCTCCAATGGTCTTGCCGGGGGCAAATGATGCAGCCTCGCCCAAGTCCGTCACCAAGCGGCGCACAAGTGAGAAGCCGTTGGAGTGGATGCCGCTGGAGGAAAGCCCGATGAGCACGTCACCTTCCGTGATGGCTTCTCCAGTGATGATGGCGGACTTTTCCGCAATGCCCACGGCAAAGCCTGCCACGTCATACTTGCCCTCGTCGTAGAAGCCCGGCATCTCCGCTGTCTCCCCGCCAAGTAGGGCGCAGCCGCTTTCCACACAGCCGTCGGCAACACCCTTCACCAGGTCTGCGGCCACGGCAGCATCCAGCCTTCCGCAGGCGATGTAGTCCAGAAAGTAGAGGGGGCGGGCTCCCGTGCAGAGGATGTCGTTGACGCTCATGGCAACACAGTCGATTCCCACCGTGTCGTATTTTTTCATGGCAAAGGCTACGTCCAGCTTGGTTCCCACACCGTCGGTGCCGCTGACCATCACTGGCTCCTTCATGCCGGCGGGAACCTGGAACATCCCCGCAAAGCTGCCCAAGCCACTGAGCACGCCGGGAATCGCTGTCCTTTTTGCATGGGCCTTGTACTTGTCCACCGCCCGGTAGCCTTCCTCCACGTCCACACCGGACTGACGGTAATCAATCATCCTATCCTCCAAAGTCATCAGGAAAATCAACGGCCAGAATTGTTCTTCCGCCCGCCGAGTGTCCACCCAGTATAGCCCAGCGGGGAAAAAGTGGCAAGGCACAGAGTGGAAGGGGGAGGGAACTGTTTTTTGGAAAAAAATTTGGAAACCTCTTGCACAAATAATCTGCTTTTGATATAGTAGTTAGCGTAAGCTAACTTAAACAAGTTGCTTCAGCCTTTTGTTGTGTTGGTATTTAAAAATCGGTCAGGTACCGCAGGGTTATCTGGGGTGAACGTGGCTAACATTTCTATCATTTAGCTTGCAGTGTTTTACTGGGAAGGAGACGAGGGTGTGCCAACCTCGTCTCTTTTTTTAAGAAAATTGTTTTCCAGTGCGGACAGTTCCCTTAAATCCTTTATAAAAATTGACTCTATCTTTTGAATGTCACCCTCCAACTTCCTACAGTTTAAGTAGATGTTGGCTCAAGATACCGAGGTACCCGGTACCTGATGCCTGCTGACAAACAATGTAGGAGGATTCTCGCAATGAAAAAGACATTTGTGGCGGCCCTGCTGGCCGCAGTACTTGCGGGGGGCGGACTTGCCGCCCAGGATGTGGAATTTTCCAACCGGGTGGGTGCGATTCTGGTGACTCAGGATCCCGGCCCGGATAGCGGCGCATCCTTCGGCTACCTGTACAACAGGATTGTAGGTGGCTATGAGAGCGACCTGTTCTCCCTGTGGGGACGTGCCCAGATTGCCCTGCAGAGTACTGACAAGTGGAAGGACCAGATTAGTCTTACCGGGGACCAGACTTGGTTCGAGTTCAATGGAGCCACCCGGCCCCTGAAATTCCTTGAATTCGCTGTGGGTAACAGCTTCGGAACGGAGCTACCCTGGAGTGGCTACGAGCTGCCTGGTGCCTATGGCTACGGAAGTGACGCAAGCTACGGCTTACGCAAGTATTCCTCCGGGAACGGTATGACCATGCTCTTCCGTGGCTCAGGAACGGGAGTCGGATTCCTGGATGGCCTCACCATCGGCTGGAATTCCCTGCCGCTGGATGTGGTAAAGTCCATGGGCAAGTCAGCCTGGAAGACGGCGGTGGGTGTGAACTACAACCTGATGGGAAAGGCAAATTTGAGCTTTGGCGGTCAGTTTGATACTGCCAGTGACGCAAGCCAGACTATCGGTATCTATGCGGAGCTTCTGGCCGTCGATAACATGAAGGCCAACGTAGGACTCACCATGTACACCAACAGCAGTGTGGTTGACCCTAGTGGCATTGCAGGTTCCACCACCAGCTCCTTCAATAAGACTGAAAAAGGCTTCATCCCCATGGTGAACGCTGGTGTCCAGTACATGCTGCCATGGTTCCCCTTGTATCTTGCCGCCGACATGGGAATTGTTGCTGGCAAGCAGACTGTTGAGTATGGAAATGATGTCACCATGATGCCCATTCTGGTGGGTGGATTGGTGGGTATGGACATCACCGAAAAGCTCTACACCCATGTCCGTGTCACCTATGGAGACAATCTGGCTAGCGAGGCTGCTCGGAGGGCTTCCGAGGTGGTCATCAGTCCTCGTCTCCATTACAAGACAACTAAATGGGGTGAGCTGCGGCTTGATCCTGGTTTTACCTTCATCACCACTGATTCCGACACAAACTTTGGATTCAGCCTGGGAATGTTCTGGGAGTACAAATACTAGTTCTGAGTCATGCTGATCCGGCTTCGGGTAAATGCTGGGGCCGGATGTCCAGCCAGATCGGAATATCTTCCCGGTATCGTGGGGATGTCTCACAGTACAAGCCGGGAGGGTATTTCTGTAGTCAAGTCAGAAAGGGAGCCATTCCGTCTTCATGTTTTTTTCCTTTGCCTTAAATCCTGCTTTTGTGTAGTATAGTGGCCATGAAGAAACGCATATCGATTATAGCCATAATTCTTTGTATAGCCCTTGCTTGCGGCTCCTTTTTCCTGTATGTACAGTCCCTGGGGAATCCATCCCAGCCCGCTCCCTCTGCCCAGGAGCTGGCGGCATTTCAGCAGGTGCGGGACCAGCGGTATCCAGTGCCCTTGATTGGTTCCTTGCCCTATCCGGTGACTCCCGCCAACCTAGCGGTGCATAGTGGTGCCGCCATCCTCATTGATACTGCCACCGGTCACGTGCTGTATGAGAAGAACGCCGACCAGGTGATTCCACCTGCCTCCATGACAAAGCTGGTGGTGATGTACGTGGTGTTCCAGGAAATTGCCAGCGGTCGTATTTCCCTGGATGATGTGGTCCCCCTTCCTCCCGAATCCTGGGCGGTGAATGCTCCTCCCGGCTCTTCCCTGATGTTTTTGGGCCAGGGACAGACTGTCACCCTGCGGGAGCTGTTGCTGGGACTGGCTGTGGCCTCCGGCAATGATGCGGCTATGGCAGTGGCAAGCTATGTCAGCGGGGACGTGGAGTCCTTTGTCCAGCGAATGAATCGGGAGATGGAACTTTTGGGATTGGAGAAGACCCGTTTTGTGGAGCCGTCGGGCTACAGTGAGTTGAATCTCACCACACCCCGGGAGTTCGCCGCCTTTGCCCGTACCTACATCAACCGCTATCCCGAGTCCCTGACGGACTTCCATTCCCAGCCCTCCATCTCCTATCCCCAGGAGCATAATCTGGCGGAATGGCACCGGGGGGAGGGAGGTGAGCAGCCCATCTTCCAGCAGAGTACCAACAAGCTGCTGGGAGTGTTGCCAGGGTGTGACGGCCTGAAGACGGGCTTCATCTTTGAGTCGGGCTACAATCTCTCCCTCACTGCCAAGCGAGGGAATACCCGCTTTCTGTCCATCACCATGAAGGGGCCGGGCTCTGGTTCCGTGGAGGGCAACCGCTACCGGGTGGCGGATGCAACCACCTTGATGGAGTGGGCCTTCTCCTGCTTTGCCACCCATTACAAGGGAGCGGTGGTGCCTGTGGCCATACCTGTGGTAGGTGGCAGCAAGAACTCGGTTACCCTGGCTCCCAGCCACACGACACCACTGACGGTGCCCGCCCTACTGAAGGACAGACCCGCCGCTGCCGCCGCAGATGCGGTGACCGCCCAGATGCATCTTCCTCCCTTTACGGTGGCCCCCATTGCTGCCGGTGATGTGGTGGGAAAGATTACCTACACTGTGGGGGAGGTGGTGCTGGAGGAGGTACCCTTGGTGGCTATAGAAGAGGTAGCGGCGGGGAACGGCTTCAAGCGGCTGGTGGACAAGCTGGCGGTTACGTTCCTGTAGTGGCATTTGATGAAAAAAAAGGCTGTCGGTGAAGTGCCTCGATTTGAGGATTGTTCACTTCTGGCAGCCTTGCTTATTTTAAAGTGCTGTGGTCATGGGTACGTGTGACAATTCTTGTCTTGGGACAAAAGGTAGCCAAGACAAATACTGTCCAAAGAGGTTCACTTTATCTTCTGTATGCTTTCGTTGAAGTCCACCCCGGACATGGGCGTTTCCGGGAAGAAGTGCATGCCGTCTGGCAGGTCCAGGAATTCCCGCTCGATGCAGCCGAGGATGGCGTCGAAGTCGGGGGAATTGAGGGGCACATCCTGGATGGGGCTGCCCATGGTCACAAATTGGTGGGCGTATTTGGGGGCATCCGACAAGGTGCCACGGCGGTCGTTGTAGAGGTTCCACAGGAATCGGGCTGCCAGGGCGCGGGTGAGCACCGTGTCCTTGGCCAGCTGGTTCACGTCGGTCCAGCTGTTGATGGAGTAGAACAGCCCCTGGGTTTTCAGCTGGCGGAGGGCTTGGCCAGCGTCCACCTTTCGGGAGCCGGTGTACTTGTACAAAAGATCGCCCTGGCCCTGAATCAAGGAAATCATTTGGGAGAGGGTGATGCTATCCTGCTTCAACAGCTCCCGGTACTCCTGGTCCGTGGAGGCACTGATGTCCCGTAGCCGCCAGGCATGTTCCCGCAGCTGGCCGTAGGCTTGGCGATAGGAGTCGTCCAGGGAGATGAATGCCTCGTCAAACTGGGCCGCCGCTTCCCGGTAGTTTTCCATCCGATAATTTTCCAAGGCTTTTTCCAGTGTTATCAGAGGCTGCTGGGTCTTGGACACTACAATACTGCCTGCCTCCTGGATGAGCCCCAGACGAAGCCCCAGAATCTGGGCCTGCACATCCCCCTTGTGGTGGCTCTGGGCTTGGTCGTAGTCGTTTCTGGCGGCCTTGCGATCTCCCAGAATCAGGTTGACACGCCCACGGAAGGCCAGCAATTGAGCTCTGGCGGCAGCAGGAAGGTTCACGTCGGACAGGGCGGCCTCTAGGCTGTTCAGCAATCGAGCGGCGGCGGCCACGTCGGTGTTTCCTGACAGGTGGGTTCCGTCAAGATACGCCAGCTGCTGGGCTGCCTCCTGAACAAACTTGTTTTCCTCTGCCGCCACCGTTGACACCATCATGTCCTCCGGCACGCTGGCACAGGAGACCAAGGTGAGGGCTGCTAGGGATGCTCCCAAGACGAATAAATTCCAGCCTGTCCGTTTTCGCAATTTCTTTGTGTTCATAGTCTACCTCAAATTCCAGCCGTTCAGCTTATTGTCTATGGTGAGGGCAATGCAGTCCTCCCTGCCGTCTCCATTGGCATCCACCAGTACTGGCACGCCGCTTCCCGCCAGGGGAAAGCCCTGCAGCAGCTCAAGGTTGTCGTTGAAGCCGTAGAGCACGTTGCCGTCCACACCAGCGTAGATGTTCATGGCTCCTGTCTTGGCATCGGGAATCACCGTGATGACTCCGTTTCTGGCGGTGGAGTTGGGAATCTGCACAGAAATCCAGCTGCCGTCGGGACTGATTCTGAACAGCTGGCCCTCGGCGGAGAGGGCGAAGAAATGCTTGCCGTTGCTGGTGAGATTGGTGAAGAACACTCCTGTCAGGGAGGTGTCTGCCACCTGCTCCAGCTTTTTCATTCCGGTGGCATCCTTTTCATTGGTGAATCGCCACAGGGAAAGCCTTCCTGCCTGGGTGATGAAGCCCAGATAGGTGTCCCGCTGGCTTTCCATCAAGGCGGGGGAACCATAGGCAATGCCAAAGACCTGCTGACGGGCCACAAGCTGGCGGCTCTTGGTGTCCATCACCAGCAGACTGCCGGAGAAGCCCTTGTCATAGAAGGCTGCCTCCTGTCCCATGAGACTGGGGGCAGTCATGATGGAGCCTGCTAGCTCCAGCGGTACCTTCTGGAAGGTTCCGTCGTGGCCCACAAAGCAGATGCTGTCGTCATCCATGGGCTGTACCAGTCCCTGTTCAGTGGCGGCAGGCTGGGTGCCAGGATTGCTGCTGGTCAGCAGGGGAAAATTCGGCCGGTCGGTAAGACTGGCTGTCAGCAGGTAGACGGCACCTTCGGCGGTGACCGCCCAGATGGCATCCTCCTTGGAGGTTGACTTGGCGGGAGCCACCAGTATTGGCGAACGGAAGGTCTTTTCTATGGTAGTCATGCTGGAAAGGTCCAGCACCTTCAGCACCGTGCTATTCTCCACCCAGAACAGGTGGCGGGAATCCTTGCCTCCAATCTTGTGGACCTGAGCTGCCGTTCCTTCCAGCGCCATGGGAAAGCCGGGAATTGCCCGCAGCTGTCCGGAGGGGCGGGCTGCGGCAGAAAGCTGGCACACCAGCGAGCCGTTCTGGAGCTGCACATTCAGCAGTCCTGTGGAGTAGAGCTCCAGAATCTGCACCACCACATTGTCGCCTCGCAGGAAGAAGGGGGTACCCTGCTCCAGATCATAGAAGATTCCTACGGAGGTCTCCTTGTGATGGTCCTTCGCCACGGTGCTCCAGCCCTGGTTGCTGGACAGCCGCTGTCCGCTCTGCATTGAGGTGAAGATAGCAGAAAGTGTTTCCGGGGACTGGGAGAAATAGATGAAACCCTTGTGCACCATATAGTAGGGACTGGGCATGTTGATGTTCAGCATTTTCATCAGTCCCTGGATGAAAACAGGGAACTGGAGCCGAGGTAGTCGCACTCCGTTGAGGATGAGGCTGGTATCGTCCTTCAGTATAATGGAAGAAAGGAGCTGGTTAAAGATGAACTGGCGCATGTTCTCATCTTTTATTTCCAGTGCAATGGCGGGATCCTTCAGTCCCTCAACTCCCAGCAGGCCGAACTCTCCTCCAGCCCAGGAGAACAAGAGCTCCTGCAGATCCACACCGAAAAAACTGGTGCTGAGGGAGTTGGCCGTATTCCATAGATTCTCCGCATCGAGCTTTTTCGGCAGCAGGGGAAAGGCTGCCTCCTTCAGTTGGGCGAGGGAACCTAAATTCATGATGGTGTAGTACTGGGTGTTGCTGCCCAGCTGGGAAAGCAGCAGGGGAAGGCTTGAGTTCTGCTGCAGGATGGAGTGGAGTCCCGTCAGCTGTGGCTGGGTGGAAAGACTTGCCTCCAGCTCCAGGGGAATGTCCAGCTTCAGCTTCACCTCTTGGTCGGTGATGCCGAAGGAAACGAGGGCCTTTGTCTGCTGGTGGATGAGGCCGGTGAGCTGTGATAGGGATGGAGTGCCCTCAGTGGCGGACTGGGCCAAGGCCCGGGCATCGGCTATAATCTGGATGGGGTTGCCGGTCTTCCGTTCCAGGAGCTCCAGCTCCTGCGGGCTGTAGAGGGCGTCGTTGTTGCCGAGCAGAGCCTGCTGGAACAAGGCCTTGCTGGAGCTGGCGATGAGGGTGTTGGCATGGTTGGTGAAGTAGATGGTTCCGTTGGCGGTGGCCAGTTCAAAGTGATGGCCGTCACTTCCCTGTACCAGCGTGATTCCCTCCAATGGCAAAAGCTGCACCCAGAGCTTTGCCAGCCGGGTGGCGGCGGAAAAGAATCCCATGTCCACCACCGCAACAAAATGGTTGCCTCCCAGAATACTGTTCTCGCTGTCAGGGGTGGTGTGTGTGGTTCCGCTGGCGGCCGCCTGTGCTGCCAGATAGAGTCCGACATCCACGGGGCGACTGGCTACAAGCTCCAGCAGCTTGTTGTTCCGGAGCTGGGACTGCCGCAGGGCTATGAAGACAGGTCGCAGGGAGGAGAAATCCTTGGTAGCCAGCAGAATTTCTGCCGCCTGGAGATCCAACAGGGGGTTCACGGCTTCCCACACTGAGTCGGTGTGGAGGTACACTCCGTATTGGCTGGGAATCAGGGAGAGGGAGGACTTCTTGTTCAAGCCAGAAAAGACAATCCAGGCGGCCAGTGCCAACACCAGCAGCAGCAGAATGATACCTAGGACTTTCAAAAAAATCAGGAGGGGATTCCTTCGCTTCTTCTCAGCGGGAGGCTTGGTGGTGGTAGTTTCTTCTTTGCTCATGGAAAGTACTCCTTCAATATAGATAATCCCTTCCAGTATATGCGATACCCTCATCTTTTTCTAGTTGTTAAGGGCTTTAAGCCAGGGCAACTGCATTCTAAACACTTTCTGAATGTATACTATTTAGCCCTAATTTCGAGTTTAAGAAAATGTAAAAAAGGGTGTGCGACCAGAATGTTCTACCATATTTCTGTACAGAAAAATCTCGATATTTTCGTGTCGGTGATACCAGCCGTTTTATTTTTCAAGAATTATTTTCAAAAAACTCGACTTTTAGGCTGTTAAACCTTCTTCAAAATTATAATGCGGTTGCTCTAGGGGTGATTATGCACCTAAACAAAGCCACCCTCCTCGTGGTATAGTTGGAGCCATGGCAAGGAATTTTGTTTCGATTGATGGATGTGGAGTGCAATTGCGGGGCCGTCACGTTGTGAAGCCCTTTTCCTGGCATTTTCAGGAGGGGCAGGTGTGGCTGGTGACAGGGCCTAGCGGTGGGGGGAAGGAGCATTTTGTCCAGGCTCTGGCAAATTCCAAGGCATTAGGACTGTTGCCCTTGTTCGTTTCCGCTGAGGGTGGTGGCTATGACAACCAGCTGTCCAGTACCGAACTGGTGTCTTTGGAGACGGCGGCGGCCTTGATTCAGGAGGAACGGAGCAACGACCAGGGTGACTATGTGGAGGGTGGGGTGGACATTGGCCGTACTGCCGCTCGCTTCATCTGCGAGGTGCTGGCGGAGCCTCTGGATGTGGCTGCTCTGAGCCGATTGCCGGAGGTGCAGCTTTGTGGTGTAGAATCGGTGCTGGGGCGGGGGGTAAAGTATCTTTCCACGGGTGAGATCCGCCGTGTCCTCTTGTGCCGCGCCCTCCTTTCCCGCTGTCAGCTGCTGATTCTCTCGGAACCCTTTGCCGGTCTGGATGTCGCCTCCCGCAGCCTCCTTCGGGAGTTTTTCTCCCGCCAGATGAAATCTAAAGAGGGGCCCTCCGTCATCCTTTCCATGGAGCGGTTCCAGGAGATTCCTGAGGGCATTACCCACGTGCTGGAATTCACTGCCGGAGCGGTGTCCTTCCAAGGCCACTTCCCTGACTATCAGGAGACGTTGGCTACCCGTCGCTTGCAGGCAGGGGAGGGGCAGCTGCAGACCCAGCTCCAGCAGAATGACTGCACCTTCCAAGAGCTGCATAGCCAGCAGCAGGATTGGAGCATCACACCCTCGGCACAGGATTCCTTGGCCATGGAGAAGCCGGTCACCCAGGAGGTGCTGGTGGACATGAGGGATGTGCGGGTGGCTTGGGGGGACAGGGTGGTGCTGAACAGGCTGAACTGGCAGGTCCGCTCCGGGGAACACTGGCTCATCCGCGGCCCCAACGGCTCCGGCAAGACCACCCTGCTGGAGCTCATCACCGGGGACAACATGCAGGTGTTCTGCAACGAGGTCTCCATCTTTGGCCGCCGTCGTGGCACTGGGGAGACCATCTGGGAGCTGAAGGAGAAGATGGGCATTGTCTCCTATCGGCTCCATCTGGAATATCGCATGGTGGGAGGCACCGATGTGGAGGCGGTTCTCTTGTCCGGCTTCCACGACAGCATCGGCCTCTACCAGCAGCGCTCCCAGGTGGAGCAGATGGCGGTACAGCGCTGGCTGGAAATCGGTGGATTTCAGGGCCGTGGCGGCGAACCCTTCAGCTCCCTGTCCTATGGTGAGCAGCGGGCCATCCTGATTCTGCGGGCTACCGTCAAATGTCCGCCGCTGCTGATTCTGGACGAGCCCTGCCACGGACTGGACGAGGAGCAGCGGAATCTCGTCCTCCACCTGCTGGAAACCATCGCCGCCACGGGAACCACCACCCTGCTCCATGTAACCCACGACCCCACTGAGGTGTTGCCCTGTGAGCGGCACATTCTGGAGCTCTATCAGCGCCAGTCGCCGGAGGATGACCACAAGGAATGCTACCGCATCATTCGAGGCTAGGCTGAATTCAATGACCGGCTGCAACATGACGATACATAAGAAAACACTATATGGGGAACGAAATGAAAAAACAGACTCAGGTATGGAAAGAAATAGGTACGGCATTTTTGCTGCGGAGTACCATGGCCATCCTTTGCGGATTGGTGCTGGCTGTCACTGCTCAGGCGGGGTCTCGTCCGTCCAAGGACATGGAGCCGCCGGAGATTATTGAGGAGGACTTGGTGGAGTCGCCGGCCATGATTGGAAGGCACGTCATCATCGAGGCCCCCAACGTGAATCCCCTTGCCACCAACTTCTTCGAGGTGTGGGCCTACCTCATTGCCGGCAGCGAGGAATATCTGGACAACAGCTTTCCCATCACGGACGTGGGATATTTCAGTGCGGAGTTGAACACCTACGGAGAGCTGGTTGGTGTTCCCAATCCCAAGAAATTGTCCGGCTATCCCGGCCGCATCCATCTGGTGGTGGCCTGCAACAGCACCTCCCTCACCCATTTTGCCCTGGATCCAGAGGGCAGGGTTCGCCAGAAGCTGGTGGATGACCTGGTGAAGGCTACGGAGAATTTTGACGGCCTCCAGATCGACTTCGAGCTGGTGCCCAAGCGTGATGTGGACACCTTCCACTCCTTCATCAAGGAGCTGCGGGAGAGGCTTCCCCACAAGCTGCTTTCCGTGGCTCTGCCCGCCCGTACCCGTACCCTGGAAAACGATGTCTATGACTATCGGCGGCTTAGTACCCTGGTGGACAAGGTTTTTGTCATGGCCTACGACGAGCATTGGGCCACCAGCAAGCCTGGACCCATCGCCTCCATCGACTGGTGCAACAACATCGCCACACATTCCCTTGAGACCATCGGCCGGGAAAAGCTGGTGATGGGACTGCCCTTCTACGGTCGCACCTGGGGTGATGCGTCATTGAACCGGGCCTTCTATTTCTCCGGCATCCAGAGGATTATGCGGGAGAATCAGGTAGATTCCCAGGACATCCAGCGAGAGGATGAGATTCCCACCTTCACCTACCAGGTTCCCTCCGTCACAGTCACCAGCTACTACGATGACGTGCATTCCCTTTCCGTGCGGCTGGACAATTATTTCGACAGGGGAATTAAGGCTGTGGGCTTCTGGTGCCTCGGTCAGGAGGATCCCCGAATTTGGAGCCACATCTCCATTTCCCAGCGAGAGCAGGTGGAGTAGGAGGTTGGAATCTCGGCCAGGGACGGACTCTCAGAGCCAATCCACTACCCCCAAATTATAGCTAGACTAAACGCACCAGTGGGCGGGAATGCCAGGGGGTGCCTGCCGACGGCGTCCTCTGAACGCAGTGAAGTGTAAGCCGCCGGTGGGCTCCTGAGAACCAATTTTCTACCCCAAAATTATAGCTAGTTTAAACGCACCAGTGGGCGGGAATGTCAGGGGGTGCCTGCCGACGGCGTCCTCTGAACGCAGTGAAGTGTAAGCCGCCGGTGGGCTCCTGGCATTCCCGCCCCTTTGACTTTTAACCTACCTGTGCTATAATTTCATATATGAGTACTCACGTTGAAATCCCCCGTCTAACTGGTGTGGCCATCCCCTTGGGCGCCCTGCGGACAAAGCATAGCTGTGGCATCGGTGAATATCCCGATTTGGTGGCCTTCGCTTCCTTCTGCAAGAAGGCAGGCCTTTCCCTGATTCAGCTCCTGCCGGTGAACGACACTGGCACCGAAAGCTCTCCCTACAGCGCTCTTTCGGCCTTTGCCCTCCATCCCATGTATCTCAGCATCGAATCCCTGCCTGAGTACAAGGCCGCCTCTCCCCAGTTTAAAAAGGAGATGAAGGCCCTGCACCAGACCCACGATGGGGCTGCCCGCTTCAACTATCGGGAGCTTCGCTACCAGAAGCTAGATTTGTTGCGGAAACTCTACAACGAGAACAAGCTTTCTGTAGCCCAGCTGTGGGCTGACGCTGGCTCCGACCTGCGGTTCTGGTTTTCCCAGAATCCCTGGGCCGTTGAGTACGCCGTGTTCATGGAGCTAAAGCAAGAATTCATGGAAGCCTCCTGGCGGCAGTGGCCCAAGAAGTTCCGCTCAATGAAGCAGGAAAAGATTCAGCAGCGGTGGGAGGACAAAGACCTTCGGGAAGCCCACCTGTTCCATCTGTGGCTCCAGTGGCGTGCCTTCGGACAGTTCCAGGAGGCTGCACAGGCGGTGGCGGCGAAGGGAATTCTTCTGAAGGGCGACATCCCCATCATGATGAACGAGGACTCCGCCGACGCTTGGGCGCACCCTGAGTTCTTTGACGACACCATGCGGGCAGGCTCTCCCCCTGACGGCTTCAATCCCACGGGCCAGAACTGGGGCTTTCCTGTGTACCGCTGGAAGAATCTGGCAAAAACCGACTACTCCTGGTGGAAGGACCGACTGGTGTGCGCCAGCCGCTTCTATCAGGCCTACCGCATCGACCACGTGCTGGGCTTCTTCCGCATCTGGGAAACCTCCAGCCACGAGAGCACCGCCATGATGGGGCATACGGAGCCAGTGGCTGCCATCACCCGCAAGGAGCTGGAGAAGGCTGGCTTTGATGCCGACCGAATCCGCTGGCTTTCCCAGCCCCACGTGCCCACCCGCGCAATCGAGGAGGTGAACAACAACGACTATCTGGGAACCCACGGCTACCTCCATCTGCTGATGGATCGCATCGGTGAGGAGGAGCTGTGGCTGTTCAAGCCGGAGATTGCAGGAGACCGTGACATTCTGGAGCGGGAGGACATCCCGGAGCCAGTACGCTGTCGTCTGGCGGAATTCTGGCGGAACAGAACCTTGCTGCCGTTGAAGGAGGACAGCTTCGTTCCCCTGTGGACCTACAAGGACACCACTGCCTGGCAGAGCCTTTCGGAGGAGGAGCAGGACAGTCTGGACAAGCTGGTGGCCGCCAAGCAGAGGAAGCAGGAGGGTCTGTGGGAAAAGCAGGCCCGCACCCTGCTGGGAGAACTGACCTCCGCCACCGACATGATTGCCTGTGCCGAGGACTTGGGAGCCAATCCTGAGTCCGTGCCTCGTGTTTTGGACGACCTTTCCATCCTGCGGCTCTGTGTTGTCCGCTGGTACCGCCACTGGCAGGAGGAGGGGCAGCCCTTCGTGGACTTTGCCCACTATCCTGCCAAGAGCGTGGCAACCTCCTCTGTCCACGATTCCTCCACCCTGCGGCTGTGGTGGCTTTCTGAATCCGATGCGGCGGACTTCTACCGTGACTTTCCCCCTAAGGAGGAGGAGGGGGACATCGAGCCGGGCATCTACACGCCGGACACCGCCCGCTATCTCTTGTCCCGCATTGCAGGAGCCGCCAGCAATTTTTGCATCCATCCCATCCAGGATTTTCTGGCCTTGCGGGCAGCCTACTACAGCGGCGACCCGCAGCAGGAGCGGGTGAACATTCCCGGCAGCGTCAACGAATTCAACTGGACCTACCGCTTGCCCGTGACGGTGGAGGAGCTTTCCCAGCACAAGGAGCTCCATAGTGCCATCAAGGAATTGGCGGGAATCCACAAGAAGGCGGCGGCAGGCTCCGCCAAGAAGGCTGGTTCCTCCAGGGGCACGTCCACGGAAGCGTGACTCTGGAGGGGTGAGATAGGGTTGCAATCGAAGAAACCGAATGAAGGGGTATTGATATGAGGATTGAAAAGGCGTCCCTGAACAAGAGGGAGATTTTGACTGGGGATATAGGCCGGCTTTGTGAAGGAAGCAGCTTGGGGCTTATGGTGTTTGATGGTGATTGCTCCCAGTTTGGCGGGGAGCTTTCCGTCAATGAATTCCACATTTCACGGGAAATCCGCTCCCAGTGTGACTTTGACGAAGGGCTCTTTGCCTCCTCCGGCAACATCATCCTCACCAATACCAAGGCGGTGCGGCTGTTCGCAAAGAAGGTGAACGATTTCATCGCCAGTCAGCACCATGATCCGGTGGAGGCCGGAAAGAAGATGATCAAGGCGGGCCAGCTGAACGCAATGGGCCTCATCGACGAAATCTTCCATTATGTGTGCAGCCTCTACCGCCGTGACATCAACAAGACCGTGTTCGACTTCCTGCTGGAGCTTTTGGACGAGGAATTCGGACAGGAGGCCATGGACGGGCTTCTCTCCGCCTTCAACAAGGCGTTTCCTCCCACGGCGATTTTCCGGGGGGAGGTGGGCTACCAGGAGTATCTGGCGGACAGCGGCCTTGACCCGGTGACGGGAGCCACCCGCTCCAATCGTGCCAGCACCCTGGAGGAGCTGATTCTCCTGCGGCTGGCCAACGAGAATCCCGCCTTCAGTCCCTTCTACATCATGTTCGCCGACGACAAACTGAAGGAAAGCTTCCTCTACGACATTGTGTGGAGTAGAATTCAGGCCTTCTTCATGGGCCAGCCGGGCTTTGGTCCCAACGGCAACGACCTCATCTCCATGCTCAAGGAGCCGGTGAAATTCAGCCCCAACAGTTTGAAGGGCCAGCTGGATTACATCCGCACCCACTGGAAGGACCTGCTGGGCGAGTGGCTGGCTCGTCTGCTGGCGGGCATGGACCTCATCAGCGAGGAGGAGAAGGCTGCCTGGGCACCCTTGAACCTGGATCCCGCCGCTGGCATAGACATGGAGCCCTACAGCTACGACTCCCTGATGAACGAGTACGAGCGGTTCAGTCCCGACCGTGACTGGATGCCCAAGGTGGTGCTGATGGCCAAGACGGTGCTGGTGTGGCTGGACCAGCTTTCCCGCCAGTACGGCAGGGACATCACCCGCCTGGACGAGATTCCTGACGAGGAGCTGGATCTGCTTGCCCAGCGGGGATTTACCGGCCTGTGGCTCATCGGACTGTGGGAGCGCTCCCACGCCAGCAAGCGAATCAAGCAGATTTGCGGCAACCCGGAGGCGGCGGCCTCTGCCTACAGCCTCTACGACTATGACATCGCCCAAGGACTTGGCGGCTGGGATGCCGTGGACAACCTCCGCCGCCGTCTGTGGGCTCGTGGCGTCCGCCTTGCCTCTGACATGGTGCCCAACCACACCGGCATGGACTCCCATTGGATTAATGACCGTCCGGATTTGTTTGTTCAGACAAGGGACTGCCCCTTCCCCGGCTATACCTTCAACGGGGAGAACCTGTCCCTCAGCAGCCGTGTGGGAGTCTATCTGGAGGACCACTACTACAACAAGAGTGACTGCGCCGTGGTGTTCAAGCGGGTGGACCATCACACCGGTGATGTCCGCTACATCTACCACGGAAACGACGGTACGGGAATGCCCTGGAACGACACCGCCCAGATCGACTTCCTGAACCCGGAGGCACGGGAGGCTGTCATGCAGGAGATTCTCCACGTGGCACGGAATTTCCCCATCATCCGCTTTGATGCCGCCATGGTGCTGGCCAAGAAGCACATCCGCCGCCTGTGGTATCCCCAGCCTGGCTGTGGCGGCGACATTGCCAGCCGCTCCGACTACGCTCTAAGCCCAGAGGAATTTGAGCGGAGGATTCCCCACGAGTTCTGGCGGGAGGTGGTGGATCGGGTGGCCCAGGAGGTGCCGGACACCCTCTTGCTGGCGGAGGCCTTCTGGATGATGGAGGGCTATTTTGTCCGTACTCTGGGAATGCACCGGGTCTACAACAGCGCCTTCATGAACATGCTGAAGCGGGAGGACAACTTCAAGTACCGCTCCACCATCAAGAACACCATCGAATTCGATCCCCAGATTCTCAAGCGCTACGTGAACTTCATGAACAATCCCGACGAGGAGACTGCCGTGGCCCAGTTCGGCAAGGAGGACAAGTACTTTGGCGTGTGCACCCTGATGGTCACCATGCCGGGACTGCCCATGTTCGGCCACGGCCAGATTGAGGGCTTTACGGAGAAGTACGGCATGGAGTTCACCAAGGCCTACTGGAACGAGACGCCCGACCAGAATCTCATCCAGCGTCACGATCGGGAGATCTTCCCCCTGATGAAAAAGCGCTATCTTTTTGCAGAGATTGAAAATTTCCTCTTCTACGACGTGTGGAACGAGGGTCAGGTGAACGAGAATGTCTTTGCCTACTCCAACCGATGCGGAACGGAGCGGGCGGTGGTGTTCTACAACAACGTGTACCAGCAGGCCACCGGCTGGATCAAGGAGTCCTGCAAGTATGCGGTGAAGACGGGGAACGGCGACGAGATCCGCATGGAAACCCGCTCCATCGGCCATGCCCTGGGTCTGAATCCAGACCCCAGAAACTTCTGCATCTTCCGGGAGCAGCGCAGCGGCCTGTGGTTCATCCGCTCCGCCGCCGACATCTGCCACAATGGCCTGTTCCTCCAGCTCAACGGCTTTGAGACCCAGGTGATGATGGACATTTCCCAGGTTACGGACGACGAGACCGGCAAGTACCGCATCCTCTGCGAGACCCTGGGCGGCCGTGGTGTACTGGACATTGAGGTGGCCCTGCGGGAGATTTTCCTGAAGGAGCTGTATCAGGCATTCACCGCTGTCATCACCCCTGAGTTTATTGCCCACATGGGCCTGCTGGGGATGACGCCAGTACAAGTGGCCAACAGCACGAAGATTGCCAAGGCTCCCGCCGCAAAGACCATTCTGGAGCGGATGGAGGAGCCCATGAAGCAGTGGTTCCAGGTGGCGAACCAGTTCATCGAGGGAAATTACGGAGCCGCCAAGGTGGTGGACCGGAAGAAGTGTGGCACGATGGCCACCACGGACAAGCTGTGGGCTGGATTCAAGAAGGACTTTACCCACCTGCTGAAGCTTTTTGCTTCCATTCCCTCTGCCGCTGGCACGACTGGTTCTGCCACGGCGGCAGCAAAATCCGCTGAATCCACACGCACCAAATTCCAGGCCAGTCTCTTCCAGGGACTGCTGGAGCGTCCTGCTTCCACCCAGATGCTGGCGGGCATGATGGTGGCCTTCAGCCTCCGTCAGGTGCTGGGAAGCAAGGCCACTGCCAGCCAGGCTGCTGCGCTGATTTCCCTGTGGGGCTTGGAACGAAAGCTACAGGACCTGCTACTGAACGAGGGTGTTCCCGTGGCCGCCACGGCAATCCCCCTGAAGACGATAGTGTTGACTCTGTCCTTCTGCGACCTGCTGACCAAGCTGAAGCCTGCCAAGACGACAACTGCCACTGGAACGTCGGCTGCTTCTGAGACTGCAAAGAAGTCCGCTAAAGCTGGGGCTGAAGTCAAGGTGGATGCCAAGGCGGTGAAAGCTGTGGCGGGAATCATGGTTGATGCCATCGTTGCCGGAAAGGATGCCAGGGAGGTGGCGGGTGTCAACCTCTACGACAATATCCTGTGGTTCAACGAGGAGAAGATGGAGGATGCCCTGTGGTTTGCCGTAGCAATTCCCGCCTTCTTAGGCGGCGGTTTGGACGGAGACTGGCAGGAGGCTGGACTGGAGGCTGTGGACAAGACACTTTCCGCCGCCCAGAGGAAGAGCCAGTATCGTGCCGACCAGTTGTGCCGTCTGTTGCCTCCTCCTGTGGTGAAAAAGCCTGCCAAGAAGACTGCTGCCCAGTCTGACCAAAAGACCACCTCGAAAAAGAAGGCGGGAGGCAAGGCCTCCAGTCAGCCAGCGGAGAAGAATGCCCCGGACAAGAAGTCTGGCTCCAAGTCAACCGCTTCCAAGAAGAAGTAGGTTTTGGCGGAGAAAATCGACCGTACTAAACTCATTGCAGGAGGTCTCCTGCAGCTTGCCCTGCGGTTCATCCCTAAGGAGCAGATGTCAGAGCAAGGCTACGGCGACTTGGTTCCGCTGCTGGAAGGGTAGTGGGGCTGGATGGGGCCTGTATTCTCTAGTGGAAGATGGGAATTACCCCGGGACGGCGGTAGGTCCTGTAGTGCTCCTCGGGATTTTCTTGGATGGTGATGACGTGGTCGGCCCACACCTTGTCGGAGTGGGCGATGTGGTTCACAATCCAGTCCAGCAGGAAGGTGTAGAGCTTCTGACCTGCCTCCTGGTTGCCGCTGGCGATTCTGGGCACCATGGCACCAAGCTGGGAGATGAAATTTTCGTGCTCGAATTTGTGCTGGATTCGGTTGGGGAACTGGTACCGCTCCATCAGCACCTCCTCGGCACTGAAGTGATAGTGGGTGTAGTCCGCCAGCTTTTTCAGGCACTTGCCCACCTTGATGGGGTAGTCCGCCGGATGTCCCGTTGCCACGTCGTAGAATTCATTGACGATGGACAAGAGCTTCTTGTGCTGCAGGTCCACTTCCTCCACACCGATGCAGTAGGCGTCCTGCCATTCCACTTTTTCCATATTGTTTCAGGCCCTCCAGCCTTTCCTCCCAGAATATGCTGTACCCTCCATTATATCCCAAAAAAAGTTTTTTCGCCAATGGTGTGAGCCTACATTTTGTCGTTCCTTGTTGACCAGGAGCTGTTCGTTTTATCTTGCAAGATTTGGCGTTTTCCCGTACTCTGGGAATATGAGCAATCCTTCATTTGACGAGGCGCTGTACATCCTCGATTCCTACGGGCTCATCTATCGGGCCTACTACGCTTTTATCAATCGCCCCTTGACCAACAAGGAGGGGGTGAATGTTTCTGCCATACATGGATTTTTCAACAACCTGCAGGCCCTGCTGAAAAAATACCAGCCAAAGTATCTGGTGGCCGCCTTTGACCCCAAGGGCCCCACCTTCCGCCACCAGCTGTATGACCAGTACAAGGCCACCCGTCAGAAGACGCCGGAGGACCTCCACGCCCAGGTGCCTATGATAGAAGAGATTTTGCTGACGCTGGGGGTACCGGTGCTGCGGCGGGACGGCTTTGAGGCCGACGATGTGATTGCCACCCTGGCACGGAAATGCAGCCAGGAGGGACGGGCCTGCCGGATTCTTTCTGGGGACAAGGACTTGATGCAGCTGGTGAATGAGACCACCCAGATTCTCAAGCCGGAAAAGCCCAGTGGATGGGCGGTGGTGGGAGCCGCCGGTGTGGAGGCTGAGTGGGGCGTTCCCCCGGAGGGAATGCTGGATCTCCTGTCCCTCATCGGAGACACGGCGGACAACGTACCGGGAGTTCCCGGAGTGGGTATAAAGACCGCCCTCAAGCTCCTGGGACAGTACGGCAGTCTGGATGGAATCTATGCCAACGCCGACGAAATCAAGGGGGCCATCGGCAACAAGATTCGTGACGGCAGGGAGTCCGCCTATTTTTCAAAGGAGCTGATTGCCCTGCGCTACGATGTGCCGGTGGACGGTGACTTCGATTCCTTCTCCACCCAAAAATTGGATTATGCCGCCGCCGTCAACCTCTTCAAAAAGCATGACATGGCTGTTCTGGCAAAGGCATACGCTGGCTCTGCTGTCGAAATGGATGGAGCCATTGTGGATGGTGGCGCTACCCCTGGATCAGAAGCCCGTGCCCAGACCGAGGCCCCTGCTGCTGAAGGTCCGGCCGCCACCAAGACACTGCGGCCAAATCAGGGGGACTATCGTGCAGTAACGAAGGAGTCGGAGCTGGCGGCCCTCATTGATCAGGTGCTGGCCAGTGAGAACAAGACGGTGGCCTTTGACTGCGAGACTGACAGCCTCAATCCCATGGAGGCCGCCCTGGTGGGATTTTCCCTTTCCTGCCAAGGGGGAAAAGCCTGCTACGTGCCGCTGGTGTGTGGTGACCAGCTTCTGGCGGAGAGCAAACATGGTCCCCTCATGGCGAAGGATGCCGCCTTGGCCCAGCTGTCCCGGGTGTTTGGCAACAAGGACTGCACCGTCATCATGCACAACGGTAAGTTCGACTACCAGGTGCTCTGCTGCAACGGATTGGAGCGCCCCCGCTGCCTGATTTGGGACACCATGGTGGCGGCTTGGCTGCTGGATCCAGACAGATCCTCACTGTCCCTGGAATCATTGGCCAAGGACAAGCTGGGGCTGGAGACCATTTCCTTCAGCTCCATCGTGCCCAAGGGCTCCACCTTTGCCCACCTGCCCCTGGAGCAGGCTCTTCCCTATGCCAGTGAGGATGCCGACCTGACTTGGCAGCTCTACCAGCTGTTCAAGCCCCAGCTGGAGCGCACCAACCTGCTGCCGCTCTTTTTGGAGCTGGAGATGCCCATCCTGCCGATTCTGGCGGAGATGGAGCTGCGGGGCATTCATATTGAAGGTCGTGAGCTGGAGGAGTACGGACAGGAGCTGGCTCAGGAGATTGGTCAGCTCCAGACTGAAATCTTTGACATTGTAGGCCACGAGTTCAACATCGCCTCCACCAAGCAGCTCCAGCAGGTGCTCTTTGAGGAGCGGGGACTTCCTCCCAGCAAGAAGACAAAGAGCGGCTACTCCACCGACACCGCTGTGCTGGAGGGGCTGGCGGCCCTAGATGTGGTGCCACGGAAAATCCTTGAGTACCGGGCGAAGACAAAGCTGCTTTCCACCTACGTGGAGCCCCTGCCGAAGATGGCGGATAAGGATGGTCGCATTCACACCAGCTTTGTCCAGACCGGCACCGCCACGGGACGCCTTTCCAGCCGGGATCCGAATCTGCAGAATATTCCCGTGCGGGAGGAGGAGGGACGACGCATTCGCTCTGCCTTTACTGCCACGCCAGGAACGGTGCTGATTTCCGCCGACTATTCCCAGATTGAGCTGGTGCTTTTGGCCCACCTGTCTCAGGACGAGGGGCTGTGCTCCGCCTTTGCCAGCGGTACCGATGTGCACAGGGCTACGGCGTCCCTCATTTTCGGGGTTGACTTGGAGGCGGTGACACCGGAGATGCGGCGTGTAGCCAAGACCATCAACTTCGGGGTGATGTACGGCATGAGTGCCTTTCGCCTCTCCAATGAACTGGGAATCCCTCGTAGTCAGGCCCAGAGCTTCATCGAAAAGTATTTTGCCACCTACGCCAGCATCAACCAGTTCAAGGAACGGATGATTTCCCAGGCGGAGGAGACTGGCTATGTGGAGACTCTTATGGGCCGCCGCCGCTACATTCCTGACATCACCAGCAGCAATAAAAAGGATAAGGCGGGGGCGGAGCGGGTTGCCGTCAACACGCCGATTCAGGGTTCGGCGGCTGATATTGTAAAGAAGGCCATGCTGGAGGTTTGCAGGCGGCTGCGGGAGTCAGGTTGTCCTGCACAGCTTTTGCTCCAGGTGCACGATGAGCTGATCTTCGAGTGTCCTCAAGAGGCGGCTGACGAGGCCGTCCGCCTCATCACGGAGGGGATGGAGTCGGTGGTGCAGCTACGGGTGCCGCTGAAGGTGTCCGTGGAGGTGGGGCCACGGTGGGGGGACTTCCATTGATGGTGGACTGGGAGAATCGAAGTGAGCCGGTCATCTGCGTCACCGGTCCCATGGCGGCGGGAAAGAATCTTGCCTCGGACATCCTTGCCTCCAAGGGCTGGGCCTGCGTTGACGCGGACAGGGTGGCCCACCAGGCGTTGGACCTGTTGAAGGACGAGATTGTGGCCCTCCACCAGGACAAGGCCCAGCGGCTGGGAGTCCAGCTGGTGAACCAGGACGGGAGCCTCAACCGCCGGGGAATTGGCCTTTTGGTGTTTGACGACGAGGCTGCCCTGTCCCGCCACGAGCAGCTGGTACATCCCAAGGTGGAGGAGCTGCTGGAGGAGTTCGTGGCGGCTCATCCCCAGGAACCAGTGGTGCTCAATGCCACCGTATTGTATAAAGTTCATATAATTAAGCGGTGCGGGGCGGTTCTCTTTGTGGATGCGCCAAGAATCATTCGTTTTTTCCGTGCCCGCCGCCGTGATTCCATGGCTCCGGCACAAATTCTGTCAAGATTTCGTTCCCAATCAGGCATCTTTGCTAAATATAAAAATTCAAATGCCGATACATACAGAGTATGGAACATTTCAACTCCATGCGCATTGGAACGTAAACTAGAAAGGATTTTGACAGAATGGAACAGAAGAAGATATTGTGGATTATCGCAAGTGTAGGAGTCTTTCTGCTGGTTGTCATGGGTGCCGCACTGATTATCAACCGGCCTGCTCAAGCCGTGGAGCCCGCACTGGCCTCCCTCCAGTCTCCCAACGACACTTGGATTATGCCTCCTGCAACTGAGCCCGCTTCCCAAGCTTCCGCCACCGAGGAAACTGGCAGCTTCCAGACCCAGGGACAGCTGGTGGGTGACGCTGCTGTTCCGGGTGAGCCTGCTGGATCCGAGGGAACTAAGGTTGACACCATGACCGTCTATTCCGGGACCACCAATGTGTACGGTGCTGCCGGTACCACCACCATCGACTTGAACAGCCTTAAGGAGGCCGTTCAGCAGGCTGCCATTACCGCCACCAACCAGGCTGGAGCCTCCGCCGTTGCTTCTGGAAGTTCTAGTGCCGCAGCACAGGCTCCCGCTGCCGAGACAACAAAACCTGTGTCCTCCCCCACAAAGTCAGCGGCTTCCTCGCCTGCAAAGCCAGTGGTCTCTTCACCTGCAAAGTCAGCTTCAACTGCCAAGGCAGCGCCAGCTAAGTCTACCAACAAGCTGGTGGATCAATTCTGGGTGCAGGTGGCATCAGTCACCAACAAAAATAATGCCGAGGCAGCTCGTGCGGCGTTGGCAGCCAACAAGATTGAGAGCGAGATCTTTACCCATAATGCCGATGATGGTAAGCTCTACTATCGCCTGCGGGTTGGTCCCTACACCACCAGAACCGAGGCTGAGTACTGGAAGGGGAGGATTGCCCTGATTGATGAATTTGCTGATACCCAGAGTTACATCACCAACAGTACGGCAAAGAAGCAATGATTTTGGTTGAACCAAGGATGCCAGTTTCTCCTTGACTGATGTTTCCTTGCTACAATTCTAGTGCAGCATAAACCTGTACTCATAATTTTCTCCTCTGGGGCTACCCTCATCAGGTAGCCCCGCTTTTTTTTAAGTGGGGACTGCCGGAAGGGATTTATGGATGAAGCGCTCGGCACAATCGTTCCACCAGCAGCGGAATCTGCTCCTTCTTCAGTGTGGAATAGCCTACTACCAGCACAGGATGACGGGATGCTTCGGCCTCAAGGTGGAAGAACTGGTTCAGCAGTGCCACCTGTATCCCTGCCTGCTCCAGCCGCTGCTGTAAGTTCTGGTGGCTCAGGTGCGTGTCCACCTGCAAAAGGAAATGGAGACCTGCATCCTTGCCACTGATGGCGATTCGGCTGGCTAGAGGGCTGCGTGCCAGCTGGAGGATGAGACTATCCCGCACGTTGCGATAGTGATTTTTACGTCGGGCCAGGTGCTTTTCGTAGTGTCCCTCTTGGATGAATCGTGCTAGGGTTAGCTGCTCGATGCTAGAGACCGTGCAGGAATAGAAGCCCAGCTGCTGGCGGAATCGTCTCACCAGATTCCAGGGCAAAACCATGTAGCTGATGCGCAGGGACGGGGTGAGGGTCTTTGTGAAGGTGTTTAGGTAGATGACCTGGCCCATCTTTTTTCCTCTGGGGGCATCCTGTCTGGCATTGGCAGAATCTAGGGAAAAAAGTGGCTCCAAGGGACGGCCGGTAAATCGGAATTCGCTGTCGTAGTCGTCTTCTATGATGAACCGCTGCTGGTGCTGGTTGCGGCTCCAGGCCAGGAGCTCCTGCCGCCGTTTGATGGGCATGATGATGCCGCTTGGGAACTGGTGGGCTGGAGACACCAGCACCGCATCCACCTGCTGTTTCACCAGCTCATCCACTGTGACCCCCGATGCATCCATGGTCACGGGAGTCCAGCCGACACCCATTTCCTCCATGATGCGGGCGGGCTTTTGGTAGCCGGGATTTTCCACACCGTATCGCAGGTGACGGCCCAACAGCTGGAGTGCCAATGAGTACAGGTACTCCGTTCCCGCCCCAATCACCACCTGCTCTGGTTCCACCGCCATGTTCCTAAAGGTTCCCAGATAGCCTGCCACCGCTAGCCGTAGCTCCCACAAGCCCTCCGGTGGCAGGGGAGAGAGGATTCTGTCCTTGGAATCCTGCAGCACCTTCCGCATGAGCCGGGACCAGAGGGTGAAGGGAAAAAGCTCCTGGTGGATGTGGCTGTCCCGCAGGTTGATAAGGTCTGGCTGGAGGCGGAGAGCCTTCCGTTGCGGGGGAATTCTTTCTGGCCTTCCTTCTGAGGAGGAAGATTGTGGAGGGGGAGGGATTTTCTTCGGGGATGGCATGTCATGGATGCCGGTATCCAGTGGTGTCACAAAATAGCCCCGTTTCTCCACTGAGTAGACATATCCCTCGTCAATCAGCTGCTGGTAGGCATTCTGCACCGTGATGACGCTGACACCTAGATGGGAAGAAAGGCTCCGTTTGGAGGGCAGCTTCTGGTTGGGGGCCAGTTTTCCTGCCAGAATCCTTTCTTTCAGCTGACTGTAGAGAAATTCCGTGAGAGTCAGGCTTCCCCGCTGGGCAATGTCCATGGTGATCATAATCTGATTATATAAAAATTAGTTAAAAATGAATATATACCTGATACCAGATTTGTCGTATGCTAAAGCCGACTCGCCCGGTGAATGCTGGACAGCCTCCTCCTCATCTCATTTCTTGGCCTTCGGCAGGAGCCGGGCTGGGTCAATCTTTTGTCGGAGAAAGCTATGGATAAACGACTTTTGACAATTCAGGATATTTCCTGTGTGGGACAATGCTCCCTGACGGTGGCATTGCCAGTAATCTCTGCCTGCGGTATCGAGACTGCGGTGCTGCCCAGCTCCGTTCTTTCCACCCACACGGCAGGTTTTTCAGGCTATACCTTCCACGACCTCACCGATGACATGGAGCCGATTCTTGCCCACTGGAACAAGGAGGCCATCAAGTTCGATGCCTTCTACACCGGTTACGTCAGCAAGGCTCAGATTCCCGTGATTCTGAAAATAATGGAGGAGACGGCAAATCCCGGCGCACTGAGGATTGTGGATCCGGTGATGGCGGACAACGGCCGCCTGTACACGGGCTTTGACACCGACTTCCCCGCTGAGATGGCAAGGCTGTGCCGTGGTGCCGATGTCATCATGCCAAACCTGACTGAGGCGGCATTTCTCTTGCAGGAGGATTATCGGGGGAACAATCTGGAACACCAAGACTATGACGAGGAATACATCGTAGGGCTTTTGGAGCGATTGATGGGGCTGGGAGCAAAGAGCGTGGTGCTGACAGGAGTGAGCTATGATCCAAAGCTGCTGGGCTGCGCCTGCTTTGACGGAACGAAGATCGACTATTACTTCCGCCAGCGGCTGGATGCCCAGATGCACGGTACGGGAGACGTGTTCGCCTCCTCCGTTGCCGGTGCACTCTGTCGCGGCAAGTCCCTGATTGATGCCGCCTCCTTGGGAGCGGACTTTGTGGTGGAGTCCATGAAGGCCACCCTAGATGACAAAAGCCACTGGTACGGCGTGAAATTCGAGAAAGCCCTACCCTGGCTCGTCCGTCGCTTAGAAGCCTAGCAAAACTATGCAAGGTCGTTGTCCAAGCCCACTCACCGTCATTCCCAGCTGAATGCGGCGGGGGGCTTGTTGGTGATGTCGTAGTAGATGGCATCCACATAGGGCAGCTGAACCAGCCGCTTCATGATGGCATCCAGAACCTGATGGTTCATGTGAGCGAATTCTGCTGTCTCTACATCGTCGGAGACTACCGGCCGCAGCACGATGCTGCAATGCTCGGGGCAGGAGGCGTAGGGCAGGTTGATGGTCAGGTGCTGGAAAATCTCCTCGTACCAGCCGAAGCGCTTCAGTTCCTCCAGCACGATGAAGTCTGCCTCCCTGGTTTGGTCCAGCCGCTCCTTGCTGCAGTAGCCCTCCTGCAGCTTGAGGGTGATTCCGTGCCTTTGATAGAGCCGAACCACCACCCGGCTCACTTCTGACAGTGAGTCGGTGATAAAGGAGGAAACCCGATCCAGCACACGCCACCGTGGTATATGGTACCAGGGAAGATTTTTTTGCTCCTCGGTGAGCTCAAAGTCCAGCTCCTCCTGCTGGTTTTCTAAGGACTGGAGCACTGTGAGCCAATCCCGATGGCCGTCGGAGTCAAAGGAGAGTGCGACAGGAAAGCGATAGGCCCTGAAATCGGTTTGTATGCCTGCAGTTCGCACTGGCAGCACCTCGGCAGAGGTCGCCTGCAAGCCCTCCTTGCTGATGAGGTTCAACACTGCCAATTGCACTTGGGAAAGGATCTGACGATCCTGATGGGTCAGAATTCCCCCGCTGCACAGGACATTGATGGCAAGTCCTTGCTCCGGGAAGGGGTGGCGGTCGATCATCTCGTCTTGCAGCTTCATTCTCCGGCCAATAATTTTTACCTCGTCCTTGTAGAGCTCCTTCAGTGGCTCTATCACCATTCCTCGCTGGATAAGTCCCTGGACACCGACATTTTCCTTCGGATTATCCTGTATGACGTAGCGTTCCTTCAGATTGTCTGGCAGGAGACTGTCGGAATACAGGGTGTTGAGAGCTACCAGCCATTCGTCGGGATTCAGATTCAGCTTGTCCATCATCTTGTTCTGGACGTGGAGGAAATAGGCATGCTCCAGTTGTCGCTTTCGATGGGGATTCACTTCCTTTCCCATGACCTGCAGGAAACTGCGGGCGGCATTTGCCACCACAAAGTTCTTGAAGCCAAATTCCTGATATCGGCGGGCGATGCTCCTGCTCTCATTCTTGCGGAGAAAACCGTTGTCGATGTGGATTCCCAAGACACGATTTTGGCCCAAGGACTTGTTCAGCAGGGTAAAGGCCACATTAGAATCCACTCCACCGGACAGGAAAATCAGCACCTTCTTGTCCCTGGCGGTAAAGCGAATCTTTGCCAGCATCAACTCCAGCACAATATCCCGGTCCCAGTTCTTCTCCATGCCGCAGAATCGGGCGAAATTCTTTAGAATGGTGGGGCCACAATCAGTTTCCTTTGACTCGATGTTACCCTGAAAGCCAAACCGTCTCTGGTTCAGGTCCTGGATGGCAGCGTAGGGGCAGACCTTTGTGGAGGCCACCATCTCGAATCCTGGTGGCAGCTGGAGTACCTCGTCCTGGTGGCTCACACTGACCTTTATACTTTCCTCCAGACTCAGTAGCAGGGGGCTGTAGGTGGCCAGGTTTTGGTTCATCTGGGCAAAGCCGAATTCGCCGATGAGGGCACGCCCCACCTTTCCGCCACTGAGATGGGCTAAGAGCAGGTGTCCGTAGCCGATTCCCAGTATTGGCACATCAAGGCCCAGGAGCTCTGTGTTGAAGATGGGTGCCTTGGAATCCTGAAGGGATTCTGGGCCGTCGGAAAGGATAATACCTGCTGCGCCCTTCAAATCCTCTCGCTGGGCAGAAGGCGATGCGATTTCCGCATGAAAACCCAGCAACCGCAAGGTTCGTGTAATCTTGTGGGCAAAGTGATTTCCAAAGTTGATGACAACGATTTTCTGCCAGGCCATAGGCAATCCCCTCGATTATTGCTTGGAGGAATTCTTGACCGAGGCGGCGATGAATTCCCGGAACAAGGGATGGGCACGGTTGGGCCGTGACTTGAACTCAGGGTGGAACTGAGCTCCCAGCATCCAGGGATGGCCGTCCAGCTCCACAATCTCCACCAGATTCCGCTCAGGATTGATGCCAGTGAGGCGGAGGCTGCTTTCCTCAAAGAGTGTTCTATACGTATTGTTGAATTCGTAGCGGTGGCGGTGGCGCTCCCAGATGGTCTGGGAACCGTAGGCTGCTGCGGCACGGCTACCTTCGGCCAGCTGGCACGCATACTTTCCCAGCCGCAGCGTTCCGCCAAGGATGACTCCGTTCTGGTCGCTCATCAGGTCGATGACAGGATGGGCGGTTTCCTTGTCCATCTCGCTGGAATTGGCTCCTGCCAGACCCAGCACATTCCGGGCAAATTCAATGACCTGAATCTGCATTCCCAGGCAGATGCCGAAGTAGGGAACCTTGTGTGTTCTGGCATATTGGGCCGCTTGGATCATTCCTTCGATACCACGGACACCAAAGCCACCGGGCACAATGATGCCGTGGGCATCCTTCAGCCTCTGGGCAGTGGCAGCCTCGTCGGTGCATTCCTCCGCATCAACCCAGTCGATGTCCACCTCCACGTTGGCGGCAATGCCACCGTGAATCAAGGATTCCACCACGGAAAGGTAGGCGTCGTGGAGCTCCACGTATTTTCCCACCAGTGCGATGCGGACCATGCCCGCTGGATGGTAAAACCGCTCCACCATGGCCGCCCAGTCAGCAAGCTGACTTGGCTTGTCCTCCAGTCCAAGTACTCGGCACACTACCTTTCCCAAGCCCTCCTGCTCCATCATCAGCGGAACCTCATAGATTGACTTTGCGTTGAGATTTTGGATAATGCAGTCAGTGGACACGTTGCAGAAGAGGGCTAGCTTTTCCTTGGTGCCGGCATCTACGGGAATCTCGCTGCGGAGCATGATGATGTCTGGCTGAATGCCCAGCCCCTGCAGGTCCTGGACGGAATGCTGGGTGGGCTTTGACTTCAGCTCCTGGGCCTTCTTCATGTAGGGTAGCAGGGTCAGGTGGATGTAGGCACAATTTTCCACTCCCACCTCGTATTTAATCTGGCGGATTGCTTCGATGAAGGGCAGGGACTCGATGTCTCCCACCGTTCCACCGATTTCAGTGATGATGACATCGGCTCCTGTCTCCTGTGCAGACAAGAGCATCCTGCGGCGAATCTCGTCGGTTACATTCGGAATCACCTGGACGGTGCCGCCGTTGAAGCCCCCCTCACGCTCCTTGTTCAGGATGGAGAGGTAGACACGGCCGGCCGTGGTGTTGCTGCTCTGGGAGAGGCTCTCGTCGGTGAACCGCTCGTAATGTCCCAGGTCCAGGTCGGTTTCGGCGCCGTCATCGGTAACGAAGACCTCACCGTGCTGGTAGGGATTCATGGTGCCGGGATCTATGTTCAGGTAGGGGTCGAACTTCTGGTTGATGACCCTGAGGCCACGGCTTTTCAGGATGAGCCCCAAGGATGCCGCCGCAATTCCCTTGCCCAAGGAAGAGACCACGCCACCAGTAATGAAAATGTACTTTGTCACAAAATGCTCCGAATGTAGTTTCAGCCAGTATAACAGAAAAGGATGGTATATCGCAAGGACGGCGACTCCAGCTAAAAAATGAGAGTGGCCACCGGGCTTCCAGTTGCGCAGGATGGCCTGCCTCGCATTATGTGCTGAACTGGCTCATGGTTTTGTCCAGATTGGTCAGGATGTTCTGGTTGCGGACCAGCTCCTGGTTGGTCACCTCCAGTGCCTCCGTCACCTGGGCGGCACCACTGGACATTTTGTTCATGGAGTCCGTAATCTGGCTGGTGATCTCCACCAGTTTGTGCATCTCCATGTCAATCTCCTTGCTGCCCTGAAGGACGGAGCTGGAGCTGTCGCTGACGGAGAAGGTGATGCCGTGGATGGAGCGCATGGCCTCCAGCACCTGGCCGCTGCCGGCGGTCTGCTCCTCCATGGCTCGCATGATGACCTCTTCCTGTCGCTGCACCGACTGGGCGAACTCAAAGATGGTGGCAAAGTGCCGCTCCACCTGCTGGGTGTTCTCGGACACGGTGTTGATGGTGCTGCCTAATTCCTTCAGCCGGTTGGTGATGGTAAGGCTCTGGGCACTGGAGTCCTCCGCCAGCTTGCGAATTTCATCGGCGACGACGGCAAAGCCCTTTCCCGCATCCCCGGCGTGGGCTGCCTCGATTGCGGCGTTCATGGCCAGCATGTTGGTCTGCTCGGCGATGTGCTTGATGATTTCACTAGCCTCCATCAGACCCTCTGACTCCTGATAAATCTGGCGGGATGAGGAGACTGCAGTCTCTACCGTCTTCTGCCCCTCGCTGGCGGCAGTGCCCAGCTGGTGCACGGTGACAGTGTTCTTCTTCAGAATTTCCGACACGGAATGGATGTTTGCCACCATTTCCTCGATGGCAGCGGATGCCTCCGTGACGCTGGAGGCAAGGTTCTGGATGCCGCCGTTCTGGTTGTTGATGAGTGTGGTGATTTGGTTCACGGAGGCCTGGGTCTGCTCGATGCCGGACACCTGGTTGATCATTTCGTTCTTCACGTCGGAGATAGAGCCAAGCACCATGGAGACGGCCTCATTTGAGGACTCCATCTTGTCTGCCAGCAGGTTCATGGAATCGCTGCAGCTGGACACACTGTCACAGACCATGTGGATGACCTCGCTGTCCTTGTTGATGAAGGTGTTGATGTCATTGGACAGCAGTCCGAATTCGTCCCGTGACTGTACCCGCACATGGCCCTTGTCAAAGTTGCCTTGGGAGACTTGGTTCACGGCGTATCCGATGGCCTTGACCCGGAGGGCTACTGCCCGCATCAGCAGGTAGAAGTCAAGGAGTCCCAGAATCATGCTGCAGAGACTCAGGGGAAAGAGCTTGCTCAGGTCGAAGTTCACCCCGTCGGGACTGTTGAAATTCACCAAGGGTGCGCAGAGAATCAGCACTGAGCCAACACAGACAAAGCAGCCCACCAGTGAACTGCGGAGCACCAGTGACATGGAGGTGTCCTCCTTGGTGAGAGGGAGGTGGTGCAGGGAATTCTCGAACAGCTGGATGAATTTGATGTAGGTGGCCAGTGACACAAAGCAGCAGGCTCCGAAGGACTGCATGATGATGACCACATTGTTCACCTCTTCCATGGGCAGTGCCAGGAAAATAGGGAAGAAACTCATGAGGATGGCTAGGTAGATAGAGACTTTGGTGAAGAGCAGGGCTGCCTTGTTGGCCTTGTGGCAGCTTTCACTGGATCCGTCATACTGGCCGATGATTCGCGTCGTACGGGCTATCAACAGGGCGGGAATGGCGATAGCAAGCGCCAGGTAGATGAAAAATGCCGGGTTCAAGAAGAAGGCTCCCAGCTTTTTTGCAGGAATGGTTCCGGTCAGCAGCACCTCGAAGATGAAAAAACCGATAGGACTGAGGTAGGTCAGGTAGTTGTATAGAACGGCTTGTGCTGGAATCTTGTAAGTGTTTGCCATAAAAAGCTCCTCGTTCGTCATACTACAGCATCAGTACTTTGATGGTAAGAAATTATGTATCCGCATACAAGATGGAGGCATGACTTTTTTTCTTTCGTTAGTATACCAACGTTTGATAAAAATGCAATGTCATTCTCGAAAAAATCATCAATAATTATGACAATTTGACTTTACTTGTGGGAAAACTTGAAAAATAGCAGGTTTTTTTGTATATTTGTTAGGATATGCCTTGGGCCGTTCGGTGGAAGGCCGGAATTATTGTCGCTCGCAGGGCATGAACAGGAGAATGTATGATTTTTTTTGGTTCAGATGATGATAAGGAAGAGAAGTCCCAGGAGTCAGGCTCCGAGGTAATGAATACAAAGTTCCTCAAGACACGGCAGATTCTTCTGTCCGGTGAGGTGAACAAGGCGCTGGCAGAAAAGATTGTCCGTCAGCTGCTGGTGATGGAGGCTGATTCCGACCAGCCCATCCGTATTTTCATCGATTCCCCCGGTGGCGATGTGGACGCAGGCTATGCAATCTTCGACATGATCCGCTTTGTGAAGGCGCCTGTGTATTGTATTGGTATGGGGCTGGTGGCCAGTGCTGGTGCACTGATTTTGCTGGCGGCAGACAAGTCCCGCCGAGTGGCCATGCCCAACAGTCGTTACCTGATTCACCAGCCCTTGAGCGGAATCAGGGGAGTGGCCACCGACATAGAGATTCATGCCCAGGAGCTGGAGAAGATCAAGGCCAAGATCAACCAGGTCATCTCCCAGGAGACCGGCAAGCCCCTGGACCAGGTGGCTAAGGACACGGACCGTGACTACTGGCTTTCCGCCACCGAGGCATTGGACTACGGGCTGGTGAGCACGGTGGTTTCCCGTCGGGATGAGCTGGAGAAGCTGTAGCAAAAAAGGATCTGCCCGTTGGAGGGCAAGGCTTGCAGGCGGTCTTAAGGGATCGCCTTTTTTATTGAATTTTTTCCCTATAACCCGTACAATAATAGAATGTTCCGTATCTATGTAGAGCGAAAGCCTGGCTTTCAGAATGAGGCGGAGAGAATCCGCAGTGAGTTGACTGGTTTTTTGGGGATTTCTGGGGTTGCCAGTGTCCGTTACCTGAACAGGTATGACATCGACCATGTTGACTCTGAGGTGGCACAGCTGGCAGCCTCCCGTATTTTCAGCGAGCCCCAGAGCGACTGCTTCAGTTTCCAGCAGCTGGAGCTTACAGAAGAGGATCAGGTCATTATCTGGGAGTATCTTCCCGGGCAGTACGACCAGCGCTCCGATTCGGCCGGCCAGTGCCTTTCCCTGCTGCTGGCAGGTTTGGGCGGAGAGTCTGCTGCCCTGGCTCCCCAGGTTCGCTGTGCCAAGATGGTGATTCTCCGGGGAGAGTTGAGCCTTGCCGACTTGGACAAGATAAAGGACTACCTCATCAATCCGGTGGACTCCCGCCTGGCCTCCCCCGGTATTCCTGAAACCCTGGACATGAGCATTTCCCTGCCTGACGACATCCCCGTCATGAGGGATTTCATCTACATGGGAATTGTCTCTCTGGAAGAATTCCACAAGGATATGGGACTTGCCATGGACATGGCCGACCTGACCTTCCTCCAGTCCTACTTCCGCAAGGAGGGGCGCAATCCCACGGAGACGGAGATTCGGGTGCTGGACACCTACTGGTCCGACCACTGCCGCCACACCACCTTCAATACGGTGCTGGAGGAGGTGGCCATTGAGGAGGGGCCCTTTGCCCAGCGGTTCCGCCAGTCACTGGAAAACTACACCGATATGCGGGCGGAGCTGTACGTCGGCCGTGACGACAAGCCGATGACCCTCATGGACATGGCGGTGATTGGGGCGAAGTACCTGACAAAGCAGGGCAAGCTGGATGACATCGAGCTTTCCGCCGAAATCAACGCCTGCTCCATCTACATCGACGTGAACTACACCCATCCTGAGCCACGAACTGAGCGTTGGCTTTTGATGTTCAAGAACGAAACCCACAACCATCCCACGGAGATTGAGCCCTTCGGAGGTGCGGCCACCTGCATTGGAGGTGCCATCCGTGACCCCCTTTCCGGCCGCTCTTGGGTGTACCAGTCCCTGCGAGTGACGGGAGCAGCCGATCCCACGGTGCCGGTGGAGCATACCCGGAAGGGAAAACTGCCCCAGATGAAGCTGACCCGTGAGGCCGCCGCCGGATTCAGCTCCTATGGCAACCAGATTGGCCTTGCCACGGGACAGGTGGCGGAGCTCTACCATCCTGGCTTTGAGGCCAAGCGCATGGAGCTGGGGGCGGTCATTGCGGCGGCTCCTGCCCATATGGTGATGCGTGAGGAGCCTGAGTGTGGCGATGTGGTGGTGCTGGTGGGGGGCGGAACAGGCCGTGACGGAATCGGTGGTGCCACAGGATCCTCCAAGGTGCACACCGTGGAGTCCGTGGTGGATGCCGCCGCCGAGGTGCAGAAGGGGAATGCCGTGGAGGAGCGGAAGATCCAGCGCCTGTTCCGCAATCCCCAGGTGAGCCGTATGATTCGTCGCTGCAACGACTTTGGTGCCGGCGGCGTGGCAGTGGCGGTGGGAGAACTGGCCCCTGGTCTAGACATCGACCTTGACGCGGTGCCCAAGAAGTACGAGGGATTGAACGGCACCGAGCTGGCCATCTCCGAGTCCCAGGAGCGCATGGCACTGGTGGTGCGGGAGGCTGACGTGGATGCCCTGATGGCAGCCTGTGCCGCAGAGAACCTCAATGCAGCTGTCATCGCCAGTGTGACAGATACAAACCGTCTGGTGATGCGGTGGCGGGGGCAAACCATCGTAGACATTGACCGTAGCTTCTTGGATACGGCAGGTGCAACACGCTCTGCCCGTGCCCTCATCACGTCGCCTGATGCTGACTCGCCCCTGTTGCGGCCCCTGGATTCTGTAGATGCGGCCTTTTCCCCTGCTGCCATGAGCCAGTCAGCCCAAATTCAGCCCACGGGTTCCTTGGTGAAGACTACCCGCAGCTGGTTGGTGCATGGGGTGGAAAATGCCTGGCGCAGGCTGATGGCGGACCTGGCCTGCTGCAGCCAGCGGGGACTTTCCGAGCGGTTCGACGGTTCCATTGGGGCGGGCACGGTGCTGTTCCCCTTGGGTGGCCGCTACCAGTCCACACCGGAGGCGGGAATGGCCGCCAAGATTCCTGTCCTTGACGGCGAGACCAGCACTGTCAGCCTCATGTCTTATGGCTATGACCCACGGATTGCCCAGTGGAGTCCCTGGCACGGTGGCCAGATTGCGGTGCTGTCCTCCTTGGCAAAGATTGCCGCGATGGGTGGAAATCCCGCCTCCTGCCGCTTGAGCTTCCAGGAATATTTCGAGCGGACAGTGGATTCCTGCTCCTGGGGAAAGCCTGCTGCCGCCCTGCTAGGTGCCTTGGAGGCCCAGAAAATCTGCGGGACAGCCGCCATCGGTGGAAAGGACAGTATGTCTGGTTCCTTCCAGGAACTGAAGGTGCCGCCCACCCTGGTGTCCTTTGCGGTGGCCACCGAGGCTCAGGATCGGGTGCGGGGCGGAAGCTTTGTGGCCGCACACCATTCCGTGTATCTCATTTCCGTGCCCTACGGAGCTGCCTTGGATCCAGATTTTGATTCCTTCAACCGGAATGCCGCCGCCCTGTACCAGCTGGGCAGCAAGGTGGTGGCCGCCTATCCGGTGGGGGCTGGTGGTGTTGCCGAGGCGGTGGCCAAGATGGCCTTTGGAAACAAAATTGGCCTTGCCATGAAAGGCTCCATTCCTGCGGTGGGATTGCCACTGGATTCCTGCGGCGCACTCCCTGCTGGGGCGGAGGGGCTTTTCCTGCCGGCCTATGGCTCCCTCGTGGTGGAGGTGGCCGAAGGCGTTTCCCAGGAAGACCTTGCGGCGGCAGGCTTTGACGGATCCTGCCTCCATCTGCTGGGACAGACCATTGCAGACCCGGTGATAACGGCTGACCTGCCGGGCATCGGCTCTGTGGCGGTGAAGCTGGAGGAGCTGGAGTCCTGCTGGGAAGAAACCCTGTCAAAGGTGTTCCCGTCAGTCTCATCCGCCCCGCAGGAGAGCTTGCCGGGCTTTGCCTCTGCCACCCACGAGTCCTTGCAGGCTGCCCGACAGGAATTGGAGAAGGGTACGGCTGGCCGGGGAGCCTTGAACATTCTCAAGGAGTCCACTCCTCGTATCATCCTTCCCGTATTCCCTGGAACAAACTGCGAGTTCGACATGAGGCGGGCCTTCAGTCTGGCTGGTGGCGACGCGCGGATTCTGGTGTTCAGGAACAATAGCCCTGAGGCCCTGCAGGAGTCTCTGTCCCAGCTGGCAAAGGAAATCGACCAGGCTCAGATTCTTGCCTTCTCAGGAGGCTTTTCTGCTGGTGACGAGCCGGACGGTTCCGGCAAGTTCATCGCCAACGTCATCCGGGAGCCACAAGTTGCCCAGGCCATCACAGACCTGCTGGAAAAGCGGGATGGCTTGGTGCTGGGAATCTGCAACGGCTTCCAGGCTCTCATCAAGACGGGACTGGTGCCCTACGGACGGATTCTGGAGCCTTCTGCCGAGATGCCCACCCTGACCTACAATACCATTGGTCGCCATATCTCCCGTATCTCCCGCACTCGGATGGTGTCTGGCTTGTCTCCCTGGGCACGGCATCAGTCGGTGCTGGAGGATGCAATCCATCTGGTGCCCATCTCCCACGGTGAGGGACGGATTATCATCAGTCAGGGGCTGGCCCAGGACTTGTTCCGCAAGGGGCAGGTCTTCACCCAGTACGTGGATGAGTACGGCGGGGTGGCTTTCAGCGAGCCGGACAATCCCAATGGTTCTGCCTACGCCATCGAGGGACTCACCAGTCCCGACGGACGGGTTTTGGGAAAGATGGGACACAGCGAGCGAACCCTGGGGCCAGACCTGCTGAATGGCAGTCCGTACTTGATGGGAAATGTCACTGGCCACGGCGGAGTGTGCAAGAAAACCAGCGCCTGCCAGAATATTTTTGCTGCAGGTGTGTCATATTTCCAATAAAATATGTATATTTATAATTGACACCTGTTCCGGAGATTTATGGAGCAGGTGTCCGAGGAGTTTTGAATGAAGAGAATTATGTCTAGTGTTGTCATTTTGGCTGTACTTGTTGTTTTGATGGGTTTTGTCGGTTGCTCCAGCGCTCCCAAGGGCTGGCTTGCCGACTACGAGGAGGGGCAGCAGCTGGCCTCCAAGAATGGAAAGGACATGCTGCTGTTCTTCAGCAGCGAGGATACGGATGGAGTCAGCACCCAGCTGAAGACAAACATCTTCGATACAAAGGATTTTATCGACGCTGCCAGCAAGGACTATGTGCTGGTGCATCTTGATTACTCCGACTCCAGGATGGCTGCCGTTCAGGTTGGTGAGGATGCCACTGAGGAGCAGAAGGAGGCTGCGGAGGCTGCCATGCCCCAGCTGGAAAAGGATATTGCCACAGCCATGAATTTTTCCGTGGCAGGGGGTGCCATGCCAGTGATGCTGCTGACCACACCCCAGGGCTATGTCTATGGAAACATCCCCTATGATGCGGCTGTCACAACGCCGGAGCAGTTCCTGACAGTGCTGGCGGACAACAAGGAGAACGGGGACAAGCTGAAGTCCTTGGTGAAGGCGGTGAATTCCAGCACGGGAGTGGCCAAGCTGAAGGCCATCGATGAGTTGTATGAAGCCACCGATCCTGCCTACAGCTACCTCCTGTCAGACTTGTACGGCATGGGCCCAGAGCTGGATCCCAACAACGAGAGCGGTCTCCGTGGCAAATATGCCATGCTGGATGCCTATGCCAAGGCCACCGAGGCCCTGTTCACTGGCGATGCTGCTACCGCAATCCAAGTCATGCTGGCTCCCGTTGAGGATGGCTTCTGCAGCGATGTGGAGAAGCAGGAGCTGCTGTATCAGGCAGCTTATTTCTGCTCTTTGATTGGTGACTCCGCAAATATGTTCACCTATTTGAACCAAGCGCTTGAATGTGCCCCTGAAAGCGAGATGGCCGCCTCCATCAAGATGACCATCGATGCCTACAATCTGGCCAATGAGAATGCAGGTGTCACTGCGGAGGGGATGGAGTAGTGGATCCTGATTCCATACCCTCGGAACCTCCCCCGGCACTTGCCGCTGACTCTGCGGCGGTGTCGGGACTTGCGGGACTGCTACTGGCGGTAGTGGTCCTCATCATCCTTTCCATGATTTTTTCCTCATCGGAAAGCGCCTTTCTGTCAATCAACAGACTTCGTATTCGTTTTCTCCGCTCAAAGAAGGACCGGGGAGCCATCCGTGTGGGACGGCTGTTGGACCGCAAGGAGCAGCTTTTGAACACGGTGCTGGTGGGCAACAACATTGTGAACATTGCCATCACCGCCCTGCTCACCTCCCTGGCGCTGCAGCTGTTCGGCTCCTCCGGTGTAGGAATCGCCACCCTGGCGTCCACGGTGGTGCTGCTGATTTTCGGAGAGATTACGCCAAAGACTGTGGGAAGTCGTCATCCGGAGCCTGTGGCCTTCCTGTTCTCCGGTCTCATCTCATTTTCTATGAAGCTGCTTTCACCCCTGGTCTTTGTCTTCTCCGGCTTTGCCCGGCTTGCCTCACGGGCCTTGGGCATCAAGTCTAACCAAAAGACCGTGTCCTTCACCGAGGATGAAATCAAGAATTTCATCGATGTGGGCGAGGAGGAAGGCGTGCTGGAGCAGGATGAAAAGAGGATGATGCATCGTGTCTTCCGCTTCACGGACCTGGCGGCCAAGGACATCATGGTTCCACGTACAAAGATTGTGGCCATCAGCCTCACCGCCAGCTACCATTCCATCATCGAGCTGGCCCAGCAGTCCCGGCTTTCCCGCTTTCCCGTCTACCGTCAGAATCTGGACGACATTGTGGGTGTCCTCTACATCAAGGACATGATGTTCTATCAGGGAAAGAGCGACAACTTCTTTGTGCGGGACATCATGCGGCCGCCCCTCTACATTGTGGGCACAAAGAAGATGTCCTCGGTGCAGCAGATGCTGCGGGAGAACCGGCAGAGTCTGGCGGTGGTCATTGACGAGTATTCCGGTACCGACGGAATCCTTACCACTGAGGACATTTCCCGAGAGATTTTCGGTACGGTGGGGGACGAGTTCTACCAGGCGCGGATGCCCCAGACGGTGGAGCTGGCCCAGGGGGAGGCCCTGGTGGATGGGGCTATCCGCCTTACGGAGGTTGCCGAGCGGTTCGGATGCAGCCTCCACTCCGAATTCTACGAGACCTTGGGAGGCTATCTCAGCGAGAAGCTGGACAAGGTTCCCGTGGAGGGTGACTTTTACCGGGAGCAGGGAATGCTCTTTACCGTCAAGGAGGCGGATGCAACCCGCATCCTCACCATCCATGTGAAACAGGAGGCTCAGTGATGTGGGTGCTTACCGTAGTGCTTCTTGTGGTTTTGGTGGGAGCCTCCGCCTTCTTCTCCTCCTCGGAGACGGCTGTGCTGTCCATCTCGAAAATTCATCTGCGACAGATGGTGAAGGACAGGATGCCGGGCGCCAAGCGTGTGTCTGCTTTGAAATCAGACATGGATCGCCTCCTGACCACCATCCTCATCGGGAACAACTTTGTGAACAACCTGGCCTCCTCTGCCGCCACGGCCCTGGCGGTTGACCTCTTCGGCCAGGGGGGCGTGGGTGCCGCCACGGTGGCCATGACCATCATCATCATCATGTTCGGGGAGGTGCTGCCCAAGACTATGGCTACCATGAGGCCCGACCATCTGGCCTGCCGTGCCTCCCTGCCTTTGATGGTGCTCCAGAAGGTGATGTTTCCCCTGGTGTGGCTCTTTGCCTGCCTGACCCGTGGAGTGGGCTCCTTTGTGGACAAGGTGTGGAGGTCTGACACGCCTCTGGTGACGGAGGATGAACTGAAGACCCTCATCGCCCTGGGGAATGCGGAGGGCACCCTGGAGAACAACGAGAAGGATATGCTCTACAAGATATTCGAGTTTACGGACCTGCGGGTGCGGGACATTGCGCGTCACCGCTCCTTTGTCCAGGGCATTCCCTCCGACGCAAGCTATCAGGAGGCGGTGGCCATCTTCAACAAGTGCGGCTATTCACGCATTCCCGTCTATGACTCGGTCAGCGGGCAGGAGGGGGACAAGGATGCCTACGTGGGGCTGCTGCACTACAAGACCATGCTGTTCTATCAGGGCAATCGGGAGGAGAAGGACTTTGCCCGCCGCCACATGAAGGAAATTCTCTACGTGCCGGAGACAAAGCTTGCCGTGTCCCTGCTGCACACCTTCAAGACGGATAGAACCAGCTTTGCGGCGGTGGTGGACGAGCATGGAACCACCAGCGGTGTGGTGACGCTGGACGACATCCTCAATGCGGTGATGGGCCGCATGACCGATGAGTACAGCCGTGAGGTGGCTCCTGAAAAGCGAATTCGCATCCTGTCCTCCACAGACTTCCTTCTGCCGGGAGACCTGAAGCTTTCCGATGTGAACGAGATTTTCAGCCTCCACTGCGAGTCCGAGGACTTTGACACCCTTGGAGGCTGGCTCTTGGAGCGGTTCGGCTACCTGCCCTCCACCGGAGAGGTGTATCGTGACGGAGAACGAATCTTTGTGGTGGAGGATCAGGCCCAGCGGCGCATCAAGACGGTGCGGCTGAAAATAAAGGCGGCTGTTAGAAAACAGAGAGTGCCGGTGTCAGGTGATTCGCAGACCGGGGGAAAGTGATGGGAGCAGAAGGCGGGATTTCCGCCTTCTATTTTTTTGCCAGCAGCTCCAGCACCTGGGGAACCTGATAGACCGACTGAATCACCAGCTGGGCGGGACCTGTTTTTGGAGAATCGGCCTGCTCCACAATTGAGTCCAGGGGATGGGGATGGCCGGTGGCAGTGGCCGGGTGCTGCACAAGGACAGCCTGTCCGCCAATGGCCTGGTAGCCGTCGGTGTATTTCTTGTGGTCGTCAAAGAAGAGGGTTTCCGCCACGGTGAAGCCGCCTGCGGCAAGGGCGGTACGATAGGAGTCTGGATAGGGCTTGCCCTTGAAGCCGTTGCTCTGGATGTCGTGGATGCCGGTGAACAGGTCCACTACATTCAGGAATTCCAGTACCCGCTGGGCATGGCAGCGGGGAGCGTTGGTGAGGATGGTCATGGGGAGACTCAGGGATTGCAGCAATGGTCGCAGGTTTGGGTCGGGATTCAGCTCCTGAAGCTCTTGGGGTGGATGGACAGCGGCAAAGTATGCGTCGGTGTCCTCCAGTCCGTGCTCTGTCTTGAGCCATTCCAAGGTGGTGCCATAGAAGGGAAGCCGCTGCTGCCGTCGCTCCGCCGCCTGCTGGAAATCTAGTCCCAGCAAGTCCGCCACAAAGCCGATCATCCTGCTGGTGATGCCCTGGTCGATGGCGGCGGTGGAGGGGTACAGGGTGTTGTCTAAATCGAATAAGAGATGCGTGATTTTCATATACGTTATTTTCGGTCAAAAGATGAGTCGATGTTTAGCTCCGAACGATATTTTGCCACCGTTCGACGGGCAATTTTTATGCCCTGTTGAGCCAGCACCTCCGAGAGCTTCTGGTCCGAAAGGGGCTTGGTGGATCCCGCCCGCTGATGCTCCTCCAGCAGCTCCTTCAGCATGAATTTGACGCCCTCCTTCGACAGGACCTCCTGGGGGTGGCTGGCGGTGTCGTCAGTCTGCTGCTGGGAGGAAACAGGACTGGTGGCAACCTGATTCGAGAAGAAGTACCGCATTTCGAAGATGCCCCACTGGCAGCGCAGGTACTTGTCCCTGGCCATGCGGGAGATAGTGGACTCGTTCACACCAATGTGTTCCGCCAGGTCCTTCATCCGTAGGGGACGCAGATACCGAGGCCCCTTCAGGAAAAAATCTCGCTGCAGCTCCACAATGGCCAAGGCGGCCTTTCGCAGGGTGGCCTTCCGCAGGTCCAACGCTTGCATCAAGTCCTGGGCCTCCTTGACGGACTGGCGCACCTGCTTTCTGCTGTCGGCCGTTAGGGACTTCATGTGGGCGCTCAGCTCCATGTAGGCTGGGGACAGGATGACCTCAGGGAGGATCTTGTCGTTCACGGTCACCTTGAAGGAGGCTTCTTGGTCTGAGTCAACCTGTTCCACCAGCACATCGGGACGGATGAAGACCGTGGGCTGGGAATCGAACTGGCGTGCAGGCAGGGGATCTAGGCTTTTGATGAAGCTGACCGCCTGCTCCACCAGCTCCTTGGTGATTTTTTCCGGCAGCGGGTGGAATTGTGGCGGTGGTGTCCAGCTGGCGGTGGAGGCTGGAGCTTTCCAGATGAAGCTCTTTTCCCCTTGGGCAGCCTGGAGCTCTTTTAGCTTGCTGGTGATGAGGGGAATCTGGAGTCGCTCCAGCAGGGAAAGGTTTCCTGCCAGAATGAAAAGGCTGGTCTCCATCGCAAGGGAATTGACTGGTACCTGCTGCAGATCTCCCGCCTGGGCCTCCCGCTTTTTGCCCAGGGCCTGCACGTAGAGGGACTCCTCCGGGCCGCTGGTGCAGCAGCCGGCTGGCTCCAGATTGCGTATTGCTTCCAGGCAGCTGAGGAGCAGCTGTTCCCCTTTCTCCCGGGACAGGGCTGGCTCCTGCTGGTGGCGCAAAAAGTATTCCAGCTGGGAATGGGGGGACTGCTGCACAAAGCCCCGTGAGTCCAGGTCCATAATCAGCATTTCTCCCAGCTCCAGCTGGGACTTGTCGCTGGTGGCGAGGCGGAACTGCTTCCATAGATGGAGCTGGATGCTGTCGGGGACATCCTCCTGGCTTTCTAGGAATTTCTGGAAGTTGTCGCTTTTTTCCTCACGATCCGCCTGGTTCAAGTGGGGCCGGAATTCCTCCTGAAGCCGTCTTTTCTTTTGGGGAGCAGTCTTTACATCAAGGCTCGCATCACGGAGGATTTCGATGGCAGGATTGGCTTCTGCTGCCTGCTGGATGCTTGCAGCCAGATCATAGTGGTTCATCATCAGGATGTTCAGTGACTGCAGCATCTGGGGAGACAACTGCATCTGCTGGGACATCTGCTGACTCTGAAAAAAATCCATGGCGAATCCGCCTGCGAAGCCGCCCATACTACCTCCGTAAGCCTCATAGTAGCATAAAAAATCCCTTTCCGATATACTCAAGCCATGAAAAACTTTTCCCCCTTTGGCCTTTCTGTCCCTGAAATTGTATTGCCCCGCGCAGACATTCCCCTTTCCCAATGGGCGGTGATTGCCTGCGACCAGTACACCCAAGACCGGGAGTACTGGCATCAGGTGCGTGAGGAGGTGGCTGGCAGGCCTTCCACCCTTTCACTGATTTTGCCGGAGGTGTATCTGGCAGATGAGGACAAGAGCCAGCGGATTGCCACCATCAGGCAGACCATGCAGGAGTACTTGGCGGGAAACGTCTTCCGTCCTGAGTTTTCCGGTTTTGTGTATCTAGAGCGAACCACAGAATATGGTCGAGTCAGGAAGGGCTTGGTGGCGGCGGTGGACTTGGAGTCCTATGAGTGGAAGCCCTTCTCCAAGGCCCTTATTCGTGCCACGGAGGCTACCATTCCGGACCGCATTCCTCCCCGCATGGAGATTCGTCGTGGCGCCGCCTTGGAGCTGCCCCACATCATGCTGCTGGTGAACGACAAGGCTGGTCGTCTGGTGGATTCCTGCGGTGACGAGATTCATGCCCAGAACACGGCTCCCTTGTATCAGGGGGACTTGATGCTGGGTGCCGGAAGTATTGTGGGGTATCCCGTAGAGGGAACGTTGCTGGATGGCTGCTATGCTGCCTTGGAGCAGCTGGCGGTGGAAAATACTAGCGAGGACGGCGATGTGTTCCTCTTTGCGGTGGGAGACGGCAACCATTCCCTTGCCACCGCAAAGGCTGTGTGGGATGAGTACAAGGCGGACCAGCTGGCGGCGGGAAAAACCCCAGCGAACCTGGCTGATTGTCCCCTTCGGTATGCCCTGGTGGAAATTGTGAACATCTACGACAGTGGCCTCACCTTCGAGCCGATTCATCGGGTGCTGTTTGGCTGTGATTCCGCCGCCCTGATGGATTTCTGCCAGGACAGGCTGGCGGGTCAGCTGGTGGATGTGGATTCCTCCGAGCAGCTGGCCTCCATGGTGGCAGATTCCACCAACAGCTTTGGCTTTGTCTTTGTGGACGGGGAGGGAAAGCAGCAGTACCGCTGTCTTGAAACAAGCATCAGGGAGTTGGCGGTGAGTCGGCTGCAACCGGTGCTGGATGACTTTCTGGCAGAAAAAAGGGCTGGGGAGATTGACTACATCCACGGCACTGATGAGGTGTTCCGCCTTGGCTCCCAGCCGGGGGCCGTGGCAATCCTGCTGCCACCAGTGGCCAAGGACAGCTTCTTTTCCACCATCGGTAGTGGCGGCCCCCTGCCACGAAAGAGCTTTTCCATGGGTGAAGCCAGCGAAAAGCGGTTTTATCTGGAAGCCAGAAAGATTTAAAGGCTTCCCAAGCCAGAAAGATTTAAAGGCTTCCCAAGCCAGAAAAACGAAGGGCTCGTAACGCCGGAAATTAGCAAGTCGTGCTGTTGTCCCCGAGTGAAAGCTGGGGGACTTTTCAGTTTTACTGAAATAAATTGAATTTCCAGCCGAGGGTGACTCCTGCAAACCAGTGGGAGGCTCCACCTCTGGAGCTGGAGTCGGGGTAGTAGTAGTGTTGACTGGTGGACTTCATGTAGGTCTGTCCGATTACCACTGGTAGGTAGTTGTAGTCCACCTTCACCGTCAGAAAATGGCGGGGAATCACCTGATATCCCACCGTTAAGGCTGCTCCAAAACCTAATTGCCCCTTCATGTTGTAGTCCAGGAACTGCAGGTTCCGCAGGATGTGGGTGTCGTAGCCAAAGGCTCCGATGACGGGATGGATGGAAGCGTCCAGCTGGAAATAGAGCCGAGGAGTGTGGTTGTAGGTGATTCTGAATTGCGGGTCCACCTGGAACACCTCGTGACGGTAGCTGATGACGTCGCCATCAAAGTATTTTTTTTCCAGGTCATCGGTCCAGGGAGTGGTTTCCTGCTTGTCGGAGGGAACATACTGACGGTAGCCGTTCCGGGCAACCATGGAGGTCTGCTGCCAGCTGAATCCTACCATGGGGGTGAGCAACAGCTTCCTGTCTGGAGAGGCAAAGGTCCAGCCAAGGAATCCCCCCGCCATAAAATAATCCGTTAGGTTGTTGGTGTGGGTGGAAAAATGGGTTTGGTGTCCCCTTGTGGTGTTCCAGTCAAAGTCATCCATCTTGCCACATATCATGGGAATACCTGCTCTGCCGTACAGCTGGGCAGAAAAGGCCCGGTACTGGAATTCCACATCAAGTCCCACCACCATCATGCCGTAGACATCCCACTGCAAGAAGCTGATTTGTCTTCCACCAGCAGGAGCGAAGGCTACCTGCTGTCCATAACCATCCATGTTGAATAGATGCTCCCCAATGGAACCGCCCTTGTAGCCCAGGCTGGGCTGGAGGGAAACTTGGAGGGCGGGAGGATTGCGGTAGTCCTGGCAAAAGACGAGGCCGCCCAGGAGCAGCGTCAGGCAGCTGGTGGCAATCCATTTTATCGGGAGGTTTCTTGTGCTGAAGAAGTGGTTCAGAGTGCTTCTCATTGATGTGTTTTTTTCTTTCACACTGACAGAGGATCCTGACCGTGAATCTTTGCCAGCTGCTTCCGCACCGCATCTAGGTCCCGGGGATAGGGAGCGGTGAAGGTTATCTTCTCTTGGGAAACAGGATGGGTGACGGTCAATTGGTAGGCATGGAGTCCCAGTCGTTCCAGCAGGGGCCGCTCCTCAAAGGGATCTCCCCGCCAGGAACGCTTGATTTCAGACAACCGCACCGGCTTTTGGTTCCCTCCGTACAAGGGATCGCAGACGATGCTCAGCTGGTTGGCCCACAGGTGGGCTCGAATCTGATGGGTGCGGCCGGTGACAGGGCGTGCCTCAATCCAGGTGTAGGGCGGACAGCTTGCCAGCACCCGAAAATTGGTGATGGAGGGCTTTCCCTGTCGCTTGCTCACCACCGTACGGTGCATGGGATCTCCATCTGGCAGGAGTCGGGCCTCCTCGTGGTGACTTTTCCACAGAGGGCGGCCATTTACCAGCGCATGATAGATTTTTTCCACCTGACGGTTTTGGAACTGCAGGGACAAGCTCCTGTGGGACTCCTTAGTGCGGGCATAGAGCACCACGCCGGAGGTGTCCTTGTCTATGCGGTGCAGGGCGAACAGTCTCCCGAATTCCTTTTCCAGCTCCAGGTCAAGCCGTGGAGCAGTTTGGTCGTATCGGTCTGCTGCCACCAGAAGCCCCGCCTTCTTGCTGACCGCCACGATGGCGTCATCACTGTATATCACTTCGTAGGAAATGTTCTTCTTCACGGCCCCAAGTATACTGCAACAATGGGGGAAAGGGAAGGGAGGGAAGACAAACTTGACAGGATTCTCCCTGCGCACATAAAACTTCTTCACCCGAAAATTCTGCGTGACAAAGGAAATTGCAGCGTTGTTGGAGCATCCCTGTCAAAGACGGTTATGTCCTTCTCTGTGAGGCATATGTCCCCGATGCTGGAGTTCTCGTGTTTGCTGGCCGTGGTCATGATGTGGGGGTGGCGCTCGTTTGCGTGGGCGAGGGTTGTCAGCTGGGCCACCACCATGGCATAGAATTGCGTCTGCACCGTGAAATGCCGGTACCGTGTGTCCGCTAAGTTTATTGGACAGGTGTGATGATAAATATACAATGCTGAATACATAGTTGGTGAGACAAGACGTGAAATTGACAGAACTTTAAGCATGAAAAAATCAACGATGGTTGCGTTGGGTTGCGGGGCTGTCGGAAAGCAATCACTCAAAAGCCAAATCAATCTGGATTTTGTGCTGCAGCCCGCCCTCAAGCCCATCTCCCGGAACCCATCATCTCAAAACATTGACCGAGACAATGAAGCGTGATAAAATTGGATTTCGGTTGTCTGCAAAGTTGGATTGGAGAGAGATGAACAGCATCGAGTATTTAAATTTTAAAGATTACCAGCACATGGAAACCCTGGTAAACGAGGGCTTGCGCATTGCCATGAATCGAGTGATGGCGGATGAATCCTTGAACATTATCTTATCGTATCTGGGAGAAATCCTTCAGGCGGACAGAGTATACATCTTCGAGAAAAATAAAAGGGGCAATGACGACAACACCTACGAGTGGGTGCGGGAAGGTGTTACCGAAGAAATACATAACCTGCAGGATCTTCCTGCGGAGGTCTGTGCCAAGTGGTATCAAGATTTTACAGAGGGAAAGATTACTGCCATCAAAGACTTGGAGGAAACAAAGGAGAGCGATCCCCTTCAATATGAAAATCTCAAGGCACAAAACATTTCCTCCATCATCACTGTACCCCTCTATGACCATGGCGTTCCCATTGGATTTTATGGAGTGGACAATCCACCAGTGCAGATGATGGAATACACCGCCAATCTGCTGCAAATCATGGGACACTTTGTGCTGGCTCTTCTACGCCAGCGGAATCTCCAGCGAAGGCTGCACCATCTGAGCTATCACGATGACCTCACCAAGGTGGGAAACCGCCGGCTGTTTGCCGATGTCATGGAGCAATTGCCGGAGGAAGAGGTCGTGGGATTTGTCTATTGCGATGTAACTGGACTCAAGCGGGTAAACGACGAGCAGGGACACCTGGCAGGAGACAAGCTTTTACAGGATGCAGTGAGAGTCTTGCGGACAGTATTCTCTGAAGACGAGCTGTTTCGTCTTGGTGGAGACGAATTCGTTGCGGTGGACAAAGCCTCCGACGAGGTCACCTTCAGCCGAAAGGTAGAGCTTCTGCGGAGGGAATCCCGGCAGCAACAGGTCAACCTGTCCATTGGGCAGGCATGGCAACACCGCCCCGAAAACCAATTGGACACCCTGCTGGCAAAGGCGGAGCAAAACATGTACATCGACAAGGCCGAATACTATAAACGGACGGGAATCAACCGCCGGCGCTAGGCCCTGGCCAGCAAGGAGCAGCCCCTCGCCTTTTCAGTCAACGGGAGAAGGCGAAGAGGCTCATAAATTTTACAGGGGGAAAATATTCATGCGCTTGATCTTTCCAGCGGCATCCATTTCCGTAATAAATGCTGTTACTTGAATAACCTTTCCACCGTAAACAATAAAATAGCTGACACAATCCCCCTGATAATGAACAGAAGTTATCTGAAAGGGCCCGCCATTAAAGCCGAATTTATGATGAAACATCATTTCAATGGCCATCCTTCCTTCCAGATGGATAGTGTCCATACCAGCCTTGATGACCGATGTGTCGTGGAGGACTCCATACTCGTTGAATAAGTCTGCGAGACCCACATTATCACCCCGATTCATGCAGTCGATGTATCGTTCAAGAACTTGCTTTTCCAAAATAGTCACTTCCTTCCTCCTTAAAATCTTTCAGAACGCAGCAAGGCGTCAATTCCGCCATCCACAAAAAGGATGACACCATTGATACCACTTGCCAAGGGCGAGGATAAGAACACAATTCCATTGGCAATCTCCTCTGCATCCAGGAATTCCTTTCGTCCGTAGCGAGTCGGAATGGGAATGAGCAGAGCCGCCTCCATCTGCTTTTCAGTCATTCCCTGAGTCATAGGGGTTGTAGTATTGCCGGGAGCCACAGCGTTTATCCTAAGACCGTCAACAGCCCAAGAGGGAGAAACCCTTCTTACCCACCGAGCAAGGGCATGTTTTGACGAGCTGTAACAGGAGGCGCTGTATTCCTTCGGAATCTTCTCAACGTATTCCATTACACGGGACATATCCATTACGTTGGACACCATATCCACAAGATCCATACGAACGGTCATATTTGTAATGGAGTTGGAAGAAGTAACCACACAGTTGCCACCCTTCTTTTTCAACAGGGGACGGACTCCCTCCGCCATTTCTACCGCAGCAAAGAAATTCAAGGAAAAAATGGTAGGAATTGGAGCTGTAGGACCCACACCAGCATTACAAATCATGACGTCAATTCCATCAGGGTACCTGCGGAAAACCTCTGCAATCGCATTCTTGCAGCCTTCCGAGGTGGACAAGTCTGCATCAAAGTCTCCACCCTTGTAGTCAATGTTGAACACCTCATGTCCTGCATCCAACAGCTTTTTTCGTGTGGCGGCACCAATTCCCGTGCTGCCGCCAGTCATCACACAAATTGCCATAAGCGGCCTTCCTCCTTAAGGAAAAAATAAGTAGCAGGAAAAGTCTACCACCCAGAAAAGTTCATGTCAATTTTTTTTCCCCTGTTTCGGTGGAATTTACACAAAATATGGGAATCATCAGAAATTCCTTGACATGGGAAAAATACGTGAAATAATGTATCCAATATACCCAATATGTCTGAAATTATAAGGTGGAGTATAAAAAATGACGGACATCCATGTCGACCAGGAGCTGCTTGAGGGTGTTTTTTTTGAAAGCATCCTCAAGCGGGAAAAGCCTTTCAAGAGTCTTGCCATACGTATTTGTGCTGCCTTTCTTGCTAGCCTTGTCATCATCGGAGTGTCCATCTACTACTTCGTATCCATCAGCTTCAAGCGGCTTCTGACCGAGCACACCACCGACATGCTGGAGATGGTCATACAGCAGGCGGTGAACAATGTGGAGGAGCCCTGGACTTTGGCAGAAAGGAAGTCGCCCTGATGGCGGAGATGTTCTCCCCGGTTGCAGAAGTCGAAAACCCAAGCCTGCCGGGAAACATCTCCCAGGATACGGCCTATCTCAGAACCCTCTTCGTCACTCCAGAAAAAGTGTTCTCCTCGGACGGAGGAAGCCTTGACGTGGGCAGCCTTCCCGACATCATCAATGCCTTCTCCGGCTCACCCAGCCTCTACGGTCCCTACTACAATCCCCAGGGCGAATTTGTAATCAGATGGAGCGCCCCCGTCTATAGTTTTAAACATAGGGGGGGGGATAGCAAGCCTATCGGAGTCCTCGCTGTAGAAAAGAATGGCTACATGCTCAATGACCTCATCAGCGGAATCCGTTTCCTGCAGACAGGAGAGGCATACATCATCAATGCCGAGGGAACGGACATTGCTGTCAGCGACCTGAGCCACATAAACTGGGTCACATCCCAGTACAACGCCCGCGAGATTATAGAGGCCGCTGACGGCAAGGTTGACGCAGAGACCCTGAGCATCTTCCAGGCAGAGAAAAAGGTGCTGAAAGGAAAAAGCGGCATGGACACCTACTACTGGAACGATGGTCTCTGCTACATCATCTATGCTCCCATCCCCTCCATGGGCTGGGGGCTTATTGGTGGAATGCGTGACGAGGAGCTCGTGGCAATAACCCAGACAGACCTGTTCACAAGCCTGGCGCAAAGTCCCTTCATCTTTGTGGCCATAGGCTGTTTCCTGATTCTTTTTGTCCTGCTCACATACTGGATTACCTCCAGCGCCAAAACCGCATCCACAATCCGCAAGCGACTGGAGGACATGGCCTACAACGACTCCCTCACCGGGCTTTACAACCGGCATATCCTCAAGGCCAGAATATTCAACCAAAGGTATTTTCCGAACCGGACCGGGGAATCCGCCGCCATATTTATGATTGACATAGACCACTTCAAAAAATACAACGACTTTTACGGCCACCAGAAAGGAGACCATTGCCTGTGGACAGTGGCCACCATCCTGAAGAACGCCTGTGACGACGACAATTTCATCGTCATCAGGTATGGAGGAGAGGAATTCCTGATTATCGCATTCCTTCTAAGCAAGGAGCAAGCCAAGGATATGGGAGTGCGGCTGCGACAATTGGTGGAGGAGGCCGCCATGCCAAACCATGCGGACGGAGTTGTCACCATAAGCGTCGGAATCTGCCATATAGCCCATGCCACCAACAATAATTTCAGTCAGTCCCTGAGCATTGCCGACAGACATCTCTATCTTGCAAAGGAGCGGGGCAGGAACCAGGTGGTCATAGATAGCTGAGTGCCTCGCCGTTGCTATGTCCGCCCCATTACCGCTCGATACAGTTCCTCCAGCTCGGTCCTGTCCATCAGCACCGGCACGGGATACAGGGGATTCGCCTCCCTGTCCGCATAGCGGGCCATCTGGGGAATGTCTTGCTCCTTGATTACGTCGAATTTCTGCGGGATTCCCATGGCCGTGTTCAGCTCCCGGATGGCTTGGATGAATTTCTTGGCGGCAGTTTCCGCCGAGTCAGACTCCCGGCAGACTTCGGCAGCCAAGGCCAGCTGGCGGAGCTTCCGGTGAACCGCCGTCCCGTACCGCTCCAGCACCACCGGCAACAGCACGGAGTTGGCCAAGCCGTGAGGGATACCATACTGGCCGCCAAGACTGTGGGCCACCGCATGGATGTATCCCACGTAGGATATGGTGAAGGCAACCCCGGCCTTGTAGGCTGCCTGCAGCATGGATTCCCGGGCGGCGTGGTTTGAGCCGTCGGTGTAGGCCGCCCTGATGTTGGCGAAAATCAGCTGGGTTGCCTCCAGCGCCATCTGCCTTGTCTCGCTGGTGGTGGAGCCGCCGATAAAGGCCTCCACAGCATGGGTCAGGGCATCCATTCCCGTGGTGGCCGTAAGCTGGGGCGGCAGGCTGTAGGTGACGGTGGGATCCAGCACGGCGTAGCGGGGAATCATGGTGAAGTTGTTCATGGTGTACTTGTGCCTTTTCTCCGGGTCGGTGATGACTGCTGTCACCGTCACCTCGCTGCCCGTGCCGGCGGTGGTGGGAATGGCCACTAGGGGCGGCAGCGGCCGCAGCACCCGCAGAAGCCCCTTCATCCTGGCAAGGCTCCGTCCCGGATACACTACACAGGCTCCCGTCGCCTTGGCGCAGTCCATGGAGGAGCCGCCGCCAAAGGCCACCAGCGCCTGGCAGCCACCGTCACGATACCGCTCCGTAGCCTCCGCCACATTCTGCACTGTGGGATTGGGCTGGGTTCCGTCGTACACGTGGCAGGCAATGCCCCGCTCTGCCAGAGCATTCTCCAGGGCGGCGGTAGCGCCCGATGTCCGAAGGAAGGAGTCCGTCACCAAGAGCACTGACGTGATGCCCAGCCCGGCCAATTCTTCCGCACAGTCCGAGATGGCGGGAAGAATCCGAGGCTTGCGGTAGGGCATGAGGGGGATTGCCAGCTTGAAGGCAAGCTGGAAGCAGCGACAATAGACTTTTTTCAGTGGATTCATGGTCTGTCCTCAACCAATGGTTTTTCTAACAAAACATTATAATGCAAAATCCGATGGAAGACGAGGGACGGAATGGAATTTTATCTGCGTCTCACCAGAAGGTGTTCCCGCTCGGCATTCTTGGACAGGAGATAGACACAATATTGATTCATGCTGACCCCTTCCTTCCTTGAGTCTTCTGCAAGTGTCTTGTGAAGACTTTTGGGTATCCTCAACTTGAACTGCCCCGAATAGGACTCTGCAGATTCACCGAGCGCTTCAGGGGCCGCAATCTCGATTCCTTCCTCCATGGCGGCCAGCACCCAGGCCTTCTTTGCATCCAAGGCATTTGAAACAGCCTCATCAAGGGTCTCCCCACAGGTGATGCAACCGGGAAGCTCAGGATAGGAGGCTACGAAACCACCCTCATCTGCATCAGGAATTATCTCAAGCTTGTACGGCATCTTCATGTATTCTTCAAAGGTTGTCATATCACTCCCCTCCATCCCTATCCACAGATTCCGATTCCACAATCTCCCTCACCATCCGCACATAAACAATTTTTATCGGTTCATGCTTAGGAATTGTAATTGGAGAACAACCAGCCTTTTAAAACGTATAATGGCTGCCTCCACTCCGTGGTTGTGTCATTCTATAACCATAGCTCTCAAGTATTTTGCTTAACTCCGCAAAACGCAGTCCCTTGTCAAGGCATCTTATCCTTTCCAACAATTTATCCCATTGAGCCATAATTCATTATAGTTTGACACCACATTTGGTGTCAAACTACCGTCTTTCAAGCCGGATTGTGCGGCATACCTCCACCACTTCACGCACCAGCCGGCAGGTCAGCTCCTCCTGCAAAGTCCGCCCATACTCCTCCCGGAAGCTGGACTGGATGGAGGTGGGGTTTCCGTGGTCGTCAAAAAGAGTGCTGGGATGAATCCCCAGGGCGGAGGCAATCTTGTCTATGGTCTCTGCCGAGGGAAACCGCTCCCTAGCTTCCATGTCCCCGATGTAGGTAGTGCTCATGCCGATGGCCTCCGCCAGCTTTTCCTGGGTGAGCCCCGCCCGCTTGCGATAGAATTTCAAATTCTGGATAAAGGTTTTTCTAACTCCCATGGCTCAAATCATGCAGCGTTTCCCCTGATTATTTTATCAACTAAAAGACATTTTAAATGTAATATTTTACAAAATATGCAGATAGATAATAACGCATTTAACGAATGCCCCGCACAAATTGAATGGAGAGAATAATGCGAAATCTGATTATTGAGAACGATAATTTAATTGCTATGAACGAGTTGCTTCCCGAATATGAGGGAAAGATCGACGTAATTCCGATTGATCCACCGTACAATACCGATATTTCTCATATTGGATACAAGGATAGCGGTTATACGGACGGTTGGATAGAATTTATGCGACCGCGCCTTGAGGTGGCTTACCGTTTGCTTTCTCCCACAGGTGTGATGTTCATTCACATCGACGAGTGCGAGTTTCCAAACCTTTGGATGCTTTGCACAGATATCTTTGGTGCGCACAATTTGATGTCTATGATTTGGAAAAAGACCAATCCTCATTTTGATGCAAACAGAAAAGAAAAGCCCCTTGAGTCGGGCATTCGCAGGACACACGAGTTCATCATAGTTTGTTTTAAAGACAGGATAAATACAACGCTCGCTCCCATCATGCAACCATACGTGGATGGCGGTAAAATACGGGAACGGCTGCATCCCATTGAAACAGTTATTGACTTTATGGGAACAACTGCATCGGCAAAGGATGAACTTGCCGAGTTGCTTGGTGAAAGAAACATATTTGCCACCCCTAAACCTGTGAAGCTAATTAAGGAGTTCGTCCGTTCATTGGGAAAGAAGGACGCTCTGGTTATGGACTTTTTTGCAGGAAGTGGTACGACAGGACATGCTGTGCTCGAATTAAATCATGAGGATGGTAGTAATCATAAGTTTGTTTTGATTAACAACAACGAAAGTGATATATGCAAAAATGTAACAATTCCGAGAGTGAAGGCTGTAATGCAAAAACACGAAATTCCTGACAATACGCTTGAACTAAAGCTTTTATAACAAAGAAAATAGTCTAAGATAGTTCTGATGAATCATTCAAAAATCCTCGACATCAAATCCCTCGTGCTTGATTGCTACTATGGCTTTGAGTGATTCCCTGCCTCCCGACTAATCCCTCCTAGTCGCTCCAGTCACGGCTGCGGGAGACGGCCTACTTAAACACCTCCGAATGGCTGCCAAGATTGAAGGCTGTCAGAACAAGATATTCTTTGTTGATGCTATAAACCAAAACCAAATCAGGCTTCACGTGGCAATCCCGAAAGCTCTTGAGATTGCCCTTCAATGGGTGGTCTTTATATTTTGCATCAAGCTTTTGACCTTGGGAGATTTGGTCAACAACAAAATCCACCAAATCTCGGTCAGCGGCTGCAAGTTTTTTATATGCCTTGTCAAATCTTTTTGTAGTTACAATCTTATAAGCCATGAATTTGCCGATATTCTTCCATGTCCTTGTAAACCTGCGCCGTTCCCATAGCCAGTTGCTCTTGAATCTCTTCCTGCTCTGCAAGCAGCTCCTCTTCCCAAGAAAGCTCTTTTCTCACCACCAGCTTGGCAACGGGAGATAATTTGCAAATACTTTCAATGGCCGTCAGCAAAGCCTTGTTGGCATTCTGTATCTCAAGGTTCAACGTCATATCAACTCCTCGTCACAATGGAATTCTAAAGTCATCTTCCCTTCCCGTCAAGCCCCAACTCCCTAGTCGCTCCAGTCACGGCTGCGGGAGACGGCCTTGTGCCACTTTGCCAGCAGCTCCTGCCGTCGGTCTGCTTCCATGGCGGGGGAGAAAACCCGCTCCTGCTGCCACAGCCCCTTGATTTCATCCCGGTTCCGCCACAGCCCCACGGCCAATCCCGCAAGGTAGGCGGCACCGAGGGCAGTGGTCTCACGGATGACGGGGCGGCACACCTCCCGGTTCAGGATGTCTGCCTGGAACTGCATTAAAAACTGGTCACGGCTGGCCCCACCGTCGGCCTTCAGCTGGCTCAGGGTAATGCCCGTGTCCGCCTCCATGGCTCCCACCAAGTCCGCCACCTGGTAGGCGATGGATTCCTGTGCCGCCCGGATAAGATGCTCCCGACGAGTTCCACGGGTAAGTCCCACAATGGTTCCCCTGGCGTACATGTCCCAGTAGGGCGCCCCCAGCCCGGTAAAGGCCGGCACCAGATACACCCCGCCGTTGTCCTCCACCTTGCTGGCGTAGTACTCCGCATCCTGGCTGCTGCCAATAAACCGCATCTCGTCCCGCAGCCACTGGATGACCGCCCCTCCCACAAAGACCGAGCCCTCCAGCGCATACTCCACCCTGCCCTCCAGTCCTGCGGCAATGGTGGTGATGAGGCCATTTTCACTGTGATAGGGCTTGTCTCCGGTGTTCATCAGCAGAAAGCAGCCGGTGCCGTAGGTGTTCTTGGCCTCCCCCGGCCCAAAGCAGGTCTGACCAAAGAGAGCCGCCTGCTGGTCTCCCGCCATGCCGGCAATAGGAACGGCGGCACCGAGAATCCGTGTCTGGCCATACACCTCGCTGGAAGAAAGCACCCGTGGCAGCATGGATCGGGGGATGTCCAGGGCGGAAAGGAGGGTTTCGTCCCAGTCCAGCCGGTTGATGTCAAAGAGCATGGTGCGGCTGGCATTGGTCACATCGGTGGCGTGAACCGCACCCTCCGTCAGCCGCCACAAGAGCCAGGTGTCCACCGTGCCGAAAAGGATTTCCCCCCGCTCGGCCCGCTGCCGGGCTCCCTCCACTTGGTCCAGAATCCACTTGATTTTTGTGGCGGAAAAATAGGCATCTGGAACCAGTCCCGTGGTCTTTCTGATGTGGGACTCCAGCCCCTGCTGCCGCAAATTGTCCACGATGGCGGCGGTACGGCGGCACTGCCACACGATAGCGTTATGGATGGGCTTGCCAGTGGCCTTGTCCCACAAAATCGTGGTTTCCCGCTGGTTGGTGATGCCGACGGCGGCAATATCCTTGGGCTGTACCCCGGACTGCGCCACCACCTCCATCATCACGCCATACTGACTGGACCAAATCTCCATGGCATCCTGCTCCACCCAGCCCTCCTGGGGATAAAGCTGGGTGAATTCCTTCTGCGCCACACCCACAACCTGCTGGTTCTGGTCAAAGAGGATGGCACGGGAGCTGGTGGTTCCCTGGTCCAGGGACAAGATATATTTCATGGGTTCCTCCTAGGGGATTAAGGAAGTTCTATTGAGAATACAGGTCAAGATGGAACAAATCCTTCATCAATCGGAAATGCTTGTCATGGGTCAAAAGGGGAATGTTATTTTGGAGGGAATTTTGCACAATAAGCAGATCTGGAATACCAACTCTGTTGATTCCATTCTGCAGATTCCGTGTTTGCATAGCAATAATCTCATCCCAATGAATGGTCAAGGCTAAGCGTGGCACTGCCAGCAATGCATTCTTGAGCTCCCATTCCTTGCGGCGATTTATGGATGGCAATAACTCCGCTAAAATCAAATCATTGATGCAAACAAGCTGGTTATCAATTAAATTATCAAGGATAGCTCCAGTGTCTTCCCCATGAAAGTAGTCAATCCAGATTGAGGTATCCACCAGAACCATCAGCAACGCCCCCGCAGCACATCCACATTGATGTCAAGGTCAAGCTTCCCCTTGTATTGCTTTATGGTAGCCAACGGATTCGAGTCCACCAAACGTTCCAAGGCATAGACCACAAGCTCATTGTCAGATGCTATTCTGGTAATAGACCGTGCCTGTTGGACAAGGCTTTCGGGAATTTCCAGTATCGTTTTCATGCTCTCCTCCTCATACCATTATATCACACCACCGAACATCCTACCAGTTCTATGGCAGGTACTCCGTCTTGATGTTCCGCAGCGACTCAAAGAGGCGGCGCTTCTCCGCAGGATTTCCCTCTGTCAGGGCCTCCAGGCGGCGGCGGGCAGACTTGCGGCCGGAGTTCTCCTGGTAGTCGCAGGTGCAGGTGGCGGAGATGTAGCCGCTGTCCTGGGCGTGGGCGATGATGGTGGCCACGTCGGCAAAGCAAAGGGGACGGATGATGGTGACAGGATATTTTTCGTATTTGAGTCGGGGCGGCATGGTGGAAAGCTCTCCCTTGCCCAAGGCGTTCATCAGCAGGGTCTCCAGAATGTCGTCCAGATGGTGTCCCAGGGCAATCTTGTTGTAGCCGTTGGCCATGGCGTACTCGTTCAGCTCAGTGCGCCGCTGGGTGGAGCACCACCAGCAGTTCATGCTTCGCCCCGGCTTCAGCCGCTCAAGCACACCCACTGGAATGACTACCGGCTCCACCCCCCAGCTGGCGAAAAGCTGCCGGAGACCGGGATCAAAGGGCGGGGCAATCTCCGTGGACACGTGGAGGGCGGTGAAATCAAATTTTTCCCTTCCCTGTCGCTTCCGGCGGGCAAAATACTCCACCAGGGCTGTGGAGTCCTTGCCCCCGCTGGCCCCGATGAGGATGCGGTCGCCCTCCTCAATCATCTGGTACTCGAATATGGCCTTGTCGATGATGCTGAACAATTTGGGCTGGGGCATGGTTCCTCCTGCAACAAGTATACCAGAAGAGGCAGAGATGGCAAAGGGGAGGAATGGGAGAAATAAAATATAGGAAAGAGAAACAAGGCTCCCTTCTCACGCCTAACCACAGGCCAGATTTGCTCCGCAGAATCGTATACTATGTAAGCAGTCAATCTTACACTGTGTAAGAGGGTAATCTTACACTATGTAAGCAAGCAATCTTACAGTGTGTAAGATTGGAGTCTTACACTGTGTACGCAAACCACCCCCACCCAGGAAAACTGTAGGTTTTCCGAAGACCTGTGGCAATTTTTCCACAAAAATCCCACCCGGAAGCTAGACAAACCGCCGGAATGCGTTATAATGTGTAGGAGTTAGGAAATAGGAGCGAGGAGACAGAACTTGGTTGCCTCGCTTGTGGGTATGGCTCAGCAACCAGGAATTAGTTCTGCGGTTGGTGAGCCTGTCGAACCAACAAACAAATTGTGGGAGAAAAAATGTATCC
>JAGARR010000019.1 GCA_017622135.1 Spirochaetaceae bacterium
GCAGAGCATCCATATTATGGCTATCGAAGGATCTGGAGAGAGATGGACAGAAGGGGGTACCACACCTCGGAGACTGCAGTACGTCGGGTGATGAGAAGAGCTGGAATTGCTGCGATATTTCCTGGCAGGAATCTTTCCAAGGCCAGCAAGTACCACAAGAAGTATCCGTATCTTCTTAGGGATAAAGTAATTAGGCATCCAAACCAGGTGTGGATGCCTACTTCACTTTCTACAACAGGGCAAGGTTCCATCAGTCGCTAGATTACAGTGTACCTGATGAAATGTATGAATCCTTCCAGCGCAATGAACTGGAATATAAACAGGCTGTATAACTTTTACACCTTAAAACTGTGGATTTTTTTGTGTTGACAAAGTAGCTCATTATAGGTTGCCGTTGGCAGGGAATGCGTCGAAGTGCGGTTAAACGAGATACAATGGAAGTGCAAAAAATGAAGGCGAACAATTGACAAGATAAATTATGAATGTGTACTTCACCGCTGTTTCTTGTGATGGCAATTATAAAATTGAAGTGTACCAGCAGTGTTGCTGATGTTTCTCACTGTGAAACAAAAGGTTTTCCAGTGTGAAACAAAAAGTTTTCCAGTGTGAAACAAAAAGTCTTGCACTGTGAAACAAAAAGTTTTCCAGTGTGAAACTAAAAGTTTCACTGGTAAAACTGCCATGAAACTTTTTTCAACAGCTGGCTTCAATAATATAGGGCCTTGCCGCATGGATGGCCTGCAAGCCTTCCATCCGCCATTGCTGTTTTCAGGAGAAAACCCTCCGTTCAACGGGCCCCAAATGGAGCTCGCCTCATTTGGTACTTTTTCACCCCTTCGCCCCCTAACTCCCATCACCCAACCCCTCAAAGACTATTCTCAAAACCGCCTCTTATTGCTATACTAGTCACCATGTTGTTTGCATTATCCCAGGAGATTCTTCATCAGATTATGTTTGCCCTGGAGGACCAGAACACCACCTACCTTCTGGAAAGGTCCAGTGGAAGGCTGGCTGATCGGAGGACATTCCCTGACGACAGGATTCCGGAGGGATATGTAGAGCTGCCACAATGGGGTCCCGCCAATGGGTTCCGCATGATGGAGCGCTTTGTGACGGTGGTGCGCAATCCCCGCCTGCAGAAGGAGCTCCGTTCCGTCCTGTTTTCAGGAAAGGGGGTGTTCAAGAATTTCAAGAACCTTTTGAAGTCCCATCCTCAGGGAGAAAAGCAGTGGTTTTCTTTCCATGAAGAGGAGATGACACAGTACATCCTCCAATGGTACAACCAACTGGAGGAAATTTGCGGCCTGGAACAGCTAGGTGACGAGCCGGAAGACAATGATGAGCTGATACACAACGACTTCGTATTCAGACAATATGAAGCCTCCACCGACGAGGAGAACTTTGTCCGGGCTGCCAACATGGTTATGGCGGAACGGGAGACCCAATGGCCGGGAGAAATCGGCCTGGCCTTGTCCAGCCTCTGGCAGGAGCGAGAAGAGCAGAGCGGGTCACAGCAATTCTTTTCCCTAGTGGTAGAAACGATTGGAGGCGACTTTGCCGGTTGCATCAGAGCCATATTGTATCCGTCTTACGCACGGGAGACCGTTCTCTTGACCTCATTTTTTATACAGGAACAATACCGGGGATTGGGAATCGGAAAGGAATTGCTGGGTCAATGCGTTTCACAGCTACAAGAAAGGGGAATCAGATGGATTATCCTTGCAGACCTGGTGATACCGAGCTTTTTACAACCCAGCCTGACCCGACTTGGTTTTGTCGGCTGTGGTGGAGGATATGTCCTGAAGATAGACCATGGAGACACATCCTCCCTATCTGGATCTGGAGACGAAAAACGACCTCCAGAATCACTTTTATAATCAGAGGGATTGAACCCTATATTTTTTGGAGAAAAAAATGCCCATCAACAACACTTTTGATGAAGACCGTTTTGTAGCCTTGCTGGAGGATGCCATCACCAAGGTACGGACCGAGGAGGATCCCATTGTCCTCACCAAGATGAAGAAAATCTTTAAGAAAAACGTCCCCTTTACACTGAGAAACTATGTGGCAGCATACCTTGCCAAGCAGGCTAGCCAGGGATTCAGGGGCGGAAGGCCCCAGCGCCGTCAGGATGGAGGCTCAAGGAATGGAGACCGCTTCCAGAAGCGGGAACGGGAGCGTCCTGCCGCCACAAGACGCCAGGAGACTGCCAGCGATTCCACTGCCACAGAGGCCAGGCCGGCTCCCCGGCGGGTTACCATCGACGAGGCCTATGCGGCCACCATCTTCATCGGCATCGGCAAGAATCGGCGTGTCTACACCCGTGACCTCATCACCCTGCTGATGCAGGTTTGCAAGTTGGACCGGGAGCGCATCGGCCGCATCCGCAATCAGGAGAACTACTCCTTTGTGGAGCTGTTCAAGGATGATGTGGACGATGTCATCGCCACCCTCAACGGCTACAACTATCATGGCCGCACCCTGACGGTAAGCTATGCCCGGAAGAAGGACGAGACAGACACCCCACAGGAAGAAGCTCAGCAGGATGCAGCTGCCGATACTCAGTTCGGCGGTTCTGTTCAGGAGGAGGCCCAGCCCAACCAGGAAGAAGCCACCGCCACCAACCAGGAATAAGCTCCTACTGGGACGATGCTATGGAAATACTGAATTTCATGACCGGCGGCTTCGGGGTGAACACCCTCATAGTTCCGCTGGAAGACAACAAGGTAGTTGTGGTTGATCCGGGAGGGGACATTCCCACCATCAGCCAGTTCATGGCCTCCCGTGAGCTGGAGCCGGTGGCTATCGTCTGCACCCACGGCCACTTTGACCACATCATCGGGATGCAGGATCTGCTGGATGCCTGTGGCTCCCTGCCGGTGGCCATCCATCCCGGGGATAGCTGTTACCTGGGACCAGATGCCAACACGTGCCGGGAGGCCCACGGCTTTGACCTGGGAATGCTGGGACTGCCCCAGCTGACGGAGGCCATGGCCCATATGCCCTCCCCCACCTGCCTGCTGGAGGAGGGGGACACACTGGCAAAGATTCCCGGCATTCCCTGCCCGGAGGCTGCGGGTCAGTGGCGGGTGCTCCATACTCCCGGCCACAGCCAGGGCTCCATATGCCTGTACCACCAGCAGGAGGGCCACCTGATTTGTGGAGACACCCTCTTCTACGGTGGCTATGGGCGGGCGGATCTGTTCAACAGCAACCAGGCGAAGCTCATTGCCAGCCTCCGCCGCCTGATGCAGGAGCTGCCCAAGGAAACCCTCATCTATCCCGGCCATGGGGAGGTGCGGGTTCCACTGGGGGAATCCCTATAGCAAAAAAAGGCTGTCCGAAAAGTGGTACACCTCACGGTGAAACCCCTTCAGGACAGCCTTCTTTATTATGAACCAGCCCCACGCTGCCCCCCCCCTCTACTGGGTCATGACCAGGGCCTCGGAAATGCTGAAGGCCCGGTCTCCAATCTTTTCGATGTTACGCACCAAGTCGATGTACAGCAGCTCTGTCTTTACATCGGCACCACTTTCCAGACGCTTCCTCGCCACCTTCTTCAGCTTCTTCCGCAAGTCGTCTATCTGGTCCTCCAGCACCTGGGCCACCGCCAGCTGCTCCTCGTTCAGGTGCTTGTTGATGTTCTTGCGGATAAAATCCAGGAAGTAGCGAACCAGCTCAAGGTACGGCTGCAGCCGCTCCATGTCCTCCGTGGCAAACTGCATCTCCTTCTCGACACTGCGGGACAGCAGCACACCGATGGAGTAGCAGTCGTCGGTCATGTTCTCCAAATCGTCCACAATCCGCAGCATCACCGACACATTGTTCTTCAGCTTGTCGCTCATAGGCAGCTGTGAGCAGCGAACGAGATAGCTTGTCAGCTGCTCCTTCATCTGGTCCGCATAATTCTCATCCTGGGTGAGGATTTCCATCTCCTGACTCACAAAGTCCATGGTTCGCTGCTGGAAGCCCAGGGAGATTCGGTCAAACATACGGGTAACCACATCCGTCATGTCCTCGATTTCCTTCTCCGCCCGAATCACGTAGGCAACAGCGTTCTCCTTGGCGCCAGTCTCCACAAAATCAAGGCGATACACACCAGCTGCCTCGTCTGCCTTGGGCTTGATGAGCCGTTCCGTCAGGGCGGCAATCTGGTGGGCAAAGGGCAGGAAAATCAGAGTATTGATGACATTGAATACGGTGTGCAGCATGGCTATGTGATAGGTGATGTGCTGCTGCACGGGACCCGGCACCAGTGCATCCACCACCAGCAGCAGGGGATGCAGCAGGATGGCCGCCCAGATTGTTCCCGTCACGTTGAACAGCACGTGGATGAGAGCAGCCCGCCGGGCGTTCACCTTGGTGCCCCAGGCAGCAATCACCGCATCCACCGTGGAGCCGATATTGCTACCCAGCACCATGGCAGCGGCAAACTCCCAGGGCAGCAGGCCGTTGTGAGACATGGTGAGGATGATGGCGGTGGAGGCACTGGAGGAATGGAGCAGCACCGTAATGGCCATACCGGCGATGATTCCGATGATGACGCTCAGGGCACCCTTGTCTGTCCAGGCAGAGAGAAAGCCGATGTTGGAGGCATCCAGAGTGGGGATGGATTTGGACAGAAGGTCCAGACCAAGGAAGAGGAGGCCGAATCCCATGATGGCCTCGCCGATGTTCTGCTTCTGGAGCCGCTTTATGCTGGTGAGGAAAAAGCCGATTCCAAAGAGGGGGATGGCCAGGGCGGAAATCTTGAAGTTGAAGCCGAAGAAGGCCACAATCCAGGCGGTGATGGTGGTACCGATATTGGCGCCGAAAATGATTCCCACCGACTGGGACAGGGACAGAAGTCCTGCATTCACGAAGGAGACCACCATCACCGTAGTGGCACCAGAGGACTGAATCAGCATGGTGATGAACATTCCTGTCAGCATGGCAAGGAAACGGTTGCCGGTCATCAACCCCAGGATGCGGTGCAGGCTCTTGCCTGCACTCTTCTGAATGCCGTCGCTCATCAGCTTCATTCCATAAAGGAGGAAGCCCAGTGCGCCTATTAGCTGTAAAATTATGGACACGATACTCACCTCTCCATTCTATCAATTATGCGGATACCTGACAAGGAAAATCTCGATTCATCTGAGCCGCAGTTTGTGATATACTAAGACCATGAACGACAAGCAATGGTTTGAGAAGGAAAATTTTTGGTTGAACTACGGCCCCATCATGTTCGATGCCCACCACTGGGCGGAGGCCCCTGGCATTGCCCGGGCCATCTGTGAGATGTGTCAGCTTCCCCCTGGCAGCAGGATTCTGGACGCAGGCTGCGGGCCGGGAAGAATCACCGTGGAACTGGCCCTGCAGGGAATGGATGTCACCGGTGTGGACATCATCGGCCCCTATCTGGAAGCGGCACAAGAAACTGCCGCAGACGAGGGAGTCTCCATCACCACGGTGCAGTCCGACCTGCGGAGCTTCCAGCCCCAGGAAAAATTCGATGCGGCGGTGAACCTGTACACCTCCTTCGGCTACTGCGACACCATGGAGGAGGACACCAAAATCCTCAAGAACATCGCCGACTCAATCCGACAGGGCGGCCACTTTGTGATGGAATGCCTGAGCCGGGAGAACGCCGTGCGGGACTTTACCGAGGGGGAATGGTTCTGCCGCAGCGGAAAGACAGTGCTGACGGAATTCTCCGTGGAGGGAGCCTGGGAGGGACTGCGGTCACGGTGGATTCTCATTGACGACGAGACGGGCCAGCGCATTGAGCATGAGTTCGTGCAGCGGCTCTACTCCGCCGTGGAGCTGCGGAACACCCTGCTGGAGTGCGGATTTTCCAGCGCCCAGATTTACGGAGACTTTGAGCTGGCTCCCTACAACCAGAAGGCCGCCACTATGGTAATTATCTGTAGAAAATAGTATGATAGGCCCATGAAGCGATTGGTCATTGTAATCTTTGTCATTGTGGCGGCGGCACTGGGAATCCTATTCTTCATGGGTGACTCCAAGGATACGGGAGCTGCGAGCGTCACCCGCTCCCAGACCGTCATCCCTAAAAGTGCCACCCAGCAGCAGGACTCCCCGGAGATTCAGGCGCAAGACGAGGTTGACGATTCCCTGGTGTCCCTGATTCCCCTCCGTAATGACGAGATTCTCATGGGAATCCTGGGCATCGATTTTGACGGCGATGGCTATGACGACCAAATCAACACTATCAGGAGCATGACAAGCCCCTACATCAAAATCATCGTGGGACTGTACAACCCCTACAAGGGGCAATACGAGCGCTCCGCCATCATCGACACGGAAATCATCCAGACCAGAACCTTTTCCTACACCTGCATGGACATCATCGGAAACCACCGGAATGTCCTCTCCTACTCAGGCTTTCTGGAGGACGGGAACTCCGTCATGAAGCTCTTCCTGCCGGAAAAGCGGGATACGGGATTGATAATGAACGTCATCGGCGACTTCCGCTCCGACGGCACCATTTTCATCCAGCAGATGGACCGCCACGAGTCCTACCTGTCCCAGAAGGCCAACGGTGTCAGCTATCCGGTGTGGGTCTACCGCTCCGACAACAGCCAGGGAGAGAACAGCCTGGACCAGATCCAGACACGGTACATCTGGGACATTGCCAGCGGAAAATATGTGAAGGACACGGAGACCAGGGTGCGAGAAACGAAGGTGCCCACCAGGGAGCTGAACAAGATTCTGGACGGAACCGCGGCTTCCTTCAAGAAGCATCTGGATGGCCTGTGGTTCAGTAGCGACACCCAGCAGTTTATATTCTTCAATCCCAGAGAGGAGGAAATCATTTTCCAAACCGGCGACACCCAGGAGGTCTACACCTGGGTCAGCAGCACCCTGCGGCGGAACGGCATCTATATCACTGCCATCAACAGCTCCATCAACAACCTTACCCGCCGCATTGACATCTCCCTCTCCTCCAGCGACGAGATTCAAGTTCGAAACCAGGACGATGTTCTCATGACCATCAGCGAGAAGTCCCTGTGGGACGGCAAGTATAAGAAGCAGGGAACGGCCGCCGCCACAAAGTCGGCTGCCACGGCACCGAACCAGCAGGAAATTCTCCATCTGCTGGAGGGACAGAAGCACTGGCTGGTGGAGGGGGTCACCGAAATGGAGATCGCCGGTGGCACCTACACTTCCTCCCTGGTGACTGGAATGATCACCAGCAGCCTCTGCGACGGACAGGAGGTGATTCAGGTGCGAGGGTCGGTGGGTGCCCCCTTCTACAACCAGGAGTCCTATCTGGCCACGGTGGAGCACAACCAGGACACCAAGCTCTTGGAATCGGTACGGCTCACCCCGGTGAAGATTACCCCCCTGGGAATACAGCAGCTGGGGGGAAGCCCCATCAGGCTCCAGGCCAACTACAACGTGGTGGAGGACGAGGTGGCCCAAATTACCACCCCCGATGAGCCGGAACTTCAGGCTGTCTCCACCCCCGCCGAGGACGACCTACCCCGGCCAGTGCTTTCCGTCCACACCTCGCCCCGGTACTTCAGTCCCGACAACGACGGCATCGACGACAACCTCACCATCGACCTGACGGCAACCTCGGAAATCGGGCTGGCCAGCTGGTCCTTCAACATCTACGACCCAGAAAACGGCAGCCTCATCTGGTCCCGCTCCGGAGTGGGAGAAGTCTCCCGCAGCCTCACCTGGAACGGCCGCAGCAACGCCGGGGAGCTGGTGCAGTCCGCCACAGACTATCCCTTCACCTTCTCCGCCAAGGATACCAATGGTCTGAGCTCCGAGGCTCAGGGAGAATTGTCCGTGGACGTGCTTGTTATCCACGAGGGAGCGGTGCTAAAAATTCAGGTTCCCTCCATTATTTTCCGCAGCGACAAGGCCGACTTTGTGGGCAGGAGCGAGGATCCGGAGAAGGGCTTGGACCAGGCCACCATCGACAACAACATCAAGGTTATCCAGCGCATCGCCCAGATTCTGAACAAATTTCCAGACTACAGCGTCCGCATCGAGGGACATGCCAACAACATCACCGGTACCGAGGCGGAGGAAACCTCCACCGCCAACGGCAACATCCCCCTGGTTCCCCTGTCCGAGGCTCGCGCCGAGCTGGTTCGTGACATGCTGGTGAGCTTTGGCGTGCGGAGCAATAGGCTTTCAACGGTGGGCATGGGAGGACGGCAGCCCGTTGTTTCCCACGCAGACCGAGCCAACTGGTGGAAGAACCGCCGAGTAGAATTCATTCTAGAAAAATAGGCTATTCATCGGCAAACACTGGGTAGCACTCAAAGCCGGCGGTCTTAAGCCTGAGCCCCATGGAGTTGTCCTTGTCCTCCGGCACCGTCACCACAAAGTACACGGTGCCGCTCTGCCGCTGCTCTTCCGATATATTTGGCTTGAATCCTGCATCCCGCAGCCGCTGGGCCAGGTTTTCTGCATTCTCCCGGTTGCGGAAGAAGCCCACCTGCTGCTTGACAACCACGTGGCTCTGCCCCCCGTCCTGGGCATCGGTGGTAGACGCCTGTCCCTTGGAGCTTGTCTCCGTGCCAGAGGCTTTCGCACCCGTTGTGCCGGAGGAACCAGCCCAGGCCACGCCGTCCTTCTGCGGCAGGAAGAACCAGAAGGGTGAGGGAAGCAGCTGGGCCTCCCCGGCCACCAGCGCCGCCTCCGCAGACTTGGGATATTCCTTCTTAAGCCGCTGACTCCACTGCTCCTGTTCCGTCAGATACCACAGGGTGAGGTACACTGGCGGCCGCACCAACTCCATGGACTCAAGGCTGGCATAGGTTTCAAGGAGGGTCAGTGGCTCCACCAACTGGGAGGTGGAATCCACCCGGCACAGCCTGCTCCACAGCGAATAAAGCCTGGAGTAAGCCACGGTCTCCGCCACCGTGGAATCCTTGAGGGATGCAAGATAGGTATCCGCCCGCTGGCTGTCGCCACAGCTGAGGCTGCACCGCACCGCCGCCAGCACCAGCTGCTCCGAGGTAAGGCTGGGAGTGCCCGTGGCCGGGGGAGCGGCAATTGCTGCGGCCATGCCATACCAAGTTGCCGCCTCGTGATACTGCCCCAACTGCTCCGTCAGGGAACCTAAAAAGGTGTAAAGGGAGCGCTTGTCGGAGTCACGGGAAGTGGCGGCGGCCTTCTCCACTTGACTAATAATTGAAGAAATCTTGGCATCTGGCTGACTTGACTTTTCCACCGCATCCTGAATTACCTTGGAGGCCGTCTGGCTCCACAGGGACATCCCCGCCATCATCAGAACAGTCAGGGAAACCCACCCTTTGAATGAAAGCCTTTTCATCTCAAAGCATCCTCATGAGTTGCCGGAACCACCAGCAGCGGAATCCCCAGTTCCGACTACAGCAGATGCCTTCGCCTCCTGCTTCTGCCTGCGCTCCGCCGCCTTCTGCTCCTTGCGGGCCGCCGCCTGGGCAGCCTTCTCCTGCTGGGCACGCTGGTGGGCTTCCCGTTCCGCCGCCTTGGCCTCCTTCTTGGCCACCTTTGCCTCCTGGGCCTGGGCCTTCTGAAGCTTCTTCATGGCCCGCTCCTCAGCCTGGGCCTTCCGGTCCTTTGCGGACTTCTTCTTGATGACCGTAAAGGGCAGGGTTACAATCACGCCAATTGCAAAGGCCACGATGAGACTAAAAAAAATCGGCACGTTTTGGAAGGTCTTGAAGCCGAAGGAGATATTGCAGCTGTTCTCCAAGTTGAACCCCGCAAAGCAGGTTCCCAGAATGAGACAGACGATAAAACCGACTAGTTTCCACGGCATAGGTTCCTCCTGAATTCGGCAGAAGCAAGTTCATGCCCCCGCCCTCTTCCATTATACACTAAGACCCTACCACCTTACCACGGATGGTATTGCCCGTCAATTCAAGGAGCTGCACCTGCACGAAGCTTCCGCAGACCGACTCCGGGGCGGCGAACACCACCCGCTCGTCCTGGGCTGTCTTGCCCAAAAGCTCAGCCTTGTTGTCCCGGGACACAGACTCCGCCAGTACTGTCACCGTCTGTCCCAGCCTTTTGGCTGTCTCCTCCCGGGTAATCACCAGCTGCATGTCGATGATGCGCTGGAGGCGGGATTTCTTGGTCTTCAGGGGAATCTGGTCTGGATATTTTGCCGCAGGGGTTCCCTCCCGTGGATTGTAGTAGTACATGTAGGCCGCCTGATAGCGAACCCTTTCCATCAGCTCCACAGTCTTGTCAAAGTCCTCCTCCGTTTCTCCGGGAAATCCGATGAGGATGTCTGTGGTAAGGGAGGCATCCGGCAGCTTTTCACGAATGCGGCCCACTAAATCCAAGTATTCCTGGTGGGTGTACCTGCGGGCCATACGGCGGAGGATGGGGTCGGAGCCGTGCTGGACGGGCAGATGGAGGTGGCGGCACAGCACCGGATAGCGGGCAATCACCTCGATGAGCTTGTCCGACAAATCCTTGGGGTGGCTGGACATAAAGCGTACCCAGCCGATAGGAGAATTCTTTTCCTCCAGGTGACGGGCAATCATCTCCATGAGGCCGGGAAAGTCCAGTTCTGTTCCGTCCTCATTTTTCCAGCAATAGGAATTCACGTTCTGGCCCAGCAGGGTGATTTCCCGCACATGGTGGGCGGAAAGCTGGTCCAGCTCCGCCAGAACCTCTGCTGGATTGCGAGAAATCTCCCGTCCCCGCACGTGGGGAACGATGCAGTAGGTGCAGTAGTTGTTGCAGCCGTGCATGATGGGTACAAAGGCGGTAAAGGCACCTGGCTCCAATGACACCGGGGCAAAGGTGTAGACGGGATCCTCGTCAATCACCAGGGGCGGCTGGTTTTGTTCCACCGCCTGGATAATCTCCTCAAAATGCTGCTTCTGGAAGGTGCCCACCACATAGTCGATGACAGGATAGTCCTTCTTCAGGCTGTCCAGAAGCCGCTGGGCCATGCAGCCGGTCACCACCAGAGTCAAGTTTTGCCGCCCCTCATCATAGGCGGCGGCAGCCAGGGGAAAATGCCCCCGCTTGCCTTCACGTGCGCCGGAGCGGACAGCCTTGAGAGCCGTAAACCAGCCCAGCCGCCCGAAGATGCGGTTTTCCGCCGTTGCCCGCACGGAACAGGTATTTATGATAGCCAAATCGGCAGTCTCGGCTGTTTCCGCAGCAGTCCAGCCACGGCCCACCATCAGCTGCTCAATGGCAGCCGACTCAGCCTTGTTCATCTGGCATCCGTAGGTCTCAAAAAAATAGGTCATGGGAAAGAGTATACCGAAAAATCACCGCTGGTGCAAATTGCCCCTCAGCCCTCCAGCTGGGTGAACAATTGAAAGAAGGCATATTATATGCTACATTATTCAATAGGAAATTTTCTGAATATTTTGAAGATGATATAACAAATTGGTTCTATACCTTTCATGAGTATTCTGAAGAGTTGATTAACAAAAAACAGGTTTTGTACTTGAGCAGAAAATTTTTTCTGATACTATATGGACAGATTATCATAAAAGATGATATTTTTTCTCATATATTCATCTACAAGTCAAAGGATGGAAAGGAAATTCCCCTGTCACAAGCCGCCAGTGGAGTAAAATGCTTCGCAATTCTAGAGAGACTCTACAGGGTGGGATTCCTAACTTCAGACACACTTCTTATTATAGATGAACCAGAAGTACACCTGCATCCAAAATGGGTTGTGGAATATGCCAGAGTCATTATTTCTATACAAAAATATTTGGGAACCACAATCCTCCTGGCAAGCCATAGCCCTGATATGATTAGTGCTCTTCGTTATATTGCCGCCAAAGAAAAATGCTATCAATCCTTGGTTTTCTATCATGCCGAAAAAATAGATTCTACTGATTTTGGAAAGTATCAGTTCAAGTGCATTGATTTGGATATTGAAGAGATTTTTGCCTCTTTCAGTTAGGTGGGCTCCACTCCCCGTTCCCGCTCCTGCTGCGCCAGCGTCCTCACCATCATCTTCAGGGAATCCACCACCTGCTCAGGAAGCACCTCCATGTCCATCTCCATGATCTTGTACTTGTTGGCCGGCTTCTCCCCATGAGTCTCACCGGTCACTAGGTATTCCACCGTCACATTCAAGACTTGCGCCAACCGGACTGCCACATCCGTCGGCGGCATGGAGGCCTGGATGCCCAGATACATATCCAGCGCCCTTTTTTTATTCCGGCTTTAAAAGCAACTTCTTTTTGGAGCAGCCCCGCATATTCAATTTCTGAACGAAGCCTCTGTGCAAATGTTGACATGCCCTTACTAATATCATAATTACGATACTTTGTATAAGCCTCCCCTCCGTCACGGTGTTTTGGCTGGAGAATCCATAGCAATCTCGGAGGCAGAAGGATTCCTACGGCCTTGCACCAACTGCGCTAAGGCATGGAGCATGACCGTAAGTTTTTCCAGCGAGTCATCATCCAGTCTGGTCAAGTCCTCCAGAATCATCCTGAAGGGCTGGTACTGCTGGTACTCACGTGGAATCAAGTGGCTGTCCACACCCGTCACCAGATATTCCACGGAAACGCCCAATGCCCGGGCTATTTTCACCGCCACATCTGCCGGAGGCATTGGCTGCCGTACACCAAGATAACTATCCAGCGTGGGTTTGGGAATGCCAGTCATTGCTGAAAGCTCTTTCACCTTTATATCCTGAAAGTCCAGCTCATCCCGCAGGTTCTTTTTGAATGACGATGCCATACGCCTATAATACTAAGATTTTATTATCACTCATTGACAATGATATGATTATATTATAAATTGTAAAACAATATGATATTCATATCAAAATTTATAATACGAATATCTGCATATTTTGTCTGCGTGGAGATACAACAACTGTCTCTATGACATGGTAAAAGCATCTCCCCCGTCACGGTGTTTCGGCCCGGGCGGGTGGGGATTTTCATAGCGTGAGATGGGGACTGCAACGGTGGAGTATTATTGTCTGATGGTGAGGGCGGGAAAGGAAGTTGAATGCAAAGAACAGATTCAGCACATCCTTGACCAGCATGAGGTCAACGCAAGGTTGTATTTTTTCCAGAGGAAGCTCAAGAAGGGGAACGGCAGCTTCTTTGACGTGCCGCTGTTCACCGGCTGCGTGTTCCTGCAAACGGAGCGGCTGACGCCAGAAATGCTCAAGCTCATCAGGCAGACGGGAATCTTCTTCCATTTCCTTCCCCGAAACACGACGCCGCTATCAATTCGGGGGCCGGCCTTGCAGGAGCTCAAGCACTATGTGGATTACGGGGAATACCTGGATGCCTCCCAGCTGCTGTTCCTGCCGGAACGAAGAATCAAGGCCGTGTCGGGCCCCTTGGTGGGGCTTGAGGGCAGCATATACAAGGTGAACAAAAAGAAAAAGCAGATCACCCTCTTCTCCAAGCTACGGCCGGACGGAGACCGGTTTGACCTTATCTATGAAGATGTTCCGTTGGCAGAAGCTCCGGTTCCTAGGCGAGAGCGATGATGAAAGAGCCCCTCCCCTACTACACCAGCGCCTCCCCAACCAGGCGGATAGCTAGGAACACGCTGATGCTGTACTTCCGCCAGATGCTGATAATGGCGGTGAGCCTGTACACGGTGCGGGTGGTGCTGAACACCCTGGGGGCCGAGGATTACGGGATCTACAACGTGGTGGCCGGGGTGGTGACCATGTTCGGCTTTGTGAATAATACCATGGCCACCTCTACCCAACGGTTTCTTAATTTTACTATTGGTAAAAAAGACAAAGAGAAAACCCAGCAGACCTTCAACTCGAGTGTTCTGATTCATTTTGGCATAGCACTAATCTTTATTCTCTTAGCTGAAAGCGTGGGATTATGGTTTGTCAACTCAAGGCTAAACATTCCTCCCGAACGCCATCCAGCCGCCCTGTGGTGTTATCAGTTCAGCGTCATGACAACCGTATTCAATGTGCTGCGTGTTCCCTATAATGCAATGATTATCGCCTACGAAAAAATGTCATTTTTTGCCGGGATGAGCATTATTGAGGCTTCTTTGAAATTGGTTGTTGTCTATCTGCTCCTGATTGCCACTGCCGACAAATTGGTTGTCTATTCAGGCTTATTGACGTTTCTTTCCATTGTCATTTTGCTCTGCCATAAAATTTATTATAGCAAGAAATTTGAATCGTCCCATTTTCATAGGATACGAGACGTTGCCTTGGTGAAGGAACTGCTTGGCTTTTCTGGATGGAGCCTGCTGGGAGCCACCGCAAATGTTGCAAATCAGCAGGGGACAAACATTGTCCTGAACATTTTTACCAATGTAGCGGTGAATGCGGCCATGGGCATTGCCACCCAGGTGAATACAGCTGTCTATAGTTTCGTAGGAAATTTTCAGACTGCATTCAATCCACAGTTGGTGAAAAGCTACGCTGCAGGAGAAACTGGGCGGTTCGAAAGTTTGGTAATCCGCTCCTCCAAATTTTCCTTCTTCCTGCTGTCGTTGCTGGTGACTCCTCTCTACATACATTGCCCCTATGTGCTGGGAGTGTGGTTGCAGGATGTTCCTAAATATGCAGTGAGCTTTGTGAGGCTGATACTGCTATGGAGCTTGGTGGATTCCCTCAATGGACCTTTGTGGATGTCCATCCAAGCTACTGGCAACATACGGAAATACCAGTTGATTGTCAGCATCCTCATATCTGCAAATCTCCCGCTGAGCATCGTTGCACTGAAATTGAATGCTCCTCCTCAGGCCATCCTCATAATACGACTGGCACTTGCTGTGATCACAACAATTTGGAGGATGTTTTTCTTGCGAGGAAGAGTAGGTCTTCCTGTTAAGGAGTTTGCGTTCAATGTTGTAGCTAGATGCACCAGTGTATTCGTCGCAGGATTTTTAGCGACAGCTTTTCTTTCTTTCAGACTGACTGGTCTTGGTGGACTGATTGTTTCTTGTTTATGGAGTTTGGCAGCGAATCTCTCCTTGATGTACATCCTTGGCATGACAAAAGCTGAAAGAAATATTATCCATAGTTTTCTTCGCAGTAGGTGCAGAAAATGAACAACATCAGTCTTCTGGAAAAAAATAGGTGCACTGGCTGTCAATCCTGTTCAATGATTTGTCCCCATCATTGCATAGAAATGCAGGAGAATCAGGAAGGTTTTTTGTATCCCACTATAGATTTGGAGCGATGTACCAATTGTGGAGTTTGCGTAAAGCGTTGTCCAATCTTAACACCTTTAGAACAATCCTCTTACAAGCAAGAAGCCTTTGGACTCATTCTGAAGGATTCAGCGTTACTGGAAAGAAGCGCCTCCGGGGGAGCCTTTGCAGGGTTGGCCTGTCAGATTCTGAAAGAAGGGGGCGTCGTTTTTGGTGCAGCCTATGATAATAATCTCGTTGTAGAGCATATAGGAATAAGCTCTCAAGATGAGTTACATAGATTGCAGGGGTCAAAGTATGTAGCGGGAAATGCAAAGGACAGTTTCTTGCAAGTACGAGACCTGCTGAGAAACGAAAAAAAAGTCCTTTTCAGCGGCCTGCCCTGCCAGATTGCAGGGTTAAGGGCCTTTCTTGGTAGAGGCCATGCCAATCTCGTCACGGTGGATTTGATTTGCCACGGAGTTCCCAGCCAGAAATTGTTCTCCAAATATCTTGATTGGCTTGGAAAAAGAACCGGGGGAAGAATTGTCTACTATGGCTTCCGAGACAAGGACGTGGCTGGCTGGAGCTGTGGCGGGAAATTCAAGACAAAGACAAAGACAAAGACAATGACAAAGACAATGGAAGCGGGCTGTGATCCCTACTATGCAAGCTTTCTTCGTGGCGAGACCTATCGGGAGTCCTGCTATAATTGCCAGTTCGCCAAAATGGAGCGAGTAGGAGACCTAACCGTTGGAGATTTTTGGGGAGTGGAAAAATTCTACCCTTCCGTTGACAGGAGCAATGGTGTGTCGGTGGTTCTTGTGAACACCCAAAAAGGCAAGGAACTGTTTCAAGGTCTTCAAGACTTCTGGCACAGCTTCCCCTGCAAGGCAGAGGAGATTCGCGAGCGGAACACAAATCTGAACCATCCTACAGTACGCCCCGCAATTCGGGATGTGATATATGATGGACTCGACGAGAAGGATGGAAAAGAGTTTTTCAAGCGCTTCACTCATGCCAACCCCTCCTACCTTCGGTTTAGGCGAGCTGTTGTTGGACTGATTCCAATTCCCGTGAAAAGGTTGATAAAGAGGGGGCTAGGAAAATGAAAAGAGTTGGCTGTATCACCTTCCATGCATCCCACAACTACGGTTCCTGCCTGCAGGCCTATGCATTGCAGGAATTCATCAAGGAGCACTTCCCCTCTGTTGACTACAAGATTCTGAATTTCCGCTCCGATTTCCAGAAGGAGTATTATGGTGTCTTTCCCCACACTTCTTCATTCAAACACAAGCTTGCAATCCTGCTGAATTATTTTCCCCTCAAAAAAAAGTTCTGGCTTTTTGAGGATTTCATCAGCAACCATTTGAATCTTACAAAGGAGTTCTCCGAGGAGCACTGCCGGGAGGAGGACTTTTGCTGCGACCTGTACATTGCAGGAGGTGACCAGCCCTGGAACATCAGGTGCAAAGACTTCTTCTGGATTTACTATCTTCCCTTTGTGAGGAAAGCCAAAAAGATTTCCTATGCCGTCTCCCTGGGGCCAAAGCAGCTGACATTCACAGAGTCCGAGAAAAGTCGCCTGCAGGATTATGTCAACCAATATGCGGCCCTTTCCCTCAGGGAGCCGGGGAGTGTGGAGCAATTGCAGGCCCTCACGACGCTCCCAATGGTGGTTCATGCGGACCCAGTGCTACTGTTGGACAAGGAGAGGTGGATGCGGTTGGTGGGAAAAAAAACTGAAAAGGGAAAATACCTCCTGCTATACATATTGGACTATGACACAGAGGCCTATCAGCTGGCGGGGAAACTTGGGGCATATTTGAACCTGAAGGTCATCATCACGAAGCCAGCCTTGAAGCAGGACTTTTTCGGCCATTACACCAACAGATTTGCTACAGGCCCGCTGGAATTCTTGGGCTATGTGTATCATGCAGATCTGGTGGTCTCCACCTCTTTCCATGGTTGCGTATTCGCCGCCATCTTTGAGAGGCCCTTCGTCACCATCAATGCAAGCAGGGACAACAGAAAGAGCCAATTCCTTCAGCACTATGGATTGGAAAAAGCAGAGTGCACCGGATGCTCCGTCCAAGAAATAGCTGGACGGATGGCAGGAATTGACTTCACCAGATTCAAGGAGCAGGCAGCAAAGGACAGGGCAGAAAGCTTTGCCTATCTTTCAGCCTGGATACAGGAGGCCGGTACATGACACCCAAGGTCAGCGTCCTTGTCCCGGTGTACAGGGTGGAGCGGTACATCGAACAGTGCCTGCGCAGCCTGTTGTCCAACACCATAATCAATGACTGTGAAGTGATACTTGTGGATGACTGCTCCCCGGACAAGTCCATGGAAGTGGTGCACCGTGTATTGAAGGATTTCCCAGCCATGAAGGACAAGGTGTTGCTGCACTCCCACGATTCCAATCGTGGGCTTGCAGCAGCCCGGAGCACCGGCCTGCTGCAAGCCCAGGGACGCTACATCATCTGCGTGGACTCCGACGACTGGGTGGAACCGGACTACCTGGAGCAGCTGTACAATGAGGCGGAACGGACAGGTGCGGATGTGGTGGGCTGTGATTTGGTGCGAGAATTTGGGGCCAAGTCCCTGGTGGTGAACAACCAGTTCCCCCAGGAGCCAGCAGAATGCCTCCGTGGCCTTTTGGAGGGATGGGTGCAGGGTTGGCTCCACGTAAAGCTGATACGACGAGCCCTGCTGGTGGAGCATACTATAGACTGGGTGGAGGGGCTTGACATGTGGGAGGATGTACTGCTGTCTGCCAAGGTGTTTGTCCATGCGCAAAAAATCGCCAAGGTGGACAAGGTGCTCTACCACTACCGGTGCAATCCAGACAGCATTGTGAACAATGTGAGTGAAAGTCGGCTGGAGCAGATAGTTGGCAACGTCGGGGCGATAGAGGACTTCTTGACCGCCAAAGGGATGCCACAAGCAGTGCTTGATTTACTCCCCAGCCTCAAAGCACGGGTTAAGGCTGGGTATGTCATTTTCTCGGCGGACAGGGAGGTGAGAAGAAGCAACCGCTCCCTCTACCAAGAGCATGACCAAGAATTATACCGTCTGCCCTGCTCCATCTTCGGCAAACTGCACATATTCTGCTACCTCCACGGATTCATGAGAATCTGCGATTTCCTTATTTTCATGAGGGACAGACTGTGATTCCCTATCTCCTTGCCTATCTTTTCGCCAGCGTATTCTCCTTCTGTTACTCCAAGTCAAGGGACAAGAGTGCCATAGTGATTTTTGCCAGCCTCACGTTCCTCACCCTGTTCCTGCCTTTGGCCCTGCGGTACGGGATTGGAACGGATTATGAAAACTATGTACGGATAATCGATGCCTTCGTTAGAACTGGGGTCAACAAAAGTATCGAGATAGGATGGACTCCACTGCTTCTGTTTATACGGAATTTTCAGTTTGACAGTCACTTTTTTTTCGTTGTTCCAGCGTTTGTCTCCACATTGATTATTTTTATATCTGTACCTAGAAAATATCTGTGGTTTTGCCTGCCTCCCTACGTAGCAATCTATTGGCTGGAATCCTTCTCACTGGTGCGACAAGCTTTCGCTGCGTCGGTATTCCTGCTAGCTCTCCACTGGTTTTTCAAGAAAAAATATCTCACATTTCTTCTGTTCGCCCTTCTCTCCACAATCCTTCACAAATCCATGGCCATCCCGCTCGTCCTGACCTCCTTGTCACTGCTGTCCTGGAGGATTTTTGCCCCGTGGACAAACTGCCTCATCCTGCTGGGATTTTATCTGTTCACTCGCCTTGTCAATGTCGGGCAACTCCTCATGGACGTGGTGGTTGGGAACACGCCCTATGCCCGCTATGTTTCCAGCCAGTTCAACAAGACGAGCGAGGGTGGCTCTGGTATGGGACTCTACCTCCGTCTTGTCATTTTTCTCATCCTATTGATTGTCCCCTTTGTTCAATATCGGAAAATCAGGCTACGGATATGCAATCCCGCAACCCTTGCAGCCGTGGAAAGACGCAGGGAATACAACCTGCTGTGTCTCTACGTCCTCGCACTGATGGCAGGCCATGTCCTTGCCTATCAAATACACATTTTCAACCGCATACCAAACATTTTTTCAGTATTTTACCTTTTCTTTGCATACAAATTGATGAATGCAAAATCCCGATACCGCATGGTTGTCATGGGACTGTTCCAAGTGCTGCTGTTTATGCTTTTCTTAGCAACGCTACGGGGAGCAAGCGTTTCCTCGGTCGGTGGTCTAGGAATTGTTCCCTACCAGTCAATTTTTTCGAGGTAAGACTATGAATCAAGACATTGACTTTGTGATTCCCTGGGTGGACGGCAGCGACCCAGCGTGGATCGAGGAATTCAACAAATACTGCCCGGAGGACAAGCGGATTATCGATGCATCTGAAAAGCGCTACCGGGACTTCGGACTTTTGAGGTACTGGTTCCGTGGTGTGGAGCAATTCGCCCCCTGGGTGCGGAAGGTCCACTTTGTCACCTGCGGCCAGAAGCCGGACTGGCTCAATCTTTCTGCCCCTAAATTACACTGGGTGCAGCACAAAGATTATATTCCCCAAGAATATCTGCCGGTGTTCAGTGCAAATCCCATCGAGCTGATGATGCACAAAATTCCTGGGCTTGCGGAACAAATCGTCTATTTTAATGACGATTTGTTCCTGACCTCACCGGTCAGGAAAAAATTCTTTTTTAGGAATGGGCTTCCCTGCGACAGCGCTATACTGAACCTTCCCTGCACAAACCAGCGGGTAATGCCCCACATACTTTTGAACGACCTGTATGAAATCAACAGGAATTTTTGCAAGAGGCAGGTGATACGGCAGCATCCGGTAAAATGGCTTCATCCCAAATATGGGAAAAACATTTTGCGCACCTTGCTTCTCTTGCCTTGGCCCAATTTCCCCGACTTCCAGAATCCGCACATGGCTTGCCCCTATCTAAAATCCCAGCTGGAGGAGGTTTGGAGCCACTGCCGGGAAAGTCTGGAAGCCACCATGCGCTCCCGGTTCAGGAGCAATGGAGACGTGAACCAGTACTTGTTCCGCTTCTGGCGGCTGTGCACGGGGGATTTTTTTCCTATAAATCCTGGCATTGGAAAGAAGTATTTTGAACTATCTGGAGATGCTGCCACAATGGTCAGGGACATCAGGACAGGAAAGTACAAGGAGATTGTCCTGAACGACGCCCCCTGCGATGATTTTGAGACAAGGATGCAGATGATAGCAGCCGCATTCGACGCATTGCTTCCCCAAAAGTCCAGCTTTGAGCTGTAAGGAGTCATGATGAAAGTTGCCCTTTTTACAGCAGGAGTTTTGCCTGTTCCTCCCACAAAAGGTGGAGCTGTGGAAAATCTTGTGCAAATGTTGGTAGAAGAAAATGAAATACACCAATCAGCAGAGTTTACCGTACTTTCTATCCATGATGAAATTGCTGTATCTGCAAGCTCTGTTTATAGATTCTCTAAATTTCATTTTATAAAATTTCCGTTGGTAGTTAAGAGTGCTGATGTCATTATTTATAGAATTGCACGCCTTATTTTTCCCTCAAAAGCCCTCTCATTCCGCATGATTCTTTCCCGCCTTTGGTACATAAAAAAATCGAGGGATTTCTTCCTGCAAAATGACTTTCATTTTATTGTCGCAGAGAACCATCCCAGCCTCTTCTTGGTGATGAAAGACCGAAGAATGAAAAGACACTATGGAGGCAAATTCTTGTACCACGCCCACAACGAGCCAAACGGAAGCTTTCTCTGCAAGAAACAGATTGAACAATGCCCAAAAGTCCTCACAGTGAGCAATTTTATCAGCGAGTCCTGGAGGAAAAGCTATCCAAATGGACAGGCTGAGTATGTGTTCGTTCCCAATGGAATTGACATCGCCCTATTCTCACAGGAAGTTCCCCCTGATGATGAAGATACGCTCCGCAAGGAACTGGGGATATCCGAAAAAGATTTTACCATCATCTTTGCCGGACGACTTGTGGAAGGAAAGGGCATCCTTCAGCTTGCCAGAGTCTTTGCTTCACTCCCCATCAAGGAGAAAAGACTGCTTATTGTCGGATCAGCTTTTTTCGGGACAGGTGAAAAAACTCCAGTTCAGAAAAAATTGGAGGAAATACTTGCACCATGTCAGGAAAAGGTTGTGTTCACCGGCTATGTCCCCTACCAAGACATTTGGAAATACTACAAAATATCATCGGTCGCCGGGTTCGTTCCGATATGGAACGAACCCGGCGCCTTGACTAACATCGAGGCGCAGGCTTCGTCGCTCCCCGTGGTGACGACAACTTCCGGCGGCATCCCAGAGTACTCGAATCCAGAAAGCCAGATCCTGTTACCAATAGATGAGAAGTTGGAGCAGAATCTGTATAACAAGCTCATGTGGTTACAGGAGAATCCAAAGATATGCCAAGAAATTGGCAGGAGAAATTTTGAATTTGCCCAGCAGTTTTCAAAGGAAAATTTCTACAAGAATTTTTTGCACGCCTTGGAGCCCGCCCATGAATAAGATCCTTTTCCTTTCCAACACCGCCAACTTCTCCAAGTTCAACCGGCCCTTCATGCGGTGGTTCCGGGAGCAGGGCTGGCAGGTTGACTATTGCTCTGCCGGAGAGGAGGAGGTTGCCGACTGCGACAATCAATTTTCCATCGCCATTGCCCGTACTCCCTTCAGCCCCAAGAATCTTCGGGGACTGCGGCAGCTGAGGGGGATTTTAGCTAGCGGGAACTACCAGATTCTCCACTGCCACACCCCCATGGGCGGTGTCCTGGGGCGGCTGGCGGCCTACAAGCTACGAAAGCAGGGCAAGCTCAAGGTCATCTACACCGCCCACGGCTTCCACTTCTACACCGGAGCCCCGCTGGTGAACTGGCTCCTGTACTATCCGGTGGAAAAGTGGCTTGCCCGCTGCACGGACGTAATTATCACAATAAACGAGGAGGACTACCAGCGTGCGATCCAGTCATTCTGAAATCCACAGGATTGACGGCGTGGGGGTGGACCTGGAGAGGTTTTACCCAGCCAGCTCGGAACAGGAGAAGAAAGCTTTGCGTGAGTCCTACGGCTTTTCTCCCGACGACTTCATCCTGTTGTACACCGCAGAATTCATTCCCAGAAAAAACCACGAACTGTTATTTTCTATCCTCCCACAGCTGACAGAAAAAATATCCAATCTACAGATAGTGCTTTGTGGCAAAGGACCTTTGCTAGAACAGTACAAGCACTTTACTCAAGAAAAGAACGTGCCAAATGTTTTATTCACCGGTTATACCGCTGAAGTTGCAGACTGGTGTCGCCTTAGTGATGTCCTCATAATGCCCAGCTTCCAGGAAGGCCTACCTCTAGCGATGATAGAAGCCATGGCCACTGGTCTTCCAGTAGTGGCATCCAATATCCGTGGCCATCGAGATATAGTTCGTGACGGTGAGCATGGTTTCCTCTGTAACGTGAGCCAACCAACAGATTTTATCCGGCATATCACATTGCTCCACAAGAATCCCTCCCTCCGTCAGGAAATGGGAGCCAGGAATGCTATTGCCGCCCGTAAATTTTCCTTGTGCGAGGTACTGCCCAGGATGCAGGAGATTTATACCGAGATGATGAAGTGACAAAAGCTCCCCTCTACCCCCCAGCTGGGCGGAGACCTCCTCCCACTGGGCGGAGAGCTGGGGACGAAGGGCTGTTGGTTTTAGCTCATGTATTCAGGCTGCGGCTCAGCAACCTTCAGCACTCCATACCCATCACTCATGGGATAGGCATCAAAATCTGCAATAACATCTGTCCAAAGCTCACATTGGCTGATAACTGTTTTAAGGGCATCGTCTTGGCCTTCTGGCGGATATTTATATTTTTTCAACAGTTTTTTGACAATCATACGCATTTTTGCTCGGGCAGACTCCTTCTTCTGCCAGTCGATGGTTTTGTTTTTACGAAGCGTTTCCGTGAGTTCTTTTGTGAGGGCAACAAGTTCTTCGTTGGAATAGAAGTCTTTAACTGCTTCGGGTTTTGTCAAAGCATCATAGAAAGCAAGCTCCTCATCTGTAAGTCCCAGCTTGTTTCCTTCTTCACTTGCACGGAACATTTCTTTTGCAAGTTTTAACAGCTCCTGAATTACCTCTTCGTTGGTAAGCATACCATTTAGATAACGGTTTAATGCCTGCTGTATTAATACACTGAATGCTTCTGATTTTACAAGGTTTGTTCGTTTGTACACTTTTACCTGGTCATCAATCAGCTTTTTGAGCATTTCCACTGCCAGGTTCTTTTCCTTCATCTTTCCGATGTTTTCAAGAAAAGTCGGATCAAACAGGTTTACTTTTTCGCCAACATCAGAGAAAAGGTTTATAACACCATCTGATTTTACAGAGTGAGTCAGCAGCTCGTTTATCCGTTCATTGATTTCCTGGAGAGAGAATTTCTTGTTGCTTGGATTATACAAAAGCCGCATTACAAGAACTCGGACAGCCTCAAAGAAAGCCGCTTCAAGGCGCATATTCTGCTTTACCATTGAAGAACAAAGAGAAAGAGCTTGATTGAGCATCAATGCCTCTTTTATAAATGACTGTTTCTGTTCTTCTTTATTCGGAGCAACAATAAAGTTTACCGCTCCACTGATTGTCATACCACGCTGTAAATCAGAGCCCTCATAAAACGGTGTATAATCATACCCAAAGAAAAGGTTCCGACAGATTTCTAGCTTTTCCTGAAACTTGGGATATGCACGTTTGGCAACATCCATTTCACCGTAATTTTCACGGTCACGCACAGTGTAGTCGTTCATTGCTTGCTTTAAGGCGCTTGCAATTCCAACATAATCTACAACGAGACCACCTTCTTTATCTTTGAAAACACGATTTACACGGGCAATTGCCTGCATAAGGTTGTAGCTTTCCATTGGCTTGTAAACGTACATTGTTGCAAGGGAAGGAACATCAAAACCAGTAAGCCACATATCAACAACAATTGCGATTTTTAGCGGGCTGTCATTGTCTTTGAAGCGGGCTGCCAGCTCCTGTCTTCGAGTTTTGTTTCCAATGAATGCACGCCATTCTTCTGGATCCTTGTTGCTTTCTGTCATTACAAGAGCAATTCGTGCATCATCACCTGGAACCGCAATCTGCTTTGAGCCTACTGTCACCTGTGAGGTTGTCCCTGCCCAAGCAGGTCTTAATTCCAGGATACGATTAAAAATCTTCATTGCAATAGCACGATTATAGGCAACAATCATAGCTTTGCCCGTATACAGATACTGCCGTTCGTTTTCATAATGTTCAAGAATATCATCCACAAGGGAGTTGATTGTTTTTTCATGGCCAAGGATTGCTTCCATCTTGCCAAGCTCACGCTTACTCTTTTCAATCACTTCTTCGTCAGCATTTTTGGCCAGCACACTGTATTCTGCATCAATCTGGGCAGATGCCCTCTATGAAAAGATTCGTGACAACCACAGGGTTGTCAGCAAGGCCGTGATGGTGGTGAAGGCTGTAAATCTTGAGGGGCGGCAGGAGATACTTGCCGTTGAGCCCATGGAAAACGAGTCGGAGGAAACATATTCAGCCCTTTTCAGGAAGCTCCAGGAGCGCGGGCTTGAAAAAGTGTGGCTGTGCGTTTCCGACGCACACAAGGGGCTGCAGGCCGCAATACGCAGCACCCTCCATGGAACCAGCTGGCAGAGGTGCAAGGTTCATTTCATGCGGAATATACTTGCATATATTCCACAAAGGGACAAGGAGAGGGTCGCCGCAAGACTGAGGCTCATCTGGCAGGCTCCCGACGAGAAGTCGGCGAGGGCCATGAAGGCGGCCTTCTGCCAGGAATATGAAAAGTCGTTTCCCAAAGCGGTGGAGTGCCTTGAGGAGGGTTTTGAGGATTCCGTTCAGTTCTATGCCTTCGAGGAACTGGACGGCCGCAAGATTTCAAGCAC
>JAGARR010000020.1 GCA_017622135.1 Spirochaetaceae bacterium
CAAGTGACGAAACTTCACTTCCGGGGGTCTTGGGGGCAGGCAGCCCCCAAGCGGTGCTGGGGTTCTCGCAGCAAGCACGTAGTGCGTAGCTTCCAGCGAAGGGGAGGTTTTAGGAGGGGAAAACCCCCGCTTCCGAGTAGAGGGGTTGTCCCCTCCTAAAGAAATCACCCTTGAACTGAAGGTGAAAGTGTGTACAATTAAGAGTGAGCATTCAAGTCCCGTAGTGCACAGTTGCACAGACTTGGAGCAGTACACGCAGTTCCTCCAGCTTGTCGAGGAGGCCAAGGCGGCGGGCCACGAGAACCCGCTCAAGTGGGCCATTCAGGAGGCCGTGCGCCGCAACATCTTGCGTGACTATCTGGAACGGAAGGGAGGAGAAGTCTTGAGCATCCTGATGACAGAATACGACTATGCCACTGACATGGCAGTACTGAAGGAGGAGGCCTACGAGGATGGGCTTTTCGTGGGTCTGGAACGGGGAGCCTACCAGAACAAGCTGGAGACGGCCAAGACAATGATATCGATAGGATTGCCTGAGGAGCAGATTCAGTTGTGCACAAGCCTTCCTTTGGAAACTATTCGAGACTTGATTCAACCAGAGCCGTAGCTCCGTGTAGCCCATCCCGGAGGTTTGTCCAGTTTGAATGTACTCTCCGACCTGTCCACGTCGTCGTCCCTGGCCAAACCGTGGGCAGCCTTCGCTGCGAACAAATCTCCCCTTGTAGTCAATTCTGCATGGAAGTGATTGAATTGGCGGCTCCCGCCACCTGCAACACACTTGATTAAATCATTGGGATATGCTATAGTCATTCCTACGAGCCGGCGTGGTGGAATGGTAGACACGATAGACTCAAAATCTATTGCGGGCGACTGCGTAAGAGTTCAAGTCTCTTCGCCGGTATCTGGGAGAACTATCCGAAAGGATAGTTTTCTTTTTTTTCACCAGTAGCGCTGTCTTGCAGCATGTCGTCACTCCCCCTCAGGCATGGTTGGAAACTCCCAGGCTAACCTGCAGGCTCCATGAGCTTCGGAAACGCCACCATGCCATTCACTGCCACTGCATAAAAATATACCTTCACACACCAACTGTTCTGTGATACAATCAATATCTTGGGTGGAGAAAAAATTGTGAGAGGAAGCTATGAAAAAAGAATGCACGGTCATCGTACTTGCTGCAGCCTGCACGCTAGCCTTTGCAGGTGGCCCCAAAAGTGTTTTTACCCCCTGGATTGACAAGTGGCCCTCCAGCCCCATCACGGTGGTGTGTCCCTGGGCCGTAGGCGGCGTGGTGGACATTGTCAACCGAAAGCTAGCCTCCTACGGGGAGGAGGTCTTCGGACAGCCTGTTGTGGCCACCAATGATTTTATTCGGGCGGATGCCATCTCCATGTCCGACAGCTTCTTACAGTCCCTGACCCCCATTTTGGGAGATGGCGGCAACGTGGCCTTTATCAATTATTTGAAGACAAAGGCAAACGATCCGAATTTCATCATCGGAAGCGAGAATGCCTTTGCCATCGCTCCCAATCTGAAGAATGCAAGAACCTTACCCTTCAGCTACCAAGATTTTGAACCCATTATCAGCCTCTGCTCCGCAGTCTTCGTGCTGACCGCAAGCACCAAGCTGAACATCACCAACCTAGAGAGTTTAAAGGCATACGGACAGGAAAGGAAATTGACCGTTGCCGTAGGCGGCACCACCAGCATAGAAAACTTCATGATCAAGGAACTATTCAAGGAATTGAACCTCCCTCTGGAAGTCATCACATATAATAGCGCAAACCTGGCCCTGGATGCCTTGATAAAGGAGGAGGTACACCTGGCGGTCTCCCACCAGTCACAGGCAAAGCGGGGAGTCCTGGACGGAAGCATCACTCCCGTCGTCCTGTTTGACGAAAAAGGCAAGACGACAGGAATATTTGCTGGCGTGAAGGGGGTGGGTGAATACGGCTATACCGCTTACTGCAAGAACAGAAGCTTTCTTCTGGCACGGAAAGGTACCGATGCTGCCGTAATCAAAAAAATGCGGGAAGGATACAAAGCAATCCTCGCGCAGCAGGAGGTGATGACATTGTTCGAGAGCCTGATGATAGAGATCGAGCCCCTTGATTCTGAGGCGATTGACAAGCACCTTGCCGCTGTACAATCCTTGGTCAATGCTCATCGGTAGCTTTTAAAGAATTACTGGAGCCATCATGAAGGTAGATATTTTTAGCTTGCGAAAAAACCGGTCTATTTTTGCCCTTCGTTTCCGTATCACGGTAACCGTACTCGTTTTTATTGTTATCTCTGCAATTATGCTCTATGACACCCTTCTGGTCCAAAGTTTCATCTCTGACAAGACCCAGCGGTTTGTGCGGGACTTGACCTTTCAGCACGCTGCAACCGTCACTCAAGAATTCAACACAAGGAGGCTCAGCATCCAGATGGTTGCAGACTCCCTGAACAAGGCGAAGAGGGGAGGCCTGGACACCCAGATAGAGGAAATTTTGCAGCAAAACACGGAATTCAGTGTGTTCAATGCCATCCACTTCATCCAGGATGACTTGTCTCCACATGCACTGGAAGACGAGGGGCTGGCATCCATCCACTCAGAGTACAGGCAGCGATTTCCTCCAAACCAGCCGGCAGCCTCTGCAGCAAACAAGTTTTTTTTCAGTGCTGATGGGCATGACAATGTTTATTACGTACAGCCAGTCACCGAGGGGGATTCTGTCCTGGGATTGGTCATAGGGGTTCGCATCAGGAATGATCTGCAGGACTTCATCCAGCTCAAGGCCTTCAACAACGAGACCATCAGCTGCATCGTCGACCGGGAGTCGAACGTCATCATCTCCCCCAGCAGCAAGCACCTGCCCTCCCATCGGGTTGTCGATGACTATGTCTTGTTCCAGAATACGGAGGAGAATGTCCTTGCCATTCAAAAGCTGAAGGACAGCATGGCGATTCCCTTCCAAGAGGTCCAAAGAATTGTCAACATAGATGGTATCAGTCTGATTGCCTCCTACACTCCCTTGGGAATCAATGACTGGGGGCTGCTCACCTTCATACCGGAGACTCTCATTTCCATCAATACCCAGGAGCATGTGCTGAGAACCTTTTATACGTCGGGCATCGCAATACTCATCTTTGGTCTCCTCACCATCTCTGCGGTATTCACCTTCAAGAAGAACAAGCGGCAGATGGAAAGCATCGCATTTTACGACACCATCACCGGTGGCCTCAACAAGGATGGCTTTACCCTCCGGTTCCAGGAAATCGTAGAGCCTTACGAGGCCAACCAATATGCCATCGTCCTCATCAACATGCAGCATTTCAAGCTTATCAACGAGCAGTACGGAAAGGATAAGGGTGACGACACCATCCGGCACATCAGCCGCTGCATAGAAAAATGCCTCCAGCCAGATGAGTTTGCGGCCCGCTTCAGCGCCGACAACTTCTTCCTCTGCCTGAAAAGCCGTGACGCCCAGATCATAGAAACCCGCCTGCACCATATCGCCGCAGAAATCAATGCCTTTAACGCACACACCGACACGCCCTACAACCTGGAATTCAACTGTGGAGTCCGACTGGTGGACGAGGCACCCAACGACTTGATCAGGCTGCAGGACCATGCCCACCTTGCCTATAACCATGCAGTAGTGGAAAAGGTGTTCTGCGTCTTCTATGACCAGGCCTTCATCAACCGGCTGCTCAAGGAGCAGGAGCTGAACATGCTGTTCGAGGACTCCCTCAAACGGGGCGACTTCAAGCTCTACCTGCAACCCAAGGTACGTCTGGACACTGGTGTGGTGTGCGGTGCCGAGGCCCTGGTCCGCTGGTTCCATCCCGAAAAGGGGGTGATTTTCCCCTCGGACTTCATTCCCCTCTTTGAAGGCAACGGAAAGATTTGCCAGCTGGACCTGTACATGTTCACCGAGGTCTGCAAGACCCTGCAGCGGTGGCAGCGGGAGGGGCGGCACCTCCTGCCCATTTCCTTCAACCTTTCCCGGCAGCATTATTTCCAGAACCCCGCCTTCCTGGAATCCTTTGTCCAGGTGGCCAAGGAATACCAGATTCCCCGTGGTCTGCTGGACTTTGAGCTGACGGAATCCATCTTCTTTGACAACGACAAATTCACCGCCGTCAAAAAGAGTCTGGACGACATGCACCACCACGGCTTTCTCTGCTCCCTGGACGACTTTGGCGTGGGCTTCTCCTCCCTGGGCCTGCTCAAGGAGTTCGACATTGACACCATCAAGTTTGACCGGCAATTCTTCCTGGACGTTTCCACCCAAAAGTCAAAGACCATTGTGGAGAGCCTCATGGGGATGTCGGAAAAGCTGGGCATCAAGACCGTGGCGGAGGGAATCGAGACCCACAACCAGCTTTCCTACTTGAATGAAACCTCCTGCAACATCATCCAGGGATACATCTTCTCCATGCCCCTGGAGGTGCGGGAATTTGAGCTGTGGTTGGACAAGCTGGAGAACGGCCAACCAGTGGTACACCATCCCAACAGCTAGAACCAGCCTTGCCGGAAAGGGCTGCCCTGAAAATGCACGGCACTTCGGGGCAGTTTTTTTTCTGAACATAAAACCCTCCAACAACAATTACAAAGCCCTTTCATTTCCTATTGACTCAGTAGGAAAAGAAAAGTAGAATGGCCTCGTCGAAATCACACTGAAGGAGGCCATCATGGCAAATATCTACACATCCGCAGACCAGCTCATTGGACGAACTCCCCTGCTGGAGCTGACCAAGCTGCAGCAGGAGCTGGGACTGGAAGCGAGAATTCTTGCAAAGCTGGAGCTGTTCAATCCGGCTGGCTCGGTGAAGGACCGGATTGCCAAGGCCATGATTGACCAGGCGGAGGCCGACGGACGGTTGAAGCCAGATTCCGTCATTATCGAGCCCACCTCCGGCAACACGGGCATTGGGCTGGCCTCCGTGGCAGCTGCCCGTGGCTACCACCTGATTCTGGTGATGCCGGAAACCATGTCTGTGGAGCGTCGTCAGCTGGCCAAGGCCTACGGAGCGGAGCTGGAGCTGACGGAGGGAGCCAAGGGCATGAAGGGTGCCATCCAGCGGGCACAGGAGCTGGCCCAGCAGATTCCCAACAGCTTTATTCCCGGCCAGTTTGAGAATCCGGCCAATCCCCAGGCTCACCGTGAGACCACCGGCCCGGAAATCCTCCAGGACACAGACGGCCAGGCAGACTTCTTTGTAGCCGGCGTAGGCACTGGTGGTACGGTTACCGGAGTGGGCCAGTACCTAAAGGAAAAAATTCCCGGCGTGAAGGTGGTGGCAGTGGAACCCACCGACTCACCAGTCCTTTCCCAAGGAAAGGCCGGCCCCCACAAGCTCCAAGGAATCGGAGCAGGCTTCGTCCCCGAGGTGCTGGACACCACAGTCTATGACGAAATCATTCCCGTGGACAGTCAGGATGCCTTTGAAACCGGCCGCCTGCTGGGAAAAAAGGAGGGAGTGCTGGTGGGCATTTCCAGCGGAGCGGCTTTGTGGGCTGCCATCCAGTTAGCCCGCCGCCCAGAAAACAAGGGTAAGACCATCGTGGTGCTCCTCCCCGACACCGGTGAGCGCTACCTTTCCACACCCCTCTTCGAGGCCTAGAAACACAAGCCCATCCCCCCTTCATTGCGGCGGAACTGCACGGCCTCTTCCATGGCCTTGTCGGAGATGAGCTCCAAGCCCTCCATGTCGGCAATGGTGCGGGCCACCTTGAGACAGCTGGCCACCCCTCGGGGAGAAAAGCCTTCTAGACGGACCGCTTTGTTGAGCACCTGCTGGGCGGCGGCAGTGGAGCAACAGATTTCCGGGATCTCCTCTGGCTGCAGCTGATCGTTGGGCTTGCCCTGACGCTGCCGTTGAACCACCACCGCCCTTGTTATAGCTGGCCGTAGCTGCTGGGTGGACAGCCCCGCCGCATCTCCCTCCCCCGGCACGAGCACCGGCACGCGAATGTCCATGCGGTCCAGCAGGGGGGCCGAAAATTTCCGCCAGAACTGTTCCACCGACTTCATGCTACATAAACACATTTTTCCCGGCACCCCAAAGTTGCCGCAGGGACAGGGATTGGTGGCCACCAGCAGCTGGAATCGGGCGGGATAGGTAGTGCTGCGACCAGCCCGACTGAGGGTGACACGACCAGTTTCCAAGGGAACACGGAGGGCCTGCAGCACCGAGGTACGGAACTCCGAGGCCTCATCCAGAAAAAGCACCCCGTTGTGGGCTAGGGAAATCTCACCGGGACGACAATGGTAGCCACCGCCCACCAGACCCTCCAGACTGGCACTTTGGTGGGGCATCCGAAAGGGCCGTTCCCTCACCAAGGGCTGGTTGTGGGGTAGCAAGCCCGTAAGACTATAGATTCTCGTCACCGATTGGGCCTCCTGCCAGGTTAGCAGGGGCAGGAGGCCAGGAAACTTTTCCATAGCCAAGGTTTTGCCACAACCAGGTGGCCCAAAGGCCAGCACATTGTGGCCACCTGCAGCCGCCACCTGCAGCCCCCGCACCAGCTTTTCCTGACCCCGCACATCCGCCATATCCAATTCCGGCATCAAAGGAAGGAATTCCACCTGTTCCGCTCGATCCAGACTATTCAACGACTGATACTCAGGCCAGCTGCCGTAGGATAAGATGCCGGCAAAGGCCTGACGCAAACTGGAGGCGGCGAACACCTGCATCCCCTCTACAGAACGAGCCTCTTCAGCATTGGCATCGGGTACAATGCAGCAGGAAATCCCCTGCTCCCGTGCTGTGGCGGCGGCGGCATTCACCCCCCGCACCGCACGAACCTTTCCCGAAAGCTCCAGTTCTCCCATAACAAGGCATCGCCCCTCAGGCACCCCGCCCTCACCGGCCGACGCAGCCAACACCGCCAAGGCAATGGCCAAGTCAAAGCCAGCCCCCTCCTTCTTCAAATCCGCCGGGGACAGGCTAATGACAATTCGTTCCGGGGGAAACTGGAAGTCCGAATTCAACAGTGCCGACCGCATCCGTTCCCGAGACTCCCGCACGGCACCGTCTGCCAATCCAACCATGTCAACACCAGGAATTCCACGGCGCAGGTCCACCTCTACCGTCACAATGGCGCCCTCGTATCCAAAGGGTGAAAAACTGTAAATTTCCATAGGATTTGTCCTTCCAAAAAAATTGGAAGGGCGCCTGGTGCAAGGAGGAGGAATTCACCAACAAACCCACGGCGAAAAAGAGTACCAGGCACCCGTTCCTATAATAATTATTGTATAAATCTGGGGAAAAAATGCATTTTTTAAAATAAAATTTGAAAAATGATGAAAATTTTTCCTTCATCCACTATAATGGGGCCACTTCCTTCGTCTTGGACGGGATAGAAGGAAGCGAAACATCACTTTTAGGAGCGTCAAATTATGGAAGAAACAATGGAGACACAGCCCAGCCTGGCCCAGCAGTTCAGGGACAAGGTGGTGCTGAAGGTATCAAAAATCATCAAGGTGGAGCAGCATCCCGGCGGAACCATGCTCTACATTCTGACGCTGGACTGCGGAGACGAAGAGCCTCGCCAGATTGTCAGCTCCATCGTCCCCTTCTACAAGCCTGAGGAGCTGCAGGACAAGCACATCGTCCTGGTGTACAACCTGAAGCCCGCCAACTTCCGTGGCGTGCGGAGCAACGGAATGCTTTTGGCCGCCTCGGAGGCGGTTTCGGAGGACGAGACCACTGATGCAGACCACGAAACCTGCGAGGTTCTCTTCGCCCCTGACTTTGCAGTGGGAACCCAGCTGGAGCCGGAGGGCTTTGAGCCGCCGGAGGACAAGCTGTGCTACGTGAAGCCCGACAAGTTCTTCGCCTTTCCCCTGGTAACACGAGATGGCTTTGTTGAGTTGGAGGGCAAGAAGATTGGCGCCGAGGGAAAATACCTCACCGCATCGGTGTACAAGAACGGCGTGGTGGGATGAGATACCGCTAACAGGAGTGTATCATGGCTAAATTTCGCAGGGAAAACCTTGTGTGCGCATATAAAATGCTGAAGGGGGATGCAACAAGACTCATTGCCACCAAGGGGAACGCCCCAGGGCTCTACAATCTGACACCCATAGACTGGTGCATGCCCATGGACTATGAGCCGGTCACCAGACTGATTTTCTCCTGTGCCCCCAACCATCAGTGCGACAGCAACATCCAGCGGACGAAGGAGTTCGCCGTCTGCATTCCAACAAGCCAAAGCGACCCCATCATCGGGCAATGTGGCTCCATTTCCGACCCCTCGGCAAATAAATTCAAGCTGTTCGACATCAAGGGAGTAAAGGCAGCCGCCACCGATCTGGTGATTCCCGCCTACAACCTGAGGGGCTGGATTGAGTGCCGCCTGATTCGGGTGATTCGGGAAGGCTCCGTGGACCTGATTATGGGGGAGGCGGTGGCAGCCTTCATCAGGCAGCAGGAGGGACTGGTCTAGTCTCATCATGACAATCCCCGCCCTTTCTGCTATACTCAGGCCATGAATGTGCTTTCTATCAAGGACTTGGGCAAGATCGGGCGGGACGCCCCCCTCTTTTCTGGCGTCACCTTTGGCCTCAACAGCGGGGAAAAGGCCGCCCTCATCGGCAGGAACGGCAGCGGGAAGAGCACCCTGCTGGCCTGCATCGCAGGAACACTCACTGCGGAGGAAGGCAGCATCGTCACCGCCAAGGAATGCGGCATCTCCTTCCTCCCGCAAAATCCCGCCTACAATCCCCAGGACACCATCCGTGACCACATCTTCACGTCGGAAAGCACCAAGCTGGCCACCATCCGCCGCTACGAGGAGGTCTGCCGCCAACTGGGAGAAAGCCAGGACCAGAAGGCCACCCAGCGGCTCCAAGACCAGCTGGACAGCCTCTCCCACGAGATGACCCAACGGGACCTGTGGAACTATGAGAGCCAGATTCGGCAGATTCTCACCACCCTAGGCATCAGCGACCTGTCACCCCTCATGGGAAGCCTTTCCGGCGGCATGGTGAAAAAGGTTGCCCTGGCCCAGGTACTCATTGACGACACGGGCCTCCTGCTGCTGGACGAGCCCACCAACCAGCTGGACATCACCTCAATCGCCTGGCTGGAGGAATACCTGCGAACCACCCAGCGGGCCGTGCTGATGGTGACCCACGACCGCTACTTTCTGGACAATGTCTGCTCCTCCATCTACGAGCTGGCCCGCAGCAGAATCAAGCTCTACACCGGCAACTACTCCCAGTATCTGGAGAAGAAGGAGACGGAGGCTGAAATCGAAGCAAACACAGAGCGCCGCATCGAGTCCGTGCTGCGGACAGAGCGGGAATGGCTCTTGCGGGGCCCCCAAGCCAGGGGGACAAAGGCCAGGGCCAGGGTTGATGCCATCCACCGCATGATCAATCGGGAGAAATTCGCCGCAGACAAGGGATTTTCCTTTGAGGTGGCTGGCCGCCGACTGGGAGGCACCATCCTGGAGCTGGACAGGGTGTGCAAGTCCTGGCCCGACTCCACAGGAAATCCTCGACCCGTCATCACGGACTTCTCCTACATCTTCCGCAAGGGAGAGCGGCTGGGCATCTTCGGCGGCAACGGCACGGGAAAGTCCACCCTGTTGAACCTGCTCACCGGCAGCCTGGAGCCAGACAAGGGAACCATCAAAACTGGGGTCAACACAGTCTTCGGCTACTACCAGCAGAATCCCCAGCTGGAGATGGCCAAGGAGGGCTGCCATGTTCCCACGGTGCTGGAATACATCCAGGAGGCCGCCGAGGTCATCACCCTGAACAATGGCAAGACCCTTTCCGCCACCCGTTTGCTGGAACAGTTCGGCTTTGAGGGACGCATCCAGTACTCGGCGGTGACAAACCTGTCCGGCGGCGAGCTAAAGCGGCTGTATCTGGTGCGACTCCTGATGGGAAACCCCAACTTTCTGGTGCTGGACGAGCCCACCAACGACTTTGACATCTTCACCCTGTCCATCCTGGAATCCTTTCTGGAAGGCTACGGCGGCTGCCTGGTGGTGGTAAGCCACGACCGCTGCTTCATGGACAAGACGGTGGACACCCTGCTGGTGCTGGACGGACAGGGAAGCATCAGCGGCTTTGTGGGTACCTGCAGTGAGTACCTCCAGCTACTGGCCCAGGAGGAAAAGGCCCCCAAGGACCACCCCGCAAAGGCGACTGCCAGCACACCAGCGTCAGAGCCGCAGCAGGCAACAAATTCCGGGCCAGAAGCAGCCACCAGACAGAGCACCACTCCCCAGCCCCGCCGCCGCACCTACAAAGAGCAGCAGGAGTGGCAGAACCTGGAGGAACGCATCATGATTCAGGAGGAGCGGAAGACGGAGCTGGAAGCCCTCCTTTCCGGCGGCGAGAGCGACTTCAGCAGGCTGGGTGTCCTGACGGAGGAATACAACCAGTTGACCCAAAGCCTTGACGCCGCCTACCTGCGGTGGGAGGAGCTGGCGGAGCTGAAGGACTACTAGCAGAAACCAAGAGCAAACCAATGAAACCGGCAGCATTTCTATTTTTTTGCCGTGAATTTCCTTAGGGGCAAGCCACATCCACGATGATTTGAAAAAAAAATCAAGCTTTTTTGCGAAAAACGCATTCTTTCACCGGATTTTACCACAATATAAGTAAAGGGTGCATTTCTTGGAGACATCATGAGCACTGTCCCAACCAGTCCCAACACCCTTGCAAGCTTGAACAAGTCATATACCCTTGTCAAACGAATGCCGCACTTCTTCCCCACCAGTTCCCGTCGGAGGCACAGTCAAACCAGATTTTTTTTCTATCTGGGGGGGGGGGGGGATTCCAACAAAAGACGCAAGCCATTCTCTGTCACATTGTTCCTTGTGGAGGAATTGGCAAAGGGTTTTCCTAAATTCTTCGCATTTTTTTCAGAGGCAAGTTCATCTGCAGAAAGAGGATCTATCAAGTAAAAGTTCTGACCGTCAAAAATTTGTATCAGACAAAGGTGCTCACCATAACAATGAAGATTGAACTCACCCTCAAAGTCCATGGCAACTTGTTGTGTTCCATTTATTTTCCATTGTTCCAGTAACTTTATAATCTGTTCATCACTATCAATTGACAGGTAATTCATATTCACAGTGTAACAAAAAAAACTCCACTTCAGCATTTTTATAAAAAAAATAAACTTATATCTATGTTTTTTTATATAATTTTAGTATATAATGAACAATTATGGAGAGAATTACCTTAGTACAATACTTGACTGCCCTGCAGGGAGCGCTTCGTGCGACAGTTGCTCTTTGCGCCCTGATTCTCATTCTCTTATGCGCCAACAAGCGCTCCCACATTCCTGCGTTCAAGTATCTCCAGTCCTTTATTCTTGTCATGGGAATCTGGGTTTTTTTTAGCAGCGTCTTTTTTTTCTACCCTGACACCAAGATATTGCCCTATGTCAGCCCCCTTATCTATGCCTCAATATCCTTCGGCGGCCCCACCTTCATGCTCTTTTGCTTTTCATACATTATGCCCCATAGGGAAGCTTTTATAAAATCACTCCATTGGATTTTTCTCTATCCCTGTGTATTTTCTCTTTTTGTCCTAGTCCCACCCTTACAGAAATATGCCATTGTCTTTACTGACGAGCTGATTTACATTCCGTACAGGGATATACTTGAACACTACAACCTTATGTTTTATGTCCATGTAATTTGCGGATATCTGACTGTTTTGGTGGGAATTACAGTTCTTGCCTACAAGTCTATCAAGCATCCAACGGAGACAACAAGGGGAAGCAGGCTGGCCATAGTAGCAGCCCTGCTGTATATTGGCCAAAACATGGTTGTGTCCTTTGGTGAAAAAAACAACATTTTTTTCTGGGTTCCATCGATTACCGTCTTAACCTGTATGATTCTCCTGTTTTTAACCCTGTACTACGATACAGCAGAACAAATTATCTTTAAGGGACGGTCGGCATTTTTGGAGACCATGCCCTTTCCTGTCTTGATTTTCAACAACAACAATGTGATGTTCTATTCAAATGGCAAGGGAAAGGAGCTTCTTGGTTCTATAGACAGCAGCGCTACCCTCTATCAGAAAAAACAGGATATTCTGCGTCACTTTACTGTCTTTGAATTTGACGCGGACCTGCCAGAGGGCTACCAAGGTGAATCCACCAAGTTCATCTACCAAAAGAACTCCAATACCCTGTTCTTTCTCCAGGAATATGCAATTAAGGATGACAGGCAGATAAAGAATCGTAGTCAGCTGATGATGCTGTTTCCATTGACCTCAATGCAGAATTTCTTTTCTGTACTGGAGGACAAGGCCTTCCGAGACTCTCTGTGCAACTGCTACAACGGGCATTTCTTGCGGCTCAAACAAAGGGAGCCCATTGCTCAAGACCTGTTTCCGGTTTCATTGCTGATGTGTGACATTGACAACCTCAAGCTGATCAATGACATTCTGGGCCACAACAAGGGCGATGAGTATATTCTTGCCTGTCACAATATAATCCGCTCCTGTGTCAGAAAGGAGGACTTGATTTTTAGGCTTGGCGGCGACGAATTCCTTGTAATCCTATTGAACACCCCGGCAAAGGCAGCCCATTCAATTGCGAAAAACATTGAATCCCTGATACAAAAACAAGAGGGATTTGAACCCCATAGGATTGGTATTTCCGTAGGAACCTCCACCGCTGTTTCCGTCAACGAGAGCTTTGAGGATTGCCTACAAAGAGCTGATGATGCAATGTACCAGATGAAAGCCCATCACAAGGAGGGAGCCTAATGGAGTCCAACTCTTTTTCATTGAATTACGTAACCCTTCTCTATGGTGTCATCCGTTTGCTTGTTGCATTCTATGCATTTTTCCTTGTGGGAATTAAGGGAGAAAAAACCGTTGACCTGCCCTTCAGAGGGTTTCAGAGAGCCTTTCTCCTCTCTTTGGGGCTATGGGAGCTCACAAGGGCTATGTCATTTCTCTATCCTGGTACCATTTTGTTGCCTCGATTCATGTCTTTTATCTATGTTGTTGTTCCCTTTACGAGTCTTACCTACTTTTATTTTTGCTTTGCCTACACCTTCCCCCAAAAAATTCATTTGATGAAATATCTCATTTGGCTTTCCCTCATTCCAATTGTAACGGCAATTTTGAGCATAGTGCCTGAATACAACCAGTATTTTATAATTTTTACGGATACATTGGTTTATATTCCCTATCGAGATACAACGGATATTTACAAACCATGGTTTTACGTTCACACGGCATATAGCTATCTGTTGGTTTTGGCAGGAGTTGCTTGTCTCGTAATGAAGGTAAAAAACCCTTCTATTCAGAGCAGAAGATTCTATGTCTATGCAATTATCGCTACAATCCTGTTTATCCTAAACAATATGTATAGGACCTTTTTCCCGTCGAACGACGCAATCTGGTTCACTCCCATCCTATCCATTTCTGTTCTTACCATGTTTTTTTTCATTGTCCATGGAGACGAGGCCCAAGTCATCGTTAATAGGGCTCAGGAAAAACTCATGCAAACACTTCTTTTCCCCATCTTCTTTTTGAACGAGGACAAGGGAATTGTCTATGCCAACCAAGAAGCCTTGAATGTATGTCCCAACATAGTGCAAGGCTCAACAATCACTGGGAATATGCAGGACATCATGGAGAATTTTTCCCCTGCCAAAATCGACACCCAGTTTGTTCAGAATGATTTGCTTGCCGAAGGAACGAACATTCTTCTTCAAAGCAAAGGGGATGGAAGACTCTACTATCTGCATGAACAGAATCTCACTACAAATAACAGCCGTTCTCACCACGAGGGAAAGATGCTAACCCTGATAGCTGTTTCTGCCATGCAAAATTTCTTTTCTTCCTTGGAGGAGAAGGCCTTTAGAGACCCCCTCTGTGGATGCTATAACCGACACTACCTTGAGATAAAACAGGCGGAGTTGTCCCAGACAAATGATGAGCTGAAAAAATTACTGCCCATAAGCTTCATTGTGTGCGACATTGACGGGTTGAAGATTGTAAATGATACCCATGGACATGAGACAGGGAATGAATATATCATCTTGTGTTACAACAAGATTAAGTCTGCGATTCGTCAGGACGACCTGATTTTCAGGTTGGGTGGAGATGAGTTTTTGATTATCCTGCCCAATACGGAAAAGAATGCCGTGGAGAGGATTGTTTCCAACATCGAGCTAAAGATGCAACAGGAAAAAAGGAGCTATTGCACCAGCATTTCTATAGGAACGGCCACTGCAGAAACCATTCCCATTGATTATGACACATGCTTTCAAGAGGCTGACGAGGAAATATACAAAAAAAAGGCGGAGAACAAGAAGCGCAGGAAAAACCCTGGGATACTGCCTGCATGAAACATTTCTTTGGAACATTAAAGATTGAGAGCGGCTACGATAACTTGTTGAAATCAGGCCTGCTCTCATACGAGGAAACAAAAAAGCTTGTTGACGATTTTATTGATTATTACAATAATGAGCGCATTCAACAAAATCTTGGCTGGAAAACTCCAAACCAGACAGTTGCTTAATCTGTCCTAGAATTTGGGGTAATTTCACGGAATGGCAGCCCCAAGAATAAAATCAAGTCCTTTGTGGAGTCTGAATTCAACCATGACCTGTCCCGCACCACCGTAAGCCTAGGTGGTGACTGCGACACCCTCACCTGCATTGCCGGCAGCATGGCGGAGGCCCTGTTCCCCATCCCGGAGCTGTTGAAGAAAAACTACCTGGACATCATCACCGAGGATATGCGTCAGGTTCTGGCGGCATTTGACCAGCTCCGCACATAGCTGGAATTGGAACGATGAGATGGGGGCAGTTTGGTGAAGCAGTCAGCGCTGAGCTCCCAGCGAAGTGAACTAACGAAAACATGGGAGAGGGGCCAAAGACGGTCTCCCTGCGACAGGCTCCGGGAGCAGCCCCACACCTCCCCCTTTTACTATTAGTTTTCCCATGGTATACTGCTCCCATGGATTTGGAAACGCTGCAATTCAGAGCAAAAACCATTCAAAGGATCCGGAACTTCTTCATCCGCCGTGGCTACCTGGAGCTTGACACCCCGGCCCTGAGCCCCCACCTCATCCCGGAAAGCTGCCTGGAGGTGTTCCGCACCGAATACCTCCATCCCGGCACCGGCGAGGCCATACCGCTCTACCTGGTTCCCTCCCCGGAGGTCCACATCAAGCCCCTGCTGGCCCAGCACCAGGTGAGCATGTTCCAGCTTTCCAAGTGCTACCGTAACTGCGAGTCAACGGGTCGCATCCATAGCCCGGAGTTCACCATGCTGGAATACTACACCGTGGGGGCCAGCTATCTTGACACGGCGGCCATTACCGAAGACCTGTTCAACGAGCTGCTGCCACCCCAGCCACCAGCCTCCAGTCCTGACGGCGACCCCTTCGCCTACCTGCGGCCGCCATTCCTGCGACTCACCATGGATGAGGCCTTCCGCCGCTATGCCGGCTTTCCCCTTTCCTCCTGCCACAAGGCCAGTCAGCTGGCAGAACAGGCCCAAAGACTTGGAATCTACGAGCCGGAAGGCAATCCCTTCTGCCAGTGGCCCTGGGACGACCTCTACGAGCTGATTCTGGTGCAGTGTGTGGAGCCTCAGCTTCCTACAGACCGCCCTGTACTGCTGATGGACTATCCCGCCCAGGTTCCCTGTCTGGCCCAGGACGTGCCGAATCCCGCCGAGCCCTCCCAGCCCCTCTGGAAGCAGCGGTGGGAGCTCTACGTGGCGGGTGTGGAGCTTTCCAACTGCTACAGCGAGGAAACCGACCCGGAAAAGGTACGGGCCTATTTCCAGCAGGAGGGCAGCGTCAAGTCCCAGTCCGCCCGCATTCCCCACAGCATCGATCCAGACTACTGGAAGCACTTCCAGCACTTTCCCACCTGCTCCGGCAACGCACTGGGCGTGGACCGCCTCATCGCCCTCCTCTGTGGCCGCACCACCATCCAAGGAGTCCTGCCGTGAGGGAACTTGACATCCACGTTCTTCGGGCTTACTATGAAGATGATGTCGTATTCATCACGAATCATGCGGCAGAACGATGCAGGCAGCGCGGAATTGTGACAAGGGACATTCGTCATGCCGTCATGTCGGGAGAAATAATTGAGCAATACCCCGATGATTACCCCTTCCCAAGCTGCCTTATATGCGGAAAGGATTCAACTGGCCGCACCATCCATGTGTGCATGGGCGACGAGGGTGGCAGCGGACGAATCATAACAACATATTTGCCCACCGAGGATAGGTGGCATTCGGATTTCAAGACCCGGAGGAAAGACCTGCAATGAAATGTGCAAGCTGCAAAAATGATACCATCATCGAGAGTCTCACCTCATATTTTTCCCACGGACCAGGTGGCTACATCATCATCGAGCACGTGCCCTGCCGCAAATGCACCCAATGCGGCGAGGAATTTTTTTCGGCATCAGTAATGGAACGGATTGATGAGATACTTGCTGGACTCGCTCCACTTCCCAGTAAAGTTCAAATAATGGAATACGTTCCCGCAGCCTAGCCTTCCCGGTGGCCCCCACCCACCATCCAAGGAGTCCTGCCGTGAACAAAGTCCTGCTGCACCAGTCCATCCTCCAGCACACCACCTGCACCTTTGCCAGAAGCGGCGGAGCAGGGGGCCAGAACGTGAACAAGGTGAACACCAAGGTCCACGCCACCGTGAGCCTGAATCATCTGGAGGGCATCACAGAGGAGGAGCGCTGCCTCCTGCGGAAAAAGCTGGCCGCCACCATCAACAAGGAGGACTGCCTCTTTGTTGACGTGGACCAGGAACGCTATCAGGAGCGGAACCGTGCCATTGCCTTGGAGCGGCTGGAAAACCGCATTGTCAATGCGCTGAAGGTTCCCCGCAAGCGAATCAAGACAAGACCCACCAAGGCATCCCAAGAACAAAGACTCAAGCTCAAACGGCTAAAATCCGAGCTAAAGCGAAACAGAAGCTGGAGGGGATAAGCCACACCGACCTCCCCTTATTGGACCTCCTTCCCCTTCTGCGTTTACGATTCCTTCGGGTTAGGTATCGTTTGGGAGCACTTCGATTACGAGACCCGGGAATACCTCTATAAACTGCCGGACGACAGATGGATGAGGTAGAGTGGCAAAACTCCCCATCCCGGCAATTGAGGATGGGGAACATTTTGAGTTGCCTTTATCTACAGTGGTACGAAAAAACTGGTGCAGTCGTCGCAAGGACAGCCGCACCACTTTAGGCTTTCAAGAGCAAGATTTAACTCCCGCAGGATTACAGCTCTGGCAGATACTTCTCCTTGAAGGCCTCGTAATGCGCTTTCAGTGCAGTATCATCTGATTTCAGCAGGTCCTCAACCCAGTCATCAATGCAGATGCAGTGGATTCTTTGCTGAATCTCCGCAGGACATTTTTTCTTTGCCGACTCCACCGCTTCTTTCAAGTCCTCCCGGAATTTTGGGAACACGAAGAACACAGTATGCTGATGGGTCCCGGCATAAAGGATGTTCCGCCACAGCTGGTAATCTGCGGCAAAGGTCTCTTTGTCAATGCTTATACCATGCTTCGTCAGCCTGTCCTTGTAGATTGTCTCGAATTTCTCCTGATGCCGCTCGTCGTCCTTCATGACAGAAAAGTCTGGCTCGGAATACTTGAACTCAAAGGACAGGGTTTCCTCAGTATCGGTTGTGCAGTAGAAGTCGAACTGAGTTCTCTCGTTTTCATCCACAATCCTTTCAAAGATCTGCTTTTTAAGCCTTGTCCCACGCACTGCATCAGGACAGGATTTCTTGATATACTCCAGCAGTATGCCCCTTTCCAGCAGGGGAACCATAAAATTGAGGCACATGGCCTGGGAGGAATTCAGATGGCCAAAGGAAGGATGCAGGGGAATTGAGTCTGCATTTTTGTTTAGGGCCTCACTGAAAGCTCCATCAATAAGATTCCTCTTTTCCTGTCCCACAGGCAGGATGTGGGCGTACTCCTTGTTATTTGTCCACACGCCAGACACCTCAATCTTAAGGGTATCCTTCTTGTAGCCCTCCAAATGCTTCAGCAATGTAGCCCGCTTTCGGTTCCATTTCTTGTAGCGCTCAATCCAGTTGGGATTCAAATCCTCCAGCTTCAGCTCCTTCAACTCAATCTCGTTGCCCTCAATCATGTTGGGGACATTCAGCTTGAAGTACTTGCCATCCTGCTCAACCATGTAGGAAGAGGTCTTTGTTCTTGATGCAATCTTCATCAGCACCTTGCACATTGCCATCCTTGTCCTCCTTTGACGAAAATGAAATACAATTGTGACTAGCTTGCCAAAATAGTTTTTTGACTGAAATGACTGACTCTCACCCTGCAAGCCCTACACAATCTCCTCAGTAGAAAATCTATGAATCGGGGTAGACAGATTTATCTACCCCGACAAGACACTACTCCTTCCTAAGAGCCTTCAAGACTAATTCGTACTTACCGGGACTGGTCTCCAACATACACAGCTGCCAACACAGTGTTGTATTGTACCAATACTTGCCGACATTAGTACGGAGAAAAGCCTTGACCGAATCATCAGCAGGGTAAACACGCCATCCACCATCAGTCAGGAAGTAAGAACCTGCATCGGAATCAAGCTGGAGCGAACCATCAAAGACATCACCCACCCACAGGTCATTGGGTATTGCCAACACCAACTCGGATTCAGAGTAGTTGTCCAACCTCCCATACCCTCCCATCATCATAACTGCAGTGGACTCGTTATACCTCACCTTGTCACCAAGCCCCAACTCGATGGAACCCTCAACGAAGGTGTTCTCCCCATGAGGAGAGGAGTAAGGAATCCGCTTAGGAACTGTCCCAGAGTCCCACAAAACATTCAACTCGTCATCAGAGGATACCACATCAAATCGAATCCCTACAAGGTGACCCTTCCAAGTAGCACTGTATACATCAACAGTCTCTCTAGGGGAATCATAATCTTTACGATAATCTCTACGACCAATATATTCACCCTCAACCAGTTCAAACTGAACCAGCGCAGTAATCAGCACCGGAGCATTGCTCTCATTCCTCCACTCACGTGCAAACGACTCACTAGTCTGTACCGTAACACTATCAACGAGAGGCGTAACCTCATCAGCCGATATGTATTTCAAATAATTCAAGTAACCGTCATCATCCATAGCATAAGTACCGTCGGATTCCAGAGCGAAGACAATCAGACCCAGACCAGTGCCATCAAGGCTTCCACCTGCAGAAGAGAGTGCCTCCACACCCTTCAGCAGATTTTCTGTAAAGTCCCCCTGACCATAAACCACAGGCAGCTCGTCAACTTTTCCCATGAGAGAGTACTCCGGCCACCTATCAACAACGTAATCTTCCCAGTTCCCGGGTAGGCTGCTTCCCCCATCCCACAAGCTACCCGCATACCACACCTTGCGTACGTCAGTGGTGATGTTCTCTGTAGATAGACAGCCAGTAACCAACAGGCTAAAACCCACCACCAGCACAAGGCCCACCTTGCAAAAACCCGCATTCAGCTTACAAGCCATAATCCATATCCTCCATAATTCGATTTTGCACTGGAGAGAAGGCGCATCTTCTCCCCCAAGATTGACCTTCGGGAAGCTAACTGGTATCCTATAGTCGCTACACAGAGGACGACAGATGACTCACCCGAAGGTCAAAATCAAATATGTTCTTTACTCATATTTGATTTTGTGATATGTATACCATGGTTTGATTCATTTGTCAACAACGATTAGAATTTTTGCAGGTGGAGACGATGAAGGCCATGGACATGACCCAGGAAGAATTGCAGCTACGTATAGAAGAGGGAATAAGCCGGCGGTATTCCCAGTTCGAGGGGCTTATCAACGGAGAGGAATTCCGCCCCTTCCGGGAGCTGTGCATGGAGATGGCCTCCAATCCTGAGCTTTTGGGACACGTGAAATTCTGCAACGACCTCTTCCACATCCCCCCGGTCAAGACCTTCCTGCTGTACTACCGGGAGCGGCTCCAGCCACTGGTGGACAGCAGCCTGCGGGCACTCAGCGGGGAGGACATGGAAAACAGGACCAGGATGCTCAAGCGTTCCATGGGAGCCTTCTGGGGAGCCGTCTTTAAAGGAGCCCTGGGCTACCAGACCTCCCAGACCGTCACCGTCTCCCTAAAAGACCCCCTCCCTGTCTCCACTGCCAGCTACTTTGTCCTGACTGCGGAGGGGTGAGGGGCGATTCCACCCCGCCATTGCCAGCCGGAGCCGTTCCCGCTATACTGGTTGCAGGAGGTGCCCATGACCCTTGTGATACAAAATGCCGACCAGAATTTGTTGGCTATGCTCAATGCAATCAACAGGATGCGGCCGCAACCATACACCTATTTTCAGGACGATGACTTTTCCGACGAGTTCATTGCTTCCATCAGGGAGGGTGAGGCGGAGCTCTCGCAACAAAAAACAAATGGCACCCTAGAAACCTTTTCCTCCGCCAAAGATGCCTTTGCCTGCATTGTATGAAATACAAAATTTTCCTTACTACTCGGTTCAAAAAGGATGCCAAAAAGCTTTCAGAGCAAGACAGACAAGCCACTATCGAAATAATTGACCGCTTGGCAGCCGGGGAAACACTTGAGCCAAAATACAAGGACCACCCATTGACCGGAAAACTAAAAGGCTATCGTGACTGCCACGTCAAACCAGATTTGGTGCTCATCTACAAAATCGAGGATGACATCCTGCTCCTTTCCGCCTATCGAATCAGCTCCCATTCAAATCTGTTCTAAGGCGTTCATCCCCATCCCAGCACCAAGCCCCCGCCATTGCCAGCCGGAGCCGTTCCCGCTATACTGGTTGCAGGAGGATGTACACCCCGTTCAATCCGAAATATCCAAGGCGATTTATTGACTATGCACAAACAGTGCAGTACAATGACAGTATAAATCAGTGCAAGGATTTGAACTATGGCAACATCGAATATTACCATCAGAATGGATTCGGAGCTCAAAAGACAGGGCGAGGAGCTCTTTGAGGCTTTGGGTCTCTCCATGACGGCCGCCATCACTGCCTTTGTAAAACAGGCAGTTCGGGAGCAGGCCATTCCTTTTAGGCTCTCCAGAAACACGCCCGCCCCCAGCCCCAACCCCTTGACAATCCAGGCGTTCCAAGAGATTGAGGAGATGAAGAAAAGTCCGCAAGACTACAAGTCATATAAGGATGCCCAAGAGCTGTTCCAAGAGATTCTTGCATGAAATATGAGATAAAGGTCTCCAACACCTTCAAAAAAGATGTACGGCTTGCCCAAAAACGGAATCTCGACCTCTCCCAGCTTGGCAAAGTCATCGATTTGCTGGCAGCAGGCCAACCGCTCCCCCGCAAATATAAAGACCACCCACTGACGGGGAACTACAAGGGGTACCGTGAGTGCCACATACAACCAGACTGGCTGCTCATCTATCAATATCACCACGAGGGCCTGTACCTCTATTTGACCCGCACCGGCTCACACTCTGACCTGTTCTAGTCCCCACCCCAGCACCAAGCCCCCGCCATTGCCAGCCGTGGCTGTTCCCGCTATACTGTAAGGAAGAGTTGACTTCATTTTCAGAATTCAGCCTGAAATATCTATGATTTACTGAGGAGTTTCCTGTGGAAGTTCGTGTTCGTTACGCTCCCTCCCCGACGGGGATGCAGCATATCGGTGGGGTGCGCACCGCCCTGTTCAACTATCTTTTTGCCCGTGCCAATGGCGGCAAGTTCATCCTGCGGCTGGAGGACACCGACCGCACCCGCTACGGAGAGGAATACGTCCAGAACCTCTACGACACCATGGCCTGGCTGGGCATTGAGTGGGACGAGGGCGGCGAAAAGGGCGGCGAATACGGCCCCTACGTCCAGTCGGAGCGCTTCGACCTGTACAAGAAGTACGCCCAGGAGCTGGTGGAAAAAGGCCAGGCCTACTACTGCTTCTGCGATGCCGAGCGGCTGGACAGAATCCGCTCCATCCAGACCATGAACAAGATGCCCCCCGGATACGACCGCAACTGCCGCCACCTTACCCCGGAGGAGATTCAGGCCAACCTTGACTCCGGCAAGCCCTACGTCATCCGGCTCAAGGTGCCCATGGAGGGAGTCACCCGGTTCAAGGACGCCTTGCTGGGAGACATCGAGTGGAAGAACGAGGACATCAACCCCGACCCCGTGCTGCTGAAAAGCGACGGCTTCCCCACCTACCACCTGGCCAACATCGTGGACGACCACTTCATGAAGATTACCCACGTGATGCGGGCCCAGGAATGGATTCCCTCCACCCCCCTCCACGTGCTGATGTACCAGGCCTTCGGCTGGGAGCCGCCCCAGTTCTGCCACCTTCCCATGGTTATGGGACAGGACGGCCAGAAGCTTTCCAAGCGCCACGGCGCCACCAGTGTCAACGAGTTCCGGGCCAGGGGCTACCTTCCCAAGGCCCTCATCAACTACGTGGCCATGCTGGGCTGCTCCTATCAGGACGGCCGTGACATCTACGATCTGGCGGACTTCGAGCAGCTGTTCAAGGTGGAGCACCTGAACAAGGCTCCCGCCGTCTTCGACTACAAGAAGCTGGAATGGTTCAACGGGCAGTACATGCGTACCATGAGCGACCAGGAGCTCTACGAGGCCACGCTTCCCTTCATCACCGGCACTGGGGATGCCGCCCTGCCTGTCAATGCCAGCGACCAGTTCCCCGCCCCCAAGGTGGGCCCGGCAGTGTCCGGGGTGAGCCTGAACGAGGCCGGGGAGCCTGTGGCGGCGGGACTTTCCCCCCAGGAGACAAGAGAAAAGCTGATGCAGCTGATGCCCCTCATCAAGGAGCGGCTCCACTTCCTCTGCGATGCCGCCGAGATGGTCCGCTTCCTCTTTACAGAACCCGCCGTTCCTCCCGTGGAGCAGATTGTCCCTAAAAAGCTGGACGCCGCCAAGACAAAGGAGGTGCTGGAGGCCAGCAAGGAGTTCATCGCCGCCCTTGCCACCATGGAAGAGGAGGAAGCTGACACCCTGGCCCGCCAGATTGCAGAGCGGCTGGGAGTCAAGCTGGGGGACTTTATGATGCCCATCCGCATGGCCGTCACCGGCAGCCGGGTAAGTCCCCCGCTGGTAGGCTCCATCAAGATTCTGGGAATAAAAAAGGCCCTGGAGCGCACCGACAGAACCCTGGCCACATTCTAGTTTGATGAAAGGAGTTGGTTCCACACCAGCTCCTTTTTTCACCCCTCGGAGGAAAGCCATGCGCAGAATGGGTGATTTCTCTGAACAGGATACTATTTCTCGGAGTTGGGTTTATAGTGACTCTTCCATTGACAGCTGCCTTTCGGAGTAGTACTATGATAGGGGAGGTTGCTGCATGAGAACACATAGTTTTGAGCAGAACATCACTTTGATGCCCGACGGCCCTACAAAAGCCCTCTACCTTAAAATTATCAACACGCCGCAAACAGATTTCCAGGCGATGACGGCAGCATCAGAAGAATATACAAGGATTCGACTTTCTCACATGACAGAAAAGGAACGAGAGGAATATCTTCTTGCTGCTCAAAATTAACCATCCCTTTTTCACCTACGAACATCTACTAGATTCCCCTGAAAACCTCACAGAAATAAAGAATTTTTTGGTGACAGAGGAAAATGGCTTGGGATTGGAATATTATCTCAAAGAAACGGCCGCCGTCGAAGAGCAAGCCCAGATGAACAAGACCTATCTTGTAAAGGACAAGGTGACAAAAGAAATTGTTGGCTACTTTTCTCTACGGACTGGACTCTTTACCCTGACAACAGAAGAAGATGATTCCTTTGACGCCATTCCTGCTATAGAATTGTCAAATTTTGCAATCAATGGGCTGTATCGGAGGAACCATCCTGAAACCATATATCTCGGCCGCACGCTATTCAGCCAATTCATTGTTCCTATTATTATGCACATCAAGTCATTTGTGGCAGTACGAGCATTATATATTTATGCTCTACCAGAAGATAAGCTGATTCAACACTATTCCTCCATGGGGTTTCATCGGCTTTCACCAGAGGAGGAAGCCTTTGTACATAACCATGTGAAACCTCGATATGATAAGGGCTGCATTTTCATGTATCAAATCATATAATTTCTAGTACAGGAAAGCCATGAGACGGAAGGACCGGGAAATCACCGACAAGCAGAAGATTGACGAAATCATCCGGGGCTGCCACTGCTGCAGGCTGGGCTTTTGTGACCAGGGGGAGGTCTACATCGTGCCGCTGAACTTTGGCTTTGTGGCCACGGAAACTGGCGACACCTTCTATTTCCACGGGGCCAAGGCTGGGCGGAAGTACCAGCTGCTGCAAGCCAGTCCCATGGTAAGCTTTGAGCTGGACCGGGAGTACTGGCTTACCGGCGGTGAGGTGGCCTGCGACTACGCCTGCCATTTCCAGAGCGTCATGGGACGGGGACGGGCCTCCATCATCACGGAAGAGACCGAAAAGCTGGCTGCCCTGAAGGCCCTCATGGACCAGGCAGTGGCTCATCACTACGCAAATCCATCCGCCCACCTCAAGCATTCGGAGCAGTCCCCAAGGGAACCCAAGTCCCCCGCCAAGCCCGACTCCATCCATCCCGTGGGAACTGAGTGGAGCTTCCAGCCGAAAATGCTGGCCGCCACCTGCGTGTTCAAGGTGGAGATTGAGGAGCTTTCCTGCAAGGAGCATGAGTGAGGCCGCCCCATCACCAATCCGTTACAAATTCCATGTAGTTGTCTTGGGTCACTACAGAAAAGGGGACATCGGGATAATTGTTTGAAAAGGTGAGAGGGCATTTTACCCCTCCCTTTTTCCCGCTGTATTTAAATTCGTATGCAAAAAGCTGGTTTTCGGCCTCTTCAATGAAGTCAATTTCCTGTCTTTGGGTGGTACGCCAAAAATAATACTTCCTGCTTCTGTTGTGATACAAATTGTTCTTGATACGCTGGCTTATCAAGAAATTTTCCCACAGGCTTCCCGTATCGGAGCGTAGCTCCCAAGGAGAGAAATTGGACAAAACCCCATTCCGCACTCCATTGTCATAGAAATAAATCTTGACACTTTTCTTCAGCTCGTTGCGGACATTCCGGCTGTAGGAACGAAGATGAAAAATCACATAGGCCTTTTCAAGCAAGTCCACATAGCGCTGCACGGTCTGCACGTCAATTCCCAAGAGTCTACCCAGTTCATTGAAGGAAACCTCGCTGCCCACCTGGAGCGCAAGGGCCTGAACCAGTTTTTCTATGACGGCGGGCCTGCGAATGTCCTGAAATTCAAAGACATCTTTGTAGAGATAGGAATTCACAATGTTCGCAAGGATTTCCTTTTCATCCCCTGGATTGTTCACCACGTCGGGATAAAATCCGAACAGGAGCCGATTGTGCAGCTGGCGGCTTTCCTCCAGCAGGGAGGTGTGCTGCACCAGCTCCTGGGTGGAAAATCCAAAAAGATTGTATTCGAATTTACGGCCAGTCAGGGGCTCGTTCATGGAATTAGACAAATCCAAGGAGGAGGAGCCAGTCACTGCCAGCTGCACCTGGGGAAAGGTGTCGTGGAGCAACTTTAAGGTGAGGCCAATATCCTGCACCCGCTGGGCCTCGTCGATGACGATAAAGTCAGCATTTCCCACAAGGGACCGAAGCTTTGCCGAATTCGGCTCCGAAAGGAATTTCCTCACCTCACTTTCGTCGCAATTCCAGAACTGCGTTTTGGCAGGAGGCAGCTTCTCCATCATGCTTTTCAGCAGGGTTGTCTTTCCCACCTGCCGTGGCCCGATGAGCAAAAGCACCTTGCCCCTGCCCACCTTGGACTCCAAAATGGTCTGCAAATCCCGTCGAATTCCACTCATGGTAAAAATAGTATAATAATCTTCGGTTTAAATCAATGAATATTATAATTTTTTTCGATTACAACCAAAAAAAGTTATAATAATCTACTGATTAGCAATGAAGGGTGGCTATCAACCACCCCCACTCCACCTACCACATCTTGCTGAAGATGTCGTAGTAGCCCTTGATAAAGATGGCAAGGACGATGGCTGGCAGAATCCACTTGATGTAGAGCTTGAGTCTGCGGGGAAAGCCCAGCCCATTCCCCGTATCAGCCTCCGCCAGGAAGTTTTCCCAGCTCCAGCCCTTCTTGGTGCAGCAAAAGGCCAGAAACAGCAGGGAGCCAAGGGGCAGCAGTGTGGAGCTGACGATGAAGTCCTCCAAATCCAGCACGCCGGTTCCAGCACCCAGCGGCTGGAAGCCGGACCACAGGTTAAAGCCCAGAATGCAGGGTACGCAGAGAATCACCAGGGCAATGGCATTCACCAGGCAGGCTCGCCTCCTCGTCCAGCCATGGGTGTCAATCCAATAGCTGACAATGTTCTCAAAGACGGCAATCAGGGTGGACAGGGCGGCAAAGCTCATAAACACAAAGAAGAGGCTGGCCCAGATGCGGCTTCCTGCCATGTTGTTGAAGATGTTCGGCATGGTGATGAACAGCAGCTCAGGCCCCGCACCGGGATTCACGCCATAGGCAAAGCAGGCGGGGAAGATGATGAGGCCGCTCATAATGGCCACAAAGGTGTCCAGCAAGATGATTCGCACAGCCTCCCCTGTCAGACTATACCGCTTGTCCACGTAGGAGCCGAAAATCTCCATGCTGCCCATTCCCAGGCTCAGGGTGAAGAATGCCTGTCCCATGGCGGCAAAGACCACCTCACCAAAGCCCGACTCCGTCACCTTGCTGAAGTCCGGCAGCAGGTAGAACTTGATTCCCTCGCCGCTTCCCGGCAGCAGCACCGAATTCACCGCCAGCACCAGAATCAGCAGAATCAACAGAATCATCATCACCTTGGTGACCTTCTCCACGCCTTTTTCCAGACCGATGCCAACAATGGCAAAGCTTCCCACAACGGCCACCGCCATCCAGCCAAACTGCTTGCCGGGATTTGCCGTCAGGGAGCCAAAAAATCCGGCCACCCCTGCCGTGTCCAGACCCTGAAACTGGCCGGTGAGACTGGCAAAGCAATAGTACAAGAGCCATCCACTGATGACGGCATAAAACATCATCAGGATGTAGTTGCCGCCGATGGCCACGTGCCCGTACCAGTGCCACTTGGTTCCTGCAGGCTCCAGCGTCCTGAAGGCACGGCCCACGTTCTGGCGGGAGGCGCGCCCCACAGAAAATTCCATCACCATGATGGGCAGGCCCAAGGCCACCAAAAAGAAGAGGTAGACCAGCACAAAGAGCGCTCCGCCGTATTTTCCAGTGATATACGGAAAACGCCACACATTTCCCAAGCCGATGGCACATCCGGCCGACAGCAGAATAAAGCCCAGCCGAGAGGCCAGGGTTTCTCTTTCTTTCATATAAACTCCAATTCCTTTTTATACGAGGTGGCAGGCAACCCAGTGCCCGCTGGAAATTTCCCGCAGCTGGGGCATAGACTCCTTGCATTCAGGCTTTGCCATAGGACAGCGGGTATGGAAGCGGCAGCCTGATGGCGGATTCATGGGCGAAGGAATATCTCCCTCCAGCACAATCCGCTGGCGGCTGCGAGACAGCTGGGGATCCGGCACCGGCACGGCGGAAATCAGGGTTTTTGTGTACGGGTGCAGGGGATTCTTGTTCAGCTCGTAGCTGGTGGAAAGCTCCACCAGGCAGCCCAGGTACATCACACCGATTCGATTGGAGATGTGGCGCACCACGCTCAGGTCGTGGGCAATGAACAGGTAGGTAAGCCCCAGCTCCTCCTGCATGTCCTCCAGCATGTTCACCACCTGGGACTGGATGGAAACGTCCAGGGCGGAGATGGGCTCGTCACAGACGATGAACTCAGGCCGCACCGCCAGGGCACGGGCAATGCCCACCCGCTGCTGCTGTCCACCGGAAAACTCGTGGGGATAGCGGTTGGCGTGCTCCGTGTTCAGCCCTACCATGGCCAAAAGCTCCTTGATGCGGTCCGTCCGCTCCGCCTTGGTAGCCCACAGCTTATGGATGTCCAGAGCCTCCCCGATAATCTCCCCCACCGTCATGCGGGGGTCCAGGGAAGCCGATGGATCCTGAAAGATAATCTGCATTTTTCGGCGGTAGGGCAGCATCTTCACTGCAGAATGCCTCTTGCCGTCGCCCTCATAGATGGTTTCCCCGTCGTAGACAATACGACCGCTGGTGGGCTCGTGGAGACGGATGATGGTGCGGCCCAGGGTTGTCTTTCCACAGCCGGACTCACCCACCAGCCCCAAGGTCTCCCCCCGCTTGATGAACAGGGACACATCCTCCACCGCCTGCACGCCGGGGCCCTTCATTCCCTTCACCGGGAAATATTTCCTCAAATGCTGGACCTCCAGCAGAATGTCATTGTCAGCCATGGACGGTATCCTCCCCTGCCTTCGACGTCATCTTTGATGCCAGGTGTGTAGCCCCACCCTCGGTTCCGAATTCCTCTTTTTTCATCAGCTCCTCCACCCGCAGCCAGCAGGCAGACCGATGCCCCTCCTTGATGGTCACGTGGGGCGGCATCTTCTTGAGACAGATTTTCATGCAATGCTCGCACCGGGGAGCAAAGGGACAGCCTTCGGGAGGATTCAGCATATCCACCGGAGAGCCTTCGATGGGAATCAGCCGCTCATAATTCTCCGCATCGACACGGGGCATTGAACGCAAGAGCCCCACGGTGTAGGGATGGGAGGGATTGTAGAAGATGTCGTCCACCGGTCCCTGCTCCACAATCTTTCCCGCATACATGACCGAAACCTTGTGGCAGATTTCCGCCACCACCCCCAAATTATGGGTGATGAAGATGATGCCCATGTTGGTCTTTTTCTGCAGGGACTTCATCAGCTCCAGAATCTGTGCCTGGATGGTCACGTCAAGGGCGGTGGTGGGCTCGTCGGCAATCAGCAGCTTGGGATGGCAAATCAAGCCCATGGCAATCATCACCCGCTGGCGCATTCCGCCAGAAAACTCGTGGGGATACTGCCGCATCCGCTTCTCCACGTTGTTTATACCCACCATCTCGAGCATTTCCATGGCACGCTTTGCAGCCTCCTCCTTGGAAACCGTCTTGTCGTGGGCCCGCAATGCCTCAATCAGCTGGTTCCCGATGGTATACACGGGATTCAGGCAGGTCATGGGATTCTGGAAAATCATGGCCACCTCCTTGCCCCGGAAGGAGGTCAGCTCCTGGGGGGACAGGGACAGCACATCCTTTCCCTCAAAGGTGATGGAGCCGCCCACCACCTTTCCCGGGGGCTGGAGCAGCCCCATGATGGAATAGGCCTCCTGACTCTTTCCTGAGCCGGACTCACCCACGATTCCCATCACCTCACCATAATTCAAGTCGTATGATATGCCGCCCACTGCCTGCACTTCTCCGGCAGGGGTAAAGAAGGACACCCGCAGGTCACGAACCTCCAGCAGCTTTTCCTTCGTATCTTCCATAATTGCTTCCTCCTATTTTTCAGTCGGACACTATTTCTTCAGCCGTGGATCCAGGGCATCCCGCAAGCCATCTCCAAACAGATTGAAGGAGAGAATCATAATACTCAATACAAAGGCCGGGAACAAAAGACGATAGGGATAGGTATACATTCCCTGAGTGGCCTCCGCCGCCATAGAACCAAGGCTGGTCATGGGGGCAGAGATTCCCACTCCAAGGTAGGACAAGAAGGATTCCAAGAAGATGGCGGAGGGAATCTGGAGGCAGGTGGTGACCACCAGCTGGCCAATGCAGTTTGGAAGCAGGTGACGACGGATGATTCGGGCATGGGAGGCACCCAGAGCCTTGGCGGCAGTCACATACTCCTGCTGCTTTACCTGCAAGACCTGGCCACGGATAATGCGGCTCATTCCCACCCAGTACAGCATTCCAAAGGCCATGAACATGGAGATGAGGTTTGCACCCATCTTGCTCACCAGGTCGGCACCAAAGCCACCGGAGCTGGCATAGGCCTTCATAGCCTCGCCCAGCATGGCGGACAGGAGCAAAATTACAAGAACCTCCGGCACCGAATAGATGACCTCCACAATCCGCTGCATCACAACATCCACCTTGCCGCCAAAGTAGCCGGAGATGGAGCCGTACAACGAACCGATGACCAGCACCAGCAGGGCGGCGGCCACACCCACAATCATGGAGACCCGGGTTCCAATCATAACCCGCACCATGGTGTCGCGACCGAATTTATCGGTGCCGAAGACGTGGGGGAAAACAAATTCACCTGCCGCCTTCCGCTCCAGCTCAGCACGGGAATAGCCAAAGGCCCGGTTTTTGATTCCCAGCTCCTTGCGCAGATATTTCTCCAGGGCGGCACCAGAAAGCACCTTGCCCTCTGCATCCTTATACTGGGTCTTGGAGCGAGCCTGGGCCCTGATTTGGGCCAGCTCCCGTGAGCTCAAGGTCTTTCCCTGGGCTGCAGCCTCTGCCTGGGCGGCGGCCACCGCCTCCTCAGGGCTTTTCACCTCTATAGCCTCCGCCAGCTTCTGCTGATCCGCCAGGGAGGTGTGCCAGGGATGCAGGTTTTCGGCACCACGGTTGAATTCCTCGTAGCCGTAGGGAACAATCACCGGCCCCAAAAATGCAAACAAGGAGATGAACACCAGCACCCCCAAGGCAACCATTGCTACGGTATTTTTTCTCAAGCGTCGCCAAGCATCTGCCCAATAGGAAATGCTGGAACGCTGGGGAATGAAGTCCTCCTTCTCGGCGGCATCCGCCTTCTGGAAGTCAGTGTCGCTGAATTCATTCCACTGCAGGATGTCCTCGATGTCGGGCTGCAGGGAGCCCAGCACAATCTTCTTCTCGCTCATAATCAGTTCACCCCCTGTGCCAGATTGATTCGTGGATCCACCACCTTGTACATGATGTCCACCAGTAGGTTCATCACCACGATGAAGGTTGCCAGAAAAATGGCAGTTCCCATGATCATGGGATAGTCCAAGGCGGTGATGGACTGGACGAAGGCCTTTCCCAGACCGGGAATGCCGAAGACGTTCTCCACCACAAAGCCACCGCAGAGGGTGAAGGCCGTCAGGGGACCGATGTAGGTGATGACGGGAATCAGGGCATTTCGCAGGGCGTGCTTGAACACGATGGGAGCCACGGAAAGTCCTTTGGCATAGGCCGTCTTGATGTACTCCTGATTGATGGCGTCAAGCATGGAGGAACGGGTGAGGCGGGCGATGTAGCACATGGGATAAAGACCAAGACAGAAGCAGGGCAGCACGTAGCCCCGGATGCCGTTGGACACGGAGAAGGTGTTGGGGAAGAAGTGGAGGGCGGGAATACCTCCGCAGAACAGCACCATCAAGGTGGTGGCCACCACGAAGCTAGGCAGAGACACACCTAAGGTGGTGACCACCCGCAGGACGCTGTCCACCAGCTTGCCACGACGGTATGCCGCAAGACAGCCCAGGGGCACACCCACCAGCGTGGCCCAAGCCACCGCCACAATGCCGAGGCTGGCGGAAATAGGAAACTTTTCCGTAATCATTTCCAGCACCGGCCTGTTCTTGGACATCTTGATAGAAGCACCAAAGTCCCCCTGCAGCAGGTTGCCGATGTAGCGGATATATTGCTCCGGCAGGGGCTTGTCCAGACCGTACTTTGCATTCAAGGCATCGATGACGCTTTGGGGCGGTGTCTTGTCACTGAGCCAGGGATTTCCCGGCACCGCATTCATCAGGAAGAAGGTGACTGATGCCACCAGAAAAACCGTGAGGAAGGCCATCAGCACCCGCTTGATCAAGTATTTTCCCATTTAACACACCCTGTTGATAAATATTCGTGTAAGTTTATAAGATTTGGGCATTATCTTCAATAACAAGAACGGAATCAAAACAGCATTTTTTTATCGAATAATCACCTGGCAAGCGAGCCTCACAATGGAAGCTGACACACGTGGGGAGTATGCACGCAACCAACAGGTGAAAATCATGGTTTTTCTACATTATAAATTTGCAAAACAAGCTCAGATATTATATACTTTATAATAAATACTATTTAATAATTATTCTTAAACAAGAATGATATGTGAGGATAGGAGCATGAGCACTGAAAAAAAATGTACGTTACCAACATTGGAGCAGTTGAAAAAAACCTTGCAGGAAAGGAACATCAACCTCTCCCACCAGCGGCTGAAGGTGCTGGAATACCTGACAAGCCACAACACCCATCCATCTACAGAGGAAATCTATGAGGCCCTCCATCAGGAAATCACCACCCTCTCCAAGTCCACCGTCTACAACACCCTCAAGGTTCTGGTGGAGGCCGGAGTGGTGCGGGAGCTGATGATTGAGAACAACGAGGCGAGATACGACATCATCACGGACTTCCACGGCCACTTCAAGTGCGAGCGGTGCGGGGACATCCATAACTTCAGCATAAGGCTTGACGACCTCGCCTACAAGGGGCTGGGCAGCTACCTGATAAAGCAGCGGGATGTATATTTCAAAGGAGTCTGTCCAGACTGCCTTGAAAATAAAACTATTTCACAGGAGGATTTGTAAAATGGAAGAAAAACGATGCCCCGTAACGGGCATGAGTGCTGGCATGAATGGCTCAGGCCATCCACACTCCGTGCCAATCCACCACAACCCGGTGACGGCCGGAGGCGGAACCACCAACAGGGACTGGTGGCCCAACCAGCTGAACCTGGGAATCCTGCGGCAGAATTCCGAGCTCAGTGACCCCATGGACAAGGACTTTGACTATGCGACGGAATTCAACAAGCTGGATCTAGCCGCCGTCAAGAAGGACATCTACCAGCTGATGACTACCTCCCAGGACTGGTGGCCCGCCGACTACGGACACTACGGCCCCCTGTTCATCCGCATGGCCTGGCACAGTGCCGGAACCTACCGGGTGGGAGACGGTCGTGGCGGTGCCTGTGACGGAACCCAGCGGTTCGCCCCCCTGAACAGCTGGCCGGACAACGCCAACCTGGACAAGGCCCGCCGCCTGCTGTGGCCCATCAAGAAGAAGTACGGCAAGGGACTTTCCTGGGCAGACCTGATGATTCTGGCGGGAAACTGCGCCCTGGAGTCCATGGGTTTCAAGACCTTTGGCTTTGCAGGAGGCCGGGAGGACGTGTGGCAGCCCCAGGAGGACGTGTACTGGGGCTCCGAAAAGAAGTGGCTGGACGACAACCGCTACACTGGCGACCGCAAGCTGGACAGTCCTCTGGCAGCGGTGCAGATGGGTCTCATTTACGTCAACCCAGAGGGCCCCAACGGAATGCCCGATGCAGTGGCCTCTGGCCGTGACATCCGCACCACCTTTGGCCGCATGGGTATGAGCGACGAGGAGACCGTAGCCCTCATCGCTGGCGGCCACACCTTCGGCAAGACCCACGGCGCAGGAGATGCCGCCAATGTGGGGCCGGAGCCAGAGGGAGCCTCCATCCAGGAGATGGGACTGGGCTGGACCAGCAGGTTTGGCAGCGGAAAGGGCGGCGACACCATCACCAGCGGAATCGAGGGAGCTTGGAAGCCGAACCCCACCAAGTGGGACATGGGCTATCTGGAAACCCTGTTCAAGTACGACTGGAACCTGGTGAAGAGCCCCGCCGGTGCCTACCAGTGGGTTCCCACCGACCCGGAGGCCGCCAAGACCGTGGTGGATGCCCATGACCCCACCAAGACCCACGCCCCCATCATGACCACCGCCGACCTGGCCCTGCGGTACGACCCCATCTATCGCCCCATCGCCGAGGACTATCTCAAGAATCCAGCGAAATTCGAGGATGCCTTTGCACGGGCTTGGTTCAAGCTCACCCACCGTGACATGGGCCCCCGCTGCCGCTACCTTGGCCCGGAGGTTCCCGCCGAGGAGCTAATCTGGCAGGACCCTGTCCCCGCCGTGGACCATCCTTTGGTGGAGGAGGCCGACATCGCCGAGCTGAAGGCAAAGATTCTTGCCAGCGGACTCACTGTGTCCCAGCTGGTGGCAACCGCCTGGGCCTCCGCCTCCACCTTCCGTGGCTCCGACAAGCGGGGTGGCGCAAACGGTGCAAGGATTCGCCTTGCCCCTCAGAAGGATTGGGAGGTAAACCAGCCGCAGCAGTTGGCAAGGGTTCTGGAGACGCTGGAAAGGATTCGCAGTGAATTCAACGGAGCCCGCGCCCCCAAAAAGATTTCCCTGGCAGATTTGATTGTGCTGGGAGGAGCCGCCGGAATTGAAAAGGCCGCCGCAGACGCAGGCCACAGGGTGACGGTTCCCTTTATCCCCGGCCGCACCGACGCATCCCAGGAGCAGACCGATGTCCGTTCCTTTGGCTCGCTGGAGCCCAAGGCCGACGCCTTCCGCAACTACCGCAAGGCCGGCACCAACCTGGACTCCGTGGCCGACGAGGAGCTGCTGGTGGACAAGGCCCAGCTTTTGGGACTCACCGCGCCGCAGATGACCGTCCTGCTGGGAGGCCTGCGGGTGCTGGACGTGAACTACAACCAGGCCAAGGAGGGTGTGTTCACCACCCGGCCCGGACAGCTCACCAACGACTTCTTTGTGAACGTGCTGGACATCAAGTACGCCTGGAAGCCGGTGGAGGGCGACCCCAGCCTCTTCCAGGGAAGCGAGCGGGCAACGGGCAAGGCTGTCTGGACCGCCCGCCGTGCCGACCTCATCTTTGGCTCAAACTCCGAGCTGCGGGCCCTGGCCGAGGTCTACGCCTGCGATGACGCACAGGACAAGTTCCTGTCCGACTTTATTGCCGCCTGGAACAAGGTGATGAACGCCGACCGATTTGACGTAAAATAATCGTACCCCGGAGGTCGGCCCTGACCGGTTCGACGTGAGGTAAATCCCACCGCAAAAGGGTGACGGAAATGGTGATTTCTACGATGTCATAACGGGCTTGCTATGCCGAGGGAAATCAATCCGAGGTAAAGTCAAAAGAAAAAAACAAGGCTGTTGTGGCAAAAGCCACAACAGCCTGTCAGTCGCCGAAACCATTAAGTCCCTCGTGCGGTAGTCCTCACGGATTCTTCCTCAGCGTGGGGTACTTCTCGCCAGACTTATACTCCCACTGGTTTCCAAGCAAGTTCGCTGCATCAGCCGAGGCGATCTCAGCCTCAGTCTTGCGGTCAACTTTGTTCACAATCGTACCATCCGACCCTATATCTCCGATAACAGCTATGCTACTGTCTGTCACGCAGTAGTAGATGTTCTCCAGGGTGCTGGGACTGCTTGGATAGCTGGCGTTGTACCCCACCACGGCTCCAGCCTTACTTCCGCTCACTGTCCCCATGTAGACGCTGTTCAATATCATGCCATACTGATTTTTCTCCCAAAGCTCACCAACCAATCCACCGGCATAACCATTACTTGAGACATCAGCATACACGGCACAGTTCTCGATTGTGGAAACCTGTCCATTCCTATCTCTCCCGCCAAACGTCCCCACAAGCCCACCGGTAGCCCCTGTGCCGGTATTGGTAATAGTCACAAGGGACATGACGTTGCGAATGACGGTGCAGTATGCCATGTTTAGCAGTGCTCCTTTCACGGAGTTCCCCGTGATGTTTCCCTTGAGCACCAGGTTCTCTATCGTGGAGTAGTTGAAGTCAACAAACAGCCCGCCAGAGGTTCCCTCAAAGGTGATGGAGTGCCCCTGCCCGTCAAAGGTGGAGGGACTGCCATCGGGCAAATCAATTGGCACCCACTCACCAGAGGGAATCACAATGTCGGCAGTGAGCTTCAGGCTGACCTTTTTGAAGGCTCCACTCTTCAACTGCTGGCCAATCCACAGCAGGTTTCCGACGTTAGCCACCTCATACGTACCGTCTGAACCTTTTTTAGGCTCCTCGTAAGTCCACTGGGCGGTGAGGGTAACGGTTCCATTCTGGACGGCGGTCAGGTTGCTGACCTCCTCTTCATCGGTATAGACTTTACCCTTATTATCCTTCCAACCTTCGAAGGTATAGCCGGCGCGGGTAAAGGTATTTTTCGTCAGACTCTTGGTAGTATCGTAGGTGAAGGGCTGGCCGTCCATGTTGCCTCCACCACCGTTGCCCACAAAGTTCACGGTGTAGGTGTTGGCCTGCCACTGGGCGGTGAGGGTCAAGTTCTTGTCCTTGTCGTAGACATTGCCTTGAGAATAAGGCTGCCTGTCACCCCCCAGCCATCCTGTAAAGGTGTACCCTGTTTTAACTAATCCATTATCACCTTGAACCTGTACCGAGCCGCCGCTATAGAAGCTTTGTTGGGCTGGCACATCACCACCTGTCTTGTTGCCGCCGTCATAGAGTACGGTGTACAGGTTGAGACGGTAGGTTCCAGTTGTCTCCTCGCTTCGAGTGCCGTCAGCATACACTGCATAGGCGGTGATTGTCACGCTATCATCCTCAGGAATTTCAGCATATGCTCCGGTTGCATCCGGGGACAAATATTTTTCATTGTACAGGGTGACCATCACCGGTTGTCCCTGTATCCCTGTCGTCTCGGGCGCATCACCTATCCGATAGTAGATGGTGGCATCCATTGTGGGAGGCGTAAGGGTGACGGTGGCTCCATGGTTTACTGCATTGGATTCTGGTGCGAGTACCACAGCGTTAACAGTCTCCCACTTGGCGTAGAGGGTCACGCTCTCATCGGCACTGTAGGTGGCACCTGCGGAGTACGTTGTTCCAGTGCCAGCTGGGGTGGTGTTCCAGCCCGAGAACCTGTATCCTATCCTTGTCAGGCCGCCGCTGTTGGTGGCCAGGGTAATGTCCGTGTATTGGGTCTTGCTCTGGGAGGCGGGTGCGGTTCCACCATCGGCTCCATTGCCATCATACTTGATGACATACGTGGCGAGGGGCGCTACCTGTCCGCTGGCAACTGCAGGACTGGAGACGCCCTCGCTGTCAACCGCCGCAACGGAGGTGCCACCATAATTCGTATTGAACTGAAAGACACTAAGACCATCTACCTGTACATTCGGCTCCACCTTGCAGTCTGCCACAAGATGGCGGGTGCCATTGATGGAGAACCATTTGGCACAGTTGGGATCTGTTTCTTCTGTAATGGAGTCGTCATAGGCCCAGTACAAGATGCCGCTCCTGTCGTCTGCCTCCCACTTCTCCCCGGCCTTGACCACCTCATACTGACTGCTATCATAGTTCCAGACCACCGGGGTGGGCGCTACAGGTGGAGTGTTGTACCGAAGGGTCACACCCATCACCTGCCCGGAGCTTTGCATGGTGTCCTTGCGGATGGCCTCAAAGTCCACCCTGAACTCCGTGTGCTCCAGGCTGCCGTCTGCGGAACCAAGCTGCACCTTGAGCAAGGTGGCCTCGTGAGCCACAACCTGGGCCTTGGACTGCACCGCCGAGTCGCTTACCCGCACCGACTTGTCGGCGCTGGAGGAATCGCCGATTTCGGCCAGCAGCTCATAGCTCTTGGGATTGATGACATACGCCGCTATTGTGGGAGTGGCGGCCACAGGAATGGTGTCCGCTCCGGAGTCATTCTTCTGGATGGTGGCATCGCTTACCTCCACCTTCCCCATCTGCACGGTCTCGGACCAGTACTCCAGATAGCCCAGCATGTCCTTGTTCCACAGGTCGCAGGACACGACCAGCAGGGACAACAAGATGATGAGAAGAACAGAAGCCCACCGGCACAAACGGAATGCAAGAAATCCAACACCACTTTTCATATTACACCCTCTTTGCATGGGGTGTAGAGGGTGATAAAACCATTAAGGAAGCCACAAATTCCCCCAATTCCCCATTATCATACTATCGTAACACATGTATACTTTCTTGACCAGCATTTCCCCAGCCACTTTTTCATCATGAAAATACTTTGCAAAGAAACTTCATATCGGTATACTGTCTTCAATATTATATTTGGAGGCATTAGAATGCTTAAGAGAACATTGGCCATACTCGCCACACTCATGGTGATTTTCCCCGTGGTGGCTGGCGGAAAGAAGGACGCACCGGCACAGGATGTGTCCTCACTGGAAAAAATCAAGGCGGCAGGAAAGATTATTTTGGGAACCTCCGCCGACTACCCCCCCTACGAGTTCCATGCCCTGATTGACGGCAAGGACACCATCGTGGGATTCGACATCGAGCTGGCAAAGGAGATTGCCAAGGACCTGGGCGTTGAGCTGGAAATCAAGGACATGAGCTTTGACGGCCTGCTGGCAGCCCTGGTGTCCGGCAACGTGGACATGGTCATTTCCGGCATGACCCCCACCGAGGAGCGCCGCCAGAACGTGGACTTCTCCGACATCTACTACCAGGCTGTCCATGGGGCCGTCATCCGTATTGCCAACGTGGACAAGTACGGCAATGACCCCGCCTCACTGAAGGACGTGCTGATTGGAGCCCAGCGTGGTGCCATCCAGGTGGGAATCGCCAAGGAGCAGATCAAGGGTGTCACCGGCGCAGAGCTGGACAACAACCATCCCCAGGTGAAGGAGCTGGGCGCCCTGCCCGACCTGATCATGGAGGTGAAGAACAACAAGATTGAGGCGGTCATCGCCGAGCTGCCCGTGGCAGATGCCTACGTGAAGCGCAATTCCGACCTGACCCTGGCCCTCTACTCCTTCAGCGACAACGAGGGTGGTTCTGCCGTCGCCGTGAAGAAGAACAGTCCTGAGCTGGTGGAGGCCATCAACGCCACCATCGCCCGCCTGGTTGCCGAGGACAAGATCAACCAGTACGTGGGCGAGGCCAGCATCCTGGCGGACTCACAGTAGCCAACGCAAAGCGGTAGGAAACCAACTGCCGGTTACAAACAAAGCCCTTGGAAGGAAAACTCCCCCCAAGGGCTTTTTTATATCATTTCTATTGGCAAGACTTGCACGGTGCTGCTTATGAAGGCATTTTTCTCGCACTGGCACAGAATGGTTCCAGTCTCCATGTTGTCCATTTCTTTCAAGACTGGGAAATGCCTGGCCATGGAGACAGTGGGGGTAGCCGTCATCTTGATTTCTATGGGGAAGATAGTGGCATTTCTTTTGATGAGCAAGTCAATCTCCTTTTTGTTGCTGTCCCTGTAAAAGAAGATATTGCGCACATCCAAGCCCTTGTTGATCCAACTTTTTACAATTTCGCTGACAACAAAGGTCTCGAAAAGCGCTCCTGCCATGGCTCCATTTTGGGCAACTGCCTTGTTGTCCCAACCAACAAGATAACACACAAGCCCCACATCATTGAAATATACTTTTGGTGTTTTTATCACCCGTTTCAATATATTGTTCTCATAGGGACGCAAAAAGAAGATGATTCCAGAAGCCTCCAAAACAGAAACCCAGCTTTGAACTGTCTTTAGGGAAACTCCAATCGTGTTGGCAATGTCTGTAGCATTGAACAAGCCACCTGTCCTGGAGGCCAAGGCAACCATGAATTTGTAGAAGGTTGTCCCATCCTTTATGTTCATGAGATTTCTTACATCCCGCTCAATATATGACTTGACATAGGACCTATAGAAGAAGTCCCAATTCAAAGAGGTGTCGCTCAACTCCGGCATGGAACCCCGAAAGATATACTCCCAGACATCACCAATCGGCTTTTTGCTTTCAGTTCGACCTGCAATGTATTCAGAATTGGGGATAAAAAAATCGTTGCAATCAATTTCCAGCCGCTCCCTTACCGAAAGGCCTTGCAGCTCCAGGATTCCAATCCTCCCGGCCAATGATTCGCCAACATTCTGCATCAAGGAGTAGGTCTGCGAGCCAGTTATGCACAGCTGACCTTTGGAGCTGTCCTTGTCAAGCAAGAATTTTATGTATTTGAATAGCTCCGGTGCATATTGCACCTCATCAATGATGAGGGGAAGCCGGTGATTCTTAAAGAACAGTGCCGGGTCCGTTTTTGCCAGCTCCAGTTCCATCATGTCATCTAAGGTTACATACTCATAGCCCTGCAGCTCGGTCCTCAACAAGGTACTCTTGCCAACCTGCCTTGGCCCTGTCAACAATACAACCTTGAATTGAGCCAGCATTTGTTTCAATGTATCTGTTATATGCCGCTTGTAATACATCCTGCTACCATTTATGCTAAAGTGAGGTCACACTCCATTTTAACATACACAGCCGCAAAAAAACAAGTTCTTCTGTTTGATGGGGACTCCCACATCCAGTTGGACAGCTTGAGCCAAGCCTATTCCCCGGCCTTGGCAAGGTGCCTGCCGGGACAACAACCTTATTGCCACAGCTCTTCCTAAACGGCCGCACCTCGAAAAACTTTTGCAAAAAAATCCCACCGATCTCCCGCAAAAACGCATTTTTTTGTCAGATTCACACAATAATATATATGAGACCCAATCAACGGAGGAACAATGCTGACAGAAGCAGAGCTACAAAAACAGTGGGAGAGCCTCACCTTTACCGACGACTTCATCTTTTCCCGGGTGATGCTGAAAAAAAAACTCTGCCTAAACCCCACCACAAAAAGCGCCCGCAGGGCCGCTTCCCAGCTACCTTAACCCACCGGGGTTCTTAGGGGCAGGCAGCCCCTAAGCAGTGCTGGGGGAAGGGGAGGTTTTAGGAGGGGAAAACCCCCGCTTCTGAGTAGAGGGGGTGTCCCCTCCTAAATCACCGTGGAAATGCAAACTGGACACAAGAAGGAGCTTCCCAAACGGAGCCGCTATTACCAAAGCGTTGCAGATGTCAGCACCACTCCCACAGGAGCAAAATATCGCAATTTGCCAGATAATATCCTCATCTTTATTTGTACTTTTGATCCCTTCAACAAAAATCTTCCCCGCTACACCTTCCAGTACACTTGTGATGAAGCCCCCGAACTCAAGCTAAAAGACGGTTCCCTCCGCATCTTTTTGAACACCACTGCAAATCAGTTAGATAACCTTGACCAGAAGCTCCAAGCATTTTATCATTACTTACAGAAATCTCTTTTGTCTGGGGTTCTTAGGGGCAAGCAGCCCCTAAGCAGTGCTGGGGGGAAAGGGAGGTTTTAGGAGGGGAAACCCACCGCTTCTGAGTAGAGGGGGTGTCCCCTCCTAACTACAGGAGGCACTACATGACTTGGGCTGTAAAAATGGCAGATGCACGGTATGACGGCTACGACGAGGGTTATGAGAAAGGTATCTCCGTTGGACTAACCACTGGCCGGGAAGAAGGCATTTCTATTGGGCTGGAACGGGGGGCATACCAGACCAAGCTGGAGACGGCAAAGAGTTTTCTTGCAGAAGGACTTACTCCTCAAGTGGTTGCTCGTTGTACTGGGCTTCCGATAGAGAGGGTGATGGAATTAAGTACAATTACAGATAGATTAAAGGAGGAATAAAATGAGTTGTCATGATATTGGAAGAGGACTGGATTCTGTAACACGGGTTGTTATTGAAATGTATGATACAGGGGAAATCACTATTAAGACGGCATTAAAGTTATTTACTGCCTTAAGAAATGGTGTATATTGGTGCGATGGAAACGAACATGAGGCAGTTCTGTCAATTTTTAACTGCAGATGTGGAAACTGTCTTAAAAAAATGAAACCTGGAGAAAAATTCTTTGATATCGACGATTCCCCCAGTGGAGTTATAGAAAATTCCGACGATATTTTGAGAAATTATAAAGAAGATTATGCAGGCTGGCGTTTTTGTACTGAATGTTTTGATAAAATCATAAGCACTGTCAGTAACGGAAATTACTCAGGTGAAGATGCACGAAAATATATTGAACAGATACACGAAGATAGGCCAGAAGATTTTACTGTGGTGGACGAGTAAATACTGCAGTTCAGTGATGGTGTAAGGAGGTGAATACCCCATTCCCCTAGAGGACGGTACCGAAAAGATTTTTCTCAACACTTCACCCAAAGACCTCAGCAACCTTGACGGTGATTTACGATTGTTCTATGATTATATCAAAGGTAACGTTGCACAAACTGCCTTTACTAAGAAACTGGATGCTACAATTTCTCGTATGAAGCAAGAACAGGAGGAAAGAAACATGTATCTTACTTACACATCCCGTATGATGGAATGTCGCCAAGACGGATTTTCAGAAGGGACTTGCCACTGGTCGTGAAGAAGGCATTTCCATCGGGATGGAACGTGGATTAGAGAAAGGACTAGAACGTGGAGCCTACCAAAAAGCATTGGAAACGGCAAAAGCATTCCTTTCTTACGGTGATTCTCCAGAGAAAGTTGCTCTTTGTACTGGGCTTCCGATGGAAATAGTGATGAAGCTGGTGCAACTGAGTAAAAGCTACACAGACAGGCTTTAGACAAAGATAAAACCCACTATTAAAGCATGAGACAGTGGGAGATGGGATTGAGATAGGGGTTATTCTGTTTGGAAGACTACACCTTGGGTTTTGTTGACGAATTCGTAGTGGATGGTGCGGGAAAGGCCTTCAGGTAGTTCGACTGGAGGAACAAAACCTGTAGCAGCTACTCGACTAGATGTAAAATAGGTGTTCTGGCAAAACTTTTTTACACGGATCGAACTGATGGGAAGTTTGCTCATTCTAAGGATTCATAGCCTTCTAATTTTTTATCCCATGAATAATTATGTAATACAGTTTCATATCCAGCACATGCTATTTTTTTTCGATACTCAGGATTTCTCATAAGCTCTAAACATGATTCTGCTATTTCAATCGCAGAATCTTTAATAAAGCAATTAATACCATCTGTTAATTCAGGAATTGCTGAAGAAATAATAGAAGTCATTATTACTGGTATCATACATCCCATAGAAACTAAAACTTTATTTTGAATTCCTGCTGCAATTCTAACAGGAGCAACAGTAAGACAAGAGTCTATTATTTCATACTCTATAGATTCAACAAAACCTGTAACAAAAATTGACTTTCCGTCAGCAAGATTCTGAATCTTTTCTGGAGGTTCTGCTCCATATATATAAAATACAGCATTGGATTCAGAACGTTTTATGAGGGGGAAAATCTCTTCAATAAAATACAAAACAGCATCTTGATTTTGTAGAGTTCTCATATTTCCGATAAAACAAATCTTCATGGGATTATAATTTTCTGTTGGATTATTTATTATATTCACACCATTTGTATAACAATGCAAACTCTTCTCATGCACATTAAAACCGTTGTTTAGATAATCAATATCCATTTGGGACACCAGTATAACTTTAGGATATGTTTTTATGATCTTCCTTTCGTAATTTTTTATTAAATTTCTTTCAAATCTATATACTATTTGTTTAATCGAACGTCTTTTTGATTGAGTAGCAAGTTCATAGGTTTTTGACAGTGCATCTGTCATTTCTACTATTGACTTACTTTTCATACCAGTCTTATCAAGATATGGAACCATTCTAAGCAGATGTGCGATATACTCATCAGGTTTCTCTGATTTTATTGTCTTTTTTAGTTGTCCTAGAAATGGTGCTGAAAAATAATAACCGCACTGAGCTGGCCTTTGACATAATGCAAACAAAACAGCAAAAATATATGACGAAAATTTATGTTTTTTCACCAAATAAATTGTATCATATAAATCAAAGTATTCTTTTTTTAATTTAATTTCTCCGAAACAAAAAGAAATCAGAATAAGTTCATGACCTTTATTTTTTAAATAACGTGAAATGCTATTTAACCGAAGTACATCACCGCCATTTTCTGGAAAAGGAAATCTTGGAGCCAAAAGGCAAATTTTCATGAGTATAAATCTCCGTTATATTTTATGTAGTTCTATTAGAGTGTTAGATAGGAATAAAAAGATATTCATTTAATTAGTTAAAAAAATTATCAAATTTGAACTTTTTCTGTGCTAATCTATATTCCTCTCATCTGCACAAGATTATGTGCTTCAAAACAGCTAGATTTCTATTAATGAAAAAAAATAAATTATATCTTGTACTCTTTGATAGATATAATTTCCAATATTCACAGAGCAAGAAAATATGAGTTTTGATAATTGTACCTCTATTTCGTGTTTTATTGGAAAGAGAATTCTCCTTGAACCGATAAAAATAAATTACATCTTCAGAAGCTTTCACTCCCACAGGTAAATCAGGTTCCATCGAGAACATAAAAAGGCCATCTTCTCCATAATCAAACTTTCTTGAAAAAGAAGTTTTTTTGCATATTACGGTTGGTAATAACTTTCCAATAGGTACTGAAAAATATGACTTAACTCTTATATGATTATATATTCCATTTGAATCAAGAGAATCATATAATTGTGTCAGATATATATCAGTTGTCCGCTTTGACAAATCATCAAATCTTTGTACTTTTGCCAAGGCCATCTGACTACCATTTGTCTTCTCAAGCAATCCAGTAAGGTAATTTTCAGAAACCCAGTCATCAGAATCTATGAAGGTAATATAATCTCCAGTGGCATGCTTGATACCAATATTACGGGCATTTGACACACCTTTTTCTAAAGAATAAATATACTGTATCTTTAAAGGGGAATTATTGAGATAATGCTGTATTTCCTGCTCATAAGGATGCTGCTCACCATTCAATATCAGTACAACATCAAACTCATCCACCGATAAAGTCTGGCGAGAAAGGGAATCCAAACACTCATATAGAGTGTAATCAGGTTTATAAGTTGGAATTATGACGGTTATTTTCATGAAAATACCTTCTTTTATTTTCAATGTATAGACATACAATTATTGCTACAAGAATAGTAAAGCGTGGGCTGGCATAATCAGCGGTATAAAAACAACATATAAGTAAATTCGCCACTAATAACTGGGCCCCCCTTCCTCCACCATATCTATAGATACTAGTTGTCATATACCACAGCAAGCAAAATAACCCTACAAGTAAAAATAATCCAATCAATCCATATTCAACAAAAAAATCTATGAAAATTACGTGGCTTGTCACTGCAATTGGCTTTCCAGTCTGCCAACCAGTTACATAGAATACAAATTGACGCATATAATCAAACCCCTTTGGTCCATATCCAAATAATAGTGTAAATGGAGAACTGTCACTCAGTATATGCATGATAGGTAAATAGCCTTCCTGCAACCGATCAGAAGCCAACAGTTGTTCCAAATCCAATCTTTTCAATACAGAAAAAAATATATTTCCACCCAATAGAACGACTGAAGTAGCCAAAATGCCTAGAATGAATCCAAACACAAATTTCCTCTTGTTTCTACGCATAAAAAAGTACACAAGGAGAAGTACAAGCAAAAAATTGCAATAAGCGGACAAAGAGAGAGTGAACAACAATAAGCCTATGACTCCTACCAAAAGCATATTACGAACACAAAAACTTTTTGATAGTGAGGGAATAGTTTTATAGAATACAATAATGAATAAATCAATCAAGTATGGTATAAGATAGGCTGGTTCCTCGGCAATAGATGTCACACGAAAACCTAGACCAATATTTTTGTCTATAGAGTGAATGTAATTACGTGTTTCTATATTTATGAATGGAGCACCAAAGACATAATGAGCCAATTGCCACCATCCAAAGACAAGTAAGACAATACATCCTAAACTGTATGCATGCAACAATGTCTGTACCTTTAAAAAACCTTTTTGATATACAAACCTTATAACTAAATACATGCATAAATATACAAGGCAATTACTCATTCGTCCCATAGTAGACGGAAAGAAATCAATAAATCCACTGCCCATTATAAAACAATTGATTGCAGAAACTATAATCCACAAAAATGGTATTGTATAAAACAAGCAGAGAATCAATATATCCCATCGACACAAGAATGAGCCATGAATGTACAATACCAAAAATAAGATAGAGATATACACTGAGGCAATGCTCAAAGTACTGAATACCGTCTTATTAAAGACAGACATGAACACTGCAAAGCAAGCAAACAAAGATAGAATAGAGATATGATTAATTTTCCTGGGATGCTGAAGAGTTTTCATTCTTGTTCTATCTTTATTTCAAATCTTTCTTTCGCTTCAAATAAATAACAATCAACCGAACAAGGGGATAAAGATGAAATAAAATTTCACCGTGTAACAAATATTTCTACAAAGATTGTGTCACAATCTTTGTAGAAATATTTTCCCTCTTATACATTGGTACAATTATGTTAATGTGTGGCATTTAACAACTCCAAAAACCTCTGGCTTATTTTTACTGGATTGGGCTTGTATTCCTTATCAAGCACGGAAAAATCCTCTTGCAGCCAGAGAGAGGCTATCTCCAATTGATTAAACAATGACTCCATCCTGGTGTTCATCCCAGCATACTTTCCCTTCAACTTAACTACACCGAACTTTTTCCCGAACAAGGAGCTGAACACGCAGCAATGGAAGCTGTTTGTTACCACGTATTCCGCATTATCTACCAAGGAAAGCCATTCAGGAATAGTGGCAAAGCACTTCTCCCTCTTGTCCAGAACACCGTTGCCAGTGACGTACACAACCTTAAGCTGCCTATCTGCTGCAAAGCCATAAACTTTTTGGATATCAAAATCACATTGATTATTGAGCATGTAAAGAAAAAGGTATTTTTGTTCCTGCTTCTGCACATTCTCACTTTGATAAAGCGTTCTATACACATCTGCTTCTAGCAAAAAGGTTGGGTCGCAGACAAGCTCTGCACTCTCGTATCCACATTGCCTGCAAAGCTCAATGCCGTTTTCTTCCCGCACGGAAACGTAGGAAAATTTCTGCAACAGGGGCTTTATCTCGTCAATCAATTTTCGAGATAAGGAATGCACGCTCCAGCTTGCGGCGTAGCTCATTCTTTTCGTTGATTCTGTTCCAAAATCAAGCATATAAGCATGGACAACAGGATGATTTTTTACTTTTGATATCCAAGAAAAATTCCAAACCTGATCACTTCCCACAATGCAGCAGTCGGCCTGAGGTGGATTATCCTTCAACTGATTATAAGTTGTATATAAAACTTCTGATTGCTGTATGTATTTGTTGCGGAAATCATCAAAATGACGTAAGGAATTTTCTTTATTCAGATTCTTTCTATACATATGAAATTTCATGTAACGAACTAATCTGTTAAGATTCAACGATTTAATCAATCTGAGATATAATGGTGTCTTTTTGTCAATTGACGCTTCATACCGAATCAAATAGGCATCGTGGCCAGCATCCCGCAGATATTTCTGCAAAGCATAGCATTGAAGCAGCTGGCCGTAGTTATCGTTGCTCCACCAGAAGGTCATAATTCCGATTTTCATGTTGGTTAATCCCCATGCAATCCAAGTGTTCGTCCGCCATCAACACAAAGGTTTATACCTGTAATAAATTTTGCTTCATCGGATAGCAAGTAACAGACAGCACCAGCAATGTCTTCTGGCTTTCCAGGAATACCAAGATAATTACATCTTATACCAGCTTCAATATCACGTTCGCTCATAATGCCACGAAGAATCTTTCCAGGAGACACAACATTCACTCTGATACCTAGCTTTCCAAGTTCCAAAGCAAGGGATTTTGAAAAACCATTTATTCCTGCTTTAGCTGCAGCATACTCACTATAATTCTCTTTTCCCCCAAGGCCTATGATGGAAGATATATTAATAATTCCTCCACCTCTAGGAATATAGGAGACACATCCTCGACACATATTTACTGTTCCCATTAAATTTGTATGGATTATATCGTTGATTACACTGTAATCTTGCTTTATAAAAGGTTTCGCTGCACCACGAGATCCACCACCAGCACAGTTGACCAAAAAGTTAAGTTTCTCTCTCCCTAATACAATCTGAAGTTTTTCCTGTATATCCTCAAATCTTGTAACATCAAGAATCAGTGGAACGGCTGCTCCTCCCAAAGAATGGATTTCCTCAACAACAGAATCAACAGTCACCTTTGTTCTTCCACAGACATATACCTTTGCCCCCTCACAAGCCATTCTCAAACAGATGGCTCGTCCTATCCCACCAGCACCACCAGTGACAATAACTGTCTTTCCCTCAAATTGCTTTAGAGAGACTTTTTGGGGCAATTGATAGAGCGATTGTGTATTGATATTGATTACTAAAATCTTTTTCAAAACAGCTTTTATCTTTTTAGGAATAAATCGTGCTAAACCCATATTGATTTACCTCAAAATTTTCTTAATTGCAGTCTTAAGTTCTGGACTCAACCGACCAGCTATATTACTCTTAAAACTCTGAACAGTAGGAGCAAACTTCATTGGAAATTCTTTCATTGCCAGAGCATCTCCTTCCTTACTAGTAAAACACTCCACCAGTACGGGTTTATCCAACTTTTCATCAAAGAAAGTATTAAGACAATCATTCAACTCACCTTCGTTATGGCAGCCATAATATAAGAATCCTCTGTCTTCTGCCCAAGCCCGCACAGATGCACCATGTTCTGCAGCAATATTGTCCGCAAGAGTAGGAATATTTTCCAAGGATGGATAGGTATAAAATATAGCTCCACCCTCATTGTTATTGACAAAAATTCTCATTCGGTTGTGTACATATCGATTCCACAGAGCATTCATGTCGTAAAAGAAACTCAGATCTCCAATAAACAAGAAACTTAATTTTTCATGATACATTGAGTTCCCAATAAATGAGGACATACTTCCGTCTATTCCGTTGGTTCCTCTGTTGCAATATACCTCTACACCATTCTTAACGGGAAAAAAATTACAGATTCTGACACTGTTGCTGTTGGCAAGATGAACCAGTGAATCTTCTGGAATCCGTGCCATAACCTGCTGTGTCGTATAAACAGCAGACCAAGGTATATCCTTCTCATAAACCGATCCCCTCTCCTTTATTTTAATTAGATGGTTATTCCAAAGATGGAAATAAGAATCATCTTGATTTTCATTGTCAATTAGGGAGAATTTCTCAAAGAAATCTAAAGGACTGCAGGCTATCACATCTGGTAGGCACTTGAACGGATCAGACACCTTCCCCTCCTCCGCCACATGTATATGACGTAATCTACCAGCATATTTACCCACATAATCCTTGATAGACGCTACAGAATTTCCGTACATGGTTATTATTACATCTGGCAATAAATTTCTCACATCATCAGCCAAAAGAATTCTACCAAGCATAAAACTTTCAACCGTCTTGCTACCAGACAGATTTGACAACAGGTCTACGCTGATGACACAATTATATTTTCTGCAAAAGGTCTCAACGATGTTTTTTTCCTCTTGTTTCAGAGGTCTATGCTGCCCATAAATTACAAGAATCTTCTTCCCTTGTAGTTCCTCTCGCCATGCACTCCATTTCTCCTCGCTATCAGACAACACCAATCGCTCAATCTTTTTGATCGATGGAAGAACTTCCGTATCAAAATTCATGAACCCATATTCCACTGGATAGTTATTCTCCACTGGATAATTGATGTGAACTGGTGCTGGTTGTCCCTGTGTAAGCTCCAGCAAAGCTTCATTTACCAGACGAGAACAGTACCATCTGTCCTTTTCATCACGAACAATAGGTAATGTCACAGCCATCTTGCAGACACCAGCAAACAAATTAGGCTGGACAGACATCTGCTCCTCCTGCTGATAGAGGTACATGGGGTTTCTGTCCGCAGAGATAATTAGTAATGGCAATCGCTGAAAGTATGCCTCCTGTACAGCCGAAACATAGTTACAGGTAGCAGTTCCACTGGTACAGGCAATAGCCACAGGCTCTCCAAGTTTTTGGATCAACCCTAAAGCCATAAAAGAGGCACTTCGTTCGTCCACTACTGAATACAACTTGAAAAATGATTCTCTGTTCAACCTCTCATTCTCTAATGAATGGATAAAAGGAGAATGTCGAGTTCCAGCTGAAACCACAATGTGCCGTATTCCGTATTGTTTTAATAATGAAATGATTACTTGAATATTTCCATAGTCTGTATAAAATTGTTTTTTCACGATATCTCCTGTAAAGTTTGATTAAAGCACCTATTATGAATGCAAAATTATAAATCTCATTATCCTTGATAAAACAGTTTCAGTTCCCTCTTTTCAATTTTGACATTATTGTTTTTCGTTCTATCGAATTTAACCCAAGAAGAAAAATGCAGCCCAAGACTACCATAAAAATTACGCCACATCTTACAAGCAAAAGCACAAAGCCAGTACCATTCAATCCTTTACTAATAACAATAGAAAATATATAGGAGGTCACAGTGACAAGTACCACAGGAAACAACACTTCCTTGAAAAATCTTAAAATTGGCAACCCTGTCAATCTATTAAGAAGTATTAGTCGCCCCAAAATCGCAATGATAGACAAGATTATGGCTACAAACATTGTTGACTGAACAGGATATCCTGCCCTCAGAAGGAAAAATGAGATTGGAAGATTCAAAAGCTGTATTGTCCCTACAGTAATCTGGTACTCCTTTAGCCTTCCATGTGAGTGCATGAGTGCTATCAATGGATAAGCCAAGCATTCTACCAAAGCATCCATTATGACAAGACGGGTCAGAATCTCAGTATCTACAGGAACCGCCCTCAACCACAAAGACAATACTTGGCTGAGATTGCCGAGCAAGGGTAGAGAAAGTATCCATAACAGAAAATAACACACCTTACATCCACGGTACACAAACCTAAAACTCTCATCCTTATTGCCAACTGTATACTGCTGTATAATTTGGGGACGCAATGCCACAGAGAAATTACTGGAGAAACTCATTAGAGCGTTTCCCACTTGATAAGCAATGCCTCTGGCTGCATTAACCACTGGAGCAAAGAACATGTTTACAAGTATATTTATTCCCTGGTTTCTAATTGCGGGTACCATCGAACCAATTAGATTCCAACTTGTATATGATACTAGTTCCTTCTGCCTACTCCACTTCCATCTCGGCAATCCTTTTATCTGCGGGTATTTTTTTAGAGAGTAACCAACGTACAACATAATATTTACCACTGGAACCAGTAGAAGAAGAAATCCATACACCGCAAGTTTATCTGCCGATATGGCCTTCAGAATGAAGACTATAGCCAACTTGAGTAGCACCTCTATAACACTCACGTATGCATACACTGACATATTTTCCATTGCAAGTAACATTGCCTGATAAGGAGCCAAAGCCAACAATACAACAAACGAAATAATAGATGCTTGGTACACACATACTGCAGCAAAAAGACGTTCACGGGGAATGACAAGTCTATGGGTTACAAACCACAACCCCACAGATTCAAATACAACTAAAAGAATCATTCCCAGCAACAAGAAAATACCCAATCCCAAGGTAAAGGTTTCCCGTAACCTGGCATGATCTCCCGTTGTCAAATCTACAGTCAGATACCTTTGAAAAGAACTTGCCAAAGACCCACTCAAGAAGCTGAACATGGTCACCACCCCGGCCACCACGTTGTAGATGCCGTAATCCTCCGCCCCTAGGGTATTCAGCACCACCCGCACCGTGTACAGGCTCACCACCATTATCAGAATCTGGCGGAAATACAGCATCAGCGTGTTCTTCGCTATCCGCCTGGTTGAGGAGCTTGTCTTGTCCTGTATTTTTTCTTCCATAAAAAAATAAATGCACGAATCCCGTCGCAATACAATTTTGAACTTCAAACTAATACTATCCGGAACTTCAAACTAGTACTATCTAGAACTTCAAACTAGTACTGTCTGGAACTTCAAACTAATGCTATCCAGAACTTCAAACTAATACTATCTAGAACTTCAAACTAGTACTGTCTGGAACTTGAAACTAATGCTATCTGGAACTTAAAACTAGTACTGATTTAATGCCCACCTCCCCCCGTTCTGGTGGCTGGCAAAGGTTTTCCCCGCCAGCCCCATACCAACCACAGCACCCATGGTTCGGGGACGGACACGGACTGCTCCGGGTCCACTATTCGCCGCCGAATCCATGGGCCAAACCACCCTTCGTGGATTCTGTTTTGTTGCAGGACCTTGCAAGCTCCCACAACTACGGCTGCTTTGGGGAGACGGATTATTCTTCCAGCAACTCCGCGTCCTCGTACAAGAGATCGAACTTCTTGCCGTCGGGACTCAGGCTGGAAATCACGGTAATCTGCCTCTTCTTTTTGTTTACCTTGTAGACATTGCCCTCCAACCCCACCATGGGGCCGGAGATGGCTCGTATCCGCTTTCCTGGAAGGAAGGCCACACGGGAAATACCCAAATAACCACCGTGTCCCATAAAAAGTTTCAGTTCATCCAGGGCGGCTCCACGGATTTCCTGTGGCTGGCCAGTGGCGGGCAGCAAGCGGTAAAAATCCTTCACCCGCCGCAGCAGCCCCACAACCTCCACCGTCAGGCTCTCCACCTGCAGGAACAGATAGCCGGGGAACAGAGCCGCATCATAATACTCATCCTTCCCCTTCCTGAGCCGTCGCTGGAAGAAATGCAGGGTGGCATCCATCCCTTCGTCGGCCAGCGCCTTTGTGGCCCGCTCCTTGAAATCGGACTCGGCTCCCGTCCTCACCATCAGACAGTAGTACTCCACAGCTGCTCCATCATTCTAAACACATAGCTTCCATCAAGCGAAATCCCTAATCCCGCCACAGCAAGGAATGCAACACAAAAGTCATGTTGCTGTTGAGTAGAATACACCATAGCAATTTCCTTGTCAACGAAAACTTGACGTAGCAACGGCAGCTCACCGGCTATACTTCATCACTTCCTGGGTGGCCATGGCGTCGCACATCTCATTGTACTTGTTGCCGGCATGGCCCTTCACCCACTTCCAGGTGACGTTCAGCTTCTTGTTCAGCTCGTCCAGCACCTCCCACAGGTCCCGGTTCTTCACCGGCTGCTTCTCGGAATTCCTCCAGCCGTTCCGCTGCCAGGACTTGATCCAGGAGGTGATACCGTTCTTCACGTACTGGCTGTCAATGTGGACGGTGATGCTCTGGGTCCGCCACACCTCATTCTGGTCGATGGCAGACAGGGCGGCGATGGCGGCACTCAGCTCCATGCGGTTGTTGGTGGTCATGGTCTCACCCCCGGACACGGTGTACTCCATGCCATCCGCCAGAATCACGCAGCCCCAGCCGCCGGGCCCAGGATTGCCGGAGCAGCCGCCGTCGGTGTATACCGTCACCATGTTGGGCTTGGACTTCACCTCCTTGCCGGGCACCTCCTTCACAACCTGGGTTTCGTCCTTGATGACATAGCCGGAATTCTCAAAGGGATACACCAGTCCAATCCTGGAGCGGATGGCATCCAGCACCTTGATGACCCGCAGACTCTGGGCGTGGGTATGCAAAAGGCTCTCCTTCACCAGGAGTCCCGCCCGCCGAGTCTTGATGCACTTGCAGAATTCAGCAATCTCGTACTCGTAGCCGTTCACTGCAAAGGGCTGGGAGCAACTGTCCACCAGCTTTTCGTCAAGGGAAATCAGCTGGGCCTCCTGGGCCATCCAGAAGAAGGGCAGGATGATGGTCCCCTCCGTCCCCACAATGCGGGCCTCCTTTAGCACGGAGCCACATTCGGTGTCGATAGAGCAGCTGAGGCTGGCCACCACGTCCCCGATTTTCAAAGAGATGCTGTCAAAGGCATCCACCCCAGTGTCTGTCATGCGGGCTGTGGCCTCAATCTTCTCGGGAAACAGCTGCACCTCGGCGGCATCACCCCCCAGGGCAGCCTCCACCATGGAAAGGGCGCAGGTGACAGGATAGATGCCCACATCCAGCAGGGCGCCCCCCGCCAGGTTGATGTCATACAGTCGGTTCATGGGATAGTCGGGGTCACGGTAAACGGCATCGGCAGTACGGGCAATGCAGAAGTCCGCATAGATGGCTTTCAGTTTTCCAATGCGGCCAGAAGCCACCCATTCCAGGGCCTTGCGGAAGGTGGGATTGAATTTTGTCCACATTGCTTCCATATAAAGGCCTTTTGTCTCGTTCACCACCTGGTACACATTCTGCAGCTCTCTGGCGTTTACCGTGGCCGCCTTCTCGCAAAGCACGGCCTTTCCTGCCTTCAGTGCGGCGATGGACAGGCTGGCATGGTTCATGTGGGGAGTGGCGATGTATACTGCATCCACCTCGGGATCTGCCAGCAGGGACTCATAGTCGGAATAGGACTTCTGGAAGCCCCATTTCTTGGAAAAATCATCACCACGAACCTTGTTCCGTGAAGCCACCGCGTAACACTCAGAATCAGTGGAGGCCCTAAGCGCCTCGGCAAAGGAGGCGGCAATACGACCTGCCCCAACAATTCCCCATTTGATTTTTTCCACAAGTTACTCCAGTTTACTTGCCATTCAGCAAAATATTTTATATCTTTAGTTTAAGATAATTACCATAATAGCATAAAATATGCGTTATGACTATCAGAAGGAGATTTAGGAAAAATGGCAAAACAGTTGCTTTTCAATGAAGACGCCCGCAAGAAGCTGCTTTCCGGCGTGGAGCAGATTTCCCAGGCAGTTAAGGTTACCCTTGGACCCAAGGGACGCAACGTGCTGTTGGACAAGAAATTCGGAGCTCCCACCGTCACAAAGGATGGCGTTTCCGTCGCCCGTGAGGTGGAGCTTGAGGATCCCTACGAGAACATGGGTGCCCAGCTTCTGAAGGAAGTTGCCACCAAGACAAACGACGTGGCTGGAGACGGAACCACCACCGCCACCGTCCTGGCATACTCCATGGTCCGGGAGGGGCTCAAGGCTGTTGCAGCCGGCATGACTCCCATCGAGCTGAAGAAGGGCATGGACAAGGCCGTCAAGCTGGCCGTGGACGAAATCAAGAAGAACTCCAAGGAAATCAAGGGACCCGACGAGGTTTCCCACGTCGCCTCCGTCTCCGCCAACAACGACGAGGAGATCGGCTCCATCCTGGCCGGTGCCATCGAGAAGGTGGGCAAGGACGGCGTCATCACTGTGGAGGAGTCCAAGACCATGGAGACCACCACAGACTTTGTAGAGGGAATGCAGTTCGACCGGGGATACATCTCCCCCTACTTCGTCACTGACCGTGACCGCATGGAGACCGTATTCGACAATCCCTACATCCTGATTCACGACAAGAAGATTTCCAGCATGAAGGACATGCTGCCCCTGCTGGAGAAGGTTGCCCAGTCCGGCAAGGCCTTGGTGATCATCTGTGAGGACATGGACGGAGAGGCCCTGGCCACCCTCATCGTGAACAGCCTCCGGGGAACCCTCAAGACCTGTGCCGTGAAGGCTCCTGGCTTTGGCGACCGCCGCAAGGCCATGCTGGAGGACATCGCCATCCTCACCGGCGGACAGGTCATCACCGAGGATCTGGGACTCAAGCTGGAGACCACCGAGCTTTCCCAGCTGGGACAGGCCAAGAGCGTCAAGATTGACAAGGACAACACCACCATCGTAGACGGTGCCGGCAATGCCAAGGACATCAAGGAGCGGGTGGGCCAGATCAAGCACCAGATTGAGGAGGCCACCAGCGAGTACGACAAGGAGAAGCTGAAGGAACGCCTGGCAAAGATTTCCGGCGGCGTGGCCGTCATCAACATCGGTGCCGTCACCGAGGTGGAGATGAAGGAGAAAAAGCACCGGGTGGAGGATGCCCTGTCCGCAACCCGTGCCGCCCTGGAGGAGGGAATTGTGGCTGGTGGTGGGCTTGCCCTGATTCAGGCCGCCGAGTGCCTGGAGAAGGCCGACACTGCCGAGCTCAGCGACGACGCCAAGGTGGGCTTCAAGATTGTAAAGCGTGCCCTGGAGGAGCCCATCCGCCAGATTGCCGAGAACGCCGGCCTGGACGGAGCAGTCATTGCAGATCGGGCAAAGCACGAGAAGAAGGGCGTCGGATTCGATGCCGCCAAGATGGAGTGGAAGGACATGGTTGCCGCCGGTATCATCGATCCCGCCAAGGTGACCCGTTCCGCCCTGCAGAACGCCGCCTCCGTTGCCAGCCTCCTGCTGACCACCGAGTGCGCCATCACCGACCTGCCTGAGAAGAATCCCCCCATGCCTCCTGCCGGCGGTATGGGCGGCATGGACGGAATGTACTAAGATAACCAGTCGCCGCTCCCTGAAAGCTTTTGGGGAGCTGCCTACCAAAGCCCCCAGCAGGGGGCTTTTTTTTTACGAACAGCAGGCTTCACTCATCACAAACTGTAAAAATCTCCAATAAGCGATGCGAGAATAAATAAAGAGGGAAATAAATCCAGAAAAAAAATTGCTAAAAATAAATCTATCAAATATAATAAAATAATTGTACAGAGATTTTCATCCCCCAGGGGATATCACTTCATCCTCTTGTACCAGGAGCTTCTATGAAAATCAGATCAAAACTCTCCCTCACACTCCTTCTTATCGTGTTGGTTCCCCTCATCCTTGGAATGGTGACGTTGTACCAGAGCTCGAAGTCCTCCATCCAGGCCATTCAGGAAAGTTCAGCCCAGCGATATGCCTCCACAGTGCGGGACAGGCTTGCCGCCTACTTTGACAAGTGGAAGGTAACGGTGGATTCCATCAGCAGGATGCCGTCTGTAAAGGCACAAGACTGGCTCACCATCAAGGAGGCGTTGAGTCCTGTGTCTGCCAAATATCCGGAGGCACGGGCCTTTGCCATGTCAACGGTGGACGGCAACTACTGGTACGAGCCAATAGCTGGAAATCCTGCCCACGACTACCTTGTCACTGACAATGATGCCGACCCGAATGCAAAGCCAAAGAATCTGAGCCACCTTGCCTGGCACAAGGATGTGGTGGTGAACAACCCCCACCATGAGGACAAGCAAACTGTCTCCGATATGTATATTGCAGTGGCGGAGGGCATCAAGCTCATGGCCATTTCCTCCGCAATCCACAACGACAACGGACAGGTTATCGGTGCATTCTGCATCAGTATGTCAACAGACACGCTGAACCACCAGGCTGATGTGATGCTCTCTGACTTCCAGGAGCTGTTCGACACAAACAGCCTCTTGATCATCACCAGCACTGACGAAGACATCATGTATCACTACGAATATGACCAGAAGACAAAAAGATACCGGAATTTTTCCGATGACCCCCTGAAGATTGAAGAGGTGGCAGCCCTGCCAGCAGATGTAAAGAATGCCATCAGCACCATCAGAACCAAAGGAGCCACGCTGGACACCTTCCAGTGGAACAAGCAGGATGCCTACATTGCCCGCAGTGCCGTGGAAGGAACCCCCTACACCGTCTACCTGGTGGTTCCGGAGGCAACCCTTCTGAGCACCCTTCAGTCCATCCGTTTCATAGCCATCATTATGGCAGTAGTCAGTGCTGTCATCGTCATCGTGGCCTCATTCTTCATCAGCGGCCAGTTCACCAAGCCAATCCTGCAGGTGGATGACGTGCTGGAGCACCTGGCCTCAGGAACAGGAGACCTGGGAATCCGCATGGACGAGTCACGCAAGGACGAGGTGGGAAAACTGGGCAGAAGCTTCAACAGCTTCATGGAGGCACGGTACGATCTGATTTCCAGCATCGCCAACGAGTCCAACAGGATGGGAACCACCTCCTCCACCCTCAAGACCCGGGTAGACGACATATCCACCGATCTGCGCTCCATTTCCAGCGCCATCTCCCAGCTGCACCTCAAGGCGGAGGAGCAGGCCGCCAGCTGCACCGAGACCATGGGCACCGTAGAGCAGATCACCAAGAACATCGGTGGGCTGGCCAACCAGATTTCCAGCCAGTCCGCCGTGGTGGAACAGTCTTCCGCCGCCATCCACCAGATGGTGGCCAGCATCAACACCATTTCCGGCAACCTGGAAAAGGCCTCCGCCAGCTACGATGAGCTCCACACCGCCTCCACCGAGGGAAAGAACAGCATCGGAACTGTACAGGAATTGGTCAACAATGTGTCCAACCAGTCCTCACGCCTGCTGGAGACAAACAAGGTCATCGACACCATTGCCAGCCAGACAAACCTGCTGGCCATGAACGCTGCCATCGAGGCGGCCCATGCCGGAGAGACAGGAAAGGGCTTTTCCGTCGTTGCCGAGGAAATCAGGAAGCTGGCGGAGGACTCTGCCTCCCAGTCAAAGATTATCGCCGACGAGCTGGAGGGAATCGTCACCTCCATCGATGCCATCGTCACCGCAACCGCCAAGGCCGACTCCATCTTTGACTCTGTTGCCAACCAGATTACCGTATCCAACAACCTGGTACGGCAGGTGACCGTCGCCATGCACGAGCAGAACCAGGGCACACGGCAGGTGCTGGACTCTCTGAAAAGCATCCAGGAAATCACCCACACCATCCATAACGGTTCCACCGAAATGAATACCGGCACCTCCGTCATCCTGAAGGAAATGACTCGACTCACCGGCATCTCCCACGAGGTTCAGGAGAATTCCAGCAAGATCAGTCAGGCTGCACAGACCATCAACAGCTCCATCGACACCATCAGCAGGAATTCCATCCAGAACGATGAGTCGGTACGAGTCCTGCAGGACTTGACACGGAAATACAAGCTGTAGCTCTATAGGCGGCAGCCTGGTTCCAACCAACATAGAATTTCCTGTGGGGCTGGTGATTCCCATCAGCCCCACTTTTTTCCACGCTTTCTTTCCATATTATTTGTCAAATTTCCCTCGCTTGACTTTAGCCCCTTTCTTCTCTAATATGGAATCTATATATACGGAGAGTATTCACTTGACAAAAAAACACTGCACAGCAATTTTTTGTACTGCAATAATTTTGATGATAGCATCAAGTCTGGCGCTGCCTGCCCAGAGCATTACCACAGCCGCCAGCTTCTTCCAGTCAGTGTCTGAGCGGTACGGCACCTTCACTGACTACGAGGCGGACATGGACATCACCGCAGGACGAAGCAAGATGCAGGGCCACGTCTCCTTCAAGCGGCCCAATCTCCTGCGCATCGACTTCACCAATCCCCAGGAGCAGGTCATTCTCTTCAACGGGGACATGCTCACCATCCATCTGCCGGGAATCTCATCCAACCTCAAGCAGTCGGTTCCCGCCTCCACCGACCAGGCCGGCATGAACCTGGCCACTCCCCAGGGGCTTGCCCTCATGAGCCGCTACTATTCCGTTGCCTATGAGGTGGGCCAGGATCCCGTTCCCCTCAACGAGAGCAATCCTGAGCAGGTGGTGAAGCTGGTGCTCTACCCCAGGAATTCCTCCGAGGGATTCCGCCGCATCAAGCTGGCCATTACACCAGAGACAAAGCTGATTCGCCAGGTGGAAGCCCTGACCACCCAGGGACAGACCTTTGTGTTCTATTTCTATAACTATGCAGTAAATCAAAATATCCCCGACCAGCGTTTTGTATACGATGCACCATCGGATGCAAACAATTTCAACAACTTCTTATTTTCTGAATAAAGGATTCAATACATGGAAAGCTTTGGAAGGCTCCTGAGGGCAGCCCGTGAGAGCAAGAATATCGACATAGAAACAGCCGCCAACGAGACGGTGATTTCAAAGACCTATCTCCAGGCTCTGGAGCAGGAGCGAATCGACTTGTTTCCCAGCGAAACATACCTTATGGGCTTCCTGAAAAATTATGCCGAGTACCTTGAGGTGGATGTGGGGCATATCACCTCCCTCTACCGGGCAAAGAAGATTCAGGAGGCTCCCACGCCCCCTTCCCTGCTGCAGCGGACAGCCCCACGATTTGTAAAGCCACTGATTATCTCCCTGATTTCACTGGCGGTCATCGGTATCGGCATTGCCCTGTGGTTTATCTTCTTCAACAAGGAGGAGGTAACTGACGAGACGACAGTTGTTTCCGACCAGGTTACCTCCGGGCGCTACACCCTGACGGACCAGCCCCTCACCAAGCGGGTGTACAAGGGAGACATCATCGCCGTTCCCACGAAGGAAGGGGACATAGACCTGATTGTGGGACAGACCCTGAACGAGCTGCAGCTCATCACCCCCGCCGGTACCCAGACCTTGGAGCTCAGCGAGGAGCGGGAGCTGGACATTGACGGCCAGGGTGGAGCAGAGATCATCATCTATCTTTCCGACATTTCCCGCACCGATGACAGCCGCGGAGCTGAGGTTCGTGTCCTACTGAAGGATGAGTCCGCAGTAGTGTCGGCCAAAACTGACATGGAGAGTATCCCGGCAGCTGACCAGGTGGCAAACCAGCGGTACACCATCCACGAAGACAACCGGGCTTATCCCTTCACCCTCAACATCACCGTCCGGGCAGCCTGTATGCTCCGCTACCGCATCGACTCAAAGGATCCCATCGAGGACTACTATGCGGCAGGAGACCTGGTCACCATCCAGGCCAGCAACGGCATCCGCCTGTGGGTATCCAACATCAACGCAATAAAGATTCAGGTGCAGGCTGGACTGAGGCACTATGACCTGGAAATTGGAAAGGCGGGACAGGTGGTGGCAGAAGACATCAAATGGATTCGTGACAACGACGGAACCTTCCGACTGGTGGTGATTGGCCTTGACTAGTTTTTTCCTTGACCAGCACGGATGTGCAAAGAACCAGATTGACGGCGAGCTGATTTTGACCCGCCTCCTAAAAAAGGGCATGAAGCGGGTGGACTCGCCGGAGGAAGCCGATCTCATCATCGTGAACTCCTGCGGATTCATCGAAAGCGCCAAGCGGGAATCCCTGGAGGCGGTCATCGATGCCAAGACAAGTTATCCCCACGCAAAGGTCTTGCTGGCGGGTTGTCTTTCGGAACGCTACGCCGAGACCTTGGCGGAAGACCTGCCGGAGGCTGACGGCATCATCGGCAACGGGGACCTTTCCGCCATCGACGCTGTGGTGGACTCCATGACGGAGGGCAGCCGCCCGGTGGAAACCTACGACCAGCAGGGAGTCTGCTGCGGCGAGCGGGAGGAGCTCTTGTCCTTTCCCGGCTCCGCCTACGTGAAGATTACCGAGGGCTGCGACAACCGTTGCTCCTTCTGCGCCATCCCGCTGATTCGTGGCACCATGCGCAGCCGTCCCGCCCAGGACATCATTGATGAAATCAAGTCCCTGGTGGCACGGGGGATTGTGGAGATAAATCTGGTGGGTCAGGACTCCGCCGCCTTTGGCATGGACGGAGCTCATCCCCACAAGAAGGAGATTTGGAGCCAGTTTGACGGTACGGGAACAAAGCTCAGTCCCCTGGCCCAGCTTTTGCAAGGCATTTCTCGGCTGGAGGGGAAATTCTGGCTGCGGCTCTTGTACATCCATCCCGACCACTTCCCGCTGGACATCCTGCCGGTTATGGCCCAGGATTCCCGGCTGCTGCCCTACTTTGACATCCCCTTCCAGAGCGGCTGCAACCCCATCATCAAGGCTATGAACAGGACGGGAACGGGAGCGGAATACACACAGCTGGTGCAAAGCATCCGCAGCCGCCTCCACAGCACAAAGCTGGGGGAACCGGCCCTCCGCACCACCTTTCTGGTGGGCTTTCCCGGAGAGACGGATGACCACGCCCAGCAGACCCTGGACTTCATCAAGGGCATCCAGCCCGACTGGGCCGGCAGCTTTACCTATAGCCGGGAAGACGACACCCCTGCCGCCGCCATGAAAAACCAGGTTCCCAAGAAGACGGCAGAAAAGCGGAACAAGACCCTCCAGCAGCTGCAGGAGGAAATCACCTCTGAGCGTCTCCGCCAGCGGGTGGACCGCACCTACGATGTCCTCATCGAGGAGGTCATTGAGGGGGGCGATGGCGAGGGAAACGGCTTGGCCATCGGCCGCTGCTGGTTCCAGGCCCCGGAGGTGGATGGCGCCGTGGTGGTGAGCTACGACCTGGAGGAGCAATCCCATCTGGTAGCCAGCGGCAGGATGGTTTCCGTGCTGGTGACTGGTACCAGCGGCGTTGACCTGACCGGGGCAGTGGTATGAGTGGTAGCGGGGGAGCAGGCTCCAGTGAGCCAGATGCCGGCCGCACTGGTGAGGCAGGAAACCGCACCCATCCCACCTCGGAGGAATATCTTTCCGTCTTGAACGAGGAGCAGCGGCAGGCCGTTGTCCACGACGGAAATTCCCTGCTGATTCTGGCGGGGGCAGGCTCCGGCAAGACCAGAGTCATCACCACCAAGATTGCCTATCTCATCGGCGAGAAGGGAGTGGATCCCTACGCAATCCTTGCCGTCACCTTCACCAAGAAGGCCGCCCAGGAAATGAAGGAGCGGGCCCACTTTCTGAATCCACGTTCAACCCACGCCAGCATCCGCACCTTCCACTCCTTTGGCTCCTGGTTTCTCCGCCAGTATACCCAGGAGGCCGGAATCGACAGAAATTTCACCGTCTACGACGACGAGGACTCCGCCACCCTGATGCACAGGGCCATGCCCCAATTAAATCGGCAGGAGGCAAAGTCCCTGGCGGCAAAGATTGCCCGTGCCAAGGACTACTGCTGGGAGCCGGACTCCCCGGAGCTCTTCCACATTGATTCCTCGGAGCTTTTCCCAAAAGCCTACCACGCCTACCAGCAGCGGCTGCGGGAGACGGGCAACATCGACTTTGGCGACCTCATCATGCTGCCGGTAAAGCTGATGGAGGAGGACGAACTGATTCGCCAGCACATGCACCGCCGCTTCCGGGTTGTCATGGTGGACGAGTACCAGGACTCCAACGTGGCCCAGTTCAGGCTGCTGCGCCAGCTGGTGGGGCCAGAAACCTATGTCTGTGTGGTGGGCGACGACGACCAGTCCATCTACAGCTTCCGGGGGGCGGAGGTGCAGAACATCCTGCAATTTCCCAAGGAATTTCCCGGCACCGACATCATCAAGCTGGAAAAGAACTACCGCTCCACACCGCAAATCCTCGCCACCGCCAACGACTCCATCCGCAACAACACCGACCGCTTTGACAAGAGCCTCCAGCCCACCCGCCCCGCTGGAGCAATGCCGGCCCTCACCTTTTTGGACAATTCCCAGGACGAGACGGCCTTTTGCGCCGATGTGATTCAGAAAGCACACGAGCGGGGCATTCCCTACCATGACTGGGCGGTTTTATACCGAACAAATGCCCAGTCCCTTGGCTTTGAAACCGAATTCCTCCACCGAAAGCTTCCCTACACTATCGTGGGGGCCCTGAAATTCTACGACCGAGAGGAAGTCAAGGATGCCCTGGCCATTCTCTCGCTGGTGGCGAACCCCCGGGACGAGCTTGCCTTCCGCCGCATCGTCAACAAGCCCTCCCGTGGCATTGGAGAGAAGACCCAGGAGCGGATTGTGGAGCTGGTAAAGTCCAGCCCGGAAGCTGAAGGCGGTGGAAGCTACGTGGCGGCCTGCAAGACCGACTTTCCCGGCACCACCAAGAAGGCGAGGACGGGTCTTGGTGAATTTGCTGCATTGATGGAAAAGCTTGCCAACCTGCTGGAGGAGGATGCCGAGACGAGGCAGCCCCTGCCGGTGGAGGATCTGGCAAACCAGGTGGACAGTCTCTTCTATCAGGGTACGACCGAAGCGGAGTCCCCCCCAGAGGAGAAGCTTCTGCCGGAGACTACTCAGGCAGAAGGGGCTGTTCCTGACCAGACGGATTTCCCCGCACAGGCTTCCACAGGTACCGAGGATTCCCCGGACGGCCAGCCGGAGCAAAACCAGCCGCCACCACGAAGGAAGCCCCCAAAAAAGAAGCTGTCCTACTTTGTGGAGCAGCTAAACGAGCTCAGCGGGCTTATGGAATACCACACAGCCCAGGACGAGGTGGCGGGAACCCAACGGGTGGCAAACCTGCAGGAGCTGGCAAACAGTGCCGTCCTCTACCCCATGACCATGGCCGGCTTGCTGGACTTTCTGGACCACATCCAGCTGGACCGCAATCTGGAGACCAGCAACGGCGGCATAACCGACTCCGTTACCCTCATCACCGTCCACAACACCAAGGGGCTGGAGTTCCCCAGGGTCATCCTGACGGGACTGGAATACGGCGTCTTTCCCCGGCAGGACAAGAAGGACGAAGGTCTGGAGGAGGAGCGCCGCCTCTTCTACGTGGGCGTTACCCGTGCGCAGAACCAGCTTTTGCTCACCTCCTGCCGCAAGCGGGCTCGTTACGGCCGCATAGAGGAGATGCTGCCCAGCCCCTTCCTGCTGGAGATTGAGGAGGGCCACCTGCGCCACCTGGGGGAGATTCCCTACGCCTACACCTCACTGCGGAAGGAGCAGGCGGGGCAGGCAGCCGCCTCAGCTGCTCAGGCCACCCATCCCCTTGCGGCAAAGTGGCGGGTGGGGCGCACCGTCTACCACGACGACTACGGCTACGGCGGCATAATCCGTACCCGAACCGAGGAGGATGAGTTTGTGGTGGCGGTGAGATTCGAGACCGGCACGGAAAAACAGTTCATGCCGGAATACCAGAGCCAGCTGATGCTGACGGAGGGCTAGCCATGTACGAAGTGGAAGAAGAGGCTCAGAACAAGGTGCGCTGCCTGCTGGTGTTTCCCCCGTCAGTGCACCAGAGGGAATTGAACAATTTGGTGGAGTCACTGGACATGGAGGTGGCAGATACCATCACCCTGCCCGCCAGAAATCAGTCCGCCTCCATCGCCCGATTTGGCATCGGCAGCGGCAAGGCACAAGAAATAGCTGATTTGGCCCAGGTACAGGAGGCTGACTGCATCATTTTTGACACGGAGCTGGTTCCCGCCCGCCGAGGCAAGGACACTGGCGGAAATTCCTTGACGGAAAGCCCTGGCACGGCTCCTGGCAGCCCCACCTTGATTCCCTATCCCGACATCAGCCCCACCCGCCAGCGGAACTGGGAAAAATTGGCGGGCATTCCTGTCTTTGACCGGCAGGAGGTGATTCTGCGAATCTTCCAGCGGCGGGCAAGCACAAGGGAGGCGGTCCTTCAGGTGGAGCTGGCCCAGCTCACCTATTCCCTGCCACGGCTGGCCCATTCCTACGGGGACATGGCCCGACAGCGGGGCGGAAGCTACGGCTCCAAGGGCGCTGGCGAGACCAAGCTGGAGCTGGACCGGCGCAGCATCCAGAACAGGATTGTCCAAGTAAAGCGGGAGCTGGAAAGGGTGGTACGAGAACGTCAGACCCAGCGGAAGCGGCGGGACAAGATTCCCCTGCCCAGCTGCGCCTTGGTGGGCTATACCAACGCAGGGAAGTCCAGTCTGCTGAATGCCCTCACTGGCTCCCAGGTGCTGGCCCAGGACAAGCTCTTTGCCACCCTGGACCCCACCACCCGCCGCCTCTCCATTGCCGGCGGAACGGGCCTGCTTTTGACGGATACCGTGGGCTTTGTCAGCAACCTGCCCCACAGCCTGGTGGATGCCTTCAAGTCAACCCTGGAGGAGGCGGTGCAGGCCCAGCTCCTGCTGGTGGTGGTGGATGCCTCGGATCCCGCCGCTGTGGACCAGTACAACACCGTCTGCCAGGTGCTGGAGGAAATCGGGGCGGTGGACAACAAGCGGCTGGTGGTGCTGAACAAGTGCGACCAGCTGGAGCCGCTGGATCTCCGCCGTGCTGCCCTCCAGACCAGCTTTCCCCAGGCCATAGAGGTCAGTACCACCACCGGGGCAGGGCTGCCCCAGCTGATGGAAGCCATCGCCAATGAGCTGGCAGGCGGGGCCACCACCTACCGTCTCCCCTTGGACCAAGCCCACATTTTAACCCAAATCCGCCAGCAGGGAATGATTCTGGAGGAGCAGTGGCTGGATGATTGCATCCTTCTTACCGCCCGAATCGGCTCGTCTCCACAGCTGCGGCAAACCATGGAAAACTATCGCTGGGAAGAATGAGCCTCCAGAGGAACAGCCGACGTGGATTCCATGGGGCAGATGTTGCCACCATCCCCATGGAATCAGTCTCCACCCTTCCAAAATCCCTTTCCCCATGCTATACTGCCTCCATGAAAATCACCCTCAATACCATCCTTGCAGGTCTCTGTATCCTCATAGTCCTTGCCATCATCGTCGGGACAGCAATCTTTTTCGGCACAAAGAAGGCCCAGCCCAGCGTTGACCTGCGACGGCCAGAGCCAGCTCCCACCACCCAGGAGCAAATTATCCAGGCACAGAAAACGCAGCAGCAGCCCCAGGGCGAGACCAGCCAAACCAGCGGTGAGTTTGGAACCTATACCAGCTTAGGACAAGTTCGGGCCAGCACCATGCCAGACCCGGAAACCGCCACCACCGCCCTGGTGCTTGTGGAGCCATGGTTTTCCTACACCAGTGATGACCCAGCCTTTCAAGAGGAGCTGGACACCAAACGGCAGAAAATCCACAGCATCTTCCTCCAGTTCTTCTCCAACCACAGCTACCAGCAGCTACGAGCCATGGGAGAAGAGCTGGTGAAATCCCAGCTGCAGGAATCCATCAACAAGGAGTTGGTTCTCGGCAGCATTTCTGCCGTCTACTTTGAGTCCTATCTTTTCTTTGAATAAATTTGCAACCTTTTCCGTATTTCAGTGTCCAATATAACGCGGAACTTCTGGAGGTATGAATGGAATCTGCATTGGTATCATCTGCAGCCCAGGTGATTATTGCCATCATTCCAATTGTTGGAATTGTCATCGGCGGAGTGGTGGTCTTCTTTTATCTTTTGTGGCGACATCGGGAAATCTCGCTGCAGATAAAGACTGGCTGCTACCGACCCAAGCGATTCAACATCAAGCTCTTCTCCTTGCTGACTGGCCTCCTGCTGACAGGAATCGGGCTGGTTCTCACCCTCCTCTTCTGGGTGGTGCAGGGCTTTTCCTATCCCCTGCTGGGAGGACTTCTGCCCCTCATTATTGGAGTGAGCTTCTTGGTTTTCTTCAAGTTCTGCCCCGACAACAGCAAGCACGATGGAGAAGCCTAGCCTCTTTCCCATGTCAGAGAATATCGGTGCAAAGACGGAGGAAATTCTTGTCCGTTCGGCGGCAGGCGGCAACTCGCAAGCCTTCGGAGAGCTGGTAAAACGATACCACCGCCGGGTGGCTGCCCTGGGCATGGGCTTTTTCAAAAATACTGCTGACACGGAGGACTTTGTTCAGGACGTGTTCATCAAGGCCTACACAAAGCTCAAGAGTTTCCGGGGGGAAGCCAAATTCTCCACCTGGCTGCTGCGCATTGCCTACACCACGGCGGTGAATTCCATCAAGCGGCGGAAGGAATATCTACCGCTGGCAGATGAAAACCTGTTGCGGGACCAGGACTACACCCCAGAGGAAGCCCAGATGCGCCGCCTCACCATAGAAACGGTGCGGGAGTGCATCAAGGAGCTGCCGGAACGGTTCGCCCTCTGCCTGGACCTGTACTTTTTCTATGACATGGCCTACGGAGAGATTTGCGAGGTAACGGACTTGCCCCTGAACACGGTGAAGTCCCACATCTTCAGGGCAAAGAAGCTGCTGAAGGAAAAATTGCAGTCACGGCTGGGAGACTGAGTGGAAGACATGAAGGAGACGAAAATGAGCAAAAAATGTACTGACATTATGAACCGATTTCTGGAGCTGGACAAGCACCAGGCCATTCCCCTGCAGGTTTCCCTACACCTACTGTGTTGCAAAAAATGCCGTACCCAAGTTCGGCTGATGACCATGGCGGAGCGCCGTTGCAGCGAGCCCCTTTCCGTACCTGCCACCGACAGCGATCTGGCCATTGCCATGCTGATGAGGAAAATCGATCCCAGCTACACCCCCGAGCTTGCTAGTGGACACATCTCCATGCGTCGCTGGATTGTGTCCGGCATTGCCATGATTTTTGGGATGCTCTTCTTCCTGCTCTCACCCAACTCCATGAACAATACGACCTTAAGCATTTCGTTCTACCTCTTCTTCGCCTGTGCCATCAGCGCCTATTGCGCCATCTTTGTGGGCAGCAACATGGATTTCTTCGTAAAGAAGATTGAGACCCTCAACGCCCACAATCTTGCCATAAAGAATTAGGCTACCATACTCCTGAGGATGACGGGAAATTTTTCCCGTCATTTTTAAAAATCCCCTTGATTCAAAGGCCATTTCAACGTATCATGGATAGCAGAGAGTGTTGAAAAAATAGACACTCGACTGTTCCACGTTGACAGCCTCACACTTCATATAGATTCAGGAATACTGCATGTACGCTTTGACACAAACAATTTCAACTCCCTCATTCATCCCTGTCCGAGGTGTTCCTGCAGATGTGCTGCCCGGCCAGAGGAACGGCCGTCCCTTTAGCTTTACCACATTCAACACCGTGGCACCCGTCACCGCCTTCGCCGAATCCGCCCGGGTCATTGTAGAGCAGAACGGAATCTTCTGCATTGCCGAGGTCTTTGAGCCATCACCCCTTGCCCTGGACATGGAATTCAAGCAGCTGGTGGATTCCGTAATGGGGAAGTGAAAGAATGCCCATGAACAGCCCTCCGCTTGATTGCAGATCAGTTTCTACCCCCCCCCCTCATCTCCAACACAAATAAAGTAAATTCATATAAACCAAGATATTGGAAGAACAATCCCCTCAGAAAGAACACCTGTAGCTACACGCACCCTACAGTCAGCTCTATTTTCTCCATGCCAGCAGGCAATCCCACCAAGGATACGTTGTGTCCGGGGTTGAACATAAAAGCGGAGGGCAGCCGACACACTCGCCAAAGGTTCCCGGCTCCCCTCCAAAGGAGTAGATGTTCATGAAAACATCCACAATCCATTCTAATGGAAAGAAAGGGTGGCCTGCAAGGGTGCTTGCCGGCCTTGTGTTTACGGCGCTGGTTCTCACTGGCTGCCCCCAGCCATCTGGTGGCGGAAACACTGGTGGCAGTGACAACAATGCGACTCCCACAACACCACCCCTTGCAGTCACCAATTTGAGTGCTGTCTACGATGCCACCAAGAAAACCGTGACAGTGAGCTGGAATAAACCCGCCGGAACCACCGCCCATAAGTACAAGGTGACACTGGGGAGCACGGAAAAGGAAAGCTATTCGACAGATTGCACCTTCACCGGTATAGAAGCCACGGAAAAGGAGGAGACCGTGACGGTGGTGGGCGTGGCAAAGGACGGCACCACGGGAGCAAAGGCCACCACAACGGTCAAGCTGACGGCAGAGCTGGCAGTGGCGGCCATAGAACTCAATGCCGCTGTCCTCGCACCGGAAGCCTCTTGTAACGTCACCGTCACCTTCACCAACGGAGGGAAGATTCAAGACACTGATACCTTGCAGCTCCAGCTCTACAAGGGAGAGACAAAGGAAGGTGAAGCTGTAGACCTGGACAAAAACACTTGGAACGAGGATTATTCTGCCTATCTTTCCGCAGCACCGGCAACCGTCGGCACCTACACACTGAAGGTGCTGTTCAACAATACAGAGGTACCGGGACAGACGGCCACCATCACCGTCCAGAAGCCAAAGATTGACAGCATCCCCCTGAACAGGACGGAGGTGCGTCCCGGCTCCACCATCACGGGGGAAATCAAAGGCAACGAGGCCCTGGCCTCCCTCTCCGGACTGCAGGCAACTGTCACTGCAGAAGATGGCAGTAAAGTGGGACAATCCAGCTACATCTCCAACCTGAAATTCACCTATGCCGTGCCAGCTGGCACTCCCGACGGAGCCTACACCATCACTGTCATCCAGAGCAGCTGGAATCAAGAAACCCAAGAGAGCACGACTACGAGCCTTGGAACGGTCGAATTCACCGTCAAGGCGGATGCACCGCTGCCCAGCATGGACAACCCCTTTGCGGATGGCAATTCCTACATCACGACCAACGGTTACCAGCCCATCACCTGGAAGGTACAGGGAAGCCACCTCATCACAACGGAAACTAGCTATGACAACACCACAAAGGAAAACTGGTACACCTTCAGCCACGACGCTGCCAACAATCGGATAACCCTCACCCCCTACAAGCTGTACCAACGGGAGTCCGGGAAGACGCTTACCAAGGCCGAGTATGAGAAGGCATTGAGGGAGTCGCAAATATACTCAGAAGAGGCTAATCGGGCAAATTATAGGGAAAAAATCGCGGACGAGAAGGAAAAAGAGAAAATCATAGCCGAAATAAAAGCCGCAGATTCTACCGTCACCGGCTTGGAATCCATGACCGACGACCAGTTCTTGGACACCTACTTCAGGGTCATACTTAAGAGCATGGGCTACAACAATTGGGATGGATATGTTACGGCCATGATAACACAAGATCTCAATGATTTTGACGTCAAGACCACCTACAGCTATGTGGCGGACAGCAGCACCGGCTCCCTGGAGGCAACGGAGTGGTGGACCCCCTCCGCCACCTTCAAGACCCTGTACGACGCAGGAACATACTTCCGCTTTTCCTACAGAAATTCTAGTACTGGAGAAGCCGCAGGAACCATAACCGAAATCAATTTCTACGGAACCGATGTCAGTCTATCTACTGGAAAGGACTCCTCCACGACCTACACCATCGAGTCAGTCTCTGACAACGCCATCAAACTGAAGGCTTACAAAGGTGGCACTGCCACCATGACATTCGGCCCCATCACCGACAAGGAACCTGCCTATGAAGGGGAGAGCCCCCAGAAGCAGGTGACCGTCACCTACAATGGCCAGAGTTATACCCTCACCCACAGCCTGATAAGACACAGCTTTACCATCCAGTAAAGCTTCCGGGGCAACACGCCCCGGGTCAGGGAGCGGCCTCGGCAGACAAACCTGCCGGGGCTTTTTTTGTAACCGTCTCACAGACAAAATCCCATCTCCGTGATATTATTGAAGGACAAGAATTCTTAGGAGGAAGCTATGGATTTACAACAGACAATGGAGCAAAAATCCTTTGTGGTAGTGGGTGACACCCTCAACCCAGAAAAATTTGCCTGCAAGATTAAGCAGGCCATGACTGAGGCAGGCTACAAGGTTCAGTGCGTGGGCAAGGAATTGCAGTCAATCAACGATGCGGAAGGTGATATTGACATCATTGACCTGTGCATCAACGCAAAAAAGGGACTGCAGCTGATGAAAGAGTGCAAGAAGCCCTTCAAGTCTGTAGTGCTGCAGCCCGGAGCCTTTGATGACGAGCTGGTGACCTATCTGCAGGACAACAACATTCCCTATATCGAGGGGTGCCTGCTGGTGGGACTGAGCCTGTACAAGTCGAAATAACAGTAAATTTAAAGATACAATTGTAAATATTACTTGACTCCTACCATCCTTCGTGCTAGACTGATGCTAGGAGTCAGTCATGAAAGAAACAATCCGCTATTTGCGGGAAAAGAAATCCCTCTTGCAAAGCCAGGTGGCAGAACGGCTGGACATCTCCCGCCAAACCTACATCAAGTTTGAGTCGGGGGATGCCGAGCCTTCGGTGGCTCAGCTGCGGGTTTTAGCCGATTTGTACCAGATACCAATCATAGCTTTCATTGAAAATCGCTATTCGGTGCAGGAGCCTGTTGCGGAGGCCGCCACGAAAAATACAACGGAGGCAACAACGCCTCCCCTACCGCCAGTACACCACGAGCATCTGGCTGGCCACCGTGACCTCCTCTATGACATCCCACCAGACAGACCCTGCATCGTCGCTTCGCCCTCTGCGGTGTACGAAGGGGTCTTTGACGGCACCTGTGTCAGACCCTTGGACGTGAACTTTCCCGCCCGCATCAACCAGAAGGTCACCATCACCCTGCAGGACGAGTATCTGGTGAATAAGGCAACCTTAGTGGAACAGGTGCGGGGAATACTGCACTTTGGAGCAGACCCCTCAAAATGGCCCCTGGAGGAAAAGGCTTGGGAGCTGCACTGCATGGAAAAATATGGCCCCCAAAAGAAAGAGGCGGACATTGAGGAGGAAGCGGAGTGAAATATGTAGACACCAATATCCTGTTGCGGTTCATTATTGATGACAACAAGGAATTGGCAGATATAGCGGAAAACATCCTCAAGTCAGACGAATGCCACCTCCTGCCAGAGGTTATTCCAGAGATAATCTACGTGCTTCGTTCCGTATACAAATATCGGCGGGAAGACATTGCACAGGCAATCCAGCGGCTGCTGCCCCTGGTGGTGATCAAGGAACAGCTGCTCACCAACCTGGCCCTCACCTACTTTGCCCAGTTCAATCTGGACTACGTGGACTGTATCCTGCTGGCCCGCAACAAGCTGTATGGCAGGGAGGTTGCCACCTTCGACAAGGAGCTGGAGCAGAAGCTGGCCACAGTACCCTCGGTATCCTTGTACTAGCTAGTCCTCCAGAAATTCCACCAGATGGGCCGCCCACCGCTCATAGCCAGCCTCGCTGAGATGGAGCCGGGCGGCCTCCCACTCAGCCTTGTTGTACAGCTCCGCAATGGTGGAGCCATCGGGGGCGGTCATGGCCTGGGATAGATTCAGAAAATAGAATCCTTCGAATTCGGCCAGGCGGCCCACCAGATGGTTAGCATATTCCAGCTTGCTGCGGGTCATGTCGTAGGGAATGCGGGTAGGCAAGATGCCGGTCACCACAATCTTAGCCCTGGGACAATACCGACGCACTGCCCGAACCACCTGCACAATGCCCTGAGCCAGCTGACGGGAATTGTCCGGGCCGCCGAATTCCTTCTGCAGGTTTGGGTTGCCGATGTTGTTGGTGCCAATGAGGATGGACACCAGCCTTGGCTCAAAGGTTTCAGGCTGGCTCCCCAAGGCTCCAGAATGGATACGCAGCAGTACGTCGGCGGTGGTGTCGCTGGCCTGCCCGACGTTCAGCGAGGTGTCCCGGTACTTGCCGAAGAAGTTTTGGAAGGCATCCTTTCCTGCGGCGGAATAGGTGTCGTCAATGTGGGAGGTGTTAGTCCACCAGTGGGTGATGCTGTCGCCGACGAAAATCAGCTGGCATCCCTTGCCCAGACGGCGGCCATCATCCAGCTGCTGCTGCCACCAGCCTTCCGGCAGGTCACGAATAAGCCCCTGGTTCGGATCACAGGAGGGCGGCAGGCCTTGGGTACTGCAATGGGGACTCACCTTGGGAGCCTCCCCTGCCCCAGAGGCGGCCTTGTCAGGGAATACCCGCTGCTCGGCCTCCTCAAAGAACCCGAACAGGAGGCTCTGACCCAGCTTCCACTGGAGTCCAGCCAGCTCGCAGCCGTCCCTTCCGCCCAAACCGGACAGCAGGGTCTGCCATTCTGTCGCAGAAAGGGCCGCCATCAAATCGATGTAGCCAACCTGGGAGCAGCGTTTGATCACCGTCTGCCGCAGGGCCTCGTTGAAGGCTAGGGCGAACTCACAGCTGCGCTCCACCACCGGCCCACAGGCTGGAATGCCGGAGGGCAGGGGACTCACCAGATACAGGCGGCATTCCGGCAGCAAGTCACGTATCCTTTCAGACAGGGCCACCATGGCAGCAGCATAGGAATCGGGCTGTGCATCCAGGCAGGCATTCAGCTGCAGCAGCAGGAAGTGGGGCTTCCAGTCCAGGGCTACCGCCAGAGAGCCAGCTTCCAGCAGGGAACAGATTGCCTCCTGGGAGCCTGTTCCGCCAGCAGCATCCCGTGGCAGAACCAAGTCCGGCTGGGAAAAATCCTGGAAGATGCAGCCGTCGGTGGGCTCCCAATTTTCATTGTACAGGGCTCCACCCAAAAAGCCCCGCTGCCTGTGGCTTCCTTCAGGATTCTCCACCCGATTGCAAAATCGGGAGCCTGCGGTCAGCTGATTGTAGGTGGCGGAACCGGCGTATGCAATGCGAATCTTGTTCTGGGTACTCATAGTTTTACTCCTTGAAACTTGTTTTCCGGTAAATGAAGGATGCCCCACAAGCTTAAGATAGGGCCCCTCCGATGAATCACGCTTCTTCCGGTACAGAAATGGTGGTTCCGTCGTACAGGTCAGGAGCAGCCCTGGCAATGGCCTCCAGCACAAAGTTGGCGATGGAAGTCATACCTTCTACCGGCGGATGCAGGTTGGCAGCCGTCAGCCCCTGCCCCACCCAACGGCCATCAATCCGACCCTTTGCCTCGGTGACGCCTTGCTCTGCCCAGTGCAGGTTTTCCACCCCATCCGCCACCAGCTCCAGGTAGGCCTTCAGCAGCAGGAATCCCTCCCTGGAATAAAGGTTGCCTGCAGGATTCTTCCAGTCGGCAGGTAACGGGATGGTAACTGGCGGTGTGGCGGACTTTCCACCGTTAGACTCGCCATCACCCTCCTTCAGGAATTTCGGGCAGATGATGATGGGAGTGTCGGGATGCCGCTGACGATAGACACGAACCATGTACTTGGCCCGATCCACCACCTCCTGGTTGGTGATGTTGGCCGGCGCGCCATTGGCGGTGCAGCCTTCAGCCTCGGAGGAGGTGGCCGTCAGATTCCATCCTGGATCAAGGATAAAGACCGCACTCTCAATCTGAGACAGGAAATCAGCCATCTTGTACTCAATCTGGGCGCTGCCCGCCACCCCAAGGTTGATCACCTCACGCCTGGTGGCCCACATGATTTGGGCAGCATAGGTGGCTCCCGGACGAAGGCCATTGTCCCCGTCTCCCTGGGTGATGCTGGTGCCGTATATCAAAATTGGCTTGCGTCTCGATTCCTGGAAGGGCTGGAATTCCCGAACAATAGCCTGCTCCTGAAACTCCAAAGTGAATCCAGAGGGATTTGTCCCGCCAGCTGCCGGTTGAAAGCCGTTGTAGGTGGGCAGCATGACAATGAACCTCCCCAGCTGGGAGGCTGCGGCTCCAGTTGCAAGCCCTGTCTTGTAGGTCCAACTGCCCTCCATGACCCCCGGCTGGGAGCGGAGGTTCTTCCTGAAAACCGGCACTCCATCCACCAGCTGATAGATGTCAATGCCAGAAAAACTCCGGCAGTCCAATCCCTTCAAGGCGGGGCGGCCGTCCTCGGCAGGATTTTTCCGCTGGAGGTAGCGGAAATGGAAGGTGATGGTGGGACTGTTCGTTTCTATGGCAAGGTAGACACCTGCGGTACAGCAGCGCATGTTGCATTCCTGTCGCACCTCCTTGTCCTTTTGGCTCAGGGGAAAAATCAGGGAGGTTCCCATGGCATGAATTGAGTAGAGGCCCCGCCGCTGGTCACGATTGTTGGGCTGAATGGAAAGGGGTAGCCTGCTCCAATAGGTGGGACGCTCAACTCCCTCCAGCACCGCATCTTCCGGCAATGGCAGCAGGGTGGCACCAGTCTCACCGTCAGGGCCCACATCTCCCAAGCTGTAGTGGGTGAGGCTATCCCCTGAACTAGTGTCGGGCCGATAGCGACGGAATTTCCCATGGAGCTGGAGCGTGTCCCAGCCCACTCGACGGGTTGCACCACCATCAAAGAAATCCATATCCTGAGACTCCATAGTTCCTCCTGACGAAATCTAGTATACCACTTTTTCATCAAGTTGTCAGCAAAAAAACTCACACACAAGAGCCAGCTCCTTTGCCCGCAAGGGCAAAACTCTGTCCCGCAGTAGAGCCGAACTGACGCAACAGTGGGGAGGGAGGTGTGACAAGACAGCGGGCTGGCGCCCTCTGAGCTTGCTCAGCGTAGCCAGAACGCGGATTGGCACAACCTCCCTCCCCCTTTTACTATTAGTTTACATCTGCTATACTGCACCTCATGAAGCATACCGCAACCCTCACGGTCCGCTCCTACGAGTGCGACTCCTACAATCATGTGAACAACGCTGTCTACCTGAATTACCTCGAATTTGCCCGGATGGAATTCCTGCGGGCCATCGGCTTTGACTACGAGGGCATTGTGGCGGCAGGATACTATCTCTACGTCACCCACGTGGACATCTACTACAAGGCCTCCGCCGTGCTGGGGGACAGGCTGCTCATCGATGTGGAGCCCATCAAGACAAAGGCCCTCTCCGGTGTTTTCCAGCAGGTGGTCCGAAAGGAGGATGGCACCATCTGCGCCCAGGCGGAGGTAAGCTGGGCATGTGTCACAAAAGAAGGCCGCCCCGCACCCATCCCCAAGGAATTCATGGTGCCGGGTATGATTGCGGAAAAGGAGAGAGCATGAGGTTTCTGGAGGAGCTTGCCATCATCATCAGCCTCATCAGCATCTTTGTTGTGGTCTACGGCACCCTAGTAGCGGCCGTCGCCTTCGTCAAGACAGAGCTGCTGCGGCTCAGGGGGAAATACAACATCCAGCTCCTGCGGGTTCTGCGGGCCGACTTCGGCACCTATTTGCTACTGGCACTGGAGCTACTAATTGCCGCCGACATCCTGAAAACCATTGTGGAGCCGGGGCTCCACGAGCTGGCCATCCTGGCAGGCATTGTGGTACTGCGGACAGTCCTCTCCTTCTTCCTGAACAAGGAAATTCTGGAAATCGACAAGGACCGCCACCAGCACCCGGAGCTTTTCCAGCAGGACTGAGCAAGCGTACACCGAATCACAAGGCGGAGTCTCCCACATGCACACCGGTAACGGAGTACTCCACCCACTCGGCTATATTGGTGGCGTGGTCGCCGATGCGCTCCAGATATTTTGCAATCATCAGAATGTCGATGCAGGACTCCCCCACTACGGTGTTTTCCGCCAGGGCCGCCACCAGGTCACGGCGCACCTCCAGAAAGAGGCCGTCCACCTTGTCATCATCCGCCACCACCTTGCGGGCAGCCTCAACGTCCCGCCGCACAAATGAACTGATGCTGTCAGTAACCATCTTGATGGTAGCCTGAGCCATCTCCTGCACGTGGTTCCGGCCAAACACGTTGCCGTCCTCGATGTGGCGGGAAATCTCAGCGATGTCGGCAGCCTGGTCCCCGATGCGCTCCATGTCCCGAATCATCTTCAGGGCCACAGAGACAATCCGCAGGTCCTTGGCCACCGGCTGCTGGCGGAGCAAGAGCTCCATACACAGCCGCTCAACCTCCCGCTCCTTTTCGTCAAGAGCCCGCTCCATGATAAAGGCCTTCTGGGTCATATCCTCATCACCAGAGAGCATCCCCTGGATGGCACAGGAAATGGCCTCCTGGCACATCCTCCCCATATCCACAAGCTCCACGTTCATAGCCTCCAGCATCTGGTCGAGCTTTGTCCTCATCTTCTCCTCCTTGTCAAAATCGGTGGCTATACCTCGGCCACACAATGAGCCGCCACTAACCGAAGCGCCCCGTGATATAGTCCTCCGTCCGCTTGTCCTGGGGCATGGAAAACAGCTGGTCCGTGCCGCCGAATTCCACCAGCTCGCCCAGCAAGAAGAAGGCCGTCTTGTCCGAGACACGCACCGCCTGCTGCATGTTGTGGGTCACCATGACGATGGTGTATTGCCCCTTCAACTGGACGGCCAGCTCCTCAATCTTTGCGGTGGAGATGGGGTCTAGGGCGGAGGTTGGCTCGTCCATCAGCAGCACCTCCGGCTCCACCGCCAAAGCACGGGCAATGCACAGTCGCTGCTGCTGCCCCCCGGAAAGTCCCTGGGCACTCTTTTTCAGCCGGTCCTTCACCTCGTCCCAGATAGCCGCATCCCGCAGGGACTTTTCCACAATCTCGTCCAGCCGCCGCCGGTCCTTGACTCCGTGGGTACGTGGCCCATAGGCGATGTTGTCATAGACGCTCATGGGAAAGGGGTTCGGCTTCTGGAAGACCATTCCCACCCGGCGCCGCAGCAGGTTCACATCCATGCCACCGTAAACGTCCTGGCCGTCCAGCAGAACCCGTCCCTGGATGCGACAGCCGTCCACCAGGTCGTTCATGCGGTTCAGGGACTTGAGCAGGGTGGACTTTCCGCAGCCCGATGGCCCGATGAGGGCAGTTATCTCCCTGTCTGAAAATGAAATGCTTACTCCCCTCAAGGCGTGGTAGTCACCATAGTGCAGGTGCATGTCGTCCACTCGAATCTTTTCCATCTCTTCTCCTTTTCCAGCCACTAGCGGCGGACCAGCTTCCTCGCCACAAAGGCAGACAGGGTGTTAATTCCAACAACCACCACCAGGAGCACCACCGCCGTAGCGTAAGCCTGACGGGTATACAAGCCCTCCGAAAGCAGTGCGTATATGTGGACGGAGAGGGTGCGGGCCGAGTCACCAAGGCTGTCCGGCACGGCGGCATAGGTTCCCGCCGTGAAGATTAGGGCGGCACTCTCCCCTGCAATCCTTCCCACCGCCAGAATCACCCCAGCAAGTATTCCCGGCACGGCGCTGGGCAGCACCACCCGGAACACCGTCCGCAGTCTGCCTGCCCCCAGCCCGAAGCTCCCCTCACGGAAGGTATCCGGCACCGACTCCAATGCCTCCTGGCTCGTCCTGATGATGAGGGGCAGAATCATCAAAGCCAGCGTCACCACACCAGCCCCCAGGGAATAGCCGAAGCCCAAGGCCAGCACAAACAGCAGGTAGCCGAACAAGCCATATATAATAGAAGGAATTCCCGCCAGGGTTTCCGTTGCCAGCTGGATTATCTGCACCAGCCGACTCCGCCGGGGGGCGTACTCCGCCAGATAGATGGCTGCCCCAATGCCCAGGGGTACCGCCGCCAGCAGAGAAAGCAGCGTTACCAGCACCGTGTTGACGATGGCCGGTGTCATGGAGACATTCTCCCCGTTGTATTCCCAGGCGAAGATTGACGGGAGGCACTCCAGCAGGGCCGGAATGCCCCGCACCAGAATATGCCCCAGCAGGAGCAGCAGCATACCCACAGTGGCCGCCACCGACAGCAGCATCGCAAGCCGCAGCACCAGGGACAAGGGCTGCCCCCGGTACGAGCGGAACCAGGCCACCAGCCTTCCAGCCACACTCATACCCCCGCCCTCCTTTTCATCAGGGAAAACAGGATATTGATGATGAGGATGAACACGAACAGCACCACCGCCGTGGCAATGAGGGCGTCCCGGTGCAAGTCCGTGGCATAGCCCATCTCCAGCACGATGTTGGCCGTCAGCGTGCGCACCCCAGAGACAATGCTCTGCGGCAGCACACTCTGATTTCCGCAAATCATCACCACCGCCATAGTCTCACCGACGGCACGGCCCATTCCCAGCACAATCCCAGCCAGAATGCCTGTCTTGGCGGCTGGCAGCACCGCAAAGAACACGCTGCGCTCCTTGGTGGCTCCCAGAGCCAGCGAGCCCTCGTAGCAGCCTTCCGGCACCGCACGGATTGCTGCCTCGGCCACGCTGATGATGGTGGGCAAAATCATGATTCCCAACAGGATGGATGCCGCCAGCATTCCCTTGCCGCTGCCCCCCGCCATCTGCCGCAGGAAGGGCACAATCACCATCAGGGCGAAAAAGCCGTAGACGATGGAGGGAATCCCCGCCATCAGGTCAACGGCGGGCTTCAGCAGACGATAGGGCCCTGGAGGGCAGAACCGAGCCATAAACACGGCGCAAAAGAGTCCCAGGGGCACCCCCACCACCATGGCTCCCGCCGTGACGCAGAGGCTGCCTACAATCATGGGGAAGATGCCGAACCTTCCCTCCAGCGGTCGCCAGCTGCTGCCCAAAAGGAATTCCTTCCAGCCGATTTCCGCCATGGCAGGCAAGCCCTTAGCCAAAAGGAAGAGGCAGATTGCCACCACCGCCACCACCGAGACGCAGGCGGCACCCAGGAACACCAGCCGCATTCCCCGCTCCCTCACCTCCTGCATCCTGTACCGCCCGTGGGCCCGCTCCCCGCCGCCAGCCACCTGGGGAAAATCCCCCTGAATGATTCCGTACATCTGAGTCAATTTGTCCTCGCTATTCGGCAGGCACTGCGACAGTCTGCTCCTGTCCGACAGGCTGCCCCTGCGTTTCGCTCCAATCCTGGATAGCTCCCGTGTAGATGTCCCTGACTTGGGCGGAGGAAAGACCTTCCAGCCCGTTCTGCCGGTTTACGATGATGGCGATGCCGTCCAAGGCCAGCACGGTAGGAACCAGCCCCTGCTCCAGCTCCCTGGAGGAAAGCTCACGGGAAGCCATGCCGATGTGACTGGCCCCCTCAAGGGTGCTGGTCATGCCGGCAGAGGAGCCAGTCTGCTGAATCTCGATGACAACCCCCTGATTCAGCTCCTTGTAGCGGTCCGCCAATGCCTCCATCACCGGGGCCACGGAGGTGGAGCCGGCCACCACGATGGTTCCTGTCAGACCGCCACCCTGGTAGTCCGCACCGCCGGTCGCCCTGACATAGCCCTTCTCCTCTACAATTTTCTGCCCGTCCTCACTGAGGACAAAGGCCAGGAAGTCCGCCACCAGAGGCGAAGCCGTCTCCACAGGCCCCCTTGTCACCACATTGAAGGGACGGGAGACAGAATACAAGCCTGCCTGCACGTTCTCCGCCGTGGGTGCAACACCATCCACCGGCACCGCCTTCACCACATCGCTCAGGGAGCCAAGGGAAATGTAGCCTATGGCGTTTCCATTGTCCGCCACGGACTGCAGCACCACGGAGGTACTGTTTGAAATCTCGGCCAGCTCAGTAGTCCTGTCCACGCCGTCGGCAGCAATTCCCAAAAGCTCCACAAAGGCACTGCGGGTGCCTGAGCCATCCTCGCGGGAAATCACCGTGATGGCGGTATTTTTTCCAGCGCAGCCTGCGCCCAGAAGGACGATGCCAGCCAAGGTCAGCATCATACAAGTAAGTCTAGTACCTACATTCATTGTCAAAATCTCCTTTCAACAGTTTGTCGGCCCACGCCCGCCTTAGGCCGGGCCAGCCGTCGGCATGAGTATAGGGAGGCAAGATGAAATGCAGGTAAGGGGTCAGTTAAATAAAAGTGAGGATTTTGTTAAAACATGATGAGGAGAGCGGACGGGGCCTAGCCCTGCCGCCGCAGCATGGTGTCGAAGGCATCGTTCACTGCGCCCACCAGCTGCTCCAAAAGCCGCTTCCGTATGGCCTCGTTGCTCTGGAATTCCAGACCGGCCTTGTCGAATAAGTCCATCTCGTCCACCTCCAGCGCCGCCGCAATATGCTCAATCATGGGCAGGGAGGGAAAATTCTTCCCGCACTCGATGAGGGCGATGTAGTTTGCGGAGGCCCCCGACTTCTCCGCCAGCTTTTCCTGGGAGAGTCCACGGAGCTTGCGGTAGCGCTTCATGTTGTTGGCAAGGCAGACTTGTAACTGGTTCATGTCCCTCTTCTATAAGTGTAATATGGGTAAATAAAGTTTTGCATAAATATAGCTTATTGACTATTGACTGTTGATATGGTAGTGTTATATAAACATAACTGATAGTTTGGTATATCTAGGAGATATGATAATGACAGAAGATCAAAAGAAAAAATGCCATGGAATTATTCATGGACATGCAGTAGCTGCAGCAGCAGGAAATGCAATTCCTCTTCCTGGGCTGGGAGTAGCAGTTGACATCACAACAATGAGTACTATGGCTATGTCACTCTCAGCAGTTTTTGGAGGGAACATTGCTGAAAACGTTGCAAAAAATATAGCCATTGCGGCTTTGAAAAAAACATTATTAAAACAGCCTATAAAGACTCTTACAAAAGAATTATCTAAGCTTATTCCATTTGCCGGACCAGTTATTTCTTCATCAGTTAGTGTTGCAATGTTGGAATCTGCTGGTTGGGTTATGGCACGTGAGTTGGAAGAAAAATGTAAAGAAGCAAAAAGATGAGAGATGTTTTTCTAAAATAAAATATCAGGTAAGCTGTTCTGAAACAAGTTTGCGCCGAGCAAATAAACACTGGCTTACTATAAAAATGGCCATCCAATTACAGGAGAAACAAAACCTCATTTTATCAACTCACAGAAAAGCGTACAAGGTTGCAAAGAAATTTGCTGAAAAAGCATTAGCACTGCTGAATATTACACCAAACAGTAAGTTACTAAAAAGAACAAAAGAGATTATTGACAAATGCAATACTGCACAGCACAAAAGTTAAATCACCATTTCCGCCGCACATCGATTTGAGGGGCTTGAGGAGACACTCCTCCTCGAAAAACTGCCACACCCTAAAAAATCCCCTCCACTGGAACCAGCCCGAATTCTGCGGCGTAGTCCCTGGCAAGCTGGGCGTGGATGATGGTGTTCTGGCTCTGGTGGGCGTCGGAATTGCAGATGACGGTGGCTCCACGAAGGGCTGCCAGCTCCCAGAACTTGTGGTGGGGGTAGAGTCTCCCGGCAAGGCCCACCTGCGTGGAGCGGGCAAGACCCAGGCCGTTCACCTCCACCGGCAGCTTGCAGTCAATGGCGGCATCCAGCACCGCCGCCAGTCCTGCCTCAATCTCGCTGTTCCAGTCCCGCCCGTTGGCCATAATCAGGTCCGGGTGGGCAACAAAGGCAAAGAGGCCGCTGGCAATGGCCTCCACCACCCCGTCAAAGTACCGGAGGATTTCCTTCCGGGAGGCTACACCGGGAATGTAGGGCAGCTCCTGACCACCAGCCACCCAGTGGGGGCCAAGGGCCAGGTAGTCCGCTCCCCAGCGGCCCAAAAGCTCGTCCTTGTACCAGCTGTGGAGCCGCTTGTCGTACTCGCACTCAAAGCCCAAGTAGACGGGAAAGTCCACCGTCTCTGCGGCCTGCCGCACGGCGGCCACATAGTCCTCAGTGTCGGCCTCCGCCATCCTGATTTCAGGCCACAGATTCAGCCCCCGGGCCGCACCCTTCCCGCCATCCATCAGCCAGAACCTTGAGTCCTGCTCAGGATAGGGGCAATGGTCGGAAAAGCCCAGGGCAGTACAGCCCGCTGACTGGGCCACCCGAACGTAGTCGGGAACCCAGCCCTCCGCATGGCCGCACAGATAGGTATGAGTGTGGAAGTTGGAGATTCCTGCCAATTACACCTTCTCCAAAGCCTGCTGGATGTCGGCTATAATGTCCTCCACATGCTCAAGGCCCACAGACAGACGGATCATGCCGGCATTGATTCCGGCTGCCTCCAGCTGCTGGTCAGTGGCCTGACGATGGGTGGAGCTGGCCGGATGCAGGACGCAGGTACGGATGTCCGCCACGTGGACAACACGGGAGGCCAGCTGCAAGGCGTCCATAAAACGCACCGCCGCCTCACGGCCACCCTTGATGACAAAGGTGATGACACCGCTGCAGCCGTTCTGCAGGTACTTCTTCACCAGCTTCTTCTCAGGGCTCTTGGGCAGACCGGGATAGTACACGGACTCCACCTTGTCGCTGCAGTTCAGGTACTCCGCCACAACGGAGGCGTTCAGGCTGTACTGCCGCATACGCACCGGCAGGGTCTCCAGCCCCAGATTCAGCAGGAAGGCTGCGTGGGCAGACTGATAGATGCCCAAGTCACGCATAATCTGCATCCGGGCCTTGATGATGAAGGCCAGATTGCCAAAGTCACGGGTGTACACAACGCCATGGTAGCTTTCATCGGGGGTCACAAAGTCAGGGAAGCGCTCGCTTGCCGCTGCCCAGTCAAAGGAGCCGCCGTCCACAATCACACCACCCACCTGCAGGGCATGGCCGTCCATGTACTTGGTGGTAGAGTGGATGACAATATCGGCTCCCCACTTCAGGGGCTGGCACAAAGCTGGCGTGGCAAAGGTATTGTCCACCACCAGTGGCACGCCCTTCTCGTGGGCAGCCTTGGCAAAGCGCTCAATATCCAGCACCCGCAGAGCCGGATTGGCAATGGTCTCACCGAACACCAGCTTGGTGTTCTTGCGGATAGCCTTACGAATCTGGCCGGGAGTGGCATCGGGGGAAACCCAGTTGCACTCGATGCCCAGCCGCTTCAAGGTGACAGACAGCAGGTTGATGACACCGCCATAGATGGTGGACACGGCAACGATACTGTCCCCCGCCTTGCACAGGTTCAGGATGGTGCAGAGAACGGCAGCCTGGCCGCTGGAGGTCAGCATGGCACCCACACCACCCTCCAAGGCGGCAATCTTCTTTTCCACCGCATCACAGGTGGGATTGGCAAAGCGGGAGTACATGAACTCAGTGGGCATATCGAACAGGTCTGCGATATGCTCGGTGGAGTCAAAGCAGTAGGTGGTGCTCTGAACAATGGGAACCACCCGGGGCTCCCCGTTCTTGGGGGTATAGCCTGCGTGGAGGCATTCTGTCTCGATCCTCATGCTCACTCCTTACACCACACCCTGAGCAATCATGGCCTGGGCAACCTTCAGGAAGCCGGCGATGTTGGCTCCCGCCACATAGTTGCCCTCCATGCCAAACTGCTTGGCGGCAGCGTAGGCATTGTCGTGGATATCCTTCATGATGCCCTTCAGCTTCTCGTCCACCTCCTCACGGCTCCAGGACATGCGGATGGAGTTCTGACTCATCTCCAGACCGGAGGTGGCCACTCCACCTGCGTTGGATGCCTTTCCGGGAGCGAACATCACGCCAGCCGCCTGGAATGCGGCCACTGCCTCCGGGGTTGAGGGCATGTTGGCTCCCTCGGCCACCAGCTTCACGCCATTGGCAATCAGGGCCTTGGCCTCGTCGCCGTTCAGCTCGTTCTGGGTGGCACAGGGGAAGGCGCAGTCGCACTTCACCGACCAGGGACGGGCTCCCGCAGTGTAGGTGGCACCGGGGTACTTGTCGGCATACTCCTTGATGCGGCCGCGCTTCACATTCTTCAGCTCCTTCACAAAGGCAAGCTTTTCGGCATCAATACCGTCTGGGTCGTAGATGAATCCAGCGGAGTCGGACAGGGTCACAGGCTTGGCTCCCAGCTGAATCAGCTTTTCGGCACAGAACTGGGCCACGTTTCCGGAACCAGACACAGCGCAGACCTTTCCCTTGAAATCGTCTCCCTTGACGGCCAGCATGTTCTGGGCAAAGTAGACGCAGCCGTAGCCGGTGGCCTCAGGTCGGATGAGGGAGCCGCCGAACTGGAGTCCCTTTCCGGTAAGCACGCCGGTAAACTCGTTGCAAATCCGCTTGTACTGGCCGAACATATAGCCCACCTCACGGCCGCCAACACCGATGTCGCCAGCGGGAACGTCGGTATCCGCACCAATGTGGCGGTACAGCTCCGTCATAAAAGACTGGCAGAACCGCATCACCTCAGCGTCGGACTTGCCGTGGGGGTCAAAGTCAGCGCCACCCTTTCCGCCGCCCATGGGCAATGTGGTGAGGCTGTTCTTGAACACCTGCTCAAAGCCAAGGAACTTGAGGATACTCAGGTTCACGGAAGGATGGAAGCGGATTCCACCCTTGTAGGGACCAATGGCACTGTTGTACTGGACACGGAAGCCGCGGTTCACCTGCACCTTTCCAGAGCCATCCATCCAGGGCACCCGGAACATGATGACCCGCTCCGGCTCCACAATCCGCTCCAGAATGGAATTGGCCTCCAGCTCCGGCATCTTCTCCACCACTGGCTCCAGGGACTCCAGCACCTCCTGAACAGCCTGCAGGTACTCGCTCTCATGGCCATTCTTGGCCTGCACCTGCTCCCAAACCCGCTTCACGTACGCATTCTTCATTGTCATTACCCCCAAGGATATAAAATCTGTCTACATAAACTTTAGTGAAAGTTAAGCCATATTACCACAAAGAAGCCTTTCTCTACAATACTACTAGGAAAAGAAATTGGAGTTTAGATGACGGGGAAGCGGGAAGATGGGCAGCGAGAATGATAAATACATCAATTCTTTTTTGATATTGACACCCTATAAAATAGGGCGTAGTATTAACTTATGGATATATTCAAGAGGACTTTCATAGAAGTGCCACTATTCACGAAAAGGTGGAAGGAAATTGGATTGAATGATGCAGATTTACTAAATTTGCAGACAATGCTTCTAAAGAATCCTCAGTCGGGTCCCGTAATGGAAGGAACAGGAGGCATCAGAAAAGTACGCTTTCCACTCGAAAACAAAGGAAAAAGTGGAAGTGTCCGTGTTTGTTATACAGATTTTGAGGAATATGAAGTGACATACCTCATTACTGCTTTTACAAAAAATGAGCAAGAGAATCTTTCTGCCGAAGAAAAGACTGTCTTGAAAAAGCTCGTAAAAGCACTAAAAAATGAAGCTGCCAACTCACGCAAGGTATAGGAGAAAAAATATGAGCTCTTTATTTGAAGACTTAAAAGAAGGTTTGCAAGAAGCAATCGAATTTGAAAAAGGAAGAATTTCTGCAAAGAAAACGACATACATGATTGCTCCCGTTAAAGAATTCAACCCTTCAGAAATCAGAACAATTCGCACCGCAGCTGGAATGACACAAACTATTTTTGCCTGCTATATGGGAGTGTCAAAAAAAACTGTGGAGGCATGGGAAGCGGGAAGAAGCCACCCCACAGGCTCAGCTTTTCGGTTGATGGGAATTCTTTCGGAGCACAAAGAACAAGCCATCTCATTTTTTACTGTTGAATAATTCGTGAATCAAAAATTCAGGCTGGAAAACAGGAGGTAGGGCAGCATGGGGGAAGTGGCTTCTGGCGCTGGGACGGTGACGGACGGCAGTTTCCTCACACCTCTACGAAGGGCTCGCCTAGATCCTCCTCCAGCCACCAGGCCAGCCACTCCGCCACGTTGGCAATCTTGTCTGCCCGCCGCCGCCCGGTGATGGAGCATTCCCACACCACCGCCACCCGCCAGCCCTCCGCAAGAAGCTGCTCCACTGTCTCCCGGTCCCGCCGCCTGTTGCGCTCCAGCTTGTTCCGCCAGAACTCCGTGTTGGTGCGGGGCAGACGGAATTTGGGGCAGTTGCGGTGGGCGTGCCAGAAGCAGCCGTTCACAAAGATGACGGCACGGTAGCGGGGCAGCACAATGTCGGGGCTTCCTGCCAGGCGGCGGTCGTTCTTGCGGAAGCGGAAGCCGTAGCCGTGGAGCTTGGAGCGAATCTCCCGCTCAGGCCGGTTCTCCGTGCTGCGGATGCGGGACATGGCGTAATGGCGTTGTTCCGGGGTCATGGTGTCCATAGCGGTAGGTGCAGTATACTACATTTCTCTGGCAGGAGAAAGCAATCAATCCCGCCAATTGCAGGAATCTCAAAAACATGGCATTATGGAGCCATGAACATCTTGTTGCAAATCGGCATTGTCCTGGGCATCTGTCTTGCGGGGGAATGTATTTCCGCCGTGCTGCCCTTTATCCTGCCAGGAAACATCATCAGTATGCTGCTGATTTTCATCCTGCTGCTGGTGCGCATCCTGAAGATTGACCACATCCGGCAAAAGGCCCAGTTCCTGCGGCAAAACATGGCCTTCTTTCTGGTACCCTCCAGCGTCAGCATCATCCAGAACCTCGGACTGCTGAAGGAAATCCTGATTCCCCTGCTGGTCATCAGCATGGTGTCCACCATCCTGGCCTTTCTCACCACTTCCTGGGCCGTCAGCCTCACCCTGCGACTAACCGGGAAAGGCAAGGCTGCCACCACTGCCGAAACCTCCACCACTGATTCAACAGGAGCCTCCCATGAGTGAAACCATGACCTCACTGTACCAGACCTTCATCAACTCCCCCTTCTTTGGACTGAGCCTTTCCATCTTCACCTTCCAGCTGGGACTGGCACTCAACCGCAGGTGGAGGCATCCCTTGACCCATCCCCTGCTGGTGTCCATCATCCTCTGCTGCCTCTTTTTGGGGCTCACTGGCATTCCCTACGAGGCCTACTACAAGGGTGGCTCCATCATTGCGGCCTTTCTGGGCCCTGCAACGGCCGTGCTGGCAGTTTCCATGTACGAGCAGCTGGAAACCCTGAAGAAGAACATCCTGCCCATTGTGGTGGGAACCCTGGTGGGCTCCGTCACGGCCATCGGCAGCATCATAGTCATGGGCAGATTGTTCAACCTTGACTACCAGCTGATTCTCTCCCTGATTCCCAAGTCCGTCACCACTCCCATTGGGTTGAGTTTGTCGGAGGCCTTGGGCGGCATCCAGTCCATCACCGTGGCAGCCATCATCATCACCGGCAACTTTGGAGCCCTCATCTGCCCCACCCTCATCAAGCTCTTCCGGGTGAAAAATCCTGTGGCGGCGGGACTTGCCATTGGAACCTGTAGCCACGTCACGGGAACCACCAAGGCCATAGAATTGGGTGAGGTGGAGGGAGCCATCAGCGGACTGGCCATTGGCTGTGCCGGTATTGCCACCGTGCTGTGGTGCGCCGTTCTTCCCCTGTAGCGGAGAAATCCATGCACGCCGAAACTCACGGACAGGCAGCCGCATTGCAGGAAAACGAGGCGTACCTGCAGGAGCAGCTGATTACCTACATCGGGAACAAGCGGGCCCTGCTGGACTTCATTGGACAGGGGGTGCGGCAGGTGCAGCGGGCTCTGGGGAAGGAGCGGCTTTCCATCTTTGACTGCTTTTCTGGCTCCGGGGTGGTGGCCCGCTATTTCCGCCAGTTTGCGGAAAGAATGTGGGTCAACGACCTGGAGCTTTATTCCGCTGTCATCAACCGCTGCTACCAGGCCAACAGGGCGGAGGCTGACACCGCAGAATTGCAGCAGCTTTACAAGAGCCTCACCGCCCAGCTGGGGGAGGACAAGCTGGAGGCAGGCTACATTACCCGCCACTACGCCCCTGCCGACGACACTGCCATCCAGCCGGGGGAACGGTGCTTCTACACCACCCGCAACGCCCGCTACCTGGACACCGCCCGCCGCCTCATCTGCCAGCAGGTGCCGCCCCACCTCCAGGACTTCTTCCTGGCACCCCTGCTTTCCCAGGCCTCCATCCATGCCAATACAGCCGGTGTCTTCAAGGGCTTCTACAAGAACAGGGAGGGAGTGGGGCAGTTCGGCGGAACTGGACGGGACGCACTCCAGCGGATTGCCGCCCCCATCACCCTGCCCTATCCCGTGTTCAGCACTTTTTCCTGCCCGGTGGAGGTGATGCAAAAGGAAGCCCAGACGGCGGTGGAGCAGCTCCCCCCGGTGGATGTGGCCTACCTGGACCCGCCCTACAACCAGCATCCCTACGGCTCCAACTACTTCATGCTGAACCTCCTTGCCTCCGGGCGGGAGCCTGCTGCGGAGGAGTTGAGCCAGGTGTCCGGCATTCCCAAAAACTGGAATCGTTCCCACTACAACAAGGCCCGCCACATCAAGACGGTGCTAGAGCGGCTCATTGCCACCCTTCCCGCTCGCTTCCTCCTGATTTCCTACAGCTCAGAGGGCTTCATCAAGACGGAGGAAATGGAGCGGATTCTTAACGGCTATGGCACGGTACAAAGACTGGAGGCTGCCTACAACACCTTCCGTGGCTCCCGGAATCTGGCCAACCGCAGCCTCCACGTCACGGAATTCCTTTACATAGTAGACAAGGGATAGGAGGGACAGACATGAAGCGAATCATCATCATCACTGGAGCAAGTTCTGGAATTGGGCAGGAATTTGCCCGGCAAATCATGGATTTTCGGCAGGCACAGGAGCTGTGGCTGGTGGCACGGCGGGAGGAGCGACTGAAGGAAGTGGCCACTGCACTGACCCACAGCTGGAAGCAGATGGACGCTGAGCGCACCCCTTCCTGTCCCGCCGTCCGAATCATTCCCCAGGACATTGCCGGCCGGGGAGGATACCAGCTTTTTTCCCAGCTCCTTGCAGAAGAGGCCCAGTGGGGGGAGTTCGTCATCGATACCCTCATCAACAATGCGGGCTTTGGCACCTACGGTCCCTTTGCACAAACCCCGGTGGAACGGGAGCTTGCGCTGGTGGAGCTGAACGTCACCTCCCTCACAGGAGTCTGCGGGGCGGCCCTGCCCTACCTGGACAGGGGCAGCAGCATCATCAATGTGGCAAGCCTTGCCGCCTACATTCCCCTGGGCAACTTTGCCGTCTATGCCGCCTCCAAGTCCTACGTCAGGAGCTTTTCCCTGGCACTGGCGGCAGAGTTGAAGGACCGAGGCATCCACGTCATGGCCCTTTGCCCCGGCTCCGTGGCCACGGAATTCGCCACGGTGGCATCAAATGGAGCCAGAAAGGAGGTGCTCCATGGCAAGCCCGTGGACAAGGTGGTGCGCCACGCCCTTGTCTGTCAGAAAAAGGGACGGCACGTGGCACTGTGGGCCTTCAAGTGGAAGTTCAATGCCTTCATGAGCTTTCTGGTGAACCACTACCGCTTTGCCCGCCACAGCTACCTGCACCACAAGCGGCCCTACCAGCCAAGCGGAAGCGGGGATTAGTGCCTAGGGCTGAGGAGTGAGGAGGAGCTGGCAACCGATGACGGCTCTTAGTTTTCAATTTTCAGTTTTCAGTTTCCCGCAAAAAAAGGGCTCACCCAAAGGCAAGCCCCCTGTAGTCACTCCCCAAAACCGGGGACTCCATCTGTTCCATTGATGGCGGGAGCGACCACACGCTGCTGTGACGCACTCCCGCATCATGCTCCCGCTCCGGCCGGGATTATGCTCCCGGACACCCCGGGATTATGCTCCCGCTCCGGCCGGGACTATGCTCCCGCTCCGGCCACGGTGAGCTCCTTGCTGAACCGCCCCACCTTCAGGCTTTTGCCGGGCTTGCCGGAGGAGTCCAGCTTGGTGCGCACCTCCACGTGGTAGGTTCCTGCCGCCACCGTGGCGGGAATCATCACCATGAGGCGGGCGGGCTTGTTCTCTGCCACCACGTCGCAGCGTCTGCCTTGGTGAGGGTGCTTCCCCGCTTGAGCATCAGCTCCACAATCTCCTCCCCGCTGTAGGAGCGGGCGTCCACCGTCTGGGCCATGTAGTCGTCCGGCTCAGGGGTGAGCAGGTTTTCCCACAGTGCATACTTCAGCATGATGTTCCTCCTTATTTTCTGATCAGGTGCTTACCGTACCACTGGCCAGCAGAGTCTTTCAAGTTCGTTGCATTGTCTTTGGCATTGCTTACAACGATGGATTTGGGCAACTCAGCCTCATCATAGGGATTCTTCATGTGCCAGCCATCTGTCTTCTTGAAGATGACCTGGTTCAGGTTGGAGCAGTCATAGAAGGCATCCAGCCCGATGGTTTTGACACTGACGGGGATGGTGACCTTGTCCAGGTTGATGCAGTAAGCGAAGGTACTAGCCTCGATAGTGGTGACACCTTCAGGGATGGTGACCTTGTCCAGGTTGATGCAGTAAGCGAAGGTACTAGCCTCGATAGTGGTGACACCTTCAGGGATGGTGACCTCGATCAGGCTCTGGCAGTTCTGGAAGGCAGAATACCCGATGGTGGTGACACCTTCAGGGATGGTGATCTCGGCCAGGCTCCGGCAGTCAAAGAAGGCAGAATCCCCGATGGTTTTGACACTGGCGGGGATGGTGACCTTGGTCAGGCTGAAGCAGTGCTGGAAGGCATACTTGCCGATTTCCGTGACGCTGGACGGGAGCTTCACGCTCTTCAGGGTGAAGCAGTCAATGAAAGTACCGGCGGCAATGTAGGTGAGCCCGGTGGCTTGGGACAGGTCCAAGTCCACTAGCACACCGTCTGGGAGGTCACGCAGCAGCTTCGCTATGTCTACAAGGCCGCCTTTGGTCAGGTAGCTGGGGGCGGTGATGGTACCCTCTGTCTTGCCTTCCAGCTCCTTCTTCTGCTCCTGCAGCCAGTCCGCCTCCGAGGGTGGCTCCGGCACCGAGTCGTTCTTGCAGCTGGTCAGTGCCAGCAGGCCGGTGACTGCCAGCAGAACCACTCCTGCCAGCATAAACTTCTTGCTTTGTTTCTTCATAAAAAACTCCTTAGTGAAACTTTATCTTTTCCCCCACACAAGTATTCCTCCTTCTCTGGAATGTTGCCCTTGGCGTGGGGTGTTCGGTTAATCAGCGATGCCTTTTCAGTTTATTGCCCCGTCAATTCCTTGACTTTGGCATTTCCAAACTCCATCATCTCCTGGGCAAAGTCCTTCTGCTCTGCGGTGTCAAAATCGAGCTTTTCTTCAACGAGGAAATCCTTTGCTGTGTCATATAGCTCATCGAACAAAGCGGTAACTTCTTCTTGTGTGCCAAAAGTATCCGTAGAAGAAGAAGTACCACCACTGTGATTCGGATTTTCGCGGTATTCGTAGGCTTTTCCCTCACCAGTTTGTACATTCATCTTTGCAACAACATAGTCCTCCATACCATTTGCCACCAAGGTAGCAAAGCTAAAGGTGTCTTTCTCCAGTGCAGTCTGAACTGAGGCAAAGTTTTCAGCATCTGCGGTAAAATCCCACCACACCGCCTCATTTGTTTTATAATTCAATTCTATGAAGGCACGCTGGTTGTCATCACGAGGTGGTATACAAATTGTACGGGAGGGCTTCATTAATTCGTAGTCATAGAAAAAATAGAGTCTTGTCTCTTGGGAACCACCTATGGCATCCCCACTATTGACTATCCTTGACATGACTCCATCCTCCACCATTTCCATGCGAATTGCCACTTCCATCTTTCCACTTTCCGGCTTTTCTGGGTCAACAAAAGAATCTTTATAGGTAGAACCAAAATCAAACATACCGGCTTCTACCAAGTATTCTGACAAGTACACATTTAATGCGGAAGCTTCAAGCACAAACTCTTTTACATATGGAAGTTCGATTTTATAATTTGGTGCATATGTTGCCGAAAAGAGCTTGCTAGATTGGGGGGCTGGAGCAGGGCCCATCATCTTCTCCATAGCCACCACCGACTCTTGGACAATACGTTTGGCATCAACCCCTTGTTCCTGTGCTCCGCTTGAATTGCTTACATTCCCACAGCTTGTAAGCACCACAACTGCCAGTGCCAGCAGGACAAGAGCTGCCAGCATAAACTTCTTGCTTTGTTTCTTCATAAAAAACTCCTTTTACGAATTTTATTTCCACCCAGCACGCTGCCGGGATGATGACTGGGAAAAAATGATTTAAACGCAGCGAGGCCGCAGACGGAAATTCCGCCTGCGGCCTCGCTTGTATGAGAAAGGGTATTTGTTCTGTAAATACTATTATGGCGTGACCAGTGACCAGTGACCAGTGACCAGTGACCAGTGACCAGTGACCAGTGACCAGTGACCAGTGACCAGTGACCAGTGACCAGTGACCAGTGACCAGTGACCAGTGACCAGTGACCAGTGAC
>JAGARR010000021.1 GCA_017622135.1 Spirochaetaceae bacterium
GAGCCTTCCCGCTGCGGATGCTCCCGGAGAGGGTCAATACATCCTCAAGCCAGACCTCATCAAGTACATTCAGGCCTCATTTTTCCATAATTTGCCCGTACCAGACATAGAAAAATCCCCAAATCCCCCTCTAAAAAGTGCTCAAAATAGCCCCGAATAGCCCAAAATAGCCCCATTAAAAAAAGTCATTTTTTACTATAATTTTGTGTCATTTTTTTTTATGGATGATAGTGGTTCCCTCGTAGCTGGTGGTGCGGTTTCGTCCCGCCTCCTTGGATTGGTACAGGCACTGGTCTGCCTGCTGAATGAGCTTGTCCAAGGAATCGGCTGCAGCATTCTGCTGGTGGCACATACCCACGCTTACAGTCACATGGTCTGAGACCTTTGAGGCACTGTGGGGAATGGCGAGGATATCCAACTGCCGATGGATTCGCTGGCAGATGGATTGGGCCACCTGATAGTTGACCTTGTTCAGCAGCACCAGGAATTCCTCCCCCCCGTAGCGTATTACATAGTCGTTGTGTCTAACCGATGCGGACAGCATCTGAGCCACCTGCTTCAGCGTCATGTCTCCGGCCACATGGCCGTAGGTGTCGTTGTAGAGCTTGAAGTAGTCGATGTCCAGCATTATCACACTGAAAAGCTCTGGAGTTCCCTTACGCCGGTAAATTCTAGCCAGCTGATTCAATTTCTTGCGGTTGTAGACACCGGTCAGCTGGTCCGTCAGGTTCTTTGTGCTCAGAAATTTCAACAGGACCGAGATGATGATGAGGCTGCAGGAAACAATAACGATTCCCAGCACTACAATCACATTCGTCTGCTTCAGCTGAGCATTGTATTTTTTAAGCTTTGAATTTTCCCGGTAGTATTGGGAGAATTCCAAGTATGCTCGTTGGATTGTCTGGATAAAGGAGTTGTTGAGGTCAAGTGACTGGGAATAGGCTTGAAGGAGCTTGTCCGCCTCGTTTGTTTGTTGGTATATTTTGACCAAAAGCTCAAGGACCTCCTTTTTGAGGTTGTAGGACAGGCTCTGGCTTGAGAGGTCTTCCAGAATGACCTGTGCCGCTTCATACTGCCGCTGTGTTATCAGATACTTTCCCTTTGTAATCAGGTAGAGTTGCTGGCCGTTGAGAAAGACATTGTTGGTATGCTCCTGGTAGTATCTCTCCATTTCCTGCAGATGAAGCCGTGCTTGGTCTACATTTCCTTCTGCGAGGGAGATGTTGGTCCACATGTCTTGTATGGCTATGATGATTTCCTGCTTGTCTTCCAATTCAATCCTCGGAAGATACTGGTACAACTCGTCAATCGTTTCCCGGGCTTTGGCTATCTGCTCCAATTCCAGGTAGCAGGACGCCAGGTTCAAGTAGCAGTTGTAATGGTTGAATGGCCCCTCTGGGGGAACGCTGTCCACCAGCTGCTGGTAGAGGTCTGCCGCTGACTGGTAGTCCTCGAGAAAGAGTTGGGTATTGGCAATGTATTCCCGCGCGAACAAGAGTTCATCCTGGATTTCTGGTGTCATGGGCTGGTTTTCCAGCATCATCTCCACATCGTAGAATTTTCGGATGCTCTTGGCATAGTCTCCGCTATTGTATTCCAGCATGGCAATGGTGTTGAGAATCCAGACACTTGTGTGGAGCTCCAGATTGCGGGCAATATTCAGGTATCCTGAAAGTACATTGATGCCCTGTTGAAAGTCCTCGGTGTTGGGTATGAGGGTGTTTATCATGCTCCAGAGCAAGTCGGTGTTGTTTGCGGCAGGTGGATACTGTGATATGAAGAGCAGGGCATTGTTGATTGCTGTCTTGTCGCCAATTCCCTGCTGCTGGTAGATGCAGTCATTGATGTAATAATAGGCATAGATGGGAAGTGCCAAGTCGATTCTGTTCAGGGTGAGACATTTGTCAAAGAGCACTTTCGCTCCCTGGTAGTCCCCTGCAGCCCAGCGATCCATCCCTTGCAGAAAGACATTTTCCGCAGATCCTGAGTGGAATACAAGGTTTGGGTGACGTACCCATGGTCCATTTGTTTCCTGGAAGGAGGACATGGCATGATAGAAAAGCGTTTCCTTGGGATTGGAGGCATTGTACTCATTGCCCGCCCACATGATGGCCAGTACAAGCATGAAAAAAAAGCCTCCCAATGCGATATAGAATTTTATGTCCTTGTTCATAGCGCCCTGTCCTTATGCTTCGATAACTCCACATTATAACACATTGAACTGTTCATGGGGAGGGTTTTCTTCTTTAAATCGTTCATGGGGAGCGGCTGCAAAATATTCCTCCAGCTGTTGGAGACAACCTTCCGGAGTAGGGTGGTTCAAAAGGCGTGTCCGCAGGTGGTGGGCGAACTGCACATTGTCACTATAAAAGGCAAAAAATCGCTGTAGCCGGGTTTTATAAAACTCTTGGGGTTGAAAATGCTGCAGCTGCTCAATAAAGTTACGGGCTGTCTCCAGCAAATCCACCGTGAATGCTCCTGAGGAGACTTGCTGCCCTGTGGCCCTGTAGTCGGCAATCTGCTTAAAAACCCATGGCTTTTGTGCCGCCGCCCTGCCAATCATAATGCCACTGATACCGGAGCCTTGTTCCTGGGCTTTTTTTGCGCTGGCTCCATCTGAAACTCCTCCGTTCAGCACCACTTGGATGGCATAACCCTTTTCTTCTATATACTTAACCAGCTGGCCTACATAGTGGAGCCGTGGCGGTCTGCGGTACTTCTCTTTCTTTGTCCTAGGATGCAGGGCAACTTGTTGAACACCTCTCTGGGCCAACATATCAATAAAGGAGAAGAAACCCTCTGTGGTAAAATCCTCATCTCCCAATCGCAGCTTCACGCTGAACCGCTTGCCGGCTCCACGAACCACCGCTCCCACCTGTTCCACCAGCTCCTCCGTCTCCCTCCGATCCTTCAGCATCCAGGCGATTCCCGCCCCGGCTCTAACAATGTCAGGGGCACAGCAGCCCATGTTGATGTCCACTCCAATGCCGTCCATTTGCGACAGCATTTTGGCAGCCTCCACCATGGCGGGAATCTTGCCGCCGGTTATTTGCCACACAATTTTTTCTGGCTCTGGAGCGGTAAACAGATAGTATTTTTCAAAGGGGCCACCGGTAAGAAGGGTTCCAGCCTGTATCATTTCCGTATAATACTCGTCACAGCCGCCGAATTGGGCGATGGTGGAGCGGAGGGCTGCATGGGTGAGGGTGGCCATGGGGGCGAGGATAAGCTTCATCGTTCCAGTATACCACCGAGAAAATCAAGGTTCAATAGAAAATTTGGTGAAGCGCACTCACTTGGAGGGACAATCTGGAGGTGGTTTTGCCATCCAGTACCCAAAAGATGAAAGGATTGGTAGGTTGCCTCCCAGCTCCTGGGTCACTGAGAGATTGACACCGCCCTAAGATATACCAATGAGCGTGGCGAAGTGTAAGCCGACAGCGGGCTCCTGGCTTTTCCTCCCCCTTTTACTCTTAATTTACATCTGCTATACTGCAACCTATGGAAGACTTCTTGCTGCCCTCTGACCTGCGGGGGCTTCATATTCATTTTGTGGGAATCAAGGGAACTGGCATGGCCGCCCTGACCGAGATTCTCTGCCAGCGGGGTGCCCGCATTACCGGGAGCGACGTGGCGGACACCTTCTATACCGACCAGGTGCTGGCTGCCTGTGGAATCACGGCCAGCAGCTTCGATGCCGCCAACATCACTGGCGACCTCCTCTGCGTCATCCATTCCTCCGCCTACAGCGAGGCCACCAACTGCGAGCTGCAGGAGGCCCGCCGCCGTGGGATTCCCTGCCTGCTCTATTCCCAGGCTTTGGGACAGCTTTCCGCCCACGCCTACAGCTGCGGCATTGCGGGAGTCCACGGCAAGACCACCACCACGGGCCTTGTGGGAACCATCCTTGCCCAGCTCCGCCTGCCGGTACAGGTGCTGGCGGGCAGCCTCATCTCCAGCTTTGGCGGTGCGGGGGAGGGCAGCTGCACCCTGAGCCTGGGCCAGGAATTCTTTGTGGCGGAGACCTGCGAGTACCAGCGGCACTTCATGGACTTCCACCCCCGGAAAATCATCCTCACCAGCGTGGAGAGCGACCACCAGGACTATTTCCCCACCTACGAGGCTATTTTGTCCGCCTTTGTTGACTATGCCTGCCTTCTGCCAGAGGGGGGCCAGCTGATCTATTGTGCCGACGATGCAGGAGCTACAGAGGCTGCCTCCGTTGTGGCAGGCAAGCGGCCGGACATCCAGCTTGTTCCCTACGGCGAGGCTGCCCGGGGTGAGTACAAGCTCACCTTTGGTCAGGTGGAGGAGGGGCGGCAGTGCTTCTATCTTGCGGGTTTTGGGAGCCATCCCTTCTACCTCCAGGTGCCGGGCCGTCACTTGGTGCTGAACGCCGCCGCCGCCATCGCCCTGTCGGTGGAGCTGCTGCGGGAGGCGGGGAGAAGCCCCGAATCCGAGTCGGCCGGACTTGCAGAACGCCTTGCCTGCGGACTTGCCGCCTTCCGTGGGGGAAAGCGGCGCAGCGAGCTGATTGGGCGGCGGGACAAGCTGGTGATTCTGGACGACTACGCCCACCATCCCACCGCCATCAGAACCACGCTGGCGGGCTACCGTGAATTTTATCCCGGCTGCAAGCTGGTGGTGGACTTTATGTCCCACACCTATACCCGCACCGCCGCCCTGCTGGAGGAATTTGCCGCTGCCTTTGCCGATGCGGACGAGGTGGTTTTGCACAGGATTTACGGTTCGGCCCGGGAGGATGCCTCTGCCTCCGGGGTGGACGGCACTACCCTGTACCGGGCCACCTGCCGCCATCATCCGGCTGTCCGCTACTACGAGGAATTCATGGATGCAGCCGACGACTTGGAGGGGGAACTGGCTCAGGGGGACAGGAATTTTCCCGGCGGCATTGTCTTTGTGACCATGGGGGCCGGTGACAACTGGAAGCTGGGCCGTGAGCTCTGGCGGCGGCTTGGCGCAGAGCCTGCCGCAAAACAATGATTTTAGGAGTTGAGCATGAACAGCATGACTGGATACGGCTATCAGGAGGCGACGGAGGATGGCGTCTTTTTGTCTGTGGAGATAAAGTCCTACAATTCCCGCTACCTTGACCTGGCGGTGAACCTTCCTTCAAGTCTTTCCCGGCTGGAGAATTTCTTCCGGGAGCGGCTGGGTGCCGCCGTGGTGCGGGGCAAGGTGGAGGTGTATGTGCGACTGCGGGAGGCGGAGCCTGCCACCACGGTGCTGGTAAACCGTGAGGCCGTCCGATCCTATGCCGCCGCCATAAATGAGGTTTCAGAGGTTTTGTCAGATATGGGAAATTCTGATAGAAAGGCAACTGACTTTACATCCTATCTTGGTCTGGTGATTGGACAGGAGGGGGTTTTGCTTTCCCACCGTGACCTTGACCTGGACTCATACCGCAGGCGGCTGGAGCCGGTCTTTGCTGCGGCCTTGGCGCAGTTTGTGGCGGACCGGCGGCGGGAAGGGGAGAACTTAAAGGCTGACCTGCAGGAAAAGCTTGCCCTGCTGGAGGATGCCGCTGCCTTCTTTGCCCAGTGGCAGCCCCAGATGGAGTCCGCCTTCAAGGAGAACCTCCAGCGCCGCTTCCAGGAATTCCTAGGGGAGGGCTACGACCAGCAGCGGGTGCTTACCGAGGTGGCGGCCCTGCTGGTAAAGTACACCATCAACGAGGAGATTGTCCGCCTGAAAAGCCACCTTGCCGCCCTGAAAAAGGAGCTGGCGGAAAACCCCACCCCCGGCCGCAAGATAGACTTCATCTGCCAGGAAATCAACCGGGAGATAAACACCATCGGCTCAAAGAACCAGTTTACGGAGGTGGGGGCCATGGTCATCACCGCCAAGGATGCGCTGGAGAACATCAGGGAACAGGCCCGAAACGTGGAGTAGGAGCGGGGTAGAGTTTCGGGTGCCCGAAACGTGGAGTAGGAGCGGGGGCAAGGTTTCGGGTGCCAGAGATGTGGCGGCAGGCGGGGAGTCAATGTATGGAAGAAAAAATCTAGTTGTTTTGGAGATTTTGTTCTTGGGCAATAAAAAAAATGAAAATTTCACGAAAAATTTTCAAGTGCTATCATTTGTTGATATATGGTTTGTGGTATAATGGAGCATGAGATTTTGTCAGTGTGGTACCGTAAAACCAGTGGGAAAAGGATGGCGGTTTTATACTTGACAAATTGATATTTTCTGTAATAATGGAATGCGGTTGGTTTGAGGCTGGATTATGGAGCCTTGAGTGCTGTGCGAGGGAGCGACTGTATGAAAAAGATGGAGACTGTTCTCACCGAGTTGTATTTCTTCGTCATTTTTTTCTGTTTTTTTTATAAAAAAACAGAAAAGATACTTGACAAAGTTGTCGAAATTCGCATA
>JAGARR010000001.1 GCA_017622135.1 Spirochaetaceae bacterium
CTTTGAGAGGAGACGAACCAGAGGAAGGCCGAGCCGTGGCTGAGAAACGAGAATATAACCCAGCTGTGGACAAGGCCAAGGACACCGAAGGACAAGCCGTGCGTGGAGCGAATGATTGGAACCCTGCAGACGGAGTGCCTCGATTATTTGATAGGACCCATGAGTGTCAGCAAGCTTCAGGCAGAAATCGACCCGTGACTCAAATAATACCACTCATACCACCCTCATGAATCTCTCGGCTTCTTGACACCACATGAATTCTTGTATAACTTTATGTCACATTCTTCCACGGCTGTCTCTCTGTCCTAAAGGTATTTGTAACGGACACTATACTAGACACATCCCCCCTTTATCTGCTATTATAAACAATATGCTTTACATAAGTGTCATTTTATCCAGTTTGGAAAAAAGCGGCTAAGGAGGATCGTTGGCGGATAATAAGGGTTTGCGAATCAACGAGCAGATTCGCGTTCGAGAGGTCAGACTAATAGACGACAAGGGGGATCAAAAAGGTATTGTCCCTACCATTGAGGCCCTCAAAATGGCTAAAGAGCAAGAGCTCGACCTTGTTGAAGTTGCGCCACAGGCGAATCCACCGGTATGTAAAATACTTGACTATGGCAAGTATCGGTTCGAACAGGAGAAAAAGCTCCGTGACTCCAAGAAGAACCAGAAACAGCTGAAGCTCAAGGAAATCAGAATGCAACCAAAGATTGGAGCTGGTGACCTTGACTTCAAGTCAAAGCATGTGCAGGAATTTCTTAACGAAGGCAATAAGGTGAAGGTGACAATCCGGTTTCGGGGCCGGGAATTGGCCCATACCGAGCTTGGTTATGATGTCCTGAAAGAAGTACTCAAACGGCTTGACGACGAATATGTTGTGGAGAAGCAGCCTGCAATGGAAGGGCGCTTTATGTCCATGACATTGAGTCCCAAGACAAAAAAATAACGAGGTTATGTGAAATGCCCAAGATGAAGACAAAGCGCGCCGCAGCAAAGCGGTTTACGCTCACCGGTAGTGGAAAGGTTAAGTACAAGAAGATGAATCTTCGCCACATTTTGACAAAGAAGGCTGCAAAGCGCAAGCGCCAGCTTCGCAGTTCTGGAATTCTGAGCGATGCCGATTCAGCAAAAGTCCGCCGGCAGATGTTGCCTTACGGCTAAAACAACACGAGGAGATAGAGAATGTCAAGAGCAATAGACGGATCCAAGAGAAAGAACCGCCGGGCGAAAATCCTCAAGATGACAAAAGGATTTACTGGGAGAAGAAGCACTAACTATAAGGCAGCAAAGGATGCGATGGTTAAGGCTCTGACCCACGCCTATGTCGACCGCAGAGACAAGAAGGGAGATATGCGGACCCTGTGGATTACCCGTATCAATGCCGCTGTCCGTGAGGAAGGGCTCACCTATTCCCGCTTCATCGAGGGGGTGACAAAGGCTGGTATCCTTATCAACCGCAAGGCCCTGTCAAACATGGCCATTGAAGACCCTGTAGCATTCAAGGCTGTTGTAGCCGAAGCAAAGAAGGCTCTGGGGGCATAACTATGATTTCCCTGTCACAAATCCAGTTGCTAGAAGAAAAGGTTGAAAGTGCAGTTGCAAAAATAATGCAGCTGAATCAGGAGAAGGAGGCTTTGGCTAAGCGCTGCCTCCAGCTGGAGGAGGAGAACAAGCTTCTCCAGGAAAATCTCTTGAGCTTTGAGCAGGATCAGAAACGGATTGAGCAGGGAATCATCAAGGCCTTGGACAGGCTGAATGTTGTGGAGAATTCTGTACTTCAGGCTGTTGCTATCCAGCATCAGGAGCAGCCGACAGATGAGGTGCAGGTTCCCCCAACTGATTTCATTCATCAAGAGGTTCACCTTCCAGTAGCTACACAGGAAGTGCTGCCCCAAACGGAGATAGAAAACGATTCCCAACACTCCCTCCAACCGTCAGAGAATGACCTTGGTCTTGCCCCAATGTTTTCGGAGGAAGTCGTTTCTCCAAATCTCGTCCATCCTGAGTTGGATGAGCAGGTGTCACAGGAACACAATCCCTTCTTAGAGCAGAATCAGGATATCGGTCTGCTGACAAACAATCAGGACAATTACCGTCAGGATGGCCAGGAGCAGGGTGATTCCGCACAGTTGGATATTTTCTAATAGGTTTCGCCAGTGGGAAGCCTAACAATAAAGCTTTTAGGCACATCGTTCAAAATCAATGCTCATGAGGATGACCACTATCTTCAGCAGTTGTTGGACTATTATTCCAGTATCATCGAGAAACTCCAGAACAATCTTCCTAACCAGGAGCCGCTCCAAACGGCCATCTTGGCAGGAATACTAATCTGCGATGAGCTTTACTCCCAGAAATATTCCGCCGATACCATAGCAGTGAGCCAAGAGCAAAACCAGCTCCTGACCCATGTGGAGGATATCGCCCAGAAGTTGATCGATAGCATCAACCAGGTTCTGTAGCCATGAAGTTCTCCATCTGGGTTGATGCGGACTCATGCCCTGTTCCGGTGCGGGAGCTGGTGGTGAAGTTTGCCCTGCGGCTGGGCCTTCCTGCCAATTTTGTTGCCAACAGGGAAATTCCCCTCCCCCATCTCGCAAAAAAATCAAGCCTGATACAGATGGTTGTCACTGATAGCGCCGAGGGTGCCGCCGATGACTATATCGTGGAACATATCCTTTCCCAGGATTTGGCAATCACTCGGGATATTCCCCTGGCGGCACGACTGGTGGAAAAGAATGTCACCACTATCAATGATCGGGGAACCCTGTTCAGTCAAGAATCCATCAGGGAGCAGGTGTCCATCAGAAACTTCAACTATGGGCTAGCACAAATGGGAATTCAGCCGGACCGGACCGGAAGCTTCAACAAGAAAAATACAAACGACTTTGCAAATTGTCTTGACCGGGAGCTTCAGAGAAAAATCAGAAGTTGAGGTCATAGAATGGAAGCCTCCCATCCTTCATAAAAAATGCCGGAAAGAAAACTTTCCGGCATTCAATCACTCAGCTAGGATATCTCAGCGAGTCTTGCTGTAGAGAGGACCATAGGCTGCACAGGCCCGGTAGTCCTGCCCTTCCTTGTCCATTCCGAATGCATTCCAAGCGGCGGGGCGAAAGATCTTGTCCTCGTCCACGTTGTGCATACAGACTGGAATACGAAGGATGGAGCACAGGGTGATGATGTCTGCACCGATGTGGCCGTAACTGATGGCACCATGGTTGGCCCCCCAGTTGTTCATCACGTCGTATGCGGACTTGAAGGCACCCTTACCAGTGAGGCGAGGTGCGAACCAGGTGCAGGGCCAGGTATAGTCGGTACGCTTCCACAGCTTGTCGGAAACCTCATCCGGCAGATCCACAGTATATCCTTCGGCAATCTGCATAACAGGTCCCAAGCCCTTCACGATGTTCAGACGCATCATGGTAACCGGCATCTCGCACTTGGTGAGGAAGCGAGAAGAGAATCCGCCGCCACGGAAATAGCCCATGTCGGCAGGATTCCAGGTAGTGGCATTCAGACAAGCCTTCTGGTCCTGCTCGGTCATCTCCCAGAAGGGCTTGATGACACCATTTCCATTCTCATCCTTGGATGCACCGCAGGCATCAAGACAGGCCGCGCCGGAGTTGATCAGGTGGATAAAGCCCTGGGACTCCTTTGCCTTTCCTTCCAGCTCGTACCCAGCAGCCTGCCTTACGGCCTCAGGACTCCAATAGGTGCGGACATCGGCGAAAATCTGGGCACGGCCAGTCAGCAGCTTACCGAAGAGCATACAAGTTCCGTTGAGGGTGTCGTTCTCGGTAGCCAGAATATATGGCTCGCGGGCACCTTCCCAGTCGAAGGAGGAATTCAGCAGGGCCTCGGGGAAGTCACAGTTGGGATAGAAGTCCGTCCACTGGCGCTGTCCCTGGAATCCACCGGCAATGGCGTTGTGGCCCAGAGCCTCCTCCTCGCAACCAACGGGCAGGTTCTTGTTGCCATTGAACAGGTCCTTGATGATGCACATCATCTTCACCACAAATTCCCAGGCCTCTTCCTTTTCCTTAGGTGTCTTCTGCATTTCGGGAGAGTTCTTGTCGAATCCTTCCTTGCAATGCTCCTTCGTCCAGGCCAGGGCCTTCTGGAATTCCTTCTCATCGTAAATGTTCTCGGTCATCCTGCGGATAATCTCAACCTCATCCACGGACTCCACCCGCATTCCCAAATACTCCTCGAAGAAGTCGCTGTCGATGATGGAGCCGGCAATACCCATACAAATGGAACCAATCTGCAGGTATGACTTGCCCCGCATGGTGGCGGCCGCAACGGCAGCACGACCGAAGCGGAGGAGCTTTTCACGCACATCATCAGGAATATCGGTGGCATCTGCGTTCTGCACATCGTGGCCGTAGATGCCGAAGGCAGGCAGTCCCTTCTGGGCGTGACCAGCCAACACCGCCGCAAGATAGACAGCGCCAGGCCGCTCTGTACCGTTGAAGCCCCACACCCCCTTGATGGTATGAGGATCCATGTCCATAGTCTCGGAACCATAGCACCAGCAGGGAGTTACGGTCAAAGTGATGTCTACACCTTCCCGGCGGAATTTCTCAGCGCAGGCGGCGGCCTCGGGAACACGACCGATGGTGGAGTCTGCAATCACCACCTTCACCGGCTCGCCATTTGAATAACAGATGTTCTCCTGGAATAATTTTGCGGCTGCCTTTGCCATGTTCATGGTCTGATCTTCCAAGGATTCACGCACCTTTACCGGGCCCCTCCGTCCATCAATTGTAGGACGAATACCAATGACAGGATATTCTCCAATCAACCTATTTTTTGCCATACGTCATACCTCCTTATGCGTAATCTGTATTAATTCTGTATTAAGCCGGATGGTCTTGGCGGCACCTGCCGCCTCCTTCCGATTCAATCTGTTCAAAACGGTATTGGCAGCCAGAACTCCAATCTCCTCCACCGGCTGGGACACAAAGTACCTGCACCGATGCAGCAGGGACGAGAAGAAGGCATCGTCAAAGCTGGCGCAAACCAGCCTGTCCTGCACCTCCTTTGGCTGCTCCATAATCAGCTGGGTGGCTCCAAGACAAATCATCAGGTTCACAAAGAAGAAGGCATCCGGGGGATTTTCCTTGCTCAGCATTTCCTTCATGCTGTAGTATCCCCCGTGCATGGCCATCCCTGACATGGACACAAATTCCTCCTCCAAAGGAATGCCAGCCTCCTGCAGGGCCCGACAATATCCCAGATACCGCTCGTAGCAGGTCATCTGAGTCATGTCACCACCAACAAAGCCAATGCGACGATAACCGTCATCAATCAAGGCACGTACCGCCTTGTATCCGCCCTCCTCATTATCCACCATGATACTGTCGGCAGGCAGGTCGGTAAAGGTTCGGTCCACACACACGATGGGCAGACCTTGCTCCATAATGGGGGAGAAATGCGTCCCATCTGTTCCCATGGGAACCACCACCAGCCCCTCCACCTGCTTTTCCATCAGATAGGACAGCTGCTCCACCTCCCCCTCCACAGAATTGCGGGAGGAGCACAAAACAGCTGTATATCCATTCTTTCTGAAGATTTCTTCCATGTACTCAAAGAGGTTCATGAAGAAGAAATTGGACATGTCGGGGATAATTACCCCCACAGTCTTGGATTGCCCCAGACGAAGTGTCCGGGCAAAAGGATGTATACGATAGTCCAGCTTTTCTATGGAGGAGTATACCCGGCGACGCTTGGCCTCGGACACCCGGAAGTCCTTGTTCAAGACTCGCGAGACTGTTGCCGTGGAAACTCCTGCATCCAGTGCCACATCCTTGATGGTTGCCACAACTGCTCCTAGGACTTGCGGGCATGCTTGCGCATGTCAAAGAACACCGCCACGATGATGATGGCACCCTTCATCAGCAGCTGATAGTAAGAGTCGATTCCCAGGTAGGTCATACCATAGTTGATGATACCCAGGGTGAATACACCCACCAGCATTCCACCCATGGTTCCCACACCACCAGCTTGGGAAATACCACCGATGGTAACGGCTGCAATAGCATCCATCTCCATTCCTGCACCAGTGAGGGAGTTTCCAAGACCCAGGCGGGAGGCCTGCAGGGCACCGGCCATACCATAGCACAAGCCTGCGAAGGTGTAGACAAACACCAGACAGCGCTCAACATTGATACCAGCCACACGAGCAGCCTGGGGATTTCCACCGATGGCATACAGGTTTGTACCAAGACGGGTATGACGGAGAATCAGCCACACGATCAACGCAGCGATGGCCACATAGATGATGAGGAAGGGAATGGGTCCCAAGGAGCCCTGGGCAATGTGCTTGTATTCATTCTTCAGGCTGCCCACAACCTTTGCCTGGGTATAGATCAACTGGGTTCCACGGGCCAGGGACATGGTGCCGAGCGTGGCGATGAAGGGAGGAAGCTTTGCATAGGCCACCAGCACACCGTTGAAGGCACCAAAGAGAGCACCCACCGCCAGGGCTGCCACCACCGGCAGGAACACGGGAAAGTCCACGCCGGGATACATGGCGGCGGAGTAGTCCGGGTTCTGGGAGAAGGAGGCCGCAATACTGGTGGTGAGACAGACCATATAGCCGATGGACAGGTCGATTCCACGGGTGATGATGATCATACCTACACCCAAGGCGGCAAAGGCACGGACAGACTCGGCAATCAAGAGGTTCTTGATTGAGGCCCATTCCAAAGAGCCGCCCTTAGTCAAAACACCAAGCACAACGAACAAGACCACGAAGGTCAGATAATTGGTATACTTACTGGCCAGCTCCTTGGGTGAAAGCTTGGTTTTAATCTGCATTTCTTTTTCTGCCATAAAATTCCTCCTGACAAATTATGAGAACTGGGTTGCCAGGCGCATCACTGCCTCCTGGGTGGCATCCTTCCTATCAAGGATTCCAGTCAATCTTCCATTACAAAGCACCATAACACGATGGGACATTCCGAGAAGCTCCGGCATCTCGGAAGAAACCATGATGATGGACTTCCCCTGCTTTACCAGGTCAGCCATGATGGTATAAATCTCGTACTTTGCTCCAACGTCGATACCACGGGTGGGCTCGTCCATAATCAGGATATCCGGCAAGGTCATGAGCCAGCGGCTTACGATGACCTTCTGCTGGTTTCCACCGGAGAGGTTCTGGATCTGGGCGTCCATGGTGGGCGTCTTTGTCCGCAGCAGTTGGTTCAGCTCCACGGCCCGATCCTTCACATGCTTGTGATCGATGAGGTGGGCCTTGTTCAGGTACTTGTCGATGGCGGCAATGGATGTATTGTTGGTGATGGACATCAAGGGGAAGATGCCAGTTCCACGGCGGTCCTCCGTAATGAGACCAATCTTGTTCTTGATGGCATCCTTGGGAGAACGGATCTTCACCTCATTGCCATTGACATTGATGGTTCCCACCACAACAGGCCGCAGACCGAAGATGGCCTCCACCAGCTCGGAACGCTGGGCACCAACTAAGCCGCCCACACCGAGGATTTCCGATCTATGCAATTCAAACGATATGTCCTGGAAGGATGCAGGATTGGTGGAGGATAAATGCTCCACTTTCATGCAAACCTCCCCTGGCACTGCCTCAACAGTGGGGAACCGCTGGGTAGTGACACGGCCAATCATCAGGTTGATCAATTTGTCTTCGTCAAGCTCTTTTGCGGGATAGGTTCCCACCATAGTTCCATCCCGCATTACAGAAATCTCATCTGCAATCTGGAAAATCTCATTCATACGGTGGGAGATGTAGATGATTGCGACACCTTGGGAACGCAGGTCATTGATGATCTTGAACAGGTGCTCCACTTCCCTGTCCGACAGGGAGGAGGTGGGCTCATCCATAACTACAATGGAAGCACCATAGGACACGGCCTTTGCAATTTCACAGCCCTGCTGCTCAGAGATGGAGAGGCTTGCCATCTTGCTGGTAGGCACCGTATGCATATCCAGACGGGCCATCAGGGCCTCCGTGTCATCATCCATTTTTTTGTGGTCAATCAGGCGCAGCAGGGGAATCTTTTTCAGCGGCTCCCTGCCCAACCAGATGTTCTGGCTCACCGTTCGGAAGGGTACATTTGACAATTCCTGATGAATCATAGAGATACCAGCCTCCAGGGCATCCTTTGCATCACGGAATTTCACTTCATTACCTTTAAAAACCACCCTTCCCTCATCAGGATGATACATTCCAAAAAGGCATTTCATCAGAGTTGACTTTCCAGCTCCATTCTCACCCATCAAAGCATGAACTGTCCCAGGACGAACATTGAGGGACACTGAGTCCAGTGCCAACACACCGGGGAAGCGTTTTGTAATGTTTTGCATTTGAAGAACATATTCGTCACTCATATCAATCACTTCCTGTTTCTTGATGTTATCCAAAAAAAGGGGGCGGTTGTATCCCGCCCCCCTTCTTTAGCCGACTACAGGTCAGACTTTGTTACCTTCTTGAAGGGAACAAGGTAGCACTGGGCAAGCACAGCAGTATCTGTTACCGGATCCTCACCAGTTACAGCAGTGGCGGCAGTGAGACCGTTGGCTGTTGAACCGATAGCGGTACCCTTCTGGGCTACAGTCAGCACCAGCTCGAAGGCAGTGGTGGACTGTCCAACAGAGTCCTGCAGAACAGTTGCCAGCATCTTGTTCTCAGCCATGGAGCGCTTTCCAGTCTCTGTGGCGTCAACACCGATTACGGGTACCAACAGAACAGTTCCGTCTCCGTCTACATCCTTGGAAGGATCGGCGGGGTCATCCACGTAGTTGTTGGTGAGCATTGACTCAACAGCACCAAGCCCCATGTCGTCGTTCTGGGCCAGAACCAGGTTGAACTGTCCGCGGTAGGCGGCAATCCATGCATCCATCTTTGCCTGAGCCTCGGCAGCACCCCAGTTGGCGGTATCCTCGGCAACGATGTTTACCGTGTAGCCACGAGCCTTCAGACCTTCCAGAGCACCCTTGGCGCGGTTAACCTGTGCGGGGTGTCCCAGCTGGCCGTGGAGCATCAGCAGGTTGATGGTCTTGTTGGGACCCAGCTTGTTGGGATATGCCTTGAAGTAGTCGTCGGCAATCTCAGCCTGGATGTCACCAGCAACACTTTCAGGAGAGGAAGCCAGGAAGAAGTTCTTTCCTACCTTCAGAGCCTCAACGGAAGGCTGGATGTTGGAGAATGCGGCTGCACCGCCCTTTTCGTTGATCAGCTGGCACATCTGCTCGGTGGCAGCGGTGTCCTGGGGGATGATAACGAAATACTTCACACCCTGGGTCAGCAGTGTGTTCAGCTGGTCCAGCTGGGTGGCAACGTCACCGTTACCATCCATAACACGCAGATCCACATTGTTTGCATCGGCAAGCTTCTGCAGGTTATCTGCATAGTCACGGACGAAGGTTTCGTTCAGGTTGCGAATCAACGCACCCATTACGATCTTTCCGTCACCCTTTGAGCTATCACCCTTACCACCAGCGAACACAACGCCAACAGCCAGGAGAGATACCATCAGTACAAGTACCAATTTCTTCATACGTTTACTCCTTGTCTACGGATTATCTCCGATTTATTTCTGAATGGCTGAACCATCGTTGCCAGCCACATCAGTCACCAATTGAAGTCAGGGGAGACGGGAACCACACCCTTCTTCAGGATGATGTTTCCATATTTTACCGTCTCACCGGTAACCACCACCGCAAAGGCTTCCTTTGCACGCTCGTAGAATGCAAACCGCTCGATGCGCTCCGTTGCAGGTGTTCCTGGCCAGAGCCTGTCGATAACCTTCCGGTATGACTCCTCCACCGACATGTCCAGCTGGTCCCCAGGAACGGGAGCCATCATAGCAACCGGTGCGGGAACATAGGAATCCAGGTTGATAAGCCGGAGAATTCCCTCCAGCAGCTGGGGAATGCGAATTCCGTCTGCGCGAATCACCCGGCTGTTGCAGGTGTCGCCAGGAAAGAAGGCATCTGCCAAAACAATCTCATCACCATGGCCCATTCTATGGAGGACACCAATGAGCTCGGGACTAATTACTGGGGACACGCCAATCAACATTCTAGATTCTCTCCTAAATATGTAAACGATTACATTTTGCAACAAGTTTAGTATCTCATTGAATTTTTTATCTGTCAAGAATTTTTTTTTCGATATTTTTTCCTTGCTTAATTACGATATCAGGTATATAATCGTAAATATAATGAAGCACATACGAAAGGAAAACATAAATGACCACTGATCTTTCCGACCGTGAAAAACAGATTCTCAATCTCCTGATGGAACAGGGGACGGTGACTGTGGTGGAGCTCAGCAAGCTGCTATCCGTCTCTGAAGTCACCATTCGGTCTGACCTGCGGAATTTGGAGGAACGGAGCCTTTTGAATAGGATCCACGGTGGTGCCGTTCCTTCCGTTCATCCCAATATAGTAGAAAGACAAAATCTTCTGGTGGAGACAAAGCAGCGGATTGCCAAGGCCGCAGCCGATTTGGTGCAGGACGGTGACACCATCATGATTGAGGCCGGCACCACCACCGCCATGATTCCCCGCTACCTTTTCGGCAAGCGGGACATCCACATCATCACCAATTCCATCCTGGCCTTTACTGCGGCAAAAAGCAATCCTTCCATAAAACTTACCGTCACCGGCGGAGAATTCCGCAACAGCACCGAATCCTTTGTGGGATCTGTAGCGGCGGAGGCACTGAAATACTTCAACGTGCGTCTGGCCTTTGTGGGGACAGACGGATTCAGCCTGGAGCGGGGAATCACCACCCACCTGATGGAGGCGGGGGACATCATCAAGGTGATGCAGCAAAAGGCGGAGCAGACGGTATTGCTGGCAGACTCCACTAAGTGGGGAAAAATGGGGGCAGTCAGCATTCTTCCCCTGAAAAGTGCCAGCATACTCATTACGGACAAGAACCTTTCTCCACAAGCCATGGAGGAGTTGGCAGAGACGAATATAAGACTTCTCCGGGTATAGGGGAAGTGTTGACTATAGAAGATATTGGACCAGGTAAAACTGTATCCGAGAGGAGTTTGTATGGCACATGTGCTGATTATGCCCAAACAGGGCAACACCGTGGAATCATGCATCATTGTGGAGTGGAAAGCAAAGGAAGGGGATACCGTTTCCGTAGACACTCCGGTATGCGAGGTTGAGACAGACAAGGCGACAGTGGAGGTCCCGGCAGGAGCCACGGGTACTGTCTTGAAGATTCTTTGCCAGGAAGGGGATGATGTGCCGGTCTTCCAACCAATTATGGTGATTGGCAAGGCTGGAGAGGATTATTCCGAGGCACTGAAGGCCGCCACTCCAGAAGCAGCCGAGGCAGCACCAGCACCACAGGCTCCTGCCCCTGCGCAGACAAAGGTTCCCGTGGCAGAGCCCGCAGCAGCTCCGGCAGCACCTGTTCCAGAGGCGGTGAGCGCCCCCGTTTCAGCCACACCTGCAATGACCGCTGCTACTGTTCCCCTGCCAGTTCATACGGGCAGCGGTGCTGGCTGGCAGGCAGTCTCCCCCCGGGCACGGAACCTGGCACAGGCCGAAGCCCTTCCCCTGGCGGGAATTGCCGGTAGTGGCCCCGCAGGTCGTATAATTGAAGCTGACGTAAAAGCTGCCCTCGCTGGTCGCCCGCCTCTAACTGCCGCCGCAAAGGATGCCCTCCGTGCAGGAGACGCTGTTCCTGCCGGCATACCTGCCCAGGGCAGTGGCATTGGCGGACGGGTCACCCTGTCAGACATCCACGCTGGAGCCAGCACACCGGCAGCAGCCTCCAGTGCGATACCAGCTACACCAGCTGTGGCTGACGAGTATGTGGACACTCCCATCAAGGGCATCCGAAAGGTCATTGCAGACCGCATGATGGGCTCACTGGCTACCACTGCCCAGTTCACCTTGAATGCCAGCGCCAACGCCAGCCATCTCCAGTCCTTCCGCAACAGACTGAAGGAGGCGGGAGCCGCCGCTGGATTCGGCAAGATTACCATCAACGACCTGGTACTCTTCGCTACCTCACGGGTGCTCCCCTCCTTCCAGTATATGAACGGCGTGAAGCTGGATGGCGTCATCAGGAACTATCACAATGTCCATTTGGGTGTGGCCGTGGACACTCCCCGTGGCCTGATGGTTCCCGTCATCCGCAATGCGAACCTGAAGAGCCTGGCCCAGATTGCCAGTGAGGCTCGCCAGTTGGCGGAGGCCTGTATCAACGGCACCATCTCCCCGGACCAGCTGACAGGATCAACCTTTACCGTTTCCAATCTAGGCAGCACCGGGATAGAAAGCTTTACTCCAGTTATAAACGCTCCCGAGCTGGCCATTCTGGGTGTCTGCGGCATCCAGCCTAAGCCAGTGATGGTGGATGAGGATGCCTACGACATCCAGCCCCACCTAGGATTCAGCCTCACCATCGATCATGCGGCGGTGGACGGCGCTCCAGCCGCCAGGTTCCTGAAGGCCCTCTGCGATGCAGTGGCCGACATCGACATTTGGATTGCACGCTAGGGAGGTGGGCTATGTTTGATGTGATTGTAATCGGTGGTGGACCAGGCGGCTATCTGGCGGCAGAACGACTCGGTCATCGTGGCAAGAAGGTGCTGGTGATTGAGAAGCAGTACATGGGTGGAACCTGCCTGAACGTGGGCTGCATTCCCACCAAGACCCTGCTGAATTCAGCAAAGCACTATCTCCACGCCAAGGAAGCTGGGCAGTTCGGTGTTCACACAGACAATGTTTCTTTTAACATGACAGAGATGATGAGCTGGAAGGAGCAGGTGGTAAAAACCCTCCGTTCCGGTGTCACTGCTTCGGTAAAAAAATGTGGAGCACAAATTATAGAAGGAACTGGTGTGATTGTGGCTCCTGGTTCCGTCAAGGTGGCGGAAACTGGGGAAACCTACCAAACAAAGGCCATCCTAGTGGCGGCAGGCTCAGTTCCCGCCATGCCTCCCATCCCTGGAGCAAAGGGCAACCCGGCGGTGGTGGATTCCACTGGCTTGCTGTCCGTAGAAGCCTGTCCAGAACGCCTCTGTGTTATTGGTGGCGGTGTCATCGGCATTGAGTTTGCCAGTCTGTTCGGAACCTTGGGAAGCCAGGTTTCCGTAGTGGAGATGATGGATGAAATCATCCCCCCCATGGACAAGGAGCAGGCTCCCCTTTTGCGAAAGGCCCTTCACAACACCACATTCCATCTTGGTTGCAAGGTGGAGCGGCTGGAGGGCGGTACCGTCCACTTTACCACAAAGGACGGAAAGCAGGAGTCTGTCACCGCTGATCTGGTGCTGATGGCAGTGGGCCGCCGCTCCGAGACCCAGTCCTGGGGCGGAAAGGAAATCGGAGTGGACATAACTCCCAAGGGAGTCAACGTGGATGACAGAATGCGCACCAATATCACTGGAATCTGGGCGGCCGGCGACGTGAACGGACGCAGCATGCTGGCCCACTCAGCCTACCGTATGGCAGAGGTAGCGGTAAACGACATCTGTAGCTATTTGGATGGCACCGAAAACCGGGACCTCATGCGGTACAACGCCATCCCATGGGTTGTCTACAGCATCCCGGAGGCCGCCGGAGTGGGCATGACCCAGCAGGAGGCGGAATCCAAGGGGCTTGCCGTAAAAACAGCCAGTGTTCCCATGCTTGTGTCCGGCCGCTTTATCGCAGAAAACGGAACAAGGGCTCCTGGAACCGTCAAGGTTGTGGTAGACGTACAGACCGACATGATTCTGGGTGTCCACATCCTCGGTCCCTATGCCTCGGAAATGATCTGGGGAGCAGCAGCCCTCATCGAAAACGAAATGCGTGTTCAGGATGTGAAGCAAATGATCTTCCCCCACCCCACCGTCTGTGAGGCCATTCGGGAAGCAATCTGGAGTCTGTAAGGAATCTGGCGGGGCGGATGTCGACGCCAGTCTAAAAAGAGAATGAGTGGGCGAAAAGTCATGCCCTAAAAATATGGAGGAAATATGCCTAAGTCAATGTTTGTAGATCCCAAAGAGGTGAGAAAGTCCAAGACCCTGAAAATCAAGGACATTCCCGTAAACCAGTACAAGAGCGACTTTGAGAAGGAGCTTGCCACCTATGGTGCCGACAGGCTCAAGCGCGCCCTGTATGACATGATGACCATCCGTGAGTTTGAGGGAATGCTGAATACCTTCAAGACCCAGGGTGCTTGGAACGGCATCGAATACAACCACAAGGGACCCGCCCACCTTTCCATGGGACAGGAGGCGGCCGCTGTCGGTCAGTGCATGAACCTGGACATTGACGACTTTATCTTCGGTTCCCACAGAAGCCACGGCGAGATTTTGGCAAAGTGCTACTCTGCAGTGGCCAAGCTGGAGGAGCAGCAGCTGGAAAAAATCATGAAGGAATTCCTCGGAGGAGACACCCTGCGGATGGCAGAAAAAATCTCCTACAACGGAGTGAAGGATCTGGCGGAGAATTTCGTCCTCTACGGAACCCTGGCAGAGATTTTTGCCCGGGAGGCAGGCTTCAACCGAGGCTTGGGCGGCTCCATGCACGCCTACTTCCTGCCCTTCGGCTCTATGCCCAACAATGCCATCGTCGGTGGTTCTGCCGACATCGCCACTGGTGCAGCCCTGTTCAAGCGCATCAACCGGAAGCCCGGCATCGTCATCTCCAATGTGGGCGACGCCGCCCTAGGCTGCGGACCTGTCTGGGAGGCCATGATGATGGCTGCCATGGATCAGTACCGTACCCTGTGGCCGGAGGATGTGGGTGGAGCTCCGCCCATCCTTTTCAACTTCTTCAACAACTTCTACGGCATGGGCGGCCAGACCTGTGGAGAGACCATGGGATACCAGTTCCTGGCCCGTGTCGGCGCCGGCGTGAATCCCGACAACATGCACTCGGAGCGGGTGGACGGTTACAATCCCTTGGCGGTGGCCGACGCAGTTGCCCGCAAGAAGGAATTGCTGCTGGCAGGAAAGGGACCGGTTCTGATGGACACCATCACCTACCGCATTTCTGGCCACTCACCCTCCGATGCCTCCAGCTACCGCTCAAAGGAAGAGATCGAGACCTGGCAGAAGGCCGACGCCATCGAAAAGTACGCCAAGTACCTCATCAAGAACAATCTCATCACCAAGGCTGAGGTGAAGGCACAGAAGGTCGCCATCAACGCCAAGTTGCTGGAGGTGGTGAAGCTGGCCACCAACGATGCTGAAAGCCCCCGTGCCTCCGCCGCCTTCATCGAGTCTGTCATGTTCTCCAATGAGAAGGTGGAGAAGATGGAGGACCGCCAGCCAGAAGTGCTGGAGGTGGGAGATGCCAATCCCCGGGTGAAGGCACTGAAGAACAAGATTCGCTCCGCCTTTGATGCGGATGGAAAGCCTGTGTCCAAGAACAAGATGTTCCAGTACCGGGACGGTCTCTTCGAGGCCATGTACCACCGCTTCACCACTGATCCCACCATGGCTGCCTGGGGAGAAGAGAACCGTGACTGGGGCGGAGCCTTTGCCGTATACCGTGGACTGACAGAAGCCCTGCCCTACCACCGCCTGTTTAACAGCCCCATCTCCGAGGCTGCCATCGTCGGTTCCGGTGTAGGTTATGCCATGTGCGGTGGCCGTGCCGTTGTAGAGCTGATGTACTGTGACTTCATGGGCCGTGCTGGAGACGAAATCTTCAACCAGGCCTCCAAGTGGCAGTCCATGTCTGCCGGTCTGCTGAAGATGCCGCTGACCGTCCGTGTATCTGTCGGAAACAAGTACGGTGCTCAGCACAGCCAGGACTGGACCTCCCTGGTGGCCCACATTCCCGGACTGAAGGTGATGTTCCCGGCCACACCCTACGACGCCAAGGGTATGCTGAACCTGGCATTGCGGGGAACCGACCCGGTCATCTTCTTTGAGAGCCAGCTGCTCTACGACAAGGGCGAGGAATTCGAGGCAGGTGGCGTTCCCGAAGGCTACTACGAGGTACCAGAGGGAGAGCCCGCCATCAGGAAGACTGGCAAGGACATTACCATCGCCACCATCGGTGCCACCCTCTATCGGGCCATGGACACTGCCAAGGTTCTGCAGGAGAAGTACGGCATGGACGCTGAGATCATCGACATCCGCTTCATCAATCCCCTGAACTACGAGAAGATTGTTGAGTCCGTGAAGAAGACTGGAAAGCTTGTGCTGGCAAGTGATGCCGCCGAGCGTGGCTCCTTCCTCCACACCGTCGCCTCCAACGTCACCCAGCTGGCCTTCGACTACCTGGATGCACCGGTGGCAGTGGTGGGAAGCCGCAACTGGATCACACCGGCTCCGGAGTGCGAGCACTACTACTTCCCACAGGTGGAGTGGATTCTGGACACCATCCACGAGCGGGTTTGTCCCCTGCCTGGCCACGTGCCCACCACTGTTCAGACCACCCTGGACATCATTCGCAAGAACCGTCAGGGAGTGTAGGGACTTGTAATTTCACAAAAGCTAAGTTTTGCCGGAGTCACAACAAAGTCTTTTGGCAAAACTTAGCGTCACACATTCCAAACTATCCCGCTGGCTTTGGACAAGGTCACCGGGATAGCCTCAAAGGGTAGCCATGAAAGATTTGTTGAAAAAGATTAACGACGGAACAATTTCTCCCCAGAATCGCCTTGCAGCCTTGGAGGAATTCCTCCGTGCAGGTGGCACACAGCAATTTCCATCTGTGACGAAGGAGATAAACAATCATATTCATACGATATATAGCTTTAGTCCCTACACTCCCTCCATGGCAGCCCTCCGAGCGAGGGAGGCGGGACTGGCGGTGGCAGGCTCCGTGGACCACGACTCACTGGAGGCGGCGGCAGAAATGACCCAGGCCTGCCGTCTCCTTGGACTTGGCTGCGTCACCGGCTTCGAGCTGCGGGTGAGCTTCAAGTCCACTCCCTTTGCAGAGAAGAAAATCAACAATCCCGACTCCCAGGGCATCGTCTACATGACCATCCAGGGAGTTCCAGCACCGCAACGGCAGCGGGTGGCACAATTCCTTGAGCCAATCCACCAATGCCGCCGCACCAGGAACATCAGGATGGTGGAGAACCTGAACAAGATTCTCCTGCAGGCTCAGCTTCCCACCCTGAACTACCAGCGAGATGTGGAAAGCCTGTCCCAGTCAGCCCTGGGAGGCAGCGTCACCGAGCGCCACATTCTCTACGCCTTTGCAAAACTGCTGGACAAGGAGGCTGGTTCTCCCGAAAGGCTGGTGCAGCTGCTGGAGGAAACGCTTGCCCTTACCCTTTCCCCTTCCCAAAAGCAACGGATTTTGGAGCAGGACAATCCCCACTACCTCTACGATCTGCTGGGACTGCTGAAAAGTGGCTTTTTACCAAGGATTTTTATTCAACCTGATGAAAACGAGTGTCCGCCAGTCCAGCAGGTCACAGCCTTTGCCCGTTCCATCGGGGGAATTCCGGCCTACGCTTACCTCGGGGATGTGGGTGAATCTCCCACTGGAGATAAAAAATCGGAGCAATTTGAAGACAGCTTTTTGGACCAGCTGATTGCACTGCTTCCACAGTTGGGCTTTCAGGCTGTCACCTATATGCCGCCACGGAATACACCGGAGCAGCTGCAGCGGCTTCAAAAGCTATGCCAACAAAACAATTTGGTGGAAATTTCAGGAGTGGACATCAACAGCTCCCGACAGGACTTCAACTGCCCGGAAATCAATCTGCCTGAGTTTGCCGGTCTGATTGACACTACATGGGCATTGGTAGCCCACGAAAGACTAGCCACACTCTGTCCAGACCTAGGATTTTTCTCAGAAAAGAATCCGGCAAAAAACCTGTCTCTTTCCCAAAAAATTGAAAGATACAGCCAGTTGGGCCAAAGGATACAGTCTTTTCCAAACCTAACGAGGGATGAGGCTGAACGATTGGTAAGGGAAGTATCCACTGACTCTTTGTAGCCAGGGATACAATTCAATTGATTGGATAATTACAAAGGTAGTTTTCACTTTACAGGAGGAATTATGAATCAAGCAGCTTTTTTTGCCCCCCTTATTCGAGGAAGCATTATAGAAAAGACAGGCCAGCGACACCTTGTCCGATTGTTGCCCGCAATACCAGCAGCTAGTGGACTCGCCGAGCTTGAGATTAAGATTGAAGCATCCACAGAAGATGAATCCGCAGTGGCAACGGCTATCTCAAAGGCCATAGGAGAGCAAGACTCCATTCCCCAGCTGGTTCACCTTACAGTCGGTACAGAAAAATACACCTATGCCATTGCCCAGTCCACAATCAGCATCGAGTCCATTGCAGCAGGAAAAGCCCCGGAACCAGTTTATGAGGTTGCTGCAAACCGCGCAAACGTTATGAAAGACAAGATTGTTGTGGTCACAGGTGGAGCCCAGGGCTTTGGCGCAGAGATTGTACGGGGACTGGTAGCCGGCGGTGCACTTGTTTTTGTGGCCGACTTGAATCTTGAGGGAGCTACACAATTCGCCCAGGAACTGAACCAGGAATACCAACAGACCGTGGCATTTCCTGTGGCCGTCAATGTTGCCGACGAAGCATCCGTAATGGCAATGATGGAGGAAATCAACCTCACTGCCGGTGGCCTAGACCTCTGCGTCAGCAATGCGGGCATCCTGCGGGCCAGCAGCATCCTCCAGCAGGACATGGACTCATTCCGCCTGGTTACGGACATCAACTACACCGCCTTCGCCATCATCACCAAGCACTGTGCCCTGACCATGAAGCGCCAGCACGCCACTGCCCCCACACTGCTGACAGACATCATCCAGATCAACTCCAAGTCGGGACTGGAGGGCTCCAACAAGAACGGCTCCTACGCCGGCGGAAAATTCGGCAGCATCGGACTTGTCCAGAGCTTTGCCCTGGAGCTGGTGGAATATGGCATCAAGGTGAACGCCGTCTGCCCCGGCAACTTCTTCGACGGCCCCCTGTGGTCTGACCCAGAGAAGGGATTATTTGTCCAGTACCTGCGAACCGGCAAGGTACCGGGAGCCACCTCCATTGCAGACGTAAAGAAATTCTATGAGGCAAAGGTTCCCATGAACCGTGGCTGCACCGGCCAGGATGTCATCAGGGCCGTCTACTATCTGGTGGAACAAGCCTATGAGACAGGACAGGCCCTGCCAGTCACCGGCGGACAGGTTATGCTGAACTAATCTACCCCTGTTTTTAGTGAGTTTCAATCGGAAACAGGGCTACTGACAATATTTAAGGAGGAAAATCTTATGGACTATGCCGTAGCCGTCATCGACATCGGTATGACAAACAAAAAGGTTGCTGTATACGACCAAAATCTCAGGCAGATGGACGCTGCCTACAAGAATTTTGAGCCGATGCAGATACCTCATCCAGTAACAGGTGATGAACTTGATGTGCATGACCTGCAGGGAATGAAAGACTGGTTCTTTGCCACCCTCAAGGAATTTGCCCAAAAATATCCCATCAAGGCAATTTCTGTCACCACCCATGGTGCCACCTTCGTCTGTCTTGACAAGGCAGGCAGGGAATGTACCCCCTGTATATTCTACACCTACGAGCCAGGTCCTGAATTCCAAAAGGAATTCTACGAAACTGTTGGCCAAGCAGATGAACTACAGAGGGAAATTTACACCCCGCCCTTCTCTTCCATGATCAATCCTGCCAAGGGAATTTTTTTCCTTCAAAAATATTTCCATGAATCCTTTCAGCATACAGATTGCATCTTAAATTATCCACAATATTGGGGATACATTCTTACCGGCAACAAGGGAGTGGAGCCCACCTACATCAGCAATCATTCCTACCTGTGGAACCATCGGGAGGAAGCCTATTCCCAGGTGACAGAAAAGCTGGGAATCAAGCAGCTGCTGCCTGAAAACTACAGGAACACCTACGAAGCCCTGGGCACTCTCACGCCGCAGGTTGCCCAAGAGCTGGGCCTTCCAGAATCAACCATCGTCACCATGGGAATCCACGACTCCAATGCCTCCCTCTTGCCATACCTGGCAAAGGATTCCCATGGAGACTTTATCCTCAATTCAACAGGAACCTGGTGTGTAAGCATGCATCCCCAAAGTGAGCTGGCACTAAATCCTGAGGATGTGGGAAAAATTGTATATTTTACACAAACAGCCCTGCGCACCCCGGTAAAGATCGCCATCTTCCTAGGCGGCATGGAATTCGATACCTACATTTCTCTATACAAGGAGATTGCACACACAGACCAGTTTCCAAGCTACAATCCAGAGGCATTCAATGCCGTCCTCCAGGAAAAGGACACCTTCCTCTTACCTGAGGTCGTTCCTGGCTCCGGCCAATACACCACCTCAAAGCCCGGAATCCTGGAAAAGGGAAAGTTCCATTCCCTAGAGGACATCAAGTCAAAGAAGTCCATTCCAGAACTTTTCAAAAACCCGGAAAGGCTTTTGGCTGTCTTGGACATTTCCCTTGTAATTCAAACCATAACAGCCTTGCAGCGAGCAGGAATGAAAGAGGGTACAAACATTTTTACAGAAGGAGGATTTAGAAAGAACAAGGGATACAACCAGCTTTTAGCCTCCGTCCTCAACAACCACTCCGTGCAATTGACAAATATGGAGGAAGCCACCGCCTTTGGCGCTGCGATGACAGGTATCATGGCTCTTGAAAATAAATCCCACAAAGATTTAGCCGACACCATCACCATCGAATATACTGATGTAGAAAAATTCCAATTCCCTGAGTTTGAATCATACCAAGGGGAATGGATTAAACTTGCTATAAAATAGGAGGAATTATGAAAACAAAGGCAGTACGAATTTATGGAGTAAATGACCTGAGACTGGAGGAATTCGAGCTTCCGGCAATCAAGGACGACGAGATTCTTGCCCGGATTGTATCCGACTCGATTTGCATGTCCAGCCACAAGCTGGCAATGCAAGGAGATGCCCACAAGCGTGTCAGGGCTCCCTTGAAGGAGAATCCCATCATCATCGGCCACGAATTCTGTGGCGAATTTGTGGAGGTAGGCAGCAAGTGGCAGCATAAATTCAAGGCGGGAGAGAAATTCGCCATCCAGCCAGCATTGAACTACCAGGGAACATTGTGGGCGCCGGGTTATTCCTACCAGCACATCGGAGGAGATGCCACCTACATCATCATCCCCAACGAGGTGATGGAGATGGACTGTCTCCTGGAATACAAGGCGGACAACTTCTTCATGGGATCCCTGGCAGAACCAATCTCCTGTGTTGTGGGAGCCTTTCATGCCCAGTATCACACCAAGAACGGCTCCTATGTCCATGAAATGGGAATTGTAGAAGGAGGCTCCCTCGCACTTTTGGCTGGAGTTGGTCCTATGGGTCTCGGTGCCATCGACTATGCCATCCACTGTGACAGGAAGCCAAGCCTCCTGGTAGTCACCGATATTGATGAGGCACGACTTCAGAGAGCAGCCTCAATTTTCACCGTAGAAGAGGCAGCAAAAAATGGTGTAAAACTTGTGTATGTGAACACAAAGGACATTGCTGACCCAGTTGCCCATCTGAAGGAACTTAATGAGGGCAAACTCTTCGACGACGTATTTGTATTCGCTCCCGTTGCACCTGTCATTGAGATGGCTGACAAGCTTCTAGGAAACGACGGCTGCATGAACTTCTTCGCAGGCCCAACCAACACTGAGTTCTCCGCCAGCTTGAACTTCTACAACGTCCACTACGAGTCCCACCATCTGGTTGGTACCTCCGGAGGCAACACTGACGACCTGAAGGAATCACTGAAGATGATGGCAGAGAACAAGCTGAACCCAGTAGCCCTTGTCACCCACATCGGCGGACTGAACTCAGTTGCAGATACCACCATCAACCTAGACAAGATCCCCGGTGGAAAGAAGCTCATCTATACCAACAAGAGCTTGGAGCTGGTAGCACTGAATGATTTTCAAGCAAAAGGAAAGACAGATCCATTCTACACGAAACTCCACGAGATAATCAGTCGGAACAATATGTTGTGGTGCAAGGAAGCGGAAGACTACCTCATTGCAAACGCACCGGAAATTTAGCAAGAAAACCACGATGGTATACTAGCTGAAGTGTATCCAAAATTTGGTGACAAGTTCATTGAGATATACTTCACTTGTTAGAACCATCGTGGCATTTTTTATATTGATAATAAATCAATTTAATTGAATCACACCTTTAGGATCATTTTCCTAACAACAACTGTGCAACATCCATTAACTGTTCCTTGGTACTTCCCTCCACTAAGGATGCCTTGTTTATGATTTCTAAATACAAATTCTCAACCTGAAATTGAATACCTAGTAAACATCCTTTAATTATATCAACTATATTTACATTTAAAGAGTCTGTATAAACAGTAACATCAGCAACAATACCATTGTTTACTTTCAGTAAGATTTCTATCTCACCCCAGAAAAATCTCTTTTTGTATGAATCAGTAAATTCAGGTGTCTTTCCATATAACCAATCCCAAGACGAAAGTATTTCATATTCATTTCGTAGCTCAACAGATGAATTCAATAGTTCATCACCGACTACCTCTACTGCATCAAACACTCCAAACACTTCTTGATATGTTGCCTTAAGTGCCCCAATCATTAATTCAACATCGATTTTTTCGTTGAACTCCACAAGATTACCAACTCTAGATCGAACAGACTTAATACCTTTAGATTCAAGCTTATACTTGCTTGGATTTAAATATGATTGTAGCCCATTCAAATCAGTATCAATCAATAAAGTGCCATGATGCATGAGACATCCTCTTTGCACCTGAAAGGCAGCACCAGAAATTTTCTTTTCTCCGACTAATATATCATTTCTTCCAGATGCCACTGCATCAATCGAAAGATTCTTTAATGCAGAAACAATGAAATCGTTATTCAATTCTTTTTGCATATTAGGGTCAAAATCATTGCCAGTAATTAGCGTAAAGCAAAGGTTTCCTAAATCCTGATAAACTGCCCCACCCCCACTATGCCTTCTCATTAGTTTAATGCAGTCTTGCTTCATTTTATCAACATCACACTCGGTCCAAGGATTCTGAAATCGTCCGATAACCACAACCTCAGCATTCCGCCATAAATACAGGATTCGCTCATTCTGTCCAATTCGGGAATAAAGGCACTGCTCTAATGAGAGATTAAAATAAGGATCATTGCTTGAGGAAATATAACAACGGTTCATGCAGGTA
>JAGARR010000022.1 GCA_017622135.1 Spirochaetaceae bacterium
CCGCTCGCACTCGTGCAGGTGTTCGAGACATGGATGACAGCCTGTTTGGCCACCACATCGATTGCGACCATCGCATATTTCTTGCCATTGTTCGGGATTCTTATGTGCTTCATGTCGAATTCAATCACCCTGTTCGGCTCAGCTGCCTTGAGATTCCCCTTGATTCGTCTCCTCTCAAAGGCCCTCACTCCGCTTTTCGACCGTCTTTTGAACGGCTTGGTGTCCGCCCGGAAAAAAAAGTTGTGGCGCTTTATGACATTCGAGATCGTCGAGCGGCAGGGAACCTCGTGCTCCTCGTTGATACTCCCCCAGAATGCCCTTTCCCCAGTTGCTTCTGGCGGGGCAATACTGTTACAATGTGCATGGGACACCCTGTTCTCATCTTCACCTCTGTTAAAATGTTGTTTTGCTTTTTTTCATTCTAACACAGGTTTTCGACTCAGGGTGTCCTATTTGTTTCTTGGAATCAACAGTGTTAGAAGGCTTCTATGGTAAAGTCGACCTATTGTTTCAAGGCTCGTTCAATGTATCTGTCTGCCTTTTCCTCCATGAATTGTTCTGCAGCCTTATTGTAGTCCACCCAGGTTGAAGAAAATAATTCTTGGATTCCAGGAATCTGAGTGATGTCGCTTGGGGTCATCTGCTTGTAATCCAGTCCTCTGTCCTCAAAGAATTTCCTGACATTTTCCACGGAATTTATCAGTATGTAGGCAACAAAGGAGGCGCATTGGAATTCCTTTTCATCATGATTGGAAGGGGGGACTTTCCTGGGGCTCAAGGGTCTTGATGCTCCTCTTTTCCTTGGGGGTAAAGAACCGTCGTTTCAGCTCAAAGCCAGCAATCTTTAGATTTGCCCCTACTGTATATCTCATTTCAGGGTCATTCGCATATCTTTCTGTAATTTTTCGTGCAGTGTCAAACTCATCCTTTGTAACGGTGAGGGCGTATGTTGTCTGCCAAGACTTTTCCATGTCGCATTTCTGCATATAGAGATTGTTGGAGGAGTCGGTACAGTGTTCCGGGGTTAGATTTTGATTGATACCCTCTCCCTTTTTGATGGTCAATCCCCAGAAATCATCCTCCAAGCTAAAGCCGAGTGCCACATGGCTTGCTACCGTGTCATTGACCTCCACCAAGTTGATGAGTCCTTTCAAAATGTTTTCTATGCAAAGTGGATTGTTGTAATGGGGATTATATGTTCGGACGAAAAGAAAGGTCTTCCCGTCTATTACAACATTCTTGTCTTCGTTATAGGTGATTGTGGTTGGTTCTTGCGGAACAACTGACAATTCCTGAGCTGTCTGGCAAGAAAACATGGATAGGAATAGGAATAAGATGCTGATTAAGTAGCTTGTTCTCCACACAGTTGCTTGCAACATTTTTCTATTCTCAGGCATACACATAAGGATACCTGTCAGTCTAAAATAGTCAATAATTTTTTTTTCTCAATTAATATTTTTTGTCAAAATGTATCATGTTGATTGACACTATTCTTTTATGTTATGTTATTGCATCATGTGGTTGTTTGCAGTCTTTTTTGTTCCTATCATGGTTGTCCTGTATTTGTTGACTCATCAAGGGGCGGTGAATCGCCCCGCCGTTGTGGTAGGATTTTTCTTGGGGGCATTCTTTTGTGTCTTTGCCATTCTTTTTGGTTCGGGATATAGGACGTATCCTGCCTCCCTCATTGGCATCTTCTCCCCCATCTTTCTTTATGAGGTTCTCCTGCCCTTGGGTGTTTTGACTGTCATCACGATGGTGTTTTTTAAGGATGAGCTGCTGGTGCGGGTGGGGGCACTCATGCCTGTTTTCCTTGGATTCTTTTGCCTTTATATACCCTTCAGAATCTTTTTCAGGTCGGAAACCTTGTCTGGATTCACACTGTTTCTGAAGCCGGTGCTGCTGTTCTGCTGTGTGGCCGGTGTTGCCTGCGCTATAAAGCTGCTGGTGGACTATTTTGCCCATAGGAAGCCGGCAATGCAGGGGCAGGATGGCAATAAGAATGGGTGTGCTCTGCCAGCTGTTGTCGGTGCCTGTGGTCTTGCCAGTGCTGTGGTTCCTGCCTTGGCGGAGGCCTTGTGGTACTCAGGTGCATCCTTTGTGCTGTGGGGTGGGGTGGGTGCTGTGGGCGTCTGCTCCACTGTCCTCCTGCTGGCGTGCAGTCACAGAGGGATGACCTCCAACTAGAAAAATCTTGTCTCAAATAAAAAATGCCCGAAGTCATCCTTGCAAGCTACCCCTGCTGGATGTCCTCCGGGCATTTTCTGTTTTGGGAGGCTCATTAGGCCTGGCCAGCTGAACCAAGGACCTCCTTGTTCTTGTGCATGTAAAGGTTCTTCAGCTCGTCTCTGGCAGGTCCCAGGTACTTGCGGGGATCGAACTCTTCGGGGTGCTCGGCGAATACCTTGCGGATGGCTGCTGTCATGGCCAGGCGTCCATCTGAGTCGATGTTGATCTTGCAGACGGCTGACTTGGCTGCCTTTCTCAGCTGCTCCTCAGGAATGCCAACGGAGTCGGTGAGCTTGCCGCCGTACTTTTCGATTTCCTTTACATACTCAACGGGAACGGAGGATGATCCATGGAGGACGATGGGGAATCCGGGAAGCTTCTTCTCGATCTCCTCAAGGATGTCGAAGGCCAAGGGAGGGGGAATCAGAACACCGTCTGCATTGCGGGTACACTGCTCAGGCTTGAACTTCTGGCGACCGTGGCTCGTTCCGATGGAGATGGCCAAGGAGTCTACGCCGGTCTTGCTGACGAAGTCCTGCACCTCCTCGGGCTTTGTGTAGTGGCTTTCCTCGGCGCTCACATCATCCTCGACGCCAGCCAGCACTCCCAGCTCACCTTCGACGGTGACATAGTTCTCTCGGCTATGGGCATATTCGCAGACCTGCTTGGTGAGGGCAACGTTCTCGTCGTAGGGGAGGTGTGAACCGTCAATCATAACGGAGGAGAAGCCGCTGTCGATGCAGTCCTTGCACAATTCGAAGGAATCACCATGGTCAAGGTGCAATACAATAGGAATATCATAGCCAAGCTCATTGGCGTACTCTACAGCACCACGAGCCATGTTCCGCAGCAAGTTCTTGTTGGCGTACTTGCGGGCACCGGAAGAAACCTGGAGGATAACAGGAGACTTTGTTTCTACACAAGCCTGGATGATGGCCTGGAGCTGCTCCATGTTATTGAAGTTGTAGGCGGGAATAGCATATCCGCCCTTGATGGCCTTGGCAAACATTTCCTTTGTGTTTACAAGACCAAGTTCCTTGTAGTTTGTCATGCTTGACTCCTCTGCATAATTATATATCGAATAATATGCCTTTAGGGGAAAATAATCAAGGGCAGACTACGAAAAAGAAAAAAAAGGGAAAAAGAGTTTGACAAAGATATGTTGAAGAAATATAATGATGACGATAATAGTGTAACTATATCTTTTCAGTTCATTAAAGGAGTTTTGGATGAAGCAGGGCGTTTGTGTCTTTGTAAGTCTCGTTCTTATGGTCTTGTTCTGTGTCCCGGTTTTCGGACAGCCTAGCGTTAAGAGCGTGGAAACAATCAGTATTGATAATTTTGATACTGCTGATGAGATGGGTTGGACATGGGATTACCAGGCCAGCAGGTTCGTGACGGAAGGATATCCTAAGATGGGATATTTTGATGGTATGCCTAGTTCTCTGATTCATTTGAGAAAAGATGGCGACCCTGATGCCAAGGTTCTTGGTATGAAGGTTCTGTTCGACCGAAAGGGTGACAACTGGTTCGAGATTTTCCCCACCACCACTGGTGATGATGGAGAGACAAAGAACCACGAGATTCCCATGATCGGAACCGTAAACCAGATTGACTTCTGGGTATGGGGTGCCAACTACCTGTACTTCGTTGAGGTGCTGGTACGTGATGCAGAGGGTCGTGTGCATGTTATTCCTGCTTGTAATACCGCTTTTGACGGATGGCGCAACATTGTGGTGAATATGCCCACCTATATCCGCCAGCAGTCCCGCATGCGTTCCGGTCCCGAAATGCTGTCCTTTGTTGGATTCAGAGTGCGGACCGATCCCAACGAGTATGTGGATGACTTCCTCATCTACTTTGATAATTTGAAGTATACAACAAATATCCTTGAGAATATCTACGATGGATATGAGTTGCGTGATGCAGATTTTGGCTCCGATGAAGGCGACGGCGGTAGTAGTGATCGCCAGGCTTCTGGAACAGCTGTACAGACTCAGAACCAGGAGGTTGGAGAAAAATGAAAAGACTGATTTCTGTTTTGATTGTGGCCGCTACCTTTGGTATGGCTTTTGCTCAGCAGGGCACTTCAAGCTTGGCAGATCCCGATCCTACAATTATCGGTGCTGATTCTGCCAAGCAGGCCCTGAGAGAAGTTTCTGTTGATTTGTTCGAGCGCGAGGGGTCTTGGAATGCCCGCATTTCTCCTGATAACGGTGTGATCACTGGTCGTTTGTTTGATGGTAGCCCTGCTGCAAAGGAGCCCATGGAGGAGAATGAGGGCGTCTCCGACGAGCGCGTTCTTGGTGTGAAGGTTGAGTTCTTCCGTCGTGGTGTAAATAGCTTCTATATCACCGCTGCTCGGCCCATTCCCATTGAGGGAATCACTAAGACTGTTTCTGTCTGGGTTGCTGGTCGTAACCAGGGACACAGCCTGTACCTGCTGGTTCAGGATTATTTCGGAAACAACTTCGAAATCTACATGGGAACACTGGCCTTCTCCGGATGGAAGAAGATGACCGTTGCCGTTCCTCCCTCACCAGATGGAGAGCGTGGAATCGTTCAGCAGAGTGCATACTACGGCGAGAAGCCCGGTCTGCGTATTGTTGGTTTCCGTGTGGACTGTGATCCCCTGTTGGCTCGTGGTTCATACTACATGTATATGGATGACCTCCGTGCCGTTACAGACCTGTATGACATGGAGAATCGCAACGAAGATGACATGATCGACAACTGGTAATAGGTTGTGGTGTAGTTTCGACTAATGAAAGACCCTTGCTCGTGCAGGGGTCTTTTCTTATTTGGAGGGCTTATGGAGCTCTGGTCTTTGCTGGAGGTGCTTGATTGTGATTAATTTTAATGAAAAGAAAGGGTTTATCTGTGATATGGATGGAGTCATCTATCATGGAAATAAAATTTTGCCCGGTGTAGCTGAATTCATCAGCTGGTTGCAGCGGGAGGGGAAGGAATTTCTTTTCCTGACCAATAACAGCGGTTCCACTCCCAGAGAATTGCAGCAAAAATTGGCTCGAATGGGACTTGAGGTGCCGGAGCAGCATTTTTATACCAGTGCTTTGGCCACCGCCGCCTTCTTGAAGGAGCAGTCTCCCGGCTGTTCTGTGTATGCCATAGGTGAGGCTGGGCTTTTCAATGCCCTGTATGATGCCGGCATCACCATGAACGATGTGAATCCTGACTATGTGGTAATGGGGGAGGGAAAGGCCTATTCCTTGGATACCCTCACCAAGGCGACGAATCTGGTGCTGAAGGGAGCCCGGCTCATCGGGGCAAACTCGGATGTGTCTGGTCCCATTGAGAACGGAATTACGCCGGCATGCCGGGCATTGGTGGCTCCCATCGAGATGGCAACCGGTATCCAGGCATATTTTTGCGGAAAGCCAAATCCTCTGATGATGCGGACGGGGTTGAAACTTTTGGGCTGCCATTCTGGAGAGGCGGTGATGGTGGGTGACCGGATGGATACGGACATCATCTCTGGCTTGGAGAGCGGTATGTCCACTGTGCTTGTTTTGTCTGGTGTATCTACGGGGGAAACCATCAGGACTTACGCCTACCGTCCAACAATCGTGTTGGATGGGGTGGGTGACATCGTTCGATTGGCTTCGGAAACGGGTAAATAAGATGGGCAAAAGAACCTTATCTTGCTGGTGCGTAAGATAAGGTTCTTTTTTTGCGGTTGAAGGGGTGAGTTGGAGGCGGACAGCGGCTATCGGTTGATGATTTTTATCGTCTCTTCCAAGGTTATGGACTCAAATTGCTCTCGTGTCTGGAGATTCTTGAGTGTGAGAAGGTTCTGTGCCGCATCCTCTTCCTTTATCAGGATACCGTAGGGGATGCCCTTTCTTTCCGCCATGGTGTACTGGGCAGTGATTTTTTTCTGATCGGGAAACACTTCGCAGGAGACGCCATCAGTGCGCAGTTGACTGGCTACTTTCTGGTAGTGGATTGCCAGCTTTTCATCAAGACAGAAAATCTCCGCCTGCACGTGGCTCTTCTTGCGGTCCAGCTTGTCCAGCTGCTCTAGTCCTGCAATGAGGCGGTCCAGCCCGATGGATGACCCGACACCAGGGATACGGTCCTTCATGTAGAGGCCGGCCAGGTTGTCATATCGGCCACCGGAGCATACGGAGCCAATGGAGGGCAGTTGGTTCAGGAAAGTTTCGTAGACAACGCCAGTATAATAATCAAGTCCACGGGTGATGGAGGGATCCAGAACGAAGGAGTCTTGGATACCGGTGGCCACCATCATGGCACGAATGTCACGGAGACGCTGGGAGTGTGGGGACGGGCCGCCGGCCAGGGCCTCCATCTGTTCCAGGGTGGCCTCAAAGCCTTCTTTTTGCGAGATATAGGTAAGAATTTCCTGTGAGGTCTGTGGGGAACCGGTGATTCCGTTCAGCTGAACGAGAACCTGTTCCTGACCGATCTTTGCCAGCTTATCCACGGTACGGAGAATGTCTTCACTTTTGTCCCCCAGCCTGCGTTTTTCTAGAAACTGGTTAAAAATTCCCCGATGGCTCATGCGGATGGTTATGTCCTCAACACCGATGCCGGCCAGAGCCGATTTCATCAGGGAAAGGATCTCGAAGTCGCTGGTGGCGCTGTCGGAGCCAACGCAGTCGAAGTCGCACTGCACGAACTCACGGTAGCGGCCGGCCTGGGGCTTTTCTCCCCGCCAGACCTTGGCGATGTGGTAGCGTTTGAATGGAAAGTACAGCTCGTCCTTGTGCTCGGCAGTGAACCGTGCGAAGGGAACGGTGAGATCAAAGCGGAGGGCCACATCCCGGCCGCCGTTGTCCTGGAAGCGGAACACCTGCTTTTCGGTTTCGCCGTCGCTTTTCCTCAGAAGAATTTCCGAATACTCCATTACTGGCGTGTCGATGGGGACATAGCCGTACTGTCGGAAGGTTGCTGTAAGCTTTTCTATCAGGCTGGAACGGGTAATCTCTGCTTCTGGCAAAAAATCTCGGAAGCCTTTGAGAATTCGAGGTTGTATGAGCTTTTCCATATTGATATAATAGACACATTGGGGGAAAATTTCAATTGCTTTTGACTATAGACATCGGAAACAGGAATATTGTAGTGGCCTTGTTCCGGGACGGTGTCATCTTGTCCACCTGGCGGCTCTTTACGGATGTCAGGAGGACGGGTGACGAGTATGGCAGTATGCTGACCTCCTTGCTGCGGGATGATGGACTTGACATGAAGGATGTGGAGTATTGCGTCATAAGCTCCGTGGTGCCTGTGCTGATTGGCTCCTTCGTGAGCCTCATCGAGCAGAAGACGGGTCGGAAGCCGGTAATCATCAATCCCACAATCTTTCCCTTGTTGCCGGTACGAATTCCTGAGACTGCCATCCATGAGATCGGCAGCGACCTGCTGTGCAATGCGGTGGAAGCCTATTGCCGTTATCAGTGTGCTTGTATCGTGGTGGACTTCGGCACGGCATTGACCTTCACTGCTGTCGGTGCTACGGGAGACCTGCTGGGTATTGCCATCACGCCTGGCCTGGGGACTGCTCGCAACTCCCTTTTTGAGGATACAGCCCAGCTGCCTTCCATTCCTTTGGAGGCACCACCTTCCAGCCTGGGGACAAATACCATTCATTCCATTCAGGCGGGAATTGTGCTGGGCTACAAGAGCTTGGTGGAGGGGCTCGTGCGGCAGATGAAGGAGGACATGGCCGTCCAGACAGGCATCAGCCAAGATGAGATCAAGGTGGTGGCCACCGGTGGTCTGAACAGCGTGCTGAAGCCGCTGACCGATATCTTCCAGGATGTGGACAAGGCACTGACCCTCTGCGGACTCCACCGGATTGCGGTGATTCTGCAGGACAAGTTGCCTCAAAAGGGAGTATCCTGATATATGCGGGGAATCGGCTCTCCGTTCCAGGTGGGTAGCCTTCTCAGTTCATGCTGCTTGCAAGGGTGACGAATACCAGTTCTGGTCGGTTGAAGATGCGGGGAAGGATTGTGTTTTCCCGTGACAATCCACGGCTGACAATCAAAGTGCTCCGGCCAAAGTCATAGCATCCGCCGGCGAGCTTGGGAAAGAAGCCTTGGTTCGGGGCGTAAAAGCCATTCAGCAGAAATGGAATGCGGAATTGTCCGCCGTGAGCATGACCTGATACGGCTAGGTCGAAGCTGTGCGAGAAATACTGTGGTGCAAATTCCGGCCGGTGGGCAAGAAGAATGTTGAAGTGGGTGTCGTCGAGGAATTCTCCCAGAGCTGCAAGCTGTTCCTCAAAGCTTTTGAATGTAGTGTCATAGAGGTTTACCTCAGGGTCATCTATTCCACCAATTGACAGCTTGTTGCCATGTACCGTCAGTGTGTCTGCATGGCCACGGAGAACGAGCACTCCGGCCCTTTCCAGGTAGTTGAAGAAATGGTACATCTCCTTGCTCCACCACTCGTGGTTTCCGCTGACGTAGTAGGTTGTATAGGTAGTTGCCAGTTTGTCTATAAGGATGTGGCTGTTGTTGTTTACATAGGCATCATCAAAGATGTCGCCACCGAGAAGAACAAGGTCCGGTTTCACCGCATTTATTTTCTGAAGCAGTTGCTGCTGGTTCTTGCCGTACAGGCAGGAGTGGAGGTCGGTTATCAGCGCCAGTGTCACTTCCCCAACAATCTTTTCATTTTCGATGCTGTAGTTGACCACTCGGAGACGGAAATCGAAGGCAAGTGCAAGAAGGATGAGGAGGCCAATTATTGAACAGACTTTTACTGCAGGTTTCATCTTGTTTGCTTGGTTATTATTGAATAAAAAAAACTCCCACTTTCGTGAGAGTTTTTAGCGGATGATGGGAGTCGAACCCACGTCATCAGCTTGGAAGGCTGAGATAATAGCCGTTATATGACATCCGCAATGTGTAGATTACTATATCAGTTTGTTTTTTTTATGTCAAGTGCATTCAAAAAAAATTATCAAAGAATCCTCTTGCTAAATGTAACTGAATTCTTTATTCTTAGGTTATATGAGTATGTGTAAGTTTTTTAAGGTTACTTTGATGATGGTGGGCTTGGTGTCCACCCTGTTTGCGGAAATCAATACTCATGATGTTTTATGGGATGAATTTATTGTCCTTCGTGATGCCATGTACAACAACGAGGCATCTGCCGATGGTCTTTTGCCTCTGTATGATGCGGCGGTGGCCTCTGCACGGGAGAATTTTTCTGATGACACCTTGCTGGTGGCTCTGTCCCGGTGTGAGTACATCATGGGGCGGGCATACTCATATGAGGAGAACAAGGATGCCGCCGGAGCACGGTATGATGCGGGGGATGCCTATGCTGTGCAGGCCTTGGACATTCGGGAGAGTGCCACCGCCCACTTGATGCGGGGAGAGAACATCTCTCAGAACTGTTCTGTCAAGCCTGTGTCCTATGCCCTATCCCATGGAACAAAGGTGGGGGGACTGGCCAAGAAGACGCTGAAGCTTGACAAAACCTATGGTGCTGCCATGTATCTCCAGACAGCCCAGCACATTTATGCTCCCTCTCCCTTCCACAACCACAAGAAGGGGATACGGGAGATGCAGGAGATTCTGGAGGACTCTTCTGTCCGTTTGGAAAGGGATGACGAATTCAATTTGACCAGCGCCATTGGGTATGGTTACATCCAGCGGAAGGAGCCTGACGAGGCCAGAAAATGGCTGGAGCGGGCTTTGGAAATCTATCCCGGCAATAAATATGTTCAGTCCTTGTTGAAAGATTTGTAGGTATACTATACAGTAGGTTTGTCCAGATGAATGTTGTTGTCGAGTATTATGCCTGGATAGTGGCGTTCCTCAGCGTTTATTTTCTCATCTTTGCCTTGACCAATGCCTTTTGGCTGTGGATTTATTCCAAGAAGGCTAGGATTTTCCAGGGACCGAAGGTGTCCGTCTGCATTCCTGCCCGGAATGAGGAAAAGAACATCGAAGGCTGCATTCGTTCCTTCATGGCACAGAGCTACGAGAATTATGAGGTTCTGGTGCTCAACGACAACTCCGAGGACGGGACTGCTGATATACTGGGCTCTCTGGAGAAGGAATTCCCCGGCAAGCTGCGGGTGTTCAACGGAAAGCCTCTGGAGGAGGGCTGGACTGGGAAAATCTTTGCCATGAACCAGTTGATTCAGCATGCTGACGGAGAGTATCTCCTTTTTTCAGATGCGGACACCATCCACGGCAAGGATTCTATCGCCTTTGCGGTGACAAATCTCACTGTCCACAATGCGGACATGCTCTCAGGATACATCAAGGAGAAGCTGGTGACCTTTGGAGAGCGGATTACCATTCCCCTCATGTTCATGCTGACAGGCTTTGTTCTTCCTATGTTTCTTAATAGGATCACTCCCTTTCCCTTTACGTCTGTGGCTATTGGCCAGTACATCATGATTAAGAAGAATGTGTTTGAGGCTGTGGGTGGTTACGAGTCCATGAAGAACCTCATTAGTGAGGATGTTTTCCTGGCGCGTCTGGTGAAGAAGCGAGGATACAAGACAATTTTCACTGACTGCAAGCGGGCCGCCACCTGCCGTATGTATACGGGATATGGGGAGAGCGTGAACGGGATAACGAAGAACATCTTCTCCTTCCTGTCGAACAATACAGCCATAATTCTGGCAGCAATTTTCGGAGTGTCTTGCTTTCTGCTGCTGCCCTTTCCCCTATTTATTGGAGCTTTGATTGCAAATATTACGGTAGGTGGCTGGATTACCACCATCACTGTTCTGCTGGGAATCAATGTCCTCTTGATGTTCATCGTATGGGTGCTGGTGTCTGGCTCCCAGCATCTTCCATTCTCAACACCCTTTTTGTATCCGGTGCTTTTCGGCAATTTGGTGTATATGGCTACCCTGTCCTACATCAGAACTGTTTCTGGCAAGGGGTATGTCTGGAAGGGCAGGGTAGTCCACTGATATGGCATACAAGCACGGCGACAAACTGATTTCCTCCAATCCCTGGTTTCGGCTTGCGTCATTCCTTACCTTTTATTCATTGATTATTCCCGCTTCTATTCTGGTTTGGGCCCTATACCGCAACAAGATACTGGGACGAAAGAATTTACGACGGGTGAGCCATGCCATCACGGTGTCCAACCACTCCCTGTTGTTGGATCCCGTGATGATGGTGTCCACTGTGTTTCCGGGCCATTTCTTCCAAACTCTTTTGGAGGCAACGGTCTGTGCTCCTGTGGTGGGCACCTTGACTAGGTTGCTGGGAGGAGTGCCTGTTCCTCGTGGAGATGTCCACTTTTCGGCCCTGAAGGAGGGGTGTCTGGAAGCCTTTAGACGGGGGAAGATGGTTCACTTTTACCCAGAAGGTGAGTGCTATCTGTATAATGCTTCTCCCAAGAAATTCCATCCCGGGGCCTTTTTCCTTTCTGCTATCTTGGATGTGCCCATCATTCCCATGGCTACTGTCTTCCATAAGCGGCGCTGCCGTCCTACTGTGCATCTGCATATCCTTGAGCCGGTGTATCCGACTGACTACAAGGTGCGTAGGGAGGATGGTTCCATCGATCAGTCAGCCCTGCGACAGTATATGGATGCGGTGAGACAGCTGATTGTGGACAAGATTCAGCAGGAGCATGGAACTGGCATGTACTACAAGGGGGCCATGGACCGAATCCGTGGCATTAATGCGTAGCTTTGTTCTTTTTTCTTTATTATTTCATTACCTTGAAAATTCCGCAGGGGTTTTCATAATATGACATTTTTAGTATAGTTGTGACATATTATTTAGATCTGAGGAGGATCATAGAATGGAAAAGCTGTTTAAACTCCAGGAACGGGGTACGACAGTGCGGACTGAGGTGGTGGCTGGAATCACTACCTTCTTGACAATGGCGTATATTCTGGCAGTAAATCCCGGTATGCTGGGTGAGACTGGTATGCCTGCAAGTGGCGTGTTCACCGCCACCGCCCTTTCTGCCGCCATTGCGACCTTGGTGATGGCTTTTGCCGCAAACTTACCCGTGGCCCTTGCCCCTGGTATGGGATTGAACGCCTTCTTTACCTACACTGTTGTATTCGGTATGGGCTACAGCTGGCAGGGTGCGCTGACCGCTGTATTCCTGGAGGGCATCCTGTTCATCCTGCTTTCCTTCTTTAATGTGCGCGAGGCCATCATCACGGCTATTCCCGGCAACCTGAAGAAGGCCGTGGCTGTTGGTATCGGCTTGTTTATCGCTCTGATTGGTCTGGCCAATGGCGGGCTTGTTGCTAGCGACTTGGGAACCATCATCGGATTTGTGCCCCTGAAGGGAGGGGCTCCCATGGTTGCCGTAATCGGACTGATTATTACCATCATCCTGTTCTCCCTGCGGATTCCCGGTTCAATCCTTATTGGAATCCTCCTGACCACTCTGGTGGGCATTCCTTTTGGCGTGACAACCGTTCCTGAGGGATTCTCTCCTGTTTCCCTGCCTGCCTCACCCCTGCTCTGTCAGTTTGATTTCTCCAGCGTGCTGACCTTCAAGTTCTTCACCGTGTTCTTTACCTTCTTCTTTGTGGACATCTTTGACACCGTGGGAACCCTGGTGGGGGTCACCACCCAGGCTCGCCTGACCGACAAGGAGGGAAACATCCCCAAGGTAAAGCAGGCCCTGCTGGCAGATGCTGTGGGAACGGTGGCCGGAGCCGCCCTGGGAACCTCCACCGTAACCAGCTTTGTGGAGAGCTCCGCAGGTGTTGCCGTTGGCGGACGCACTGGCCTTGCCTCCGTGGTGACTGCCATCCTCTTTTTGGTGGCCCTCTTTCTGAGCCCCCTGTTCCTGCTGGTGCCCTCTGCTGCCACTGCTCCCGCATTGATTTTCGTGGGATACCTGATGATGAAGTCGGTGGTGGACATTGACTTTGAGGATCCCACCGAGGGAATCCCTGCCTTCGTCACCATCCTGGTGATGCCCTTTGCCTACAGCATTGCAGAAGGCATCGTGTGGGGGGTCATAGCCTACGTTATCCTGAACGTGGCCGCCCGGAAATTCAACAAGATTTCCATCGTCACCTGGATTCTATTTGTCATCTTCTTCTTGCGCTTCTTCTTCAAGTAGGGAATTCACCCTACGCTGAAGGCTATCACCGGGAAGTGAAGTGTACTCCATTTATTGGACATTTCAACTAGGCTGATTTTAAGGACTGATTCCTAAATTGTAAAGGGAATCAGTCCATTAAATTTAACCGTAATTCTCTTTTCATTGTACCAGGACAAATATTCAACCAGCTCCTTTTTGAAATGTTCCAAAGACTCAAACTCTTGAATATATAGAAGCTCTGACTTTAACAAGCCAAAGGAGTTTTCCATTCACAGCATTGTCAAGACAGTTTCCTTTCCGCGACATGCTTTGCCTTACGTCTTTTTCTTTTAGCCGCTTCTGATAATTGGACATTTGATATTGCCAGCCTTGGTCGGAATGAAGTATTAGATTTGTTCCGTCAGGAATTTTTACAAAACTCTTTTTCCAGCATATCCACAACTTGTGCATAATTGGGACTTTCTGAAAGATTCCAGCTGACTAATGACTGGTCATGCAAGTCAAGAATCGCAGACAGATGCAGCTTCTTTAGACAAATCAATCTGCTGACGTTCAGACTGATATGCATGCCCCACAAAGGGCGGATTCCCCATGATGTAGTCATAGCGAATCTCGCTTCCGTCAATTTCTGTGTCAAAGCCGGCGAAAAGTCCCTCGTTGAGTTGCACCTTCTCATCAATACCAAAAATCGTGGGGCTGATTTCTCGCCAGTCGAATGGAGCGCAGTCCTTCATCAAAACGTCAACGATTTCCTGGGTGAAGCCGGGAATCTCGATGTCCTCGGCGGCAAAGAGCCCACCGTTCACATAGGGAGAGGCTCTCAGGCTGGTGTCGTACTTGTCCCGATTCTCAAGCTCCGTGTCCAGGCCCTTGAACAGCTTGATGAATGCGTCCCACAGGCTCGGCAGGCTGAAGGACTTGATGTAGTCCTCAAAGCTTGTTCGAGTCTCGAAGGCCCCGCATCCTCGGCGTAGAAGCAGAACACCAGGCGGACGCAGAGGATGTTGAGGGAGCGGAAGCTGCCTCCATCCGGCTCAATGTATTCCTTGATGAGTGCGTCGTAGAGCTTCCCGACCAAGATGCCGGCCTGCAGGCTGATTTCTTCCTCACGGCGGATTTGCTGGCTTCTGGAGTCCACCAAAAATGGCAGGTGATAAAGCTCTTTTCCCAGATTCTCAAGCAGGATGATTTCTGGCTCTACGTGGAACTAATGATTGAAAACTCGCTGACCGACTTGCTCTGCCTGCGTCATGGGAACAGTTTAGCACGGGGAGGGAGCAGTGAGAAGGGTGGAATCAATGCTCAACTTTCATACATGACTCTCCAGTGTATCGTCCTCCCAAAAAAAAGCAATTTTTTTCTTTTTTTTCGTAACCTTCCTGTACCCCGTTGGTTTGGTTTATAGATTGCAAGAGCAACAACAATCACCGCAGTTTCGACAGAAACATGCAGCCGCACACACTGCATTTTCTTGTTTTCTGCATCCTCCTCTCCTTTTTTTGTTGGGGTCCGGTACGTCGTATCGGGCCCCTTTTTTTTCTTTAAGATAATTCCCCCTTCTGCCGATATACTAATGAAGTATTATGGATTCATGGAGGATGCCTTTATGGACAAAAAGGCAGCTACAGATTTGCTGGCCATCCTAACTTCCCAGAATGATTTGTTGGACTCAATGATTGGGTTGCAAAAGCTTGTTCGTCAGGCTGTTACGGAAAAAAACTGGGTTGATCTGGATAATAATCTCTTTAAGCTCAATGAGTTGACAGAGAGTTTTACCCAGATGGAGGCAAAGAGAGAGGAGCTTTGTTGCCAGATTTGTGGTGTCTCAGGTTCACAACAGGTGCCTGGTATGCATCAGGTGTCCATAAAGCTTCCGGATGATTTGCGTCCAGTGGTGAAGGAGGTGCTTCACCAGGTGCGGCAAAAACTATCTGTTTCCAAGGTGGAAAATGACGCCTTAAACGATTATATACGGATTACAAAGGAATTTTTGCAGGAAGTGTTTGATTCAGTAATCCCAAAAAATCGTAACACAGTGTATTCCAATACAGGTTCAGTAATTAAGCCTGTACCAGAAAACCTGTTGATTAACACCGTATTATAATTAAAGGAGTATAGGATGGCTTCTTCATTTGCAGGAATTGAGCTTGGTAAGCGCAGTCTCATGGCCCAGACCACTTCCATTGAGACGGCTGGACACAACATCGCCAATGCGGACACGGAGGGATATTCCCGCCAGCGGGTTCACCTCCGCCAGTTCGACCCCTTGTACCGCCCGGACCTGACCCGTGCCGAGCGTCCCGGACAGGTTGGTCAGGGTGTCTTTGTGGAGAGCATCAACCGGGTGCGGGACGAGATGCTGGAATCCCGCATTGTCTCCCAGACAAACCAGGAGTCATACTGGGCAACCCGTGAGAAATACTACGTCATGCTGGAGCAGATTTACAACGAGCCCCAGGATGTCTCCATCCGCTCCAATATGGACAGCTTCTGGCAGTCCTGGCAGGAACTGTCTCTGTACCCAGAGTCCCAGGCTGCCCGCCAGGCCATCGTCACCCGGGGCGAGTCTCTGGTGAATTCCATCCGCCAGCGGGAAAACAGCCTGTCAGGTATCGGTGTGCTTTTGAACGGCGACATTGAGGCCACTGTCCAGCAGGTGAACAACTACACCAAGCAGATTGCCGAGTTGAACAAGGAGATTGTTCGGGTAAAGGCCATGGGCGACAACCCTAACGACCTGCTGGACCGCCGCGACCTGATGGTGGAAAAGCTTTCCTCCTTGGTGAACATCACCACTGACCAGCGTGACCCCGACGAGTTCATGGTTCACCTTGACGGTCAGGTGCTGGTGCAGGGCGGTGTGGCCCGCAGCTTTGACACCATTTCCCCCACGGACAACAACACCTACAGCCAGGTGGTTTGGGCAGACACGGGTAATCTTGCCCAGATTTCCGGCGGTTCCCTTGGTGCCCTTATCGAGCTGCGGGACGTGGACGTGCGCAACGAGCTCCAGGAACTGAACACCATGACCATGAATTTCGCTGATTTGGTGAACGATGTGCACCGCAACGCTGTGGGAGCCAACAACACCACAGGCCTGGATTTCTTCGTGCAGCAGCCCTTTGTCACCAATGTGGCTGGTAACTTCGACAGCAACGGCGACGGCGTGGAGGATGCATCCTACATCTTCCGCCTCACCGGCACCCATGCCCTGAAGCCCCAGGATCAGCTGGGCCTTGAGGGAACCATCACCATTGCCGGGAAGAATGGCACCATCGATGTGCCCTATTATCCCACTGACACCGTGGAGTCCGTCATCGCCCGCATCAATGACTCCGACGGCGAGGTAAAAGCCTATCTCGACCGCAACAACCATCTGGTGCTGAAGGCCACCACCGCCCAGGATCCTGCCAATCCCGACTTTGTGATTCGTCACGTGGAGGATTCCGGCCACTTCTTGGCGGGCTACTCTGGCATCCTGGCAGGCTCCGGCCCCGACAATGCCTATGACTACGGACAGCCCAACGCCGTTGACCTTTTGGCCGGTGCAGGTACTGCCAATGGAGCCCAGTACGCCGTCTCACCGGTGTACAATCCCTCCGCCTACATTGCCGTGAACCCAGCTATTGCCAGCGACGTCCTCTCAGTTGCATCTTCTTTCCCCGCAGGCTCCGGCTACGGTGAGAGCGGAGACAGCAGCGCCGCTACGGAAATTGCCTCCATCCGCAACTCCCAGGTGATGATTGGCCGCTACCGTACCCTGGACGACTATTTCGCCGAGTCCGTCACCAACGTGGGACTGAAGGGTGAGCAGGCCGATATCAACCTTTTGAGCCAGCAGACTGTGATGGCGGACCTGCGGACCCTGCGGGACTCCATCTCCGGCGTCAATATCGACGAGGAGCTGGCCAACATCATCAAGTTCCAGCATGGCTACAATGCCTCCGCTCGCTTCATCACGGTGATTGACGAGCTACTGGATACCGTAATCAACAGACTTGGAGTATAATCGGGGCTTGCCCCAAAGGAAGTGAAAGATGAGAAGAGTTAGTTCTGCGATGATGAATAATGACCTGCAGGGCAGCCTGCGCCTGCAGGAATCTCGGCAGGCCCGGGCAAACAACCAGCTCAGCAGCCAGCAGCGGATCCAGTCCCTGCGGGATGACCCCTTGGCCGCCGGCCATCTGGTTCGCTACCAGTCCTACCTTGGTCGGGTTCAGACCTTTGAGAAGAACGCCCAGGTGCTCACCGATCGTCTGGCTCTCACCGAAGGCTACATGGACCAGTCGCTGGAAATCATGCACCGTATCCGTGAGCTGGCCATCACTGGTGCCAACGGCACCTACACGCCGGAGGACATGCAGAATATGGCCGCCGAGGTGGACGAGCTGCTGGAGGAGCTGGTTCAGAACGCCAACGCCACTGGACCCGATGGCAACTCCCTCTTTGCCGGCACCCGGACAAACCGCACTGCCTTTGACATCGAGATGGCCACCGTCGCTGGTGCCTCTGAGCCGAAGATTGCCGCCGTTCGCTACAACGGTAACGTGGAGGGCAACAAGGTGGAGGTGGACGAGAATGCCTACCTGGAGACCTTCTCCGCCGGCAACCGGGTGTTCTGGTCCCAGCCCCAGGAGCTCTATTCCAGCCGGGATGCCTCCGCCTTCCGTGTGCCTGCTGATGGCGTGATTTCCGTGGATGGCCATGAGATTCGTCTCAATGCTGGCGATAACGTGTATGCAATTGTCGCCAAGATCAACGACTCCGGTGCCGCCGTCAAGGCTTCCATCGATCCTGTCACCTTTGGTCTGAATCTCCAGACCACCGACTCCCGCCAGCTGTGGCTCCAGGACCTGTCTGGTACCGTGCTGAACGACCTGGGGCTCATCAAGGATGCCAGCCAGCAGCCTCCCTACAACCTGGGGGACAGCGTCCGTGTTTCCGGCGGCTCCCTCTTTGACAGCGTCATTGCCCTGCGGGATGCACTGCTGACCGGCGACCAGGAGGCCATCGGTGGCCGTGTGCTGGGTGGCATCGACGGTTCCGTCAGCAATCTGGTGGCTCGCATTGCCCAGTCAGGCTCAGAGTACGAGCGGGCCATGCAGAATGTGTCACGTAACTCTTTAACTGCCTTGAATGTTACATCAATGATCAGCCGCGAGGGTGACCTAGACTTCACCAAGGCGGTTACCGACATGAAGATGATGGAGTATGTCCAGCAGGCGACCTTGAGCAATGCAGCCAAGCTGTATTCAAGCACCTTGTTGAACTATCTCAGATAGGAAGGGTAGATGCAAGTAGAGACAAAGGCCAAGGGCATCATTACAGTGGATGAGAAGCAGCGCCTCAGCTTTCCGGAAGGATTGTTCGGATTTGAGCAGTTCACAGACTATGTGCTGTTCGAGTCCGAGTACGAGCCCTTCCTGTGGCTTCAGTCCACGGAGAAGAAGGCCCTGGCCTTTCTGGTTGTGGATCCCTTCCTGATTTGCGGGGACTATGAGTTGGATGTGGATGACAAGGTGCTGTCCAGAATCGACGTGTCATCCCCCGCCGATGTCTTCGTTCTGGCCATCCTAACGGTTCCTGCGGAGGGAAATCCCGTCACCATGAACCTTCAGGGGCCCATCATCGTGAACAAGCAGAACAACAAGTGCCTCCAGGTGGTGATTTCTGATCCCAAGTGGGGGACCAAGCACGACCTCTTGGCCGAGATGAAGAAGCGGGGGAATCTATGCTGATACTGTCCCGCAAGATGAACCAAAAGATAAAGATTGGAGAGGAGATTACGGTCACCATCATCGAGATTCGTGGTGACCAGGTAAAGATCGGCGTGGAGGCCCCCAAGAACGTGAAGGTCTTCCGTCAGGAAATCTTCAATGCCATCCAGACAGAAAACCAGGCCGCCGTATCACCGGAGAACATCGGTGTCCTGTCCCACCTGTTCACCTCCTGATACCAGCGGCCTCCAATCAATCGACTGTCAGGTTGCTGTCTTGCCTCCTTATTCAGCGGTGATTCCGTGACGACGCTGCTGGAATTTCTTCAGCATTGCCACACCGTTGCGCTTCCCATTGTACACAAACCCGCCGTTCCAGTATTCCAGGGCCGCAAAAAGTGCGTTTCCACCGTCCTGCTCGTCACTGTGGTTGGTGCGGAAGGACACGTAGTTGGCCAGCTCCTCGAAATTCTGGTTGTGGAGGCACTCCAGCCGCTTGCGGTTGAATTCGTTCCATTTCTCCAGGTCCTTGAAGCCCTCGCCGTCATCCTCCACGATGAGGTGGGCGTGGGTGGGACTGAAGGAGTACCAGACCCGTACCTTTTTGTTTATGTCGCAGTCGTTTCCGTGCTTCACCGCATTTTTGATGACCTCGCTGATCTGCTGCTCCAGCAGGTTTATCTCCTTGATTTCCAGCGGGGCGGACTGGACGATGAGGAGGGTGAAGTATCTGATCTGTCGGAAGTCCGAGGGGAATTCCTTGAAAAACATATTCGTCCTGTCGAAGAGGGCATCATTCTCGTCTGACCGCAGTTCCTTGATTTGTTCCATATGTAGTTCCTCTTCTATTTGCTGAGAGTCAGCAAGGCTTCCTCAACACTGTTGGAGATGGGGAAGTAGCCCATCAGTTTGGTGAGCTCAATGACCTTCTTCACCGATCCATGGACATTGGAGATGGAGAGCTTTAAGTTCATCTTCTTGATGGTGGAGCAGATGAAGATGAGGGCACCGATCCCAGAGGAGTCGATGTAGTCCACCTGTTCAAGATTGATGACGAACTTCTTCACGTTCTTTTCCAGCATCTTCATCACCAGTTCCTTCAGCTTGTATGAATTGTATAAGTCCATTTCGCCATTCACATCAACAATGTAAATCTCGCCGTTCTTCCGTATCTTCAGTTCCATATAGTTTCCTCCTATTGGATTTTGATGATCAGCAAGGTCTGGTCGTCATGCTGGTGGCCAGTACCGCTGAACTTTACGATGTCATTCTTCACCTTGTCTGCAATTTCTTTTCCCGACAAATGCTTGTTCTGGAGAATCACCTCCAGCAAACGGTCTTTTGAATACTGGATGCCACGGCTGTTTTGAGCCTCGATGACACCATCAGTGTAGGTTATAAGTATATCATCGGGGGTTACTTGGAATTCCTTATCCTTATATTCGGTCTTTTTTTCCACACCCACCGGGTCGCTGATGTCGGAAATCTTCTCGATTTCACCGGTAGCGGCATGGAACAGGAGAATCGGTGTGGTACCGCCTGTGGCAATCTGAATTTTGCGTTGTTCGGTGTCGTAGTTGATGAGGGCCACGCTGGCAAAGTGGTCGATGCTGGTCTCACTGGAGATTCCACGGTTGGCCCAGGAGAGGATGGTGGCGGCGCTTTGGGTGGTGTTCACCGTCAACCGCAGCATGGCCCGCAGCATTACCATAATCAGCAGGGAGGTCATTCCCTTGCCCGCCACGTCCGCAAGGATGAAGGCGATTCTGTCCTTGCGGACGGGGATGATGTCGTAGTAGTCGCCGCAAATTCCCTCCGCAATCCGTTGGAAGGCACCCAGAGACAGGTTTGGGATTGCCGGCAGCAGCTTAGGATGGAGGGTGGCCTGGAACCTGCAGGCAATGTTGGCTTCCTTGGTAAGCTCTGCATGCTCAGTGATCTCCTGGTAGGAGTACACAATCTTGATGGCAGCACTGGCAAGGTTGCTGAGGGCGGCGGCAATGTCATACTCCTTTTGGGTGAACTCAGGATTTCCGTAACAACGGGCCAAGGCCATCACACCGATGACCGTATCCTTGATTTTCAAGGGATGGAATAGGTAGGAGCCACACTTGAGGAAATCCTCCGGCTCATTTTGGATGATCCTGATGTCCGAGAGGGGGTCTGTTATCAGCTCGCCACGTCCACTGCAGGCAACGGCTCCAAAAATCGTCTCGGTGAGGGGAAACTGGGCGAAACGGAAATTTGTTTCTACACGGATAACCTTGTGGGGAAGGTCTTCAGGAAGTCGGTAGGGGGGTGGAAAGTCTCCGGAAAAGGCTTTTACTGACAGCACGTCCTCAAATTCATCCACCAGCAGGATGGCGCCCCCAGTGGCTCCCGTTTCCTGTATAAGTGTGTTGTTCACCATATCCAGCAGGGGGCCCAAATCGGAATCCTTGGAAAGGGCCTCTGAGGCCATCAGTGTGAAATTCTTGCCGGCATCAAGAAGTCTCAGAAGTGAGTCAGAAACCTGGGGGACATCTGCCTGAATCTGCTCTAGCTGCTCCTCCTGAGCCTGCACCTTCAACTGGTTCTTCTGAGTGGGCTCACGTGGCCCTGTGACACGATTTACGACTGCTGCCAGTAGCATGAGTATGGCGGATATGGCTAGGGCTGCGGCCATTGAAAAGAGCATGGGGTTGAATATGGTGTAAAGTGCTGCGGCTGCCACGAACACGGCACAAATGATATGGAGTGTCAGTACAGCAGGATGATAGCATTCCCGGTTTGCTGCAAGGATGATGATGGTGAGGAAGGTGCTTGCAGCCGCCACCAGAAGGGGAAGGTATGCAAAGCTATCGTTCAACATAGGCGTAGTACTCCATTAGACTCCATTCTACCTCAGTCTATCATCGAAATCTTGAGCCGTCAAGAATGATTGCCATTCCAATATGAGCAGAGTTTTTGTTTGATTCGCCCGAAAAATCCGATGCCATACTCCTTGGTGAAGCTCTGGGCAGCCACATCCAGGCTATAGTCATTGCCGAATTTCTGCTTCAGCTCGTCCCAGTATTTGATGAGCCACACGTACATGTCGGCTGGTGTTCTTCCCTTGAATTTACGGAGAATCCGTTGCTGTCTGATGACGTTGATAACGGGAAGGTAGACGTTCTTGAACCAGGAGGTGATGGCCTCCGCCATGCTGATTTCCTCCCGCTGGTTCTGGTTGATGTAGTATTTGTGGATCTGCAGGTGCTGGAAGATAACGTCATACTGGCCGGTGGCGGTGAAGTCCAGGTGCCAGTAGTCGGTGATGTCCCCGAAGTGGGTCTCCCCGTAGAACACGCGCTTCTCGTATTGGAGTACCTGGCGGACCATTTGTCGAGGATTGGAACCAGGCTTGAGCTTGATTTCACTCTGGAGGCTTACCACCTCCGCATCAAGCTCCTTGATGCCCTGGGCCTTGGCCACGGAGACACGGTGGTTCCCGTCACGCACGAAGTACAGTCCCCCCAGTTCGTAGAGGTTGATGGGAGGGAGGATGATATCCTCCAAGTGGGCACGGTCGATGTTCTCCCACCGTTGCTTCAGGTGCAGGTTCTTGGGAAAGAAATGGTTGTCAAAGTCACGGTACCGGCCCTCGCTGCCAACTATCAGCTCCACTGGTACCGTCTGCATTCCCTGATACACCTCGCCAGTGGGCTTCAGCATCTTTTTCATGTCGGAGAGGGAGAGGAGCTGAGTTTCCTCCGGGTTCAGGAAGTGCTGCAGCTCGTTGAAGAGGGCCTTGTTCCGGGCTTTGGAAAAGTCTTCCTGGGATTGGGTACGCTGATCCATGCTATGAATTACTCCAAGGAATATCAAGTATGTAGTGGCTGAATACATTGATGATTTCAGTCTGGTGGTATTGGGTTGTTCGTGGCTCCTGAAGATCGTAGAGGTGGATGTGTCCGTGGAGCATGTACTTCGGGGTGAATTTCTCCAGGAACCAGCGGTAGCAGTTGAATCCACGATGACAGGGATCCTCCCGGTCCTGAAGGTGGCGGGGAGGGGAGTGGGTCAGGAAGATGTCCACATAGCGGCCATACCTGAGCTTGTTCAGCAGGAGTCGGGGCAGGAGTCTCAAGAGCTTGAGCTTCATTGCTGAGTCGGTGTACTGGGCCAGCCCCCTGTTGTACTTGATGGAGCCAGAGGCACCTACCAGCAGCAGGGGCCGGCCCGGCACTGAGCTGGGAATACACACTGCCTTGAATCCAGCGTAGGTTGCACCGCCGCCTGCGGACTGTAATCCCATGGAATCATTCATGTTGCCATGAGATGAAGCTACAGACTTATGGAACAGATGAAATTCATTGAGATTATGGTTCCCGAACACAAAGAAGGTGGGGACATTGAGGGTGGACACAATGAAGTCAATGTATTCCATGGGCAGGTCCCCCGCACAAAGCACCAACTCCACATCGGAAAATCGTTCCCTTGCGGAGTTGCTGTATACCAGTGGGTCAATCTGATCCGACACGCAGAGTATTTTCATGAGGACCTGAAGCTGACTATATACCAGCCTTTTCCAAAAGCATCTCCAGCTTCTGCTTGTTGATGAGCTCCATGGGGCGGCTTTCGGCAAAATTGGAGGCAGAACGACTGAACCCGGAGCTGGTACAGATGAAGGCCTTGGAATAGTTCTGCTTCTTCACCTCGTCCGCCACTTGGCGTACCACAGTGTCCTCCAGTGGGTCAGGCTCCCGGAAGAACAGCAGGTAGAACAGTTGCTGCCGCATATTCATCCAGTTGTCGTTCTTTGCCTCGGTGGCCACCATGCGGCAGCCGTACTTGGTGGGCTCGGCATTCTGGGCTGCCAGTCCCATGGCATTCAGGGCGACCTTCTTGCACAGCTCTATGAAATTTTCGGAGGAGCTGGTGAGGTATTCCTTCATATTGTCGTTGTTCTGGAGGTCACGGTATTCGGAGAGCTTGGTGGCCGTGTCCAGGAAGTTTCTGTTCCGCACGCAAATCTTTTCCCACTGCTCAATGGCCAGCTCGATCTTGTGCATCCGCTCGTAGCAGGCCGCCAGAAAGTAGCGTGAATAAAGGGTCTCCTGGCTGGAATCGTTCTTGGATGCCTTTACCGCCCGGTCGAATTCAACGAAGGCCTTGTCGGGGTTGTCCACAGCCATAAAGCAGGAACCACGTTCCAGCAACGCCCGCTGCTTGAATTCAGGGTCACGGAGGGCTTTCTCAAAGGCATCTACAGCTCCCGGATAGTCCTTGGCCTCCTTCAGGATCTTTCCAAGATAAAAATAGGATGAGAATTCGTTGGGATTCAAGGAGATGGCCAGAGAGATTTCTCGTTTGGCGGCATCCAGCTGCTTTGTCTTGTAAAGCATCATACCCAGGGAGGCGTGGGCCTTCACATGCTTCTTGTTCAGGGCGATGGCCTGCTGGTAGAAGGAGACGGCCTGGTCAGTCTTGTTGTTCTGCTCGAAGATCTTTCCCGCATTGTAGAAGTGCTCGGCGTTCCGTGGCTCAAGCTTTGTAAGCAGCAGGAATTCCTTCAATGCCTCGTTGGGTTGGTTGAACTTGAGGTAGAGCTGGGAAATCTGCTTGCGGAATTCTGTCTCGGGCATATCTTCATTGAACAGAGCGTTCTGGTTCACCACCTTGAATTCCATCAGAGCAAGCTCCGGCTTGTTGTCCGCCAGGTATGCCTTTCCCAGATAGTAGTGGGCAAGGAAATCCCTCTGGTTCTTTGCGATTATGGATTTAGCCAGCTTTACCGCTGCTACAGTCTTTCCCTGCTTGATGAGCTTGTTGATTCCTTCAACCCGCTTGGGGGCCAATGAAGACTTGATGATGAAATATGCCAGGAAACCAACTGCCACTGCTGATACTGCGATGATAATTATCTGAACAGCTTCCATTAGAACTCCGATAATATAATGTACTTCTTGTTCTTGAAAGAGTAACTTTTTTATGCGAATATGTCAAATGGGTTGTTCTATGAAATAGAACAACTTGGGAGGTTGATTCTAATGAGAAGGAAATATTTTTCGCTGGCAGTGGTTCTAGTCCTGTCGGTGTATTCTTCCTTTGCTTCCGATGCCTATGAGACGGGCTACAATTTGTTTTCCACAAACAAGCCCTCGGAGGCCATTCCTTATTTTGTCACTGCCATGAACGATTTGTCGGTGTCTCCATCGGTGTATATTTATCTTGGTATTGCCTACTACCAGACAGGGCAGTATACCGAGTCTCTGGAGGTATTTCGACGGGGGCTTTCGGCCTCCGGCACAAACAAGCGGATCATTGCCTTCAACGCAGGAAATTCTGCCTACGCCATGCGGGATTATGCCACGGCGGAGGAGATGTTCTCCCTGGCCTCGGCTGCAGATCCCACCTTTGCCTCCCCGGTGCTGAACCGGGCCAATTCCCGGCTTTCCCAGGACAAGCTTCAGGGAGCCTTGGAGGATTACGAGCGGTACCTGGTGCTGGATCCTTACAGCAGCCAGCGGGCCGAGGTGGAGGCAATCATCAGGGCCTTGCGGGGCGAGATGGTGTACCGGGAGCAGGAGAAGGAGCGCATTGCCCAGGAGGAGCAGCGGATGAAGGAGGAGGAGGCCCGCATCCAGGCCGAGAACCAGCGGATTGCCGAGGAAAAGGCGGAGGCTGCCCGGAAGGAGGCCGAGCGTCTGGCGGCAGAGAAGGCTGCGGAGGAGGCTCGGCTGGCTGCACAGCGTGAGGCCGAGGCTGAAAGGAGAAGGAAGCTGCTGGAAGAAGTGGCGGCATCCCTCCAGGATACAGAGACAACAGGAATGAATGCAGGTTCAGAAGGAGTTATTGAATATGAGTACGAATCAGAATTGGACTGATGATGAGAAAAAGAGTGCAGCAGGGATAGACCCTAGCTCCCAATCGTCTGGAGGTGGAAAGGAACCTGACCAAGACGAGGACAAGAAGAAGAAAAAGAAGGGTGTTTTCATTGCCATTGCTGCCGCCGTGGCTCTGTTGCTGCTGGGACTGGGCGGTGTGGGAATTTATTCTGCGGTAAAGGGCGGGGGTGCTGCTGCCGTTGAGCGTGACAACATGCTGTCCCTGATCCAGCGGTACATGGACAGGGGAGAGTATGACCGTGCCTTGGATTTGCTGGAGGAGCTGCTCATCAAGAATGCCAATGATATGGAAGCCTTGGCCTTGTTGGAGGAGGCTATGTCCCGCATGGCCGCAGAGGATGGAATTTCTGACAGTGACTTGGAGGAGCTGTTCAGGCGGCTGGCCGAAAGTGGTGGCCTTGATGCATTGGGTGGAATTCAGGGGTTGGATGACTTGCGGGCCCTCCTTGAGGCAGCCAATAGGAACAATGCCACCATGAACGAGTTGCTGCGGCAGCAGCAGGGACAGGGAATGGCTGGCGCTGGTGGTGTCGCCGGTACCAGTGGCTCCGGCTCCGGTAGTGCTGGAGGCATCAGCAGCATGAGCCGTGACGAGGTTGCCGACCGCATTGACCAGATGATGAAGAGTGGCGACTACAAGGGGCTTGAGAATATGGACAGCGACGAATTCGCCCGGCTGATGCAGGAGCTTGCCGCCGACGGTAGTCTGGAGGGCCTGAGCCAGGAGGAGATCGCCAAACGAATCGAGAAATTGATTGCGGAGGGCGGCTACGAGGGGCTGGAGGGGCTGGACACTGCAGAGCTTGCCAAGCTCGCCAAGAATCTTTCCAAGGATGCCACTGCCGACAGTCTGGAGGACATGAGCCAGGACGAAGTTGCCAACCGCATTGACCAGATGATGAAGAGCGGCAACTACGAAGGGCTTGAGGATATGGACAGCGATGAGTTCGCGCGGCTGATGCAGGAGCTTGCCGCCGACGGTAGTCTGGAGGGCCTGAGCCAGGAGGAGATTGCCAAGCGAATCGAGAAATTGATTGCAGAGGGCGGCTACGAGGGGCTGGAGGGACTGGACACTGCAGAGCTGGCGAAGCTTGCCAAGAACCTTGCGGATGATGCCGCTGCCGGTGTGGGTGGTTCCAGTGCCAGCATTGCCAAGGCAGAGGCCGAGCGAAAGGCTCAGGCTGCCGCTGAGGAGAAACGGCGTGCTGCAGAAGAAAAGCGTCAGGAGGAGGCCGCTCGGCAAAAGGCGGAGGCTGAGCGGAAGGCTGCAGAGGCCAAGGCTGCCGCCGAGCGAAAGGCTGCCGAGGAGAAGGCCGCAGCGGAGCGAAACAAGGCACTCCAGGCGCAGATGAACAAGGTTCGTGACGAGATTTCCCTTGGCAAGGCCGCTGCCAACTCCGGTGACTATGCTGCGGCGAAGCAGCATTTTGACGCTGCGAAGGAACTGCTGCCAGAAGGACAGAATGCCTTCAATGCCGAGCAGATGGCAGAGGCAGCCCTAGCCATGCGGGAGGCTTCTGACGGAATAGCTAGCAGTGGCTCTGGTAGTGGCTCTGGTAGTGGTTCTGGTAGTGGTGGCAGTGGCTCTGGCGCTGGTTCCATGGCGGACAAGAAGGCGACTGCCGCCGCTGCCCATACCTATGCCACTGAGGCAGTGAACAACGATCCCAGAAATGCTGTGGCCCACTACGTATTTGGAAAGGGGGCTGAGGATGTCCAGAACTGGCCTACTGCCTTGGATGAGTACAACCAGGCGGTGCAGGCTGACAGCGACAACTACCTGTATTACTACGAGTTGGGTAAAGTCCAGTATCGTATGGGTAAATTCAGTGAGGCTCGGGCCTCCTTTGAGACCTGCTGCAAGCTGAACACCCGGTTTGAGAATGCCCAGTACAACCTGGGTATGACCCTGAATAGGCTGGGTCGTCGGGATGACGCCATTGCAGCCTATCGCAAGGCATATTCCATCAATCCTATGTACGACAAGGCTTACCTGGAGGCGGCGCGGCTGCTTGATGCAAAGAACGATTCTGCTGGTGCAATCACGGCTTACCAGCAGGTCATCAGGCTGGATTCGGCAAATACCAGTGCTCTGCGGGAGTTAGGGACGGTCTATGCCAAGGATGGTCGCTACCAGGAAGCGGAGCAGCAGTTTAGGAAGGCACTGGCCTTGTCCGCCGACGATCCCCTGACCAACTACAACTTGTCCACAACCTTGTACGGTCAGGATAAGCTGAAGGATTCTTTGACCTATGCCCAGAAGGCTTACACTACGGCAAAGAGCGACTCGAAGATGAATTCCGCAAATAAGGTATCCATCGTGTACAACTACGCCCTGCTGTTGGATGAAAGCGGCCGAATTGACGACTCCATCCCTGTCTACCAGGAGGCATTGAAGCTGGATGCCCGTCATGTCAGATCCCTCATCAACTTGGGAAATATCTTCTTGGAGTCTGGAGACGGCTCAACAGCCCTTACCTTCCTGATGAAGGCGGTGGCACTGGATCCATCCAACTTTGAGGCCAACAACAACATGGGTAAGGCGTATCTACAGCAAAAGGATTACCGAGTGGCGGTGGACTATTTCCAGACGGCGCTGAAGCTGGACTCCAACAACAACGATGTGCGGGCAAATCTTGCCCGGGCCTATGCCAGCGCCGAGGATTATGAGAATGCCAAGACCATGTACACTGAGGTCATCAAGTCGGACAACAGGAACTGGGATGCCTACATCGAGCTGGCCAAGGTCTGTATGTCCTTGAATGATGGTGCCAATGCGGAGAAGTATCTAGTCTATGTACAGGAAAAGAATCCTGGGTACCGTTCCAGTGAGGTGCAGTCGCTGCTTTCCAGCCTGTAGAATTTAAATTGAAGGGAAAAGGGGCTGTCCAAGGGCAGCCCCTTTTTTGTGGTGTAACGCTCTTGCTATAAGGTCCAACCCACAGAGACTGTGGGGGAGATGGAAAGGATGAGCATATCGGGGGTGAAGGATACGATGAGATCGGCTCCGGCCTCGATGAACAATCCTCGCCAGGCATATCCTGCAAGGGAAATGCCTGCGGTGGCCGCCGGGAAAATGGAGGAGAAGGGCTCTGACTCCAGAGCATGGGGGAACTGGAATGTGAGGCCGGTGACATAGGACAGGCCACCGCCGAGCCGGGCCTCCACGGTCAGCCTGTTTCTGATGATGGGATAACGGTAGACAACGGTCAGAAGGCTCTGCATGAAGTGGGTGTTGACATTGTGGGCGTCAAATTCCCCATTGAAATTGTTCCACTTTCCGTTCATGGACACACCCAAGTATCCTGCCCGCCGCTTCAGGAAGATGAAGGTAGCACGGAGGTCGACACCAAGGGGCATGAAGTTTGTACCGAAGTATGTGCTCACATTATCATCGTATGGCACAAAGAGGGGGGCGTAACCAGCTGACAGGGATACGTCGTACCATTTCATGAATTTGATGGTGAGGGGGATGTCTGAAGTGAATGCTCCGGGATTCTCAGCCCTGAAGAACCATTCCCCAACATCTAGTGATCGGGGGTCAAAGACGACCTCCGCCCTCCGTTGATTGTCATTGGGGATAATCTCCACTGGCCGTATCACCTCTCTGTCGTTCACCAGATAGTAGTCAGTTTCCTTGCGGAGATTGTGGCCACTCACCCTGATTGTCGGGTCATAAAGTGTGTCCAGATAAATCAGGTCCTGGGAAATGCTCTCCACTCCGGGGATATATGCCTTCTTCACCTCAAATTCGATGTAGTTTGTAGTGAATGCCTGATGTCCCAGCAGATTGTAAGAGGTGACTGTGTAGCGGTATGGCTGGGGCTCACCTGACTCCCTTGCCTGGAGCGACACGGTGAACTTGTTGGAGGTGGTCTTGTAGCGGCCATCGCCCTTGAATTCCGGTAGATTCTGGGGGAGGTTCCCCGTGCCGGGCATTGTCTCAGGAATGGCATCGTTTACCGGAACCCATTGGCCGGTAGCCTCGTCCATCATCTCCAGCAGCACCTCATACCATTTGATATGGTTGCCAGGAGCCCATTCTAAGGTTTGGAAGATAATGGGGTTGTTCTCCTCGTTCTGCTGCATGAAGTAATTTCTTGTATCACTTCCGACTGGAGGATTGTCTGGTGTGTCTGACGGCGGTTCCTGGGGAAAGGCTGGTATCCCCCCCAGGCAGATGATGACCAACAGGGGCAGGATGATTTTTTTTCCGGAGCCTTTATATGGAACTTGTGTGCGATGGGTCCTAGTTGCCATACAGGTCTCCTGTTTCATAGGTTATGATCTCCTCTTGCGGCAAGGTCACCACAAAGCTTCCGGTGGCTGGCTGGCCGTTCTTGAGGACCATATCCTCAACCCAGTTTCGGGGCTTGTTGGTGGGAAGGTATTGGCGCGCCTTTATAGTCCAGTTGAAGGTGCCTAGTCCTAGCTTTGTCAGATCAAGGGTATAGCTATTGGTACTGAGGTTTGCCACGGCGGGAATGATGATGTCCATCACCTCCTGTCTTGTCTCCGCATTGGAGATGAGCAACTGATAGGCTTCTGCACCCTTGATGGTGTTCCATCTCAATTGGATGGAGGTGCTGTCCACAAGGTAGTTCTCGTCATACACAGTGCCGTCTTCCGGCTGCAGTCCTTCTGCTGGAGGGAAGGGTTCTATGGGATTGACGATGAAGGAACTGGGAATATGGTTGCTGATGTCGTGGCCTCCCTCCGTTATGGCGTTGACCGTCCACCAATAGGTTCCCTCGGACAGGGGCGGAAGCTTCCTGCTGGCTCCCCGGTATACAATCGCCTGCTGGGGAATGGTTCCTGCGGTACCATACTCTTTTGGTATATTGCTTCTGTAGTCACCCTTGATGATGATGATTTCATATCCTTCTATGGGAGACTGTGAGCTGAATCTGAGGGTATCGGGATGCAGGTATGCGTCCATTCCGTCATACTTGGCTCCTGGCACAGGATTCTGCAGGGTTACAGGATAGATCTTTTTCAGGGCGAAGAAAGACTCCGACAACAATCCGGTGACACGGGTGGACATGGGTGTCTCCTCCGCAAAGGCCTGGATGGTCCAGCGGTAGGTGCCATCGGGGTAGTGGTCAAATAGAACGTCCATCTCCGTGTCCTCGGAGAAAAGCTCCTCCGCTATGGGCTCCTGTCCGTAGCCGCCGTAGAGGAAAACCTGGTAGTAGTCGGCGCCCTCCACCGGTGCCCATTGGAGCTTCACGTCTATGCCTGGCCTGGAAATGGCAGTGGAGCCTCCCACAGGCGACACGATGCCAGCCTTTGGCAGCTGTGGAACGACTTCAAAGGATCGCGGCTCAGTGACAATACCGGAACTACCGTCTCCGCTTTGAATTCTCCAGTACCAGGTTCCCTCCGCCAGTCGAGGACTGAATCCACCCACGGTGTCAGGGGTGTATTTTGTCTCATGGACAATGGTATCGAAGTTCTTGGAGTCTGAAATCTGGAAGATGATTTCGTCCTCCAGGTTGTTCTTCCAAGTGAATCTGATGTCGGGGATACGGGTGTTGGCAATCTTGTATCCTTCGGGTGGGAAGATGGTGTTGAACTGAACCTCCTTGTCCACTGCCAGGAAGCTTTGTACCGGAGAGGAGGCTGACTTGTTGCCCTCGGTATCAATCTGGGCGACATCCCAATACCAGCGTCCAGTGGAGGGGGGGAGGGCGGCGGTGTAGTTGTTGGTGGTGGAAAGGGTTGCCACAATGCTGCTCATGCTTTCGTCCCGACTGAGCCGCAGGATATATTCGCTGGCCTCAGGCTCCCGCCGCCAGGAGAAAAGCGGCCCCATGTCCTGCTCCGCTTCCTTGGCGATGTTCACCAGCTGGCCGCCCACTGGGGAAATAGGCTGGGGAGTCTGCAATTGTCCCTGTTGGATGATGGTAAAGCTGGTGACTTCGGAAGCCTTGCCGTACCCAATGCCATTGAAGGTGTAATAGGGTATTGTCCGCCAATACCATTTGCCGGCTCCCAGTGTGGAGACGATGCTGGAGGGATGCGCCGAATTCTGGGAGACGACGGGATTGGTCATCTGGGGATTGTCCGCAATCTCAAAGAGATAGGAGGATGCATACTCATTGCCATTCCACATGAAGCGGATGGTAGGCAATTTGGTGCGGTAAGTAAAGCTGTCGCCGCCCACAGGCACAATGGGTGTCGGGGTGGGGGCATCCAGGATTGTGATGCGTCCACCCTGTAGTGCATCCTCCACAGGCACCCCGTCAACGGCGGAGTAGAGCCTCCAGTAATGGATGCCCTCCCCAAAGTCAATGGACATGGAGGAGAGGCCGGATAGTCCAATTTGGTCCACAAGCTGGTTGAACTCCTTGTCGGCAGCTGTCTCAAAGATGAGCTGGGAGTTGGGCGGCAGGTTGTAGGTGGACCACTTAAAGCTCACTGGGACGGTCTTGCCCTCGAATTTCAGAAGCCGTGTCTGGGGTGAAGGCTCTATGATGGTGAGGGGCTGGGAGGTGATAGCTCCCTCTGCGTCCAGCGTGAGTCCTTCGCCTAGGCCGACAGAATGGGTTCCGTCGGCTCCGATGATGGTGGCGCTTCCGGCGGTGACTTGCAGCGACAGGGGAGAAGCGCTGCCACTGCCAATGTTTGCGTTGATGGTGGTGCCCTCCTGTAGGGCCACCGTCACGTTGCCAGACCGCAGTTGCATGTTGGAGCCGCTGCTGGCGTTGGCGGAAAGGTTTCCTCCGGAAAGGTTCACGGAGGTCATGCCGTCGGTGTCCACCTGGATCTGGATGATGGTGTTCTCTCCCAGCTGCAGCTCGCTGTGCTCGAAGGTGACGGTGGTTTCGGCCCCGGCAGCTGTTCTGATGGTGTCTCCGTTGTAGACAAGGGAGTCCTGCTGGAGTCGGTCCCAGATCAGCCGGTCGGAGAATTTTCGCTGGGCTGCCTTGTATTTCCAGGTAACGGTGGCTATGGGTGTGTCGTTGAGCTTTTCTAGCACCGCGGTAAAGTCCCTCCAGAACAGCCACAGGCTTATAGTGGCTCCAGAGAGACAGAGCAGCGTTACCAGCAGGTCTTTAGCCCTGGATCTTGTACTTCTTTTCTTCTTCATCCAGGTTCACCTTTGCATAGTCTGGCGTGGGGATGCCCAACAGCTCCCGTACCTCAGCCATTGTCTTGGGGCCGTCTGGACCGGCACCAGGGATGTCCGTGGCCTTGGGCATGTTGACCACCGCATACATGGATACCGGCTTTTCCTTTCCCTTTACGGTGACGGAGGGCATCTGCTCCACAATAACGTGTTCCTTAATCAGCTCGTAGGTATTTTCCGTAATGAGGATGTCCGTCCCCAGTGGCTTGTTCAGGGCCTCTGTTCGGGAGGCAAAGTTCACCGCATCACCGATGACGGTATATTCCATTCGCTGGGTGGATCCAATCTGTCCTGCGATGACCGGACCGGTGTTCACGCCGCAGCCAATCTTGATGATGGGCTTCTTGTCGCCGCCACGCCCCACGTTGAATTCCCGCAGGGCGGCCCGCATCATCAGGCAGCCACGAACACAGTTCAGGGCGTCCTGGGCGGGGGAGCCAGCAGAAACCGGTGCTCCCCACACTGCCATGACCGCATCACCAATGAACTTGTCAACAACACCGTTGGTATTGTTGACGCACTCAACCATGCGGGTCATGTAGTCGTTCAGGAATTCCACCACCTCGGCAGGCTCCAGCTTTTCGGAGATGGCGGTGAAGGAGCGGATATCTGAGAAAAAGATGGTCACCTCTTTGTTCTCACCACCCATGGCCAGCTCTCCTCGGGCCGCCTTCTCTGCAATCTCCTTGTTGACGAAGCGTCCGAAGCTGTCCTTCAATCGCTCCCGTTCAGCCAGCCCCCTTCCCATGGAGACGAAGCGCTCTGTCAGCAATCCGATTTCATCGCTGCCCTTGGGCTTCAGGTTCACCTCGTAGTTTCCCTGCTCGATTTGATCCGATGCGGCTGCCAGTTTTTTCACTGGGGTGCTGATGGTCTTGGAGAAGAAGTAGATGAACAGGATTGCCAGCATCAGCACCGCTGCAGTAAGGTAGAGGTTCCTCCGCAAGGTGTCATATACTGGCTGCATCACCAGGTCAGAGCGGATGGTGGTGACAACACCGCAGTCTCCGATGGCAAGCTTGCTGTAGGCACCATAATACTCAATTCCGTCGCTGTCGGTGAATACCGTCTGGCGGTTGGTGTCATTGTTTTGCCGCATCTCTTGGATGATGGGTATGTGGGCAAAGTTGGCTCCCGCCTTGATGAGGTCGAAGTCGCTGTGTACCATCAGGTCCTCGTTGTGGTTGACGATGAAGGACTGATTGACAGAACCGGTGCCAAAGACTTCCGTCAGAGATTCTGCGGAAAACAGCACAACGGCGGCCTGCTGCAAGCCGCTCTCCTGCCAGGGGTAGAGGAGGGCTAGAATGGGTATACCGAATATGGGAGCTCCGGACAGGACGAATACCTCCCCTCGAGCTGCCCGCTGGATGGAGTCCTTGTTGGCCTCCTGGAAGGTGGAAATAAAACCCTCGTCCAGCTCGTTGGAAAGGAAGAACCTGGAGTTTATCAGTGTGCGGTCGTTCCGGTCAGTCTCCACATTGTACAGGAGGATTGCTGCCGTTCCTTGGTTGCGCTCGAAGAAGAAGGTTGTAGTCTGACGTGCCATGGCGGCACTATTGCCGGCACTGCTGAGCATATCCAATAGAAGAAAGCTGTTGGAACGGATGGTGGTAAGCTCTGCCTCCGCAGATGTGGCGGAACGCTGGTTCAATGTATGGTTGTTCTCTTCCGCTGTACGCTTGGTATCGTCCCCCACGAAGTAGGATACAATATAGGTAACCGCACCAAGGGAAATCAAAACCAGCATTGTAATGATAATTACAAGTTTCAGTCCGATTGAAAATGTTACTTTTTGCACACAACACTCCCTGCGAAAATCGATAATACACTGTTTTAATCATCGGCATCAAATATGTATTTTCCAATAAATACTGTAAGTGTACTTAAACATAATAACACATTTTATAAAAAAATGGGATAAATGCAAAAAAAAACTCCATCTGATGGAATAATTTGTTTCACCGATGGAGTTTTTTTTGCATTGGTCCGGCAGTCACCGGATTCTAATCCTAGAAGTCAGCTGCCTCAATCTTCTCTACCTTGTAGTTGTGATCGTGGTCGTTGATGGAGAATTTCAGTGTGTCTCCCTTCTTTGCATTCATCAACTTGTTTCCCAAGGGTGACTTGAAGGAAATCACCTTGTTCTTCGGATCAGACTCCCATGGACCCAGGATGGTGTACACTTCCTGCTCGTTTGTGTTGAGGTTCAGCAGGGTAACCATGGTTCCAAAGGAGACGCTGGCGGTGGACAAAGTTGCCGGATCGAAAATCTTGGCACGTCCAATTTCGTCGTTGAGCCGTCCCGCTCGGTTGTTCAGCTCGTTCTGCCGCTCCTTTGCAGCCTTGTACTCCGCATTCTCCTTCAAGTCTCCCTGTGCCCTGGCCTCGGCAATTTCCTTTGCATTGTCGGGCATCTCCACCGTCAGGATGTTTTCCAGCTCCTGTTTCTTGAGGGTGAGCATCTTTGCGGTGACAATGAAGCCCAAGTTGGTGGAGGTCTTTTCCTCTGCACCGTGGAACTTGAAGTCGGGGAACTTCTTCTGGATTTCACTGCGGAGTCGCATCTTGATGGCAGGGTCAAGGTCCTTCACGTCGTCCACCAAGGTGTACATACGGGTGACGGTATCCATGTCATTGTCCAGGATGTAGTTCAAGAGGGTGTTTTCCTCGAACAGCAGCTTTTGGATCTGGCGGTCCAGCTTCCTGTTTTCAGTGGTGTCCACATGGTTGTCGATTTCCCGATAAATCAGGTCGAGAATGTGGACCAGGGTGACCAGCTGTCTTTCGTAGGGAATTCCCGCCTCCTGGAACCACTGCTCCTCACGGCACTCCCGGAAGAAGAAGATGGCTGCCTCACGGTACAGGCGGAACTCGTCGAAGCTTTCCACAGCCAGCTTCTTCACGGCGTCCACATAACCGTTCTCAATGAGCTGTGAGAGCATTTCCTTTCTGAGGGCAGTGGGGAAGAGTTTGATGTAGATGTCTCCCCAGTTGGGCAGCAGGGTCTTGACGCAGGTCAGGAAGTCCGAGCGAAGGTTCGTGTTCTTTGTGTCCTTCAGGGCAATGTACATCTTTCGGGGATCCTCCACCTCTCCAAAAAGCTCTCCGAAGGTGTACTTGAAGTTGGGATTCAAGTGGGGCTTTTCAGCCACAATCTTGCGTACCACCAGGTAGGACGCCATTACCTGCTCCGTTACAGAGCTGAATGATTTCAGGTAGTTGGTGAAGTAGGAGAACATTTCCAGGAACAACTCGGAATCCTTGTCGGTCTCCTTGGAGTCAAGGTACTTCATCAGGATGTCGATGCGGGCAAAGAACTGCTTCTGGGCCTTGAATTCTCCCGCCAGCATTTCTGCCCGGGAAATCACATTGGCACGGACGGTGTACATATTGATGTCGTTGGGATTTACACCGAACTTGGGGTTGGTGCTGAGCTCGGCACGAGCCCTGGTGCTCCAACTGGTCCACTCTCCGGGAGACAGAATGCTGGGAACCAACTCCGCCTTGATGTGCTTGAAGTCACAGTTGTTTCCAAAGCTCTTGATGATGATCTCAAGGGTCTTGGCGGGGTCCTTCTTCACTTCTTCTGCCAAGTCAGCCTTTGTCTTGGTGGCCTTTTTGACCCAGATATGGTCGGGAGGCAGGGGCTGCAGCGCCTCGATGGCCATGTCGGAGGACATCTCCTTCTTGCCATGCTTCTTTCCAAAGTTGATGATGAGCTGCTTGTTGTCCACCCGCTGGATGATGCCAACACCCCAGTATCTGTGGTACACGTAGTTCTTCTTGTCAAAGGCAATGCGCTTCTCGAAGCCGGAGATGGCGTCCAGCACGTTGCGAGTGTTACCCAGCAGGCCTGATTCCTTGATGCATTCCTCAAGGCGACTGTGATTGCTGTACTTGCTCCTGAAGCAGTCTACAATCTCACGGCGTGCCCAGGAATCAGTGTTGTCGATGTTAAGGATCAGCTTGAGGATGTCGATGGCGACGCTCCATGCCTTGCCAGCCTCTACCTCGTTACCCTCGCTGGCCTGGCTCTTGTAATGCTCATAGAGCTCCTGCATCAGCACGGCACTCTTGTCCTCGTTGATTGCCTTGGCAATTTGCCGCTGTACAAGATAGAAGAACTCAATGTCCTGGGGAATCTTCTTCACCAGCTTTGACCAAAGCTCCTTGATCTGGTTCATGGCATTGCCGCCGATGTTGATGTAGCGATGGATGGCTCTTCTGTAGTAGTCGATGGCCTCTTCCTCATTGCCAGACTGCTCGTAATGCTCGGCTAGGAGCTTTGCCACATCGGCTTCCTCGTGGTCTACCCGTACCAGTGTCTCATAAATTTCCCAGACCTTCTCGCTACCCTCGTTGCGATAGCATTCTGCCAGGGTTCTCAGTGCGAACTTGTTGTTGGGGTCCTCCTCAAGGATGGCCTCGCAGAGGTAGGTCACTACATTCGCCTTATGGTTGTCCTGGAAGATTTCCACTAGGCTTATCAGCGCGGAGTTGTCCAGAGTCTTCTTCTTCAGGGAAAGCATGCCGGAAATGTACAGGGCGATGATGCTGTTCTTTGTGTGGGACAGGTGATCGTCACAGGCTGCCTTCAACTCGTCGATGCAGTTCTGGTTCTGGGCATTCTCCACAATGGCTGCCAATTCCATAAAGTTGCTCTTTGAATAATTGCTGATGGTGGCCCTGGTCCACTTTTCCTCGTTCAGCATTCCCTGCACAGATTTTACAAGCTCTTCTGACATATCCAACTCCTATTTATTTCAGTCGATGTAACTCGAATCCATCTGCCTACCGCTACATGGTGTATTTTTTGTATACATCCTCGTTAAGCAGCTTGATGCGGCGCAGGGTGTCGTTAATCTTTTCCCTGTCGTCATTTATATTCAGATAATAATCAATGAGCCAAAAGTACTTGTTGATCAGTCTCGGCACCAGGACGGAAATTCCGCCGGTGGAGGATTGGATCTCGTTCTCCAGGCTCGTGATGTCCCTCTTCAGGTTGCTGAACTCTATGGGCCGTAGCGGACGGGTGATGTTGAGGACTCCGTACAGCACTCCATAGACTGGTATCCATTCCCGCATCACCCGCTCTGGATACCCATACTGGCGGACCAGCTCTATCAACCTTAGAATTAGCTCCGAGTCAAGGAACAGCAGGTCTATCTTGTCCGCTGCAAGAAAGAATGCCTCCCGGAAAAAGACCTTCGCATAGTTGTCCTGGCCGCAAAGGGCATAGCAGTCCGCCATTTCCGCCAAGATGGGGGCGGCATCCTCCCGCCTAGTGATGTTGTCCAACAGGGCATTGGCCTCCCGCAGGTGGTCCAATGCCACCTCGAAGGAGCCTAGCTGCTTGTGGCAGAAGGCGGCCTTCCTGTAGGCCTCCGCCCGCTGGAGCTGCTGGGGGTCATCCAGATGCTGCTGGTAGTTTTCCAGCGCCAGGGTGAACACTCCCCGCCGCAAGGCATAGATACCGGTGTCGTAGCTGGAGTCCACCATACCAACAATGCCCGTAACAAAATTCTTCCACCCATCGATGATGCGTTCTCCCTTCTCGAAAGGAATGATGAGTCTGTCTACAGCGTTCAACTCCTCCTTCCAGAAACTGGTGCAACGGATGGTGAACAATATTTCCTTGTTGTCCAGGTCATCTGCAAGAGCATCCTCAAGAAGGGGCTTTGCCATGGCAGGGTTGCCTTCTCTCAAAAGCTCGTACGCCCGGCTTAGTCCATGGTTTTGCTGGGTGCTCATAGCTACATCTGTTTATTATACAAAAAAAAACTCTTTAGTCAATTACAGTTTTTTAAAAAGTGGGGCACATTTATAGTATGATTTGATATGATAAGTCAAGATGTTGTCGGCCTGTTTTCTGATTTTTTTACAAAAAGATTGCAAGGAAAATAAAGATTTTGAAAGAAATTGTCTTTGTAGGGAGATGGAAGCTGAGGGTTGGAGGTTTTCTACCTGCCGAACCAGAGAAAAGTCTATTTACATATTCAATAGCATTTGCTACTATATGTATTCGATGGCTTCTTCAAAATCAGAGAACAGATCAGTGTTGTTGGCTCCCTCCCTTCTGTCCGCGGACTTTTTCTTATTGAAGGAATCCTTTGAGTATATGGAAAAAAAGGGTGCCGATTGGGTTCACATCGACGTGATGGACGGAACCTTCGTTCCCCAGATAACCTTCGGGCAGCCCATTGTAAAGGCGTTGCGCCCCCATTCGTCCCTACCCTTTGACGTGCACCTGATGGTGGAGCATCCCGAGTCCCAGCTGGAGAGCTTTGCCGCCGCCGGTGCCGACTATATCACCGTCCACTGGGAGGCCACGGTGCACCACCACCGGGTTATGGCCACCATCCACCAGCTGGGAAAGAAGGCCGGCATCTCCATTGTACCCTCCATTCCCGTCAGTGCTATCGAGGAGATTCTCCCCTATGTGGATCTGGTGCTGGTGATGACGGTGAATCCGGGTTTCGGCGGCCAGGAATTCATTCCCCGGGCTGCGGAGAAAATTGCCGTGCTGAAAAGGCTTCGGGAGGAGCATGGCTATACCTATCTTATTTCTGTAGATGGGGGAATAAATACAGAAACTGCTCGTTTGGTAACTGACAAAGGTGCCGATATATTAGTATCGGGCTCGTCGTTTTTCAGTGGGTCCTTGATTTTGTGACTTTTACTATGGGGGAAGGGTACCTATTATGAATAGAGGAATCGTGGCAGTGTTGCTGTGTCTTTTGTTCTGGTTGCCGACTGTTGGACTTTGGGCTGAGCATATAGATGAGCAGAATCTTGCGACACTTCAAGGATATGAAGCATTCCGTGACGGAGACTGGGTGTCTGCCCTGTTCTTTTTGCGGAAGGCAGTGGGATATGGCGATGCCAGCCAGGAGGCCTGGTATTTGTTGATACTGTCCGAGATGTATGGTCAGGAGTATGAGGCCGCTGCACAGGATTGCCTGCAGTACATGGAGTTATTTCCCGAAGGCAGTTTTTATCCCTTGGTAAAATACCAGTATGGCAAGTCCTTGTATTGTTCTGGCCAGTATCAGGAGGCTGTTTCCCAGTTCTCTGAATTCTGTCACACCTATCCTACCAGCGAATTCTATCCCTCCGCAATTTTTTATATTGCGGAGTCATTTTTCGACGAGTACAACTATCCCACCGCAAAGTCCTTGTACCAGCGGCTGGTGGAGGAGTATCCTGCCGCAGACCGAGCCCCTGAGGCCCGTGACCGCCTGCTGCTGATTGCCCAGGCCGAGCGGGAGGAGAAACTGCTGTATCTGCTGCGGGTGACAGGCGAGGAGTATCTTGCCGCCAAGGAGGACTATGAGAAGCAGCTTCGTAAGTACCAGTCGGAGGATTCCATGGGGCTTCAGGACCAGCTTTCGAAGAGCTTTTCAGATATACAGGTCATGAGGACTACAGTGGAGGAGCTTCAGGGACAAAATGCAGAGCAGGCGCGTCGCATTGCCCAGTTGGAGGAGGAGAACAAGTATCTCCAGGTTTCCGCCGAAGAGGCCCAGCGCCTGGCGACAGAGCTGACCGCTGCCGATATGACAGTACAAGATACAGATCCTTCCGGAATGGGTGGAGTGAATGCTGATGAAGCTATGCTGATGGAGCCTATTCAGGAGGAGGGCGCCATGGGGACTGTTACCCGTTACCCTGAGTTGGAGTCATTGTGGGCCAAGGCCGCCGAGCTCCAGAGGTTGCTGGAGGAGAAGTCTATCAGAGGGGAAAAATGATGCGACATTTTAAGATAATTTCATCGCTGCTTGTTGTCTTTTCCATGACAGCTGCTGTTGTCGCCATCACGCTGGAAAAGCAGGTGGGGGATTTTCTTCTGCAGGTGTCGGACGATGGGGGTGCTTTCAATATAAAGCATAGTCCCGCATCATCCGGCTCCACAAACTTCTTTGTGCCCCATGATGATTTTGCCACCACGTATTTCAGTGTGATGCTTGATGATGCTATTTATCAGCTACGCCGCGGCTCCGTTTCCTCTATCCGCCTGTTGGAGGAACAGAATGGAGCCGGCCTGCGACTGGGAATAAGGAACAAGCTGAACGTCAACATGAAATTCACCTTTGTGCCCCAGTTTTCAGGTGATGGGCAGGGGGCGGTGAAGGTGGAGATTGTGATGGAGAACATCTCCGCTGAAACTAGGGAGGTAGCGTTGAAGGGTGTTTTTGACACCCTTTTGGGCGAGAATTCCGGCGTTCATTTTGTAACTGCACGGTTTCCTTATGTCAGCACCGAGTCCAGCTTTCTGGACATGGAGGATCTGCAGTGGGTGCGTTCCTCCAACGGAAACGAGTCTGTCCAGTTCCTTTTTGACGGGAATGGAATCACCGCTCCCAGTATGGTGGCCTTGGCAAACAAGGACCTGTTGACGGGGGAGATTTGGAATCCTGCCATCAAGCCGGGACGAACCTTCAATACCGTGTTCTCCTACAATAACTCTGCCGTCTGCGCTTTGTGGGAGCCAATGGTTTTGACTCCTTCCACCTCAGGTACCATCACCTTCTACATCACCTTTGCGTCCAAGGCGAAGATTCCGCCCACCGCCCAGTTTCTGGGGTCCAAGGGGAGTCTTGTCAATGGAGATGATTATGACAAAATCACTTATACAGATGCCTCTGGAGTTGTGTATACCGTTGGTGACCTTACGGATACCATGCTGAACAGACGGTACATAGAAGACTTGCTGAACCGTATCAGGAAGCTGGAGGAAGATCCCGAGCAAATTGACAGGAATGAGCTGCTGCGTCTTAACGCCGAGCTGGATGCCATCCTGGAAAAAATAAGGCGGCTGTAGTCTATGCCCAAGTCAACTGGACTTCTCAAGACAGCCTGTCGGCTTCTTCGTGCCAGGAAATTTTTCAAGGTCATCACCCTACTGGAGCCTCATGAGGACGATTATCGGTATAGTGTTGACTTTTACTATTATCTGGGGACAGCTTGCCTGTATCAGGACGATAGGGCTGGAGCCAAGAGTTATTTTGATGCTGCAAGGAAAATCACTGTTTCTGATTCCAGGGTGATTCTTGCCCAGGCTGCCCTTTTTCTGCGACGGGGAGAGATTGATACTGCGGTGGGTTATTACCTTGATGTTCTGGACAGGAATCCAAAGAATCGTCTGGCACAGCAGGCCTTGACCATGATAAAGGCGAAGTCAAAGAGTTCTGAGCTCCTGTCTGAGTTCGTCACTTCACGTGGTATCAGGAAGTTTTATCCGCCGCTGGGAATGCATCCTGCCTTGAAGGTGCTGCTAGCAATGCTACTGGTGATAGTCATGGGCTATTCTGGATTTTACTTTGCCAAGCTGCAGCGGGCCCTCAATCCTGTCCAGCCACGGGCAGACTTGTCGGCCTTCGTGCTTTCCGTGGACCAGAGGAACAACGCCCTGCAGGAGGATTTGTCGGGGGGTACCTACCGCTACATCCTTACCGCCCGTCAGGTGAACGAGGCCTACGATGCCGCCCGGAATTTGTTCCAGCAGCATCGGGACAATGCCGCCCAGATCGAGATCAATAGGATTCTCCATTCCAACGCCTCCAAGGCCATCCAACAAAATGCCCGGATGCTGATGCAGTATATGAAGGAGCCTACCTTCGATTCCTTTACCGACAACATCCCGTACCTGGATGTGGCCAAGGATCCCTATCTCTATATGGACTGCTGGGTTGTGTGGCGGGGACGCATTACCAACGCCCAGTCCAGCCACGATGGCTTCACCTGTGACCTGCTGGTGGGCTATGAGAACCTGCTGCGGGTGGAGGGACTGGTTCCCCTTGTCTTTGAACAGGCCATGGAGATAGACGGAACCCTGCCCCTGCAGGTGCTAGGGCAGATTGGTGTCCGGGAGGACGGCAAGCTCTATGTGCGGGGCAAGTCCATCTATCAGCCCCGGGACGGCAGCAGCTTTTAGGTCTGGTTTCGAGACAAAATCCATTTTTTCTGTTGATTTTAAATCAATAAAAAATCATAATTTTTTCTCGAAAAATGCACGAAAACCCATGGATTACACCTATAATTAATACGGGAGGAAATGAAAGGTGGCAAAAATGTCAATGGAAATGAATGTGCCGGCAGACATGTCGGAGAAGATGAAGGCTTTGGAGGCTGCCCGTCTCCAGATTGAGAAGCAGTTTGGCTCAGGTTCCCTGATGAAGCTGGGGACCAGCACCGATGCCTCCGGGGTGGAGGTTGTTCCCTCTGGCTCTATTCTTTTGGATGAGGCCCTTGGTGTGGGTGGTTATCCTAAGGGGCGAATTATCGAGATGTATGGCCCGGAATCCTCTGGTAAGACGACACTGGCCCTTCATGCCATTGCCGAGGCCCAGAAGATGGGGGGCATCGCCGCCTTCATCGATGCAGAGCACGCCCTTGATCCCGTCTATGCGAAGAATCTTGGTGTAAACATCGATGAGCTGTGGGTTTCCCAGCCGGATACCGGCGAGCAGGCTCTGGAGATTGCCGAGAGCCTGGTGCGTTCCGGTGCCGTGGACATCATCGTGGTGGACTCCGTGGCTGCCTTGACTCCCCAGGCGGAAATCGAGGGTGACATGGGAGACTCCCACATGGGACTCCAGGCCCGACTCATGAGCCAGGCTCTGCGTAAGCTCACCGCCATCATCGGAAAGTCAAAGTGCATCCTGGTGTTCATCAACCAGATCCGCATGAAGATTGGCGTCATGTTCGGCAACCCTGAGACCACCACCGGTGGCAACGCCCTGAAGTTCTATTCCTCCATCCGTTTGGAAATCCGCCGCATTGAGTCCATCGATGCCAAGGGGGCCGAGGATGCGGTGGGAAATCGTGTGCGGGTGAAGATTGTAAAGAACAAGGTGGCGCCCCCCTTCCGCAAGGTGGAGCTGGACATTTACTTTGGTAAGGGTGTCTCCGCCATGTCCAGCCTGTTGGACGGTGCGGTTAAGTATGGTCTCATCGACAAGAAGGGTGCCTGGTACACCACCGAGACGGAGAAGGTGGGGCAGGGTAGGGAGAATGCCCTGATGTTCCTGGAGCAGAATCCGGACTTCACCAAGGATATCGAAATCAAGCTTCGGGAGAAGATGTTTCCCGGTCAGGTGCTGAAGAACAAGGACGAGAAGGAGTCCAAGGGCAAGGCTGGCGCAGGAAAGGTAGCTGGTACCGCCAGTGGCAAGGCTGCCGCCGAAGGTGCCGCCCCCTCCTCTGGAGTCGCAGTTGGCTCTGATGCCACTGGTACGGCAAGTGCCACCGCCGCCGGTGGGGCTGGTTCCGTTCCTCCCATTCCCGATGAGTTGTTCTAATCCCAATGACTCGGCCGGTGGCATGGCTTTGGGCGGGGCTGCTGAGGTGGTGGTGCTGGGGCTGGGAACCAACCGCAGCTACGGGGGGATGACCTGCCCTCAGCTGCTGGAGTCAGCCTGCCAGTTGCTTTCCCGACGGGTGGAAGGACTGGTGCGTTCCAGTCTCTACCGCACGGCACCCATGTACTACCATGATCAGGAGGATTTCTGGAACATGGTGGTGGCAGGCCGTTTTTCCGGTAGTCCCCGCCAGCTGCTGGAATTCATCCATCAGGTGGAGACCCAGCTGGGCCGAGACAGGGCCAAGGAGTTCTCCAACGGTCCGCGGTCGCTGGATGTAGATATCGAACTCTTTGGTTACCACCGTGTCTCGGAGCCGGACCTGGTGATTCCCCATCCCAGGCTGCAGGAGCGGGCCTTCGTTCTGATGCCCATGCTTGAAGTTTTTTCCCAGAATGCCGATTTAAGTATTGACAAGTCTTTTTACAGTGAATGTCTGGCTTCCCTTTCCCATCAGGAGATTGAGAGACTGCCAGAGGATTCCGGCTTGTGGGAGGAAAACAATGAATCAGACGGTATCGGCAGCGGAATTGGTGCTGGAGGCCCAGCAGAAAGCTAGTGACGGCAGGAATTTCTCACTTGATGAATTTGACGGGCCACTGGATGTATTACTGTTTCTCATCAAGAAGAACGAGGTGAACATCTACGACATCCCTATTGGCCAGATTACGGAGCAATTTCTTGAGTATCTTGATTTTGCTGTCACGACAGACCTGGAGAATCTGACGGACTTCTATTCCATGGCCTCGGATCTGATATACATCAAGTCCCGGATGCTGCTGCCGGTGGAGATTTCCTTCGGTGAGGACGAGCTGGAGGATCCCCGTCAGGAGCTGGTGGAAAAGCTCATCGAGTACCAGAAGTTCAAGAAGCTTTCTTCCCTCATGGAGGAGAAGGAGGACGAGGCGGATTGGAGCTTCGAGCGGAAGAAGATTCAGCGGGTGCTGCCCTTTGAGGAGGATAACCTGTGGGAAAAGCTGGACACCTGGGATTTGCTGCAGGACATGCAGAAGATTTTCAAGAGCTTGGTGTCCTCCTACTCCTCGGAGAAGATTTTGGACATGTACGAGGAGATTTCCGTCAATGAGAAGATTACCCTGATGCACGAGTTCCTGGACGAGCGGGGAGAGTGCTTCTTTACCGATCTCATTACTCGGAAAGGAAATGTCCTTGACGTGGTGTGTGCCTTTATGGCGATTCTGGAGGCGGTGAAGTTCAAGGTGGCCTGCATCTACCAGAACAGGATGTTCGGGGACATAAAGATCTGCCCCTATAAGGCAGCGTAAAATCTACAAGGAGTTTGCATTGGATACAGAACCTACCTTGAATAAGGAGACCGCCCTCGTGGAGGCCATCCTGTTCTTGGAGTCGGAGCCCCAGAGCCAGCAGAATCTGGCCAGAATCTCCGATTTGTCCGAGGACGTGGTGCAGATTGCCCTGGAGCGGCTGAGGGAAAAATATGTGGCGGAGGATTCTGGCATCGAGCTGGTGCAGATTTCCGGCGGCTGGTCCCTGACGCCTAAGAAGGACCTGTGGAATTTTTTGAAGGAGCGGTATGGCAAGAAGAGCGAGGGCAAGCTTTCCAAGGCTGCCATGGAGACCCTTGCCATCATCGCCTATTCCCAACCCATAACCAGGGCGGAAATCGAGGCCCTCCGTGGAGTCTCCGCCGACAACATGATTCGCATCCTCGTGGAGCGGAATCTCATCAAGGAGGTGGGAAAGAAGGATGTGCCGGGAAAGCCCGTGCAGTTCGGTACCACCAAGGACTTCCTCCAGCTGTTCAGGCTCAACAGTATCGCTGACCTGCCCCGGCTGGATGAAACTGAAAGCGAGAGGTTTGAGCTTGCCCGATAATTCCGCATCCCGCTTTGTAAAGAAGGCTGCCGCTTCCGCTGTTGAGCCAGTCTCCAAGTCCTCCGACGGCAGCGCGCAGGAGAAGGGCCAGCGGCTCCAGGTCTTCCTTGCTCACGGTGGCATTGCCAGCCGTCGTGCCTGCGAGGAGCTTATTGCCGCCGGGCGAGTCACTGTCAACGGTCAGGTGGTGACTGCCCCCGGTACCAAGGTTTTTCCCGGAGACCAGGTGCTCTTTGACGGAAAACCTGTGGTGGCGGAGGAGAAGAAGCGGTACATCCTTTTGAACAAGCCTGCTGGCTACGTCTGTTCCCTGTCCGACGAGAAGGGCCGCTCCACCGCCGCCGACCTGCTGGCCCCCCACTTTTCCGAGCGACTGTATAACGTTGGCCGTCTGGACATGTTCTCCCAGGGGCTGGTGCTTTTCACCAACGACGGCGACTTTGCCGCCACCGTGTCCCACCCCTCCTCGCAAATCGAGAAGGAGTACGTGGTGGATGCTATGTCTCCCATCCCCCAGGATTTGGTGGACAAATTCTGCCGTGGCATTAGGATAGAGGGTGTCTTCTACCGCTGCCTGGAGGCTCGCCTGGTTCATCCCCGGCGGCTCATTGTCGTTCTTATTGAGGGGAAGAACCGGGAAATCCGTCGTGTATTCCAGCACTTCGATGTTTCCATCCGCCGCCTCACCCGGGTTCGCATCGGCAACCTGAACATGGATGCCCTGCCGGAGGGGGGCTTCCGGGAGCTGGTTCCATCCCAGGTGGCGGATCTCATTGCATTGTGCGGCAAGGATTAGATTCATCAAGCTTCATATATAATTGGATTTATCTCCAGATTTAACCACTAAGGAGGCCATCATGGTTGTGGCAATAGACGGGCCTGCCGGATGCGGCAAGAGTACTGTGGCAAAGATTATTGCAGACAGGTTGAACATCACCTTCCTGAATTCCGGCAGCTTTTATCGAGGTATCACTCTGAGTCTGCTGCGCTCAGGTCAGGATATCAGTGACCAAGAGGCTGTCATCCAGCTGGCCCGGTCCCTGGATATCGACTATGTGGATTCACGGCTGGTCATCAATGGCGAGGACGTGGAAGACCAACTGCACACCGACCAGGTGGATGCCCACACGGCCCAGGTATCCTCAATCATCCCTCTGCGCCACATTGTCAACGAGAAGATCCGCCACATCACCAAGTCCCTGAGCATTGTCTGTGAGGGCCGCGACATGACCACCGTGGTGTTTCCCGACGCAGAGCACAAGTTCTACCTTGATGCCTCCATAGAGGTTCAGGCCCGCCGTCGCTTCAACCAGGGAGTCAGCAAGCTCTCCTTGGAGGAAATCAAGGAGACCATCCGCCAGCGTGATGAAATAGACAAGGCAAAAGCTGAAGGAGCCTTGAAAATTGCCCCCGACGCAACATATATTGATACATCGGACTTGACGATTGAACAGGTTTGTGAGATAATAATCCGTAAAATTCACGATTAAGGGTTTGTTATGGATCAGATGGAAGTGGAAAAGAATGTTGCCAAGAAGGAAAACATTCAGACACAATTGCAGGAAGAGACCCTCAAAAGCTTTGAGTCTCTTGAGGAAGGACAGTTAGTAGACGGTATCGTAGTTCAGGTTACCCCTGAGTATGTGTATGTTGATGTAGGTTGCAAGTCAGAGGGAAAGATTTCTACCAATGAATTCACCGAATTGCCAGAAGTGAATGATACGGTGTCCGTTGTACTAGTAATGAAGGAAAATAAGCATGGTGAGGTTATCGTTTCCAAGCAGAAGGCCGATGTAAAGCAGCTGTGGAAGAACCTACGCCAGGCATTGAATGATAAGACACCTGTCGATGGTACCATCGAGAAGGTGGTGAAGGGTGGATATGATGTAAACCTTGGTAGCGGTATCAAGGCATTCCTGCCCATCAGCCAGTCCGACAGCCAGAAGGTGGAGAAGGCAGAGAAGCTGCTGGGGCTTACCAGCAAGTTCTATGTGGAGCGTCTCTACAGCGACAACAAGGCTAATGTGGTGGTCAACCGCCGCAAGTACCTTGAGGAGTCCATGGAGTCCAACCGGGAGGCATTCTTCAACGATGTGTCCATCGGTGACACCGTAAAGGGTACCGTCAAGAGCTTCACCAGTTTCGGTGCCTTCATCGATTTGGGGGGCTTTGACGGACTGCTCCACATCAACGACATGAGCTGGGGGCATGTGACACGTCCCAAGGACTTCGTGAAGAAGGGACAGGAAATCGAGCTGAAGGTTATTCGTCTTGATCCTGAGGAGAAGCGCATCAACCTCTCCCTGAAGCACTTTACCGAGGATCCTTGGCTGCATTTTGAGGACAAGTATCATGTGGAAGACAAGGTGACCGGCACGGTTACCAAGCTTACTGACTTTGGTGCCTTCATCGAGCTGGAGGAGGGCATCGAGGGACTGGCTCACATCAGTGAGTTCTCCTGGGTGAAGAAGGTCAGCAAGGCTTCCGACATGGTGAAGATTGGCGACAAGGTGGAGTGCATGGTGCTGGGTTACGATATCCAGGCTGGCCGCGTTTCCTTGGGATTGAAGCAGGTGACTGACAATCCTTGGAACTCCATTGCCGAGAAGTATCCTGTGGGTACCCGCCTTACCAGAAAGGTTGTGAAGGTGACCAATGCTGGTGCCTTCGTTGAGCTGGAGGAGGGAATCGACGGATTCCTCCATGCCGATGACCTTTCCTGGACAAAGAAGGTGAAGCATCCTGGTAGCGAGTTGTCCGTTGACCAGGAGATTGAGGTGGTGGTTATCGAGAGTGATTCCGAGAATCACCGCATCCGCCTCGGCGTCAAGCAGCTTTCTGAGGATCCATGGCAGCAGTTCTGTGCCACCTACAAGCCTGGTTCAACACTGGAGGGTGAGGTTGTTTCCATCGCTGACTTCGGTATCTTTGTCCGGGCACCCGGTGGTATCGAGGGATTGGTGAATAAGTCCAACCTCAGCGAGAGCCGTGAGGAGACCTTCGAAGAGGCGGTGAAGAAGTACAACGTGGGCGACAAGATTAACGTGTACGTGGTTGATGTGAACCCCGACAAGCAGAAGGCCGCCTTCTCTGTGAAGGAGTTCAAGCGGAAGCAGCAGCGGGATGAGATTTCCCAGTATATGTCCTCTGTTGATGATGACAATGATGGAGCTTTCACCCTTGGAGATCTTCTGAAGAATAAGAATAACTAAGTTTTGTTTCGGTGGGCGGAATGAATTCTGAAACTTTTGAAATAGACAGACTCAAGACGCTCATCGAAATAAATTCTTTGATTAGTTCCAATAGCCTTGACTTTGACGCATTGTTGATTCATATCCTTGAGTCGGCAATGCGTCTTGTTGAATGCGAGTCATCTTCCCTGTTTCTGCCGGATCAGGGGAATACTGTCTTGAATTTCAGGATTGCCTTGGGGCCTGCTGGTTCCAAGGTTATGTCCATTCCCGTAGACATCAACAACAGCATTGCTGGATGGGTTTTCAAAAACAACGAGAGTCTGATTGTGGATGATGTCCAGGCAGATCGTCGTTTCTTTCCGACGGTACAGGATAGGACTGGCTACAAGACAGAAAACATGATTGCCATTCCCCTGCGGGCACGGAATTCCTGTGTTGGTGTTATCCAGCTCATCAATAAGGTATATGGACAGAAGTTTACCCAGGCTGACCTGAACGTTCTGGAGTTTTTAGGTACCCAGGCTGGCATCGCCTATGAGGTGGCTGATAAATTCAAGAGTGTGCAGGAGGAGAATTCTCTGCTGCGGAACACTCTTGACTCGGGGGTTGGATACCATACCTTCCTGGCCAATAGTTCTGTGATGCTGGATCTGGTGAATACTCTAAACGAGGTGGCCCAGACGAATATCTCCGTACTGATTCTCGGAGAGAGCGGGGTGGGAAAGGAGCTCTTTGCGGAGCAGTTGCACCTGAAAAGTGATAGATCGGACAAACCCTTTGTTCGGGTGAACTGTGCGGCCTTGTCTCCCCAGTTGCTGGAGAGTGAGCTTTTTGGCCATGTGAAGGGAGCCTTTACCAATGCAGTAAGCAATCGCACTGGGCGGTTTGAGGCTGCCGATGGGGGAACCATCTTCTTGGACGAGGTGGGAGAGTTGCCGCTGGACCTTCAGGGGAAGCTGCTGCGCGTTTTACAGGCAAAGAGCTTTGAGAGGGTGGGTTCCAGCGAGACCATTTCGGTTGATGTTCGTATTGTGGCTGCCACAAACCGTGACCTTGAGGCTATGGTACAAGATGGCACGTTTCGGCAGGACTTGTTCTACCGACTGAACGTATTGCCCCTCCATGTGCCACCCCTGAGGAACAGAAAGGCTGATATCGAACCTCTGGCAACCTTTTTCTGCCACAAGTTCAGTGGTGAGGTGAAGAAGAATTTTGTGGGTTTTTCCGAGGATGCCCTGAAGACTCTCCATGCCTATTATTGGCCGGGAAATGTCAGGGAGCTGGAGAACACCATTGAGCGGGCCTGTGTGTTGGGGAAGCCACCCATCATCAGGGCCGATGACCTGCGTCTGCAGTCCACTGGGATAACAAGCCAGCCTGGAAGCCAGCAGAGTGACATCGTGTATGACCTTGATTTGAGCGGTGACGACCGGTCTTTGAAGACTGCCGTCAACAAGTTCAAGAGGGCATATATAACCCGCATCCTAGAAGAAACCTCATGGAACCAGACGGAGGCGGGAAAGATTCTAGGAATTCAGCGGACCTATGTATCTCGTTTGTTGAACGAGCTTCATATCCGTTAATATGTAAGGAGCAAATATGACTGAAAAGAATACAGAAGAGAAGAAGACCTTGGCCGATACTGTCGGTGGTGTTCTGACAAAGTATCGTGTTTTCTTTCTTTGTGTGATTGTTGGCCTCATTGTGGTGGCTGTAGCATGGGGAATCATCTCTTACGTCTCCAGTTCTTCCCACATGAAGGGGCTGGATCAGTTGGACGCCATCATGCACACCTTGTCCAAGGAAGCATCTGCGGCAAATGATGAGGCTGGAGTGGACGCTGCCCGTGAAGTTGCCCTGCCGCAAGTGTTGGAGCTGGCGGCCAAGAACAAGGGAATGATAGTGGGGCTTCGTGCCAATATGGCTGCTGCCGAGCTGTATTTCAGCCAAGGGAAGTGGAGCGAGGCCCGTGACTGCTGGCTTGAGGCGGCTGCAACTAAGGATGCGGGATATACGGCACCAGTTTGCTACTACAATGCGGCGGTCTGTTCCGAGGAGCTTTCCGATGCGGATGCGGCAATTAGCTACTACGAAAAGGTCCTGTCCAGCGGTGAGTGCGAGTTTGAGCCCCACGTGCTTTTCAGCCTCGGTCGTCTAAGTGAGGGCAAGGGTGATTATGTCGCCGCCTCTGAAAATTACTTGAGCCTGAAGGATCAGTATCCTTCTGATGCCTGGACAAATCTGGCCGAGTCTCGGCTCATTGCCCTCCGTGCAGAGGGAAAGATTCAGTAGGATAGTTATTTTTGCGGCCTTTCGATAAAAGTGTCTTGCAAAAAGAGAGCCGGCAAGGTATCATCTTTAGTGTGAGAAAAATACTGATGATGGCTTGCTGGCTTTGTATTTTTTGCCTTCTTTCCTGTGGCATGGATACTTTTTATTATCTTGATCCTCCCATCTCCATAGAATTTATAGATGAGGCGGAAAGCTCCAGTGAGGATCCGAGTATACATTATGTCTCCTTTCTGACATCATCAAATGCAGATGGCAGTGATATCTTCCAGGGAACCAGTGTCTATTACATGATATACAACAACCCCAGTTTGCTGTTGTCTGACAAGACTTCCATCGAGAATTTGAACGAGAATAATAGTGATCAAGGCATGAACCGACTGATTCAATGGGGATACCAGGCTCTGACCACCAGCCAAAGCAGCACGGTGGACTTGGTTCCCAGTTCAATGGGCATCGCTGAGGTGAGCATCCGTCTTTATAATGAGGATGGAAATCCTGCGGAGGTACGAATTGACGGAATTGATAAGGGTGTGCCACTGCGAGCCTTTGAAAACAAGACCTTCTCCTTCGATGAAAATGCACAGGAGGACTCTATTTATTCCGTTCCCCGGGAAGGGGAGAGCGATGTGCGGTTTAGTGCTGGCTATTCCACTGCCACCTGGTACGTGGCCTTGTACGCCGTTTCCACGGGGATGAGTCCTTCCCTGACACCGGTCTACAGCCAGGTGACCTATCTCGGCTCTCTGGCAATTACCCCCAACTAAACAAAAAGCCCTCCGCCAACGGATTTTACTGGAGGTTGCTTGTCCCCGCACACCAGTCTCATCAGCCACGCAGCAGCTGGAGAACGCCACTCCGTGGCCTTGTGAAATCAGAGCTCAGCCACGGGGATGTGGTAGACGCTGCCGCAGTTGTGGCAGATGACCTCCAGGGGATCGGGGCCGTTCCTCTTCATGTCCTCCACCTCATCCTTGCCCAGATTCCGTATGGCGGCAAGATATCGCTCCCGGGAGCAGGGGCAGTCGAAGATGATGTCCCGCTCCAAAGCTACGGCGGGCTTGAAGTCCCGGAAGAGGCCGTAGATGATGTCGTCCCGGTCGCCGCCCTCGGAGAACCACTGGCCGTAGGAGGGGGACGCTTGGAATGCGTGCTCCACTGCCTCGGTGATTTCCTGCTCGTAGGCCAACCGCTCCGACAGCTCCTTGCCGGAAAGCCCTCCGATGGCGGGCATCTTCTGCAGGAACATTCCTCCGGCACCAACCACACGTCCCTCCTTGTCGAACTGGACGCTGGTGTTGAAGGCGGTGTAGATTTGCTCCGACTGGGCGAAGTACCAGGTGAGATCCTGGGAGATGTTCCGGTGCCTGATTTCCACCGAACCGGTCTGGGGCTCCCGTGCCCCCTCGCTGAAGCGGGAGACGGTGACGGTGCCGGGGCCGAAGAAGGGTGCGAGGTCCCAGCTTTCCAGGGGCTTGTCCAGGGGGATGGGATCCTGCAGCAGATAGCCCCTGACGGTGCCGGTGCTGTCGGCCTCGGTGGAAAAGCCGGCTGCCGGTCCGTTGGTGTCGTAGCGGAAGGTGAGGCGGCCGCGGCCCTTCATGGTGGGAATCATCAGGGCGGTGGACAGGCAGGCTTGGCCGAGAACCATGGTCTCCAGAATGCCCAGCTGGTGGTTTGCACGCATCTGGTTTACAAACCGGGTGCCATGGAAGAAGGCTCCACGGAAAAGGCCGTCTGCCATCACGAATACGGACATGCCGTCCTTGTGGATATGGTCAAGGTGCTCCAGCAGGTGCTGGTCTTGAATCTGTGCTTTGATCATACGAATACTATACTCCTTTTTAGTCAGGGTTGCAATCACGAGCATTTGCGAAGCCCTGCTCCGCCCCTGTGTCCAGATACAGCTCCCTTCCTTGACTTCATGGAGCATTCCTACTATGTTTAAAGTGCCGCCGGGGACTTGTCATTGTATATGGAAGCCACGGGGCAAAGGATTTTGAATGTCTAAGAAGATTTATGTAGGAAACCTCAGCTACAACACCACTGAGGATGGACTTTTTTCTGTTTTTTCCCAGTTTGGCAAGGTGGATTCCGCCATGGTGATTCGGGATAGGCTCACCGACCAGTCCCGGGGCTTTGGCTTTGTGGAGATGGAGCTGGAGGAGGCAGCCCAGGAGGCCATCGCTGCTCTGAACGGCCAGATGATTGACGGCCGCCGTGTACGGGTGAATGCGGCGGAGGAGCGGAGCCAGGGATTCCGTCAGGGGAATGCTGGTGGATTCCAGCACGAGGGTGGATTCCGGGGTGACGGGAGACGAGGCCGCTTTGGCGGCGGCACCCGAGACGGCGGTTTCCGCAACAGTGGGGGACGGCGTGGGGGAGCCCATCGCGATTCCGACCGTTCTTGGGGGAGCTACCGAGGAGATTCCCAGGACTATTCATACTGACCGGTGGCTCCGTCCTTCGGATGATGGGGATGGCGGTGGTCTGTGGCGCAACAGGGTTTCAAGGAGCCTGCAACTCACAGTGTTTTAACCTGCTCCCCATCATTCTCCCTTGCCATGAAAAAATGATTACATTATATTTCAGTATATGGAATTTATTAGACTTATTGGAATCGGCATGATTCTGGGAGTGGCCAATGTGATTCCTGGCGTGTCCGGCGGAACTATGGCGGTGGTGTTCAACATCTACGACCGCCTTATCAGTGTCATCACCCTGAACGTAAAGAAGATTGTCAGCGAATGGAAATTCATCCTTCCCCTTGCAGCGGGCATTGTCCTTGGAGTTATCCTGTTCAGCAAGGTCATCACCTTCCTGTTCCAGAATTACCCTGTGCAGACAAACTGGTTTTTCATCGGAATCATTCTGGGAAGCATCCCCATGATTCTGAAGCGGATGCTGGTGGCCAGCAGAAGCAACACTGGCAGGAAGGGAATTCCCCTGTCCGTCATTGTGTGCTGCCTTGTTGCCCTTGGGGTGATGGCGGTGATGACCTACCTTGAGGTCTCCGATGCCGGCGCTCCCATCCAGACGGAACTGACTCCCGTTCTGGCGGTAAAGCTGGTGGTGGGCCTTGCCTTCGGTACCATCGCCATGATTATTCCCGGCATCTCCGGCTCCTTTTTGATGCTGGTGGTGGGCATTTACAGCACCGTCATTGCTGCCATCTCGGACTTAAACATTCCGCTGCTGGTTCCCGCTGTCATTGGTGGGCTTATTGGGCTTTTGGGTGGCGCCAAGCTGGTGCGGTTCCTGATGGCACGGGTGCCGGCCCAGACCTACGGTGCCATCATGGGACTGGTGCTGGGCTCCATCTTGGTGATTTTTCCGGGATTCGGTGGATTTTCCACGGTGGCCACCTCCCTGCTTGCCGCAGCGGTGGGCTTTGTGGTGTCTTTCTTTGCCGGGCGGGAAAGGATTGAATAGAATGGAGCCTGGGCAAATATTGGACTGGTGTCTTTCCTCTCTTGACGGAACGGTACTCGTGGACAGCTGGGGGGAAAGGGGCATATTTTACAATCCCGGCCACGTGCTGAGGCGTGGTGTGTATGTCCTGACCGTCAAGGAAAAGGATGGCGACAATGACAGGGCTTCCAATCTCAACAGGGCGGAAGCCTTCCGTGTGAATCTGGGGGTGAGGAAAACCACCTTCCAAAGGATGTTCGGAAAAGTCCCGGCTCGTCCAGCTGCGGGTTGTGTTGTGGACATGAATTTTGATTTTACTGTTTTTGATGAAATCATCCCCCATCCTGTCTACGCATGGATGGGTTGGATTAGCGTACTCAATCCGTCGGAGCATACTTTTAACCTGCTGAAGCCGCTTGTTCAGGAGGCATACGAATTTTCGGTCGAGAAATTCAAGAAACGAAAAGTCCTTGAATAGCGTCTTTTCAGGTATATTTTATGTGACTCAATGCTAGTTGTTCAGGTCGTTTAGTTCTTTCCATAATCCATGAGTCTTAGGCTGGGGTTCTTGCCCGTGCAAGGGCATCCAGCAAGGTTTCCATCAGGGGGAAGGACTCTGGGGTGAGGCTGGCAAGGTTGTCGTATTCAGTGTGGAGGAGTCGCCAGGTCATGGGCAGCTTCTCCTGGACCTGATAGGGCTCCAAGGGCTTGATCTTCCTAGCTCCCGTCTCCTGGCTCTGGGTGCTCTTCACGACGGCAGCGGCAAGGCCGGGGTTCTGCTTGAGCTCCCGCAGGTAGGAGGCCGCCTCGGTTCGGGACGAGATCACTGCCATCAGGGAGCAGTACGGGGACTAGGGAAGGGGGAGGTCTGTTTTAGGGAGGACTCCTTGGCTGCAAGCCGCCCCATGGTTTCCAGAAGGAACTTGGTGCAAGCGGCAACGTTCCTTAGTGAATTACCGTATGCAATCATGGTTCCCACTAACTCCAATAGTCTAAGAACTATAATGAGCCCATAAAACCACACAATAAAAGGAGAAGGATTAAGGTGTAAACAGCCGAAAGAAAAAGCAAGGTGGTTTACAGATGGGAAGAAAACGACAGACATTCAGCAAGAATTTCAAGGCAAGGGTTGTGCTTGAGG
>JAGARR010000023.1 GCA_017622135.1 Spirochaetaceae bacterium
AAGTGCTGCTTCCAGTCCCTGTCCTTGGAGAAGTAGTCCACGAAGAGGGAGTCCTTGTGCTTGCGGTTCTCACCGCTGGTTTTTTCGTTTTGCATCCTTGCTCCTTTTTTTTATTGGATCTCATATATATTATTGTGTGAATCTGACAAAAAAATGCGTTTTTGCGGGAGATGGGTTGGATTTTTTTTACAAACGGATTCGCAGGCGGCGGGCGCCGCCAATCTTATACTATGTAAGCAGTCAATCTTACCATGTGTAAGATGGCAATCTTACAGTATGTAAGAAGTCAATCTTACACTGTGTAATAGGGTAATCTTACACTATGTAAGAAAGCAATCTTACAGTGTGTAAGATTGGAGTCTTACACTGTGTACGCAAACCACCCCCACCCAGGAAAACCGTGGATTTTCCGAATCCCTGTGACAATTCTTCGCAGGATTCCACCCGCAAGACACTGGACAAACTACCAGATTTGTTCGTTCCCAACGGAACCTGCAGCAAGAAAAAGCGAAGGTCGTTAGACCTGAGCAAATCTGTGTGACAATTTTTCCGCAAGCTCCCGCAGTAACTGGACAAACTACCAGATTTTTTCGTTCCCAACAAAATCCACGGCAAAAAGCGAGGAACGTTGGTTCTGAGCAAATCCGCTTGTTGGTAAAAAGAACAAGGGGCATCACAGGTGGCGGTGCGTCACAGCATAAGGTTAGCTAGGCTGACTGCTTGGTCTTGGTTGGGGCGGGGTGGATGCGAGGAGAATAGGGGGTGAGGGGTTGGCTTCTAGTTTCTCGCTCCTGTCTCCTACCCACTAAGCACTAACAACCCCTCCCCAGGTTTGACTTTGCCGTCAGGGTGTGATACCCTTGTGCTTGTAAGTGGCAATTTTCTTGCAATTCAGTTTTAGGAGATGATGATGGCAAAGACAGTGCAGGACATTCTGGACATGATTCAGGAGCACAAGGTGCAGATGGTGGATTTCAAGATGGTGGACATTAACGGTCAGTTCCGCCACGTCACCATTCCTGCCAAGAATTTTTCCCAGTCCACCGTGGAGGGGGGAATCGGCTTTGATGCCTCCAACTACGGCTATGCGGTGGTGGAGAAGAGCGACATGGTGTTCATTCCAGACCTGGACACTGCCCTCATTGATCCCTTCTGCGACATTCCCACCCTCTCCATGACGGGTAATGCCATGATTATCGGCGATACAGAGCATCGCCCCCTTCCCCAGTACCCCCGGAACATTGTGCGGGCTGCCGAGCAGTACATGAGGGACTGCGGCATTGCTGACACCATGATGATTCTCCCTGAATTCGAGTTCTATCTCTTTGACCAGGCAGGCTGGCAGGTGTCCCCCAACGCCATGTCGGTGAGCGTGGATGTGAACGAGGCCTACTGGAACAGCGACCTGGAGGGGCGTGGCTGTGTGGTTCCCGTCCAGAAGGGCTACCACGTGGCAAAGCCCTTTGACGCCAGCTACGAGTGCCGCAGCGAGATGTGCATGATGATGGAGGACATGGGCATTCCCATCAAGTACCACCACCCGGAGGTGGGGGCAGCCGGCCAGTTCGAGATTGAGCCCCAGCTGGGCCCGATGTCCACCATGGCAGATGCCACCATGATGATCAAGTACATCATCCACAACACCGCCATGAAGCACGGCAAGGTGGCCACCTTCATGCCCAAGCCGGTTTACGGGGAGGCTGGCAGCGGAATGCACGTCCACATGCTGCTGCTGAAGGACGGGGAGCCGGTGTTCTCCGACGACAAGGGCTACTCCAACCTGAGCCAGACCGCACACTACTTCATGGGTGGGCTGCTGAAGCACATCGCCTCCCTGTGTGCCCTCACCAATCCCAGCACCAACTCCTTCAAGCGGCTGGTGCCCGGCTTTGAGGCTCCCGTCACCGTGGGCTATGCCACCTCCAATCGCAGTGCCGTCATCCGCATTCCCGCTTACGCCAAGACCCCCAAGATGCGCCGCTTCGAGCTGCGGAATCCCGACGCCACCTGCAATCCCTACTTCTGCTACGCCGCCATCCTCATGGCAGGACTGGACGGCGTGAAGAACAAGATTGACCCCAAGGCCAACGGCTGGGGGCCCTATGACGTGAACCTGTACAACCTCAGCGACGAGGAGAAGGCCAAGCTCCAGAGCCTTCCCACCAGCTTGGAGGCGGCCCTGGATGCCTTGGAGGCGGACCACCACTACCTCACCGCTGGCGGCGTGTTCCCCCAGGAGCTCATCAGTAACTTCATCAAGCTGAAGCGTGCCGAATGCCGCCGTATGGCCGCCATTCCCCATCCCGCTGAGTTCGAGAGCTATTTCAACCTGTAGGAGGAGCCGCCTGTGAGAACGAGTCTTTCATCATGGATGCTGATTCTGGCTGTACTGGCCCTCTGTCTTGGCACTGGCTGTGCCAGCAGCAAGCCGGTGCTGGAGCATACGCCCCGGGAGTTTCCCCTGTCCCACGGCCAGTATTCCACTACGGCGGGTGAGGCGTTCACGTCACCCTTCGCAGGCCAGGTCACACCCCAGGTGGCGGGCATCTATCCCTTTGAAAGGGCTCTGGCTGTGGAGACAGAGACCACCTACTATTACCACAACCACAAGTACACCTCCTCCTATCAGGTCCTGTTCACCGGTGTGGAGACGAGCCTGAAGGCTGGCACCAGGGTGGATGCAGGTGATGTGCTGGGAAAGGCCACGGTGGATTCGGTTTTTGTGGTCATCCGATCCAAGATTTTCGATCCCTATCTGGTGTCCATGGCCCAGGTGATGCCCTATCGTCACCACGAGTACTGGTACTTCTACCCCGGAATGCTGGACGAGGCAGCTATGGACTGGCTTGCCTACGCACCCTTCAGCAAGTTTCGTGCCGAATGGAACTATCTGAAGACCACACGGATGCAGGCGGAGACCGACTTCCAGTACAAGACGCTGGTGCATACCAGCCTTACGGAGTATCCGGCTTCCTCCAGCGACGGAACCTCCCACCAGACTCTGGTTCATGAGGGATGCACCCTCAACCTGCACTGGCAGAAGGATTTTCGCCAGTATCTGGAGGTGGAGTACCAGCTGGGTTCCCCCATCTACCTGTACCTGATGGTCACCAGCATCAAGGATGATGTTTACGAATGCCTGGTGCGGGACTACTCCCTCGTCTCCCCCGACGAGATTGTGGAGGGCTACATGGCGGACATCCAGTCCCAGCTGTAGTCCCGCTGCAGCTTGAGGAACGAGAGGCCCGCAAGGATTATTTCAGGTACTGCTTGCGGGGTTTTCCCCTTTCCAGTATAGTATCGCTATGATAAAACTTGTGAAGCTTCTGTTGCTCTCCCTTCTGCTGACCATGGCATTTTCACCAGCCTTTGCCAAAGAAATTCCCCTGGACCAGCAGATGGATGACTATACCACATCAATCCGAATCCAATGGCATAAGAATCCCTTCCGTGACTTTGAGTCCGACCGGTATTTCTATCCTTGGCTAGACCCTGACTCCTATAACAGCTCCTTCTGGATGGGCAGCATCCTGAACATGGAGGATCTGTATGACGCAAAGAAATTCAAGCTGGACTCCGTGTCCTTCTACCATGCACCAAAGCTGGGGACGGAGCTGACCCTGTTCAGCCTGCATCTGAAGGATGCGGTGCATCGGTTCAACCTGAGCCTGGGCTTCTTTGTGGATTTCACCTTCTTGTCCTACCAAAAGGGTACGGACCAGCTGTATGGCCGGAGCTTTTTGTTCAGCACCTTCATGCAGGTAGAGCCCTTCATCGACTACATCTACAAGGACAGGCTGCGGGTGAGAGTTTCTCCCGTGAAGCATATCTGCTACCACATGGGAGGCGACATTCTGGGAGACCCCAGCCTTTATGACAGGTCTGTGGAGGAATTCCGGGATGCGGGCTTTGAGCAGGTGCATCTGGCGGCGGCCTATCGGTGGGGATGGTTCACCTTTCACGGCGGCCTCTCTGTAGGATATTCGGGCTATCAGAAGGCCAACATCGTAAATGTGATGAACATGAATGCAGGAACCGAGTTTCGCTTTCCCATCTGGGGGGAGATAAACCTGCTGGCAGGCTTTTTGGCCGGGGTGAATCTAGATCTCTTGAACACCGTCAGCCGTCCCGCCGCCGGAACAGGATATACCGTCACCGCCGCCTCCTATGAGTGGACTCCCCAGGTGGCGGTGGGACTGGGTGTGGAGATATATCGGATGGTGTTTGGCTTGAAGTATGAGCTGCAGCGTTCCCGCCAGATGTATGCCTACCGCAGGATGGAGCAGCGGCTGGGGTTCGCCGCCACCCTCTTTCTGTAGCTCCGCCGCAGCTTGAAGAGCGAAAAGCCCCGCAGGCACTACCCAGGTACTGCTTGCGGGGTTTCTTTTGGGAAGTGTGTTTCGGAGCACTATGCCAGCCTAGCCTCTCCTCCGTTCCTGCTTTTGCTTGTACATCATCTGGTCTGCCTCCCGTATGCACTGCTGGTAGTCGATAGGGGGCTGGTCGGTGGTGAAGGTGCCAATGGAGATGCTGGTGGGATAGGGCTTTTTCACCTGAGCCATTTTTTCCTCAATCTTTGCTGCAATGCTCTGGGCTACCTTTCGCTCCGTCTGGGGCAGCATAACCAGGAATTCATCTCCTCCAATCCTGAATATCCAGTCGCTCTGGCGGATGGCAGACTTGATGGTATCATGGCAGAGCATGATGTACTCATTGCCGGTACTATGACCAAAGTTGTCGTTCACCTTTTTCAGGTTGTCCATATCGCACATGATGAAGGTGATGGGAAACATGGTGTGCAGGTTTGTCCCACCCTTGGAAAGCTCCAACTGCTTCAGCTCCAGGAAATGGCGGTTGTAGCATCCGCACAGGGAGTCCCTGAAGGCATTGTTTTCCAGTACGGAGAACAATGACTGTATCGATGAAACCGTCACCAGCAGCATGATCTTTCCCTGAAGGTAATCGGACTTGTTCTTCTGTGTGGTGGAGATGGTCTTCTGCTGGATATAGTAGAGGGAGTCGTCCACCTTGCTTTGGAGGAGAAGATTTTCCTCCGATTGGAAATTGCTGTAGTCCTCCAGCTTGGAATCGATGACATAGGGTGCGAAGTTGATCATGATGTCCTGCTCATGTCCAAGGACGGGAGCAGAAGCCTGGATGTTTGGGCAAATCTTAAGAGCCTCCTGGTTGGCATAGATGATACTACCGTCCTTGTCCAGAAAGAATACCGGAAACAGTAGGGACTTCATCAGTTGGTTCTGCCCCTTCTCGATGATGAATAAGGTTTCGTCGGCATAGACAATCCAGAAGAAGAGGGTGATGACTGCAATGGACAGTATGGGAATGAACCAGATTGCCTTGGGATTGCTGATGAAGGACCGGTAGATGTTGTAGAAGATGAACATCAGCGCGGCGATGACGGCATAGAAGGAAAATTTCTTGTTCTGGTTGTTGGGAGACCTGATCCTTATGACAAGACAGGCGATTCCCCCGAGCACCAGCAGGTAGCTGTAGACCGTATGGACATAGAACCAGGGGCCGATGATCATGATGTTTTCCCGGTAGGGTATGTACACCAGCTGGGTGCTATAGGTGATGCAGTATTTGTTGAGGGCTGGTATCAGGGAACACAGCGTCGTGATGCAGGGAATTATTCCCAGCCAGAGAAACTGACGTGTCCTGTTCACCTTCGTGGGGAAGGCGTAGGAGAGGCAGAAGAGGAAGAGGGCAAGGCTGGTGAAGGGCACGGTCATCTGGACAATGGCCATAAGCCGTGGCAGGTATTCCGTGCCGGGATACAAAAAGTATATGGCCCTGGTAAGCTCCCACAAGCCCAGGCTGAAGATGAAGATTCGCATGAAGACGAAGGAAGCCTGCTGCTGCTCCTTCTGCACCCGAATCCCTGCCAAGCAGAAGGCGTAGAGGGCCACCATCAGGCGGGTAACACCGAAGAGGAGTGTCACATAGTTCAAAGAGGATATGGCTGGTTCCATCAGATGGCCTCCTGCTTGTGGGACTGCTTTCTTGCGTACATGGCTTTGTCCGCCTCCTGTATGCACTCCTCCAAACCTTTACCCAGGTGGGTGAGGGTTGTAGTTCCCACAGAAATGCCTATCTTGTGGGGCTGAAATTCCTTGTGCTGGAAAACCCGGTCTTCAATTTTTTTTGCGATGCTCTGGGCCACCGTGGCAGGAGCTCTTTGTAGGATCACCAGGAATTCGTCCCCACCAATCCTGAATACAATGTCATTGTTCCTGATGCTGGCCCGAATCTCGTCATGGCACATGCACAGATACTCGTCTCCCTTGTGGTGGCCCAGCAGGTCGTTGATTGTCTTCAGGTTGTCCAGGTCGCACATCAATATTGAGAGGGGAAGCTTGTCCTGCACAAGGATTTCCTTCTGCTTGTATTCAAGGTAATGGGAGTTGTAGCAGTTGCACAGGGAGTCTCGGAAGGCCTTGTCCTCCAGGGAAGAGAAAAAGTTCTGGAAGGAGGTCAGGGGGATGATCATCATCATCTGACCCTTGTGCCGCTCGCCATTGATGGGCTGCTCCTGCAGCAGGAACAACTGTCCATTGTCCTTCTGCTGGATGAACTGGCGGCTTATCTCCTGCTGAGAGGTGAGTGTGGACTCGAAGACGGTGTAGTGCTGGAGCACGTCGCTCCGGTATACGAGCTGATGATTCATGTCTTTCGCCTGGTTGTAGATGTCCGCTCCGTGCTCGTTGGCATAGATGACAACGAGTTTGTTGTTCAGGAACAGGATGGGAAAGGGGATGTTCTCCAGCAGGGCAGATTGTCCCCTGAAGATAATCTGCTCCGAGTGGTCGTAGTAGAGGGTGAAGAACAGGAGGATCATACAGAGGATGACCGAAATGGATGGCACCCAGAAGAAGTTGTTGTTCTTTGCCCCGAAGTTTGAGAAGCCGTTCTGAACCACAAAGAGGAAGGCGGCTACCATGGCCAGCTTGCTGCCGGTGGTGGAATTTTTCGGGGAATGGAATGCCTTGTAGCCCAGCAGGGTGATACCTGCCAAAACAGTGAGGTAGGCGTAGACAATATGGACATAGAAAAGGGGCTGGTAAAACTCCTGTATGTCCCGGTAAGGAATGTATATGAGCTGGTCTGTAAATATAATGACATATTTCTGCAGGGGAGGAACCAGCAGCAGGATGGTGATGATGAAGGGGAATACCAGCAGCAGGTGGAGGTATTTTATCTTGTGGAGCTTATGGGGCAGGGTATATGCAAAGGCAAAAAGAAGAAAGAGGGGGCCGCCAAAAGAAATTGTGGCGTAGATAAAGGGGCTGATAGCGGGAAGGGAAGCTGTCTCGGGATAGATGAAGAAGGCGGCACCGGCAAAGCCCCAGAGACCCATGACTGAGACGAAAATCTTGAGGTACTTGAAGGCTGGAACATAGGAATGTAGTCTTCTTGAGCACAGTAAGAAAATGACGAGGGCACAAAGAGCCACCAAGGCTCGCATGGACCCCTGGAGGGCAGTGAGGTATTGTACCTGTAGAATTCTCTCCATAAGTTACAAATTATAACTAAAAGAATGCTGAAAGGCAAGGATACCGAAAGATTATACCTTGAATTTCTCTGTCAGATTCGTCAAGTCGGCTGATGCCAGTGCGCTTCGTCCAGACACAGACTTGGTGGCCTGCAGTATACTGGTGATCTGAGCTATCAGGGAAGAGATTGCCTGGAAATTCTGGGTAAAATCAGTGGAGGTATCCTGCATGGCCTTGCTTCCGTCGGAGATTGCCCGCACATGGTTTTCTATGGAGTTGTTGTGCTTTGCCACATTGCTCGTCACTTCGGTGATGGTCTTCACATCATTCAGGATGAGGCTGATTTCGTTGAGGTTTGAGGTGATTGCCGCCCCGTTCTCCTGAGACAATCTGTGGACATTGTTCGCCTTCTGGAAAATGTCCTCCACCACCTTCTCCAGCTTGTTTGTCAGCTGGACGATGGACGCTATGCTGGTGTTTATGGCGGTTATGTTGTCCTTGGACTCCTTCAGCTGGGTGGAGGACTCTTCGGAAAGCTTTCTGATCTCATCGGCAACAACGGCAAATCCCTTTCCCGTGTCCCCGGCGTGGGCTGCCTCGATGGCGGCGTTCATGGCTAGCAGGTTCGTTTGGTCTGCAATGGCTTCTATGGCCTCATTCACCATGGTAAGGCTATCGCTCTTGCCGGAGGTGGCTCCCACCAGCTGGCCCAGCTCGTCCTGCAGAAGTCGCACGGATTCCACCGCAGTGAAAAGCTCGTCCATGTGGCTGTTGACCCGGTTTGTATTGGACGAGATTGCCACCAGATGCTCCTGCATCTTGTCCAGGGAGGATGAGGCCTCTGCCACGCTGGAGCTTTGGGAATTTATCTGGCCGTTCAGGGCACGGATGCTTATGAGGATGTTCCGCAGGGAGCTGTTGTTCATGGAGATCTTCTGGTTCTGCTGCTCCAGTGTGCTCTCCAAGGAGCCAACCGTGTCTCCAGCAGAATCCAGCAATTGGGCAGACTCCGCCACAGCGGCATCCAGCTCCTTTGCCAGGCTATCCATGGTGTTGCTGCCTTGCTTGACGGAGGAGATGACGGTTCCCAGGTTGGTCATCACCTGGTTTAAGGACTTGGCTATGTCGAGTATTTCGGAGGACATGGACCACTGCTGCTCAAGGGGCTGGGTAAAGTCACCTTGGGCAATGGTGTCCATGGACTGAACTAGATACTTGATGTTCTTGGCTAGATGTCGGGCAACCTGCCAGTAGAAGAAACTGGCAAGGAGGAGGATGACAATGGCAATGGGGACAATCTTCAGGAAGGAGGTGGTTATGGTTCCCATAACCATCTCCTGGTTCTGCACGTTGATGATGAACCAGTCGCTGGAGTCGCCTGGCAGGGATACCGGTGTGCAGGACACGATGGAGGATACACCCTCTATCTCTGCCACTTCAGTTATATGGTTTCCCGACAATGCCATTGTCAGGAGCTCCTTGAAGCTCTCTGATATCTCCAGTGGTTCTTTTGTGGTGACAAGGGCGCCTGTCCCGTCATACTGCTTGTTTCCATTGGCATCCAGCAGGGGAACCTGCCGTGTCAGGGACTTGTAGTTGTAGAGTTCTTCCACATACTGCCTGTTTGGATGGGACACCATGTTTCCGTCACCGTCAATGATGAAGGTGTAGTTCCTGTCGGTGGTATTGGAAACCCGCTCCACCAGCTCCTGGAAGTAGTCCAGCTTGATGTCGATGGCCAGGATTCCCACCATCTCCGGGGTGCTTGCATCGGGATTGAATACCGGGAAGAAAACCGAGGCACAGGGAAGGCCGGTTCCCACGGAAAAATAGGAGGGGGACACAAAGGGCCGCTTTGTCCGCTCCATCTGGGTAAACCACCAGCGGGTCTTCCTGTTGCCGAGGGCTCCGGTGGATCGGGCCAGCTGGTCTCCGTTCATGTCCTGGATGTACAGCAGTTCCATGTAGTCGTTGACCTTTGCTGTGGCTTGGAACACCGGGATAATCTGCTCTGGATCCATGGAGTATATGGACGGCATTCCTGCCAGACTGGCGGTGAGGTTGTAGACTCCCGATGCAAAGGTGTGCACGTCGTCAGACACAATCTCCGCCGTCTGGAGGCTCCGTTCTGCCACAGCCTGGCTCTCGTAGTTTCTGAAAATGAAGGTTCCCGAAATGATGATTGTGGTGGTGAGGAGAATGACAATGATGATGACGGGCAGGAGAACCTGCAGTATGATGGGTGTATGTTTCATGTTTTAACTCCATTGGGAATGTTGCCGTAGGAAAGCTGTAGTCTTAATGAGGTGCAGCACGGAGAACTCACGTTTCCTATTCTACAGTCTGAGAAAGTGGAAGTCAATGAAAGAATAGGGTTTTGCATGGTGTTTGGATGGCAGTCGCCCCTTTTACCTTTCCCCGCTCCGTGCTACACTCAAGACCATGAGCTACACTCTGATTGACAGCGACGAGGACATCCAGTCCCTTTTGGACCAGTGGAAAGGGCGGGGAGTCCGGCAGGTTGCTATGGACTTTGAGGGGGAATTCAACCTCCACTGCTACGGAGAGCACCTGTGCCTGATCCAGATTTTTGATGGGGAGCATTTTTTTCTGGTGGATCCGTTGGCAGCCGACCAGGAGGCTTCCCGCCGCTCCGCTCTGGAGCTGGGAAAGCCATTCGCCCCTTTCCTGGATTCTGCCACCAATTCCCGGCTGACGGTGGAGGGCTTGCGGCTCCTGCTGGAGTCTCCCCAGGTGGAAAAGCTTTGGTTCGACTGTGCCTCCGACGGGGAACTGGTGTGGAAGAAATTCGGCATTCGGCTGGCGGGTGTCTACGACCTGTTCCGGGAGGCCAGGGTGCTGGGGCTGGTGGGGCCGGGACTGGCGGGAAATCTGGCCGCCTTGACGGAACGTTTTGTGAAGGCTGGTGCCCAGGGGCAAAATGCCATGGCTTCTGGAGACGAGAACAGAGGCGGCCTGTCAAAGAAGCAGCTGCAGCAGACCAACTGGATGTGCCGTCCCCTGTCCCCGCCTCAGCTGGAATATGCGCTGGAGGATGTGGCACACCTCTTTTCCCTCCGGGAACGGCTGGACCAGTTGGCCGTGGAAAAGAAGCTCTTGTCCCAGGTGCAAGCTGCCATGGAGGGCTTGCCCCATGTGCGACAGGATGTGGTGGCGGGCCACACCAAGCTGCCCGGCTACAAGCGGCTGAAAACTCATCAGCAGGTGTATCTGCGCCATTTCTTTGAGGCACGGGATACGGTGGCCCGCCAGCTGAACAGGCCGCCCTTCCATGTACTGGACAAGCACCTGCTGGTGAGGCTGGCCCAGAAGGCTCCGCTGGCGGCTGGTCAGCTACAGGCGGAGCTGGGAGGGGCGTCACAGCCCGCCAGGCTGCTGCTTCCCCTGATGGTTTCGGCTATGGAGGCGGCCGGTCAGGAGGTGGCGAGGATGAAGCCAAGGTCTGCTGGCGAAGGGAGACGTTCATGAGCGAACGGGACGGGAATGAGTTGGCGTGTCAGGTTGGGGTGGAATACCAGCCTGCGGAGCATCGGTACCAGACAATGGAGTATCGGCGGTGCGGCAAGAGCGGACTGCTGCTGCCTGCCCTCTCCTTCGGCCTGTGGCACAACTTTGGCCAGGAGTCATCCTTCCAGACAATGCGGGCCTTGTGCCGCACTGCCTTCGATGTGGGAATCACCCATTTTGACCTGGCGAACAATTACGGCCCGCCTCCCGGGAGTGCTGAGGTCAATTTCGGGAGGCTGCTGCGGGAGGATTTCGCTCCCTACCGTGACCAGCTGATTATCAGCACCAAGGCGGGCTACACCATGTGGGAGGGGCCTTACGGGGATTGGGGCAGCAGGAAATACCTGCTGGCGAGCCTCGATCAGAGCCTGGGGCGGCTGGGCCTTGACTATGTGGACATTTTCTATCACCACCGTATGGATCCCGCCACTCCGCTGGAGGAGACTATGGGGGCCTTGGCCCAGGCTGTGTCATGGGGAAAAGCCCTGTATGTGGGGCTTTCCAACTACGACGGGCCCACCCTTCAGCAGGCGGAAGGCATTCTGCGAGCCTTGGGCTGTCCCTTTGTCATCAACCAGAACCGGTACTCCCTGTTTGATCGGACGGTGGAGCAGAATGGCTTGAAGGAGCAATCGTACCGGCTTGGGAAGGGAATCATTGCCTTCAGTCCCCTGGCCCAGGGGATGCTGAGCAATCGCTATCTGGAAGGTATTCCAGAGGACAGCCGGATTCGCAGGGATGGCCGCTTCTTGAAGGAGGGTGCTTTGACCACGGAGCGACTGCACCAGATCCGCCAGCTGGCCCAACTGGCTCAAGACCGGGGGCAGTCCCTGTCACAGATGGCCTTGGCCTGGGTGTTGCGGGATGAGGCAGTTGCCAGCGTATTGGTGGGAGCCTCCAAGCCCCAGCAGCTGGTGGAAAATGTGGCTGCCTTGGAGCGGCGGACCTTCACTGCCACGGAGCTGCAGGCCATTGATGCTGTCCTGAAGCCTATGTGATAGCCTCGATATTCTTCTTTCCGGCGGGAACGAAGGGCAGCACGTTCTCCTGCTGTCCCACAGGAACCCGAATGAAGCGGGGGCCGCTGCCTGCTGGGGGGAAGGCTACCGTTGCCCAGTCTTCGTTGGTGGTAACCTGAGCGGTGGCAATGCCAAAGCCCTCTGCAATGGCCAACAGGTTGGGTTGCCTGCCGTAGATACTGGCGGAATAGGTCTTGCTGAAAAGGAATTCCTGCTGCTGGCGTACCATTCCCAATGCTCCGTTGTCCAGTACAAACACCGTGACATCGAGATTCTCCTCCGCCAGGGTGGCCAGCTCCTGGATGTTCATCATGATGGAGCCGTCTCCAGAGATGCACACCACCCGCTGTCCGGGATTTGCCAGTGCGGCTCCCAGCGCGGCGGGCAGTCCAAAGCCCATGGTTCCCAGGGAGCCGCTGGTGAGTAGCTGTCGGGGCCGCATGACGGGATAGAACTGGGCGGTCCACATCTGGTGCTGGCCCACGTCGGTGGTGACGATGAGACTGGCAGGGTCGAGGCCCTGGGCGGCGGCACGGGCCGGCAGCTGGGCGATGAATTGGCGGGGGTTCACCTGGTTTGCTGAGGTGCCGCCCAGTGCCACCTGCCGCTCCTGCTGGTACATTGCTGCCAGGTGCTGAATCCAGTTGCCGGTGTTTGCGGGGCTGGGCTGGTGTCGGTCTTCCGGATGTGCAGGGGGAATCTCTCGGCTTTCGTCAAATTTGCCGCCGGGTTCCAAGCCTTCTCGCAGTTTGAGCTCCCGAATCCGCTGGCTGATGGCCGGCAGGGCGGACTGACAGTCCGCCACGATGGAATGGAAGGAGGGCAGAATCTTGTTCACCTCGGCAGCATCAATGTCGATGTGGAGAATCCGTGCGTTGGGGCAGAACTGGGACACGATTCCCGTGGCCCGGTCGTCAAAGCGGACTCCCGCCGCCAGCACCAGGTCGGACTCGTACATGGCGGTGTTGGCGGTCATGGAGCCGTGCATTCCCACCATGCCGCACCACTGTTGGTCAGCCTCGTCAATGCAGCCAATGCCCATGAGGCTGGACACCACTGCCATGGGGACCTCCGCCAGCAGTTCGGCGATGGCCGCTGCCACCTGGGAGGAGTTGCAGCCGCCTCCGGCATAGAGCACCGGCTTTCGAGCGGATAGCAGCTCCCGGGCGAACACATCGATGGCCTGGGCCAGGTCTGCTCCCAAGGTGGGGTAGCGGAGGGCCACCTGCCGTGGATGGCCAGGCTCTGGCCAGCTTTCAAAGGTTGCGGTGGCAGTCTGCACGTCACGGGGGATGTCGACGAGGACAGGGCCGGGACGACCGGAGGCGGCGATGGAAAAGGCTTCTGGAATCACTGTCAGCAGCTCCTCCACGGACTTCACCATGACGCTGTGCTTGGTGATGGGGAAGGAGAGTCCAAAGGTGTCCGCCTCCTGGAAGGCGTCGGTGCCGATGAGGCTTGAGTTCACCTGGCCGGTGATGGCCACCAGGGGAATGGAGTCGCTGCGGGCATCGGCAATGGCAGTGAGGAGGTTCATGGCCCCCGGTCCACTGGTGGCGATACAGACGGCGGGGAGACCGGTGGTTCTTGCCATTCCCTGGGCAATGAAGCCCGCCGCCTGCTCGTGGCGCACCAGCACGTGGCGGATGGAGCTGGAGGCCAGCTGGTTGTACAGGGGCAGAACGGAGCCTCCGGGAATTCCCGCCACGGTGGTGATTCCCTGCCGCTCCAGCAGCTTCACGATTATCTGGGCACCTGTTGCTTCAATCATCATTTCCTCCTAAAAAAAAAGACCCTCCACGGGAGGGTCTTCTGGATGTGTACGGTATGCCACACTGATACCTTATCTCCCGCAAAATGTAGAACTAGAGACTAGGACAGAGACGACGCTGACTGAAACCAGTGTGGAAATAAAATTCATATTTTGAGTATAGAGGTAGAGTGGGGCAGTGTCAAGGCTTGAGTGACGTTGTAGAGAATGAAGTGAAACTTATTTGCCTCCCAGCTCTTGCAACAAATATAACATCGAACCTGGCAATCAACGACACCCTTTTGAATGCAGCCTTTGAGCTTGGAGGCTACAGCTCGAAAAAGGAAACGGTAAACACAGCCCTACAGGAATTCATCCAAAGAAGAAAATCAGAGGAATTGATGCAGCTCTTCGGGACAATCGAATATGACGCTGATTATGACTACAAAAAACTCCGGGCACGGGAGCAAAAATGAAATTATCCTAACCCCAGGGCACGCAAGCAGCAGGGATGGTGTTCTCATACTGTAATTGCACTCGGGTTTAATTCCCTTTATACGCCTCAAGGGGGGGGTATTAAACCCTCGGTACGAACAGAAGGATACTCTCGATGCAGTGTCTGTAAACCATAAGCATCAGGAAATTTTTTTAAAACTCCTGTCTGTAGCACTCTATGGGACACTGCAGCCCCTATACTGGAATAAAGGAGGCATGAAATGTACGATTCTTACAGCGAGGTCGAGTCTCTTGATACCAGCAAGTCCATGACAAGGGACGAGTACACGGAGTTCGTCATCCAGAGGAGTTTGTTTCTGGACAAGCTCAAGGCAGAGGTGGCACGGTATGACAAGATTATATCCAAAATCGACAGCCTTGACAGCGAGCTTGTGCAGGCATACCGCTACAAGCGCCACAAGGTGCTGGCATTGTCAAAAATACCCATCGAGTCTCCAGAGCACTTGGAGTTCTACAGGTGGCTGTACAACGGCGGCAAGGTCAGGAGCAAGGAGGAGGTCGAGGAGGCACACGAGGCAATCATGGAAGAGAAGTGTCGCCAGATGGACATGGAATTTAGAAGAAGCGCCGACTATCATTTCCAAAAGACCATCTTCATGATTCTTGTGATACTTGCAGTATGGTTCCTCCCCGGATGGCTTTTCCCCTCTCACCCAAACAACTTCCACTTTGGAGCGACATTGACAAACCTTGTCGTATTGTTCTTCTTGCACCCGGTGCAACTATTACTGACGCTCGTGGCATTCTGCTCAGACGGATTCGTCAGGCTTGGAACAAAGGACGAGGACAACACTGGAGTGAGAAGTGCTGCCACTGCAGCAGGTGTCTCTGCGGTCATGCAGGCTAGAACCATGTCCAAGGTGGGGAAATCGCTGATGTCTGACGGAAAGAAGATTTGACGCTTGGCCATGAGCCTTGCAAGATAGGCATTCCGCTGGATTTCCGAGCTCTGTTCCATGCTTTCACTCCATTTTTTTGCGGATATACGCAATTTTTTGGAGTGGAAGCAGGAGTCATGACGGATAATCCGCTCCGTCCAAAAGATTTCTGTCCAGCAAAAAGTCCTTCACATTGCAAATCAAAAATCCCGACTCATCAAGGGATGCTTTTACTCGGTCTTTAGTAACGATTATTTTTTTGAAAGAGTCATCAATTCGTGACAAAGACCGTCTTTCCTGCCGTGACTTTTCTTCCGGCTCCAGGGAAAGTGCAGATTGAATGTAGAATTTCTTGTTTCCCTTGTTGGCAACAAAATCAACCTCCAGCTGCCTTCGTGTATTCTTGGCGGCGGACACACGCTCATTAATCTCCACAATGCCCACGTCAACATTATAGCCACGGAACAAGAGCTCGTTGTACAGGACATTCTCCATCAGATGGGTTTGCTCCGTCTGCCTGAAATTGAGCAGAGCATTCCTCAAGCCCGTGTCAGTGAAGTAATACTTTGCATTTGCCCCGATATATCTTCGCCCCTTCACATCATACCTCCGTGCCTCCTCCACCAAAAACGAGTCCTTCAAAAGGGAAATGTGGTTGAAAATAGTCTTGCTGGTATAGGTGGCATTGAGGCGGGACTTGAAGGTCTGCTCAATTCTTGAGGGATTTGTAAAAGAGCCTATGGCAGAGGCCAGTACCCGCATCAAGTCCCTGATGGCTTCCTCTGACTTCAAGCCATTCCGCTGGACGATGTCCTTGATATATACCTCCTCAAAAAGATTTTTCAGGTACAACGACTTCTCTTCGTCGGAGGAATAGAGGCACACCCGTGGCAGGCCACCGTAGGTCAAATATTCGGCAAAGGCATCCTCAAAGTCAAGGCTCGACTGTTTCGCTTCATAGTACTCCGCAAAGGTCAAGGGACGCACATGAACCTGATCTCCACGACCACGGAATTCTGTGAGGATGTCGGAGGAGAGCATCCTGGAGTTGCTGCCGGTGACATAGACATCCACCTGCTCCCGCCGCAACAGACCATTCAGCACATTGTAGAAGGTAATGAAATCTCCCGGCAAATCAGGATTTTCCACCTTTGCGCAGTATTGAATCTCGTCAATCAGCACATAATACTGAGTGTTCCCTCCTTCCGTCCTTGCTCGAATGTACTCTCCCAACCGCAAGGGATTTCTGAGGGAGGCAAATTGGTCGTCATCCAAAACAATTTGGACAATTTGCTGCGGCTGAACACCATGTTCCAGTAGATAGTCCACAAATATTTTGAACAGCAGGTATGACTTCCCGCAGCGTCTCATGCCAGTGACAACCTTAATCATCCCGTTGTGACACTTGGCCATGAGCCTCGCAAGATAGGCATTCCGCTGGATTTCCGAGCTCCGTTCCATGCTTTCACTCCATTTTTTTGCGGATATACGCAATTTTTTGGAGTAATGATATCACAATCCCCGCAAGACTGCAACGTCCCCAAGCCGGGGTCTCACTCCACTGGCAGCCCCAGCCGAGCCAAATGTGCCGAGCACAGCATCAGCAACCGCCCCAAGGAGGCTGATGGCAGGAACAATTTCGGGTATTGGGAGGTTGACACTGTCAAGGGCGGAAAGGACAAGCTCGCAAGATGCCGGATGCGACGAGGGCAGCGAGTTCATGGATATATTCTTGACGGGGAAAAAACACCATGGCATTTACTTCTTGTTGCATTTCCTGATACAAAACTGGGGAATTATTCTTTACAAGTTGCCTACTTAGTCCATCATCCACTTCAGCAGGTCGGAGAAGATGAGGCTCCGGTTCTCCTCGTTGAGAATCTCGTGACGCAACCCTTGGTAAAGTTGAGCGTGAATCTGAGTGTAGCCCATCTGGCCCATGAAGTCCAAGGACTCCTGCCAGCCCTTCTCCCCACCGATGACAGGATCAAGAGCTCCCGCTACGAACAAGATTGGCAGGTCAGGCTTGGAGAGGAGCCAGTTCTTTTTAGAATAGGTTTCCTGCAGCAGAGAGAAGAGGTTCAGATAGCCGTTGATGGTAAAGTTGAAGCCGCAGAGCTGGTTCGTGTTGTACTCCTCCACCACCTCCCTGTTGCAGCAGATCCAGCTGTTGGGAACCTCCTTGTCCGCCGCCTTGTCGTAGGGCCCCAGGACGAGGCTTCTCAGCAGCTTGCTGCGGTGGCGGCTGCCCTTCTGCCTTTCCAGCTGTCGGGTGAGCCACAGGGCCACTGGCACCAGGGGATTTTTGGCGGGAGGGCCGCAGAGAATCAGCTTGTCCAGGTGGGAGTCATATTTCTTTGCGTAGCAGCGAGCCACCAAGGACCCCATGCTGTGGCCGAAGAGGATGTAGGGCTTCTGGGGAAACAGTTCCTGCACCGCCATGGCCACCTGATGAAGATCCTCCACCACAGCCACACCAGTATCGTCATAGAAGAAGCCCAGGTCATCGGTAGAACGAAGGCTCACGCCATGGCCACGATGGTCGTGGATGACAGCCACAAAGCCTGCAGCCGCCAGATACTTCATGAAGTCAAAGTACCGCTCCTTGTGCTCCGCCATTCCGTGGGCAAACTGCACCACCCCCCGAATCTGGGAGTCCGGCACCATCACCACCACAGGTATTTCAAGCCCGTCAGCATAGGATTCTATCGTAAAGTCCTTTCTTTCCATAAAAGAGGCAACCCCTGTTTCGTTTGCTAAGGACAAGTATACACCATAAAGACGAAGCTGTCACGAGAGTCCTTCAACTATACATTGTAACGATTGAAGAATTCAGCTATACTTGTCAAATCTTTCGTACCACTGGAGACAATGGTGGATTTTTCCTTTTTGAGCCGTTACTGGAGCTTCTATCTCATCGGAGCCAAGAACACCATTCTGCTGGCCCTCATCGCCGTGGTGCTGGGTACAGCCATCGGCCTGGGCATTGCCCTGTGCCGAATCAGCAAGAGCGGACTCCTGCGCTTTGCAGGCACCGCCTACGTGGAGTTCATCAGGGGCACGCCGCTTTTGGTGCAGCTGTTCATCATTTACTACGGCCTGCAGGCCATCGGCATCCGCTTTCCTGACATTCCCTTCATGTCGGCGCTGCTGGGCATCAACTTCTCCGACTTCATGTCCGGCGTCATCACCATGGGGCTGAACTCCGCCGCCTACGTCTGCGAGATTTTCCGTGGTGGCATCCAGTCCATAGACAAGGGCCAGATGGAGGCAGGCCGCAGCCTGGGTCTTTCCCACAACAGAACCCTCTTCCACATCATCATCCCCCAGGCAGTGCGGAACGTTTTGCCTGCCCTGGGAAATGAATTCGTGGTGGTCATCAAGGAATCCTCCATCGTGTCCATCATCGGCATCGCAGACCTGATGTACAAGGCAAACACGGTGCGGGGCAACACCTTCCAGCCCTTTGAGCCCCTGTTGGTGGCAGCGGTGGTCTACTTCCTGCTGACCTTCCCCCTGTCCAAGCTTTTGGCCTACATCGAACGGAGGATGAGAAAGCATGACTGATTCAACAAACACAGAGGCAATCATCCGGGTGGAGAACCTGGACAAGCGTTTCGGAGCACTCCATGTGCTCAAGGGCATCACAGAGGAAATCCACCAGGGCGAGGTAGTGGTAATCATCGGGCCATCAGGCTCCGGCAAGTCTACCTTCCTGCGCTGCCTCAATCTTTTGGAGGAGCCTGACTCCGGCACCATCATCTTTGACGGCTACAACCTTACCGACAAGTCCATTCCCCGTCGCCGTCGGGAAAAGAACATCGATTTTTACCGCAGCGAAATGGGCATGGTGTTCCAGCACTTCAACCTCTTTCCCCACAAGTCGGTGCTGGAGAACATCATCCTGGCACCAGTGCTCCTGAAACGAAAGACACGGGAGGAGGCCACCGCCAAGGCCATGGAGCTTTTGGAGCGGGTGGGTCTGGCAGAAAAGGCCCACAGCTATCCGCCCCAGCTTTCCGGCGGGCAAAAGCAGCGCATCGCCATCGTCCGATCCCTGGCCATGGAGCCCAAGGTCATGCTCTTTGACGAGCCCACCTCGGCTCTGGACCCAGAGATGGTGGGAGAGGTGCTGGCGGTCATCAAGGATTTGGCCAAGGAGGGCATGACCATGGCAGTGGTGACCCACGAGATGCGCTTTGCCCAGGAAGCGGGAACGAGAATCTTCTTCATGGACCAGGGAGTTGTCCTGGAACAGGGGAAGCCCCATGACATCTTCACCAATCCCCAACATCCTCGCCTCAAGGATTTCCTGGGCAAGGTACTCAACGACTAACAAAAGGGGCTGTCTGAAGCATCTTCAGACAGCCCCTTCTTTTCAATGATTCTCATTCAATAACTCTAATGAAAGCTAGTAAAATCCCAGCCACCGAAGAGTGTCTTCTTTATCTCGAAAAATTCGGTGTGGTACCGTTCGGTGCTGCCGGGAAAGCTCACCACCGCCACCGTGGGGGGATTGCCGCCTCTGGGACGGGAGCAGCTGCCGGGATTCAGGATGAGAGTGGCGCCTGCCTCCTCCCGGTGGGGGCGGTGGGTGTGGCCAAAGAACACCAGGTCGGCGTTCATAGTCTCGGCGGCGGAATGGAGCAGGTCGGTTCCTATGTCCACCAGATGACGATGTCCGTGGGCCACCATCACGTTGCGCCCCGCCAGACGGAAGCTGGCCATGGGGGCAACCTCAAAACGAGTGGCCCTGGGCAGGGGATTCCCCTCCTGGTCCTCCACAACGGCAAGGTCAAGGGGGAAGCTGTCGGGGTCGCCGTTGCCACGGGCACAGGCCACAATCGGCGGCAGGGCCTCCCGGAGCTTTTCGTTGCGGGAAGCCTCCTCCAGACAGGCCACGATGTCCGCCGTGCCGTCCCCGCAAAAGACCAGTGCGTCGCAGTCCATGCCAAAGTCCATAATGATTTTTTCCACCAGCTCACCCTCACCGTGGGAGTCGGAGATGACCAGTATCCTGCCGCTGGTCTTTTTTTCCAGTGTCGCAAGCTCCTCCCTGGAGCCCACTAAGGATGGGGAATCCACACTCAAGGTATTCACGATGACGCTCCCTGACCCTGTCGCCGGTCTATGACAAAGTGGTTCATGGGACAGAGACCAGTTTCCGGGTCGATGTACCGGGAAACCTCCCAGCTTGTACCTGCCAGCTGGCGGGCATGCACCAGCAGCTCCATGTCCAGCTGGAAGCCGCCGAAGAAGTCCGACGGCAGCAGGGTGATGTAATAAGCAGCCCGAGCAATAAGCTGGGGAATGTTCTCCTGATAGGCTCCGCTTTCCTCCGTCAGCTCGGCGGTGGCACTGGCGGGCACGTACTCAATCACCATGTCGCTGCCGGACTCGATTCCCAAGATGTCGTCCTGGGGCATCAGGGAGATGACAGGGTAAGCACTGCGGCCCAAATCCGTGTCCTGCAGGGCTGCCAGGGCACGGTGGGTTCCCTCAGGGGCTCCCACCACTACTAAGCCCGCCACACCATCGGACTCCAGCATATCAGACAAAGCTGTAATCCGGGGATTTCCTCCCCGCATAAAATCATCGGGATAAATATAGGGCACCACCGCTCCACCGTCCTCCGCCATCCCCAGGGTTCTCCCCAGCTCCTGCAGAGCAGCCTCCACAAAGGCCTCGTCGTTGTAGCCATAGCCCAGTACGACACCAATTTTCCGATGGGGCTCCATAAAATTCGTCACCTGCCGGAGGGCAAGCATATCTTGATCGGTAACAGGCACCGGAACAATCAGTCGGGCACCCTCAGTGGACACAGGCTTGACTTGTCGCCTTTCGCATCCGGCCACCAACAAGCAAAGGAGAATGAGGAAGGCCGGAAAAGGGATTTTCTTCATATCACTCACTATACCTGAATCATCGGCAATTCGCAAGAGCGAGATGAGCGGCAAACAGACTCCAGGAGCCGCCCTTGCGTTTCGATTTTCTTTTCGGTATATTTAGTGTGCTTGTTTTGCACAACTTGCCCCTGAATTCTTAAAGAAGGAGGTTGAACATGGATAGCGACCCTGGAAGTACCGCTGTGGACTATCACTTATGCGGCCGAGACTCATTCGGCGCCACAACCCCATCTTTAGAAGGACTTGGACATGATAACTTACTGGCAGCAAGAAGACGGCCGCCTGCTGAAGCGGGAGCCGAAAGAGCTTGACCCCAAGCTAAACACCTGGATTGACGCCCGCTCTGTGACACGGGAGGACATCCGCATTCTGGAGGAGGAGTACCAGGTAGAGCAGGAGCATATCCTGGATATTCTGGATCCCGACGAGCTTTCCCGCATCGAGCGGGAGGATAACTACACTCTCACCATCGCCCGGGTGCCCGTATTCACCCCCTCGGACGATATCAGCTACACCACTGCCCCCCTGGGCATCATCGTCTACGACCACATCATCATCACCATCTGCTGGACAGACTGCGAGATGCTGCGGGACATTTCCGCCAACAGGATGAAGGGGCTGAACCTGGGAGACTTTCCCGCCTTCATCGTGAAAATTCTCAGCCGGGCAGACGCCATGTTCCTCCGCTACCTGAAGGAGATAAACCGACGCTCCACCACCATCCAGAACGAGCTGCAGCAGTCCGTCAAGAACAACGAGCTGATTCAGCTGCTGAACCTGGAGAAGTCCCTGGAATTCTTCACCACCTCCCTGAAAAGCAACCAGCTGCTGCTGGAAAAGCTGAGGAAGACACGGCTTCTGACCTTTGACGCCGACGACCGGGACTGGCTGGAGGACGTGGAGATAGACAATCGCCAGGCCATGGAGATGACCGACACCTACAGCAACATCCTAGCGGGCATGGTGGACGCATTCGCCTCCGTCATCTCCAACAACCTGAACATCGTGATGAAGAAGCTCACCACTATCTCACTGATTCTGATGGTCCCCACCTTCATCACCAGCTTCTTCGGCATGAACGTTCCCCTGCCCTTCGCCAAGTCAGGCTGGCTAGGCATCGTCGCCATTTCCCTCATCTGTCTGGCCACCGCCATCCTCGCCGGCCAGCTGCTGCTGAAGGACAAGCCGCCTCGTCAAACGAAGCGAAACCGCAAGTCCCTTTCCCAACGCATCAAGGAGCGGAAGATGGTGCGGATGATCAAAATGCAGGAACGGAAGCTGGAACGGATGTGACCGGTGGAGCGGCAAGCCTTGTGACGGCGCACCTTTTTGCCGAACATAAGAATGTAACGCTGGTTGAGGCCAGTCCTTTTATCCTTGAGGTACAATGATGAAAAGAAACCCTTTCCACCGAGCTCCCAGACTTGTTCTGGTTCTGGGCCTTGCACTTGGCTCGGCCCTTCCCCTGGCTGCTCAGCAGGCCTCCCTTCCCCCTATCTGGGAGCGCTCGGACATTCCCGTGGCCACTCCTGCCAAACCCGCAGACATATCCATGGTGCTCATTGGTCCCGACACGGCCAAGGGCATCATCTATGACGTGTACACCATTGGGGAGCACACCCAGTCCTATACCGCCCGCCGCTGGATTACCCCCTTCGAGATAAACCGCTACGAGACCTCCTACCGGCTGTGGTACGAGGTGCGGCTGTGGGCCGAGGCCAATGGCTACACCTTCAACAATCCCGGCCAGCAGGGCTCTGGCGGACGGCGAGGAAGGGAGCCCACCGACTCAGGAAAATTCCAGCCGGTCACCAACATCAGCTGGTACGATGCCATCGTGTGGTGCAACGCCTACAGCGAGAAAAACGGACGCACCCCCTGCTACAGCTACAACGGGGAGACGCTGCGGGATTCCTCCAACACCGCCGCCTGCGACCTGGCGGAGTGCAACTGGAAGGCTGACGGCTACCGGCTCCCCACGGAGGCGGAATGGGAGTATGCGGCACGCCGCACCTCCTCCGGCTACCAGCGGGGAGACCTAGCCAGTGGCACCGTGGACGGCAATGGGGCAAGCGACCCTTCAGTCCAAGAGACGAACCTGGCCTGGTTCGACGGCAACACCAATACCACCAAACCAGTGGGTACCGCAGGCTCTGCTTTCGGATCAAATGGGGCTCCAGGCTCCGGCAACAGCAACGCACTGGGAATCTACGACATGAGTGGCAATGTGCTGGAATACTGCTGGGACTGGTATGCCTCCTATCAGGAGCTGGGGCCGGGAACCTTCAGCTCAGGGCCGGAATTCGGTGCCCAGCGGGTGAGCCGCGGTGGAAGCTGGAGCCCCTACACCGGCTTCCTGTACTGCGGGGACCGCTACGCCTACGACCCCAACGAGGCCTACAACTACATGGGCTTCCGTTTTGTCACCTCACGGTAAGACAGCAGCTCCACCCAAACAAAGGCCAGTTGCGGAGTCCCCACTGCGGTACATCCACAACTGGCCTATGCTTTTACTCTGCCTCAAGCCTCTCCAGCTGGGCCTTGGTCACCTTCCAGTGGTTCTCCACCTTCTCCACCTCCAGGATGCCGTAGCACCCTTCCGCCAGGGAGCCGGGATTCATCACCACGGTGTCACCCACATGGTCCACCGCCGCCGATTCATGGATGTGCCCGGTGACGACAGCCAGAGGCTTCACCTGCTCGATGACCTGACGGAGGGCTGGAGACCCCACGTGGATGCCGGAGTCAATCTTGTCGCACTCCGTGTCCTTGGGGGGATTGTGCATGATCATGATCATGTTGCCCCAGACGGCATCCCCGTCGGCAGCGGCCTGATCCAGCACAATCTGGAAGTCTGAGGCCAGCTCCTGGTCGCTGCGCTCGTTGGGTGTGGTGCCGGTGAACTTGGAGCCGCCGCCGCTGCCTGCAAACACCAGCCCGTCCCGGAACACCATGCTGCCCTGAACGCAGATGTCCTCCTCCTCCAACCGGGTGAGAAAATCCGGCTCGTCGCAGTTCCCCAACACAGCGTATACTGACTGGTGGCAGTCCACCAGCCGTCGAAGGGCTGGCTCCGCCGTCTCAGGCTGACTGTACTTGGCAAAATCCCCGCCAAAAATCACTCCGTCAGCCTGCTGGAACTCCTCCTTCAGCTGGTGGATGAAAACATCGTCGTCGTGCATGTCAGAAAGCACAAGAAACCTCATCTGCTCCTCCTAATTCATTGGAAAGGCTGCCTTGAGCCTGTCCATCTGTTCTGCCGTTCCCACGGTAATCCGCAGGTACTCCTGTATTCCGGCCGTATCGAAACGGCGGACAAGGATGCCCGCCTCCTTCAGCTCTTGGTACACCTGACGGCCGCTGACGCCCTCCTTGGTGGTGAAGACAAAGTTTGTGGCGGAATCCAGCACCTGCCAACCCCCATCACGCAAAAATGATGTGAGGGAATCACGCTGGGCCACAATCTTTTTTGTGCATTCGACATAATAGTCCGTGCTCACACAGGCGGCTCTCCCGGCCTGCTGGGCCAGCACATCCACCGGAAAGTGGTTGAAGGAGTCCTTCACCCGATGGAGCACCTGAATCAGCTCAGGGCTGGCCACAGCATAGCCAAGCCGCATTCCCGCCAGAGACAGGCTCTTGGAAAAGGTCCGCACCACCACCAGATTGGGGAATTCAGACAGCAGGGACAGGGCACTGTCACGGCCAAAGTCGGCGTAGGCCTCGTCCACCACGTGGACACGATCCTGTGGCAGGCGGCCGAGGAATTCCCGCAGCTCGTGGCAGCTTAAGGCCAGGCTGGAGGGGGCGTTGGGATTCGCCAGGATGACGCTGGAGCTGGTTTCCACCGCCGCCTGCACCATGGCCTCCAGATCCAGGGAAAAGTCTGCATTCAGGGGAATCTTTTTCAGGGGGATGCCGTAGTAGCCAGCATACACGGGATAGAAGCTGTAGGTATGCTCCGGCTGAATCAGGGGGCGGTCGCCGTCAAAAAAGGCATAGAAGACAAAGGACAGCACCTCGTCGGAGCCGTTGCCGCAGAACACCATCTGGGGAGAGATGGGCTGTGGCAGCGAGGAGTCTTTTTCCCCGCCAGCGGCCTGGTTGCAGGAGGCCATCACGCCGCCGGTTTTGTTCAGGTGGGAGGCGATGGCCTCCCGCAGCTGGCTGGAGTCCGGGTCTGCATACAGGGCCAGAGACAGGGAATGCTCCCGGGCGTGACGGCAGACCTGTTCGATGACGGCGGGGGCTGGAGGATAGGGATTCTCGTTGGCGTTGAGCTTGATGTACACCCTGTCCTTGGGCTGTTCGCCGGGCTGGTAGGGCTGCAGGTTCTGAACACGACTGGCTATCATGGGGTGCAGTATAGCAGATGTAAACTAATAGTAAAAGGGGGAGGGGAAGCCAGGAGCCCACCGTCGACTTACACTTCGCTACGCTCAGAGGGCGCCGCCGGCAGGCACCCCCTGGCTTCCCCTCCCCACTGGTACGTTAGTTCGGCTCTACTGCGGGGTAGATAAATTGGTTCTCAGGAGCCCACCGTCGGCTTACACTTCGCTGCGCTCAGAGGGCGCCGCCGGTAGGCACCCCCTGGCTTCCCCTCCCCACTGGTACGT
>JAGARR010000024.1 GCA_017622135.1 Spirochaetaceae bacterium
ATCTTCATCTGCACTTTTGATCCGTTTCATTGCGGAAAAGCCATGTACCACTTTGCCAATTATTGCATCAACCATGACTTCCCCATTCCCTTGGAAGACGGCACCTCCAAGCTTTTCCTCAACACTGCGGCCAAAGCCCTGGACAGCCTTGACGGCGACTTGCGTCTGTTCTATGATTATGTGAGGGAACGGACGGCCCAGACAACCTTCACCAAGGAGCTGGACAGCTCCATCTCCAAGTTGAAGCAGGAAAAGGAGGAGCGAAGCATGTATCTCACCTACACATCCCGCATGATGGAATGCCGCCAGGATGGTTATGAAGAAGGACTGCACACCGGCCGTGAGGAGGGTGCCTACCAGAAGGCGCTGGAGACGGCCAGGAATCTTCTTTCTATGGGACTTGAGCCAGAACAGGTAGCCCAAGGCACCGGTCTCTCTCTGGAGGTTATCCTTCAGCTCATAGACTAGACACTGCATCCAAGTCCCGTGGTGCACAGCTGCCACGACTTGGAGCAGTACGTGCAGTTCCTCCAGCTCGTCGAGGAGGCCAGGGTGGCGGGCCACAAGCATCCGCTCAAGTGGGCCATCCAGGAGGCCGTGCGCCGCAACATCTTGCGTGACTATCTTGAACGGAAAGGAGGTGAGGTTTTGAGCATCCTGATGACAGAGTACGACTACGCCACCGACATGGCAGTACTGAGGGAGGAGGCCTACGAGGACGGACTCTTTGCTGGGCTTGCAACCGGCAGGGAGGAGGGTATCTCCATCGGGCTGGAACGTGGAGCCTACCAGACCAAGCTGGAGACGGCCAAGACAATGATATCAATAGGATTCCCTGAGCTGGAGTTGCTACTCCCTGCCCCCAGAATCAGCCCCTTGCCTGTGGCAGTATTCTGTGATATAGTGTCAGAACCTTGGGGACATAGCTCAGTTGGTAGAGCAATTGGTTCGCAATCAATAGGTCGCCGGTTCAAATCCGGTTGTCTCCAGAATGATTCTAAGAAAAACCTCGCCGCCGGGCGAGGTTTTTTGTATTTGGGTTACATCCGTCCGATGTCCGCAACCAGCTCGTCCACGGCCTCGTCGGTGGTGGCCCAGCTGGTGCAAAAGCGGATTGCGGCACGGTCTCCATCTAGGGGCTGCCAGAAGGTGGTCTTGTACTTCCCGGCAAAATACTCCCGCTGGGCGGTGGTGAGGATGGGGAACTGCTGGTTTGTGTAGGAGTCAAAGTGGAGGGTGACTCCCCGCTTTTGGAATGCATCCCGAATCCGCAGGGCCTGCTCCACCGTCTTCTTCGCCAGTGTAAAGTAGAGCTTGTCCGTGAACAGGGTCTTGAACTGGATGCCCAAAAGCCGCCCCTTGGCCAGCATTCCGCCCTTCTGCTTGATGATGTAGCGGAAGTCCTTCTGCAAGGCGGGATTCACAATCACCACAGCCTCTCCAAAGAGCGCCCCCTGCTTGGTGCCGCCGATGTAGAACACGTCGGCAAGGCGGGCAATGTCCTGCAGGGTGCAGTCGTTCTTGGGGGAGACAAGGCCGTAGCCCAGCCTGGCTCCATCGATGTAGAGGGGAAGCTGGAATTCCTTGCAGGCGGCGGCAATGGCCTCCAACTCGGCCTTGGAGTAGAGCAGGCCGGACTCGGTGGAAAAGGAAAGGTACACCATTCCCGGCTGCACGGTGTGCTCAAAGCTCTCGTCGGCGTAATGGGCGTGGCACAGGTCCCGAATCTGGGCGGCAGAAATCTTTCCGTCAGGGGAGGGCAGGGCCAGAACCTTGTGGCCGCAGGCTTCTATGGCTCCCGACTCGTGAACGGCGATGTGGCCACCCTCCGCAGAGATGACTCCCTGATGGCTCCGCAGAATCGAGTCGATGACGGTGAGGTTTGCCTGAGTGCCCCCCACCAGAAAATGCACTGCCGCCTGGGGTGCGCCGCACAGCTCCGCGATAAGCCGTGCCGCCTCGCCGCAATACTCGTCCTCACCGTAGCCCACCGTCTGCTGGAGGTTTGTCTCTGCAAGGGCGGCAAGAATCTCCGGGCAGCAGCCCTCCGCATAGTCGCACTGGAAATATCTCATACAATTACTCCCTTGGTGGATGGAATGGTTCCCAGACGGCGGCTGTCCAGCGTGATGGCGTCACGGATGGCACGGGCGGCCGCCTTGAACAGTCCCTCCATCTTGTGATGGTCGCTGCGTCCACGCAGAATGTCCAGGTGGAGGTTGCATTTTGCGCCGCCCACAAAGGCCTGCCAAAAATCCACGAAGGTGTCCGTCTGGAAGCTGGAGGCTTGTCCGCCTGCTCCAATGGACACCAGGGGGATGTTGGACAGCTCAGGCTGACACACCAGATAGGCTCGCCCACCAAAGTCCACGGCGGCCCGGCAGAGGGTTTCGTCCATGGGATAGAGGCAGGAGCCACAGCGGAAGATGCCAGCGCAGTCCCCCAGGGCCTGGGCAAACAGCTGCCCCAGCACAATGCCCGTGTCCTCCACCAGATGATGCTGGTCCACCTCCAGGTCGCCCTTGAGTCTGCCGGTCAGGTCAAAGAGGCCGTGCTTGCAGAAGGAGTGGAGCAGGTGACCCAGAAAACCGATGGGGCAGTCCACCTCGTATTTTCCGCTGCCGTCCAGATTCAGCTCCAGTGTGATGTCAGTTTCCGCCGTCCTTCTGGTGATGGCGGCTGTTCGTGGTACACTCATATTTCCTCCTTACGAAAGAACCTTGCGAAGCTCGTACTCAAGGATGTCGGTGGCTCCCAGCTCCTTCAGCCTGGGCAGCAGGACGGGAACCTCGCTCTTCTTTACGGCAATCTTGATGGCGTAGCCGTCGTCTCCGTAAAGGGGAGCCACGGTGGGACTGCGCATGGAGGGCAGGCCGGTGACCAAATCTTGGAATCTCAGCTTTGTGACGTTCATCTCCAGCATCACCCGGTCACGGGCATCCAGCACCGCCTCAAAGAGCATCTTCAGCTCCATGATTTTCTTCTTCTTGTCTGGATCCGCCATGGCCTCCTTGGAGGCGAACATACGAGTGGAGCTGGTCATAATGGTGTCCACAATCCGCAGGCCATTTTCCACCAGAGTCCGTCCAGTGGCAGTGTTGTCGATAATCATGTCGGCATCGTCGGGGGGGAAGACCTCGGTGGCTCCGTAGGTTCGCACCACCAGTGAATTCATCTTCTTTTCTGCCAGCCAGCGGCTAGCAATCCGCTCGTATTCCGTGGCAACAATGATGCGGCGGGAGGCCAGGGCTGTGTCGTCAATCTCGTTGGGCACGGCGGCCACAATCCGAACCTTGTCAAAGCCCAGGTCCATGATTTCCACCACGTCGGCATTGGTTTCCTCAATCCAGTCCCGGCCGGTAAATCCCACGTCATGAGCACCAAGCTCCAGCAGCTTGCCGATGTTCTGGGGCTTCATCACCTTGGCCTCCAGGTCATCCTGGTTCACTGTGGGACGGTAGGCCCGGTCCGGCAGCTTGATGGTAATGCCAGCCCCGCTAAAAAGGCTGACCACATTCTCGTAAATCCTGCCCTTGGGCAGAAGAATTTTTAGCTTTTCCATAGAATCCTCCGTTCAGGCTGAGGACATGACCTCAGCAAAATAAAAGGCCACCTGCCCAAGGCAAGCGGCCCGTCATATACGATACAACAACACCAACACCCTTCAGGCTTTTCAAGCGGAGAGAAGATGATGGTGTGAATGCAGTCTCGTTTCAGTCATTACATTAATAGTAAACTGAATGGGGGGCATTGTCAAGGAGTAACTCCATTTACTATTGTGATTCGGCCATCAAGAACCGGAGCTACTGGTTGGCTCAGGGTCTGCACATAATCAATCACCACATTGCTGAGCAACATAGAAGTGTTAAAGCTGTCGTTGTTCCTAGTAAGAACCGTGTATCCACCTCCACCTCTAGCAAGGTAGTCATTGGTTGCCATGCGGTAAACCTTGTTAGGATCTATGGGCTGTCCGTCAATGGTAAGGTTGCTGATGGTTCCATTTTTGTTGGCGTCATAGGTAATGGTGTAGCGTACCTCCTTAGAAATCTGACCAAAGGAACCTGCTCCCTGGGGAACAGTGGCTACAAGGTCAAAGAATTCAATGAGGTCAGAGCCCTTCATTCCGATTACGTACACGTAGTTTTCAAAGGGAAGCATGGTCATAATGTCTTCCTTTGTCACAGCTCCCTCAGGCAATGGGGCACGAACTCCACCACCATTCATAAAGGCAAAGTCTACGGTGACACCGGTGGTTCCAAGGTAGTGGACAATGGCATCACAGGTAAGGTTTCCACCAGCAGTTTCCTGATAGCGACTGAGACGATTGCCCAATTCAAAGGCGGCGGTGGTGGTCATCACCACATCCTTGAGACTTTCGTTTGCCTCGTCAACATAGGGCTGCAGCATGGCCACCATCTGTGGGTCTGGCGGAAAGGCTTCTGTGGTGATGGCTACAGGCTTCCAGTCAAAGTCCATTACATCACCGTTAATGATGGTAAGAATTCCTTCTCCCATAAACTTTCCCCATTCGTTGGCAGAAATAATGGCTGTATCCTTGACATACAAGGGTTCCTCAAACTTAGTGTGGGAATGTCCATCAATAATCAGGTCGATTCCGTCCACGGATTCGGCCAATTCTACAGATGTAATGTGTTCTTCGCCTTCCTTAAAGTCCCCCAAATGACCTAACAGAATGATTACATCTGCAAATTCCTTTGTCTTAAGAATTTCCACATATTTTTGAGCAACTTGAATTTCATCTTCGAAGGTAAAACTCTTGTCAAGAGATGGATTTCTTAGGGTACGGAGGGTGGTAAGTCCAAGGACACCAACTCTAAATCCCTCATAGTCTTTGATGATATAAGGAGTGGCGAGTGGCTTACCATCAGGTTTAATAATATTAGCGGAAAGCCAGGGGAACTCAGCCATGGCCATCTGTGCCAAAAGCTTTTCTGTGGTTCCGTCAAATTCATGGTTGCCCAAGGTCACCGCATCATAACCAATGAGGTTGTAAGCCATGATGTCTGGTTCTGCATCAAACATATTTGACATGGCGCTGCCAGTGTTGATGTCGCCAGCATCAAGAACCAGTACGTTTTGGTGTGCGGCTCTCACTGATTTAACGTAGGCTGCCCGTTCAGCCAGTCCTGCCACGCCGTCTTTTGCGAGGATGGTTCCGTGATGGTCGTTGGTGTGGATGACCACAAGCTGGTACTCCTTGCCTTCTTCGTAGGGTACTGGCTTGGTGTTGGCACAGCTGATAAGCGACAGGGCCGCAAGAGCTAGAAAAAGCCCCCGCCAGATTCTGTTCATCTGTTTCATATCTTTCTCCGTAGAATGCTGATTTTGAAAATCAAAATTGAAAAGTCAACCTAATTTTCCACTCATTACACCACGATTTGGGACTCGTGTCAAACCGTTTTGAAATAAAGGAATTTTTGCAAAAAAACACTTGCTTTCCTGTAGGAATGTGGTATCATATAAGTAGATGGACGAGGGGATTAAAGGTTCGGCGAGATGAGTTGCCGAAAAACAAACTTCATCTGTCAGGGGGTGCCATGGATAGTCCAACAGAGATATTTACCCCGGTTGGGGTTGCTTCATAAGACAAATCTGACCTGCAATGCAGGAAATTACAATACAATCCCGCTGGACGGACAGACCTCCTCCACGGATTGCCAGAAGCCGGCTCTTAGGCCGGCTCTTTTTTTGTCCACAAGCTTCGGCTCACAGGGGGAATCATACCCCAAACACTCTGTGCTGGGATTTACAACCAGACCTTCATTCTATTTCAGACAAAAAATATAGTATTCCAATACTTATAACTCTGCAAAACAGTAATTGAATTTCCGTTTTGCAGAGTTATAACATCACCTTTGTATCATCGCTGCTATGTCTGGAAGGTCGAGGGCGGTAGCACGTATTTCCGTGGACTTGTCTCTGGAACGGACGGTGATGGGATGGGTATGGCTGGTGTTGCAGGCTACAAAGGCTTGAACCGACTGGGTTTCTGGCTGGTTTGCGGCGGCACAAAGACGGGCGAATTCCGCAAGGTTGCGGACATCCTCTGGGCGGGGATTTTCGGATGACTTCACCTCGATTATTTTGAGGCTGTCGCCACCGGCAACAAGAAAGTCCACCTCCAGGTTGTTTGCATCCCGATAGTAGTAGATTTGTCGGTTCAAGTTGTGATTCTTGATGGTTTTTCGCAGCTCGGAATAGATGAGAGTTTCCTGGATTGTTCCACGGAAGGGACTGGTGGAAAAATTATCCGCCGTTACTCCAAGAAACCAGCACAAAAGTCCTGTGTCGTTGAAGTAGACCTTGGCTGTCTTTACCACCCGCTTGCCCATGTTGATGTGCCAGGAGGGAAGAATGCTCACCTGTCCGGAGGTCTCCAGCACGGAAAGCCAGCTGGCCACCGTCTTTGCACTGATGCCCAGGTCACGGGAGATAATGGCGTTGTCGATTTGCTGACCGTTGCGGGCTGCAAGAATCCGCATGAAGCGCTCAAAGTCCCGCAGGCTACTGACGTTCAGAAGCTGCCGCACGTCCCGCTCCAAGTAGGTAGCCACGTATGAGGAGAACCACATGTTGAGGGGCAGGTCCGGCACACGGGAGAGCTCTGGGAAGCCACCACGGATGGTGTACACCTGCTGGTTGATGTGTGGCAGGTCGTAGCTTTCCTGCCAGCTCAAGCCCTCCAGCTCAAGGATTGCGGCCCGTCCGGCAAGACTTTCCGACACGTTCTGCATCAGGGAGAATTTCTGGCTACCTGTCAATACGAATTGCCCCATCAGATGACGCTGCTCGTCCACCATGTACTTGATGTGGCGAAAGAGGGAGGGGGCGTATTGCACCTCGTCTATGAGAACTGGCGGCGGATACTGCTTGAAGAAGGCCAGGGGATTTTCCTCTGCCAAGGATGCCACACTGGGCAAATCCAGGGTGACGTAGGTATAGTTGGAGAGAACCGAGTGAAGGAAGGTTGTCTTCCCTGTTTGCCTGGCTCCAGTAAGAACCACCACGGGATAGTATTTCAGTGTCTCGAACAAAGCATTATCTGCATTTCTGGTAATTGTCATACGATAATTATATAGTTTTAATTCAGTTAAATCAACTTATTATTTCTGTAAAACAGGAATATAATTACCGATTTACAGAAATATGGGTAAAGAAATAGCACTACATCCTGTTATCTCTTTATTTAACAACAGGATATAGTGCTACAGTTCTAGTGTTGTTTTTTGCTTTCAGCAGGGTGGGAGGTGTCTCAACGCCTATTTTTTCTTCAACAAGGCGGCAAAGGGGTTGTAGCTCATGCCGTCGTCGCTGCCACGATTGCGATCCTGTCCGCCACGAGGCCCTCCACGGCCGCCTTCCGGACGATTGCCGCCCTTGGCAGAACCTGTTGACCCGCCGGCCTTGTCGGTCTTCACACCAACACGGACAGCACGCACCACCTTGCGAGGCGTGGCTCCTTCTCCGCTGTCGGAGGCGGGGCGGCCGCCACCCTGTCCCAGACGGGAGGCAGCGTCGCTTTTCAGTGAGAGGCTGATGCGGCGGCGGTCAAGGTCCAGTCCGATGATGGTGCATTCCTTGATGTCGCCCACCTTCACCACTTCCATGGGGTCGGAGACAAAGCTGTCGCTGAGCTCGGAGATGTGCACCAAGGCTGTTTCTTTGATTCCCAAATCAACGAAGGCACCAAAGTCCACCACATTCTTGATTTTTCCAGTAACCTTCATGCCCTCCTTCAGGTCCTCGAAGGTGACAACACCCTTCTGCATGATGGGCTTGGGGTAGCCGTCACGAGGGTCACGGTTGGGCTTCTGCAATTCTTCTATAATATCGCTGACTGTCTGGTCTCCTAGGCTGTACTTTTCCTTCAGGTCCTTTTTCAGGCTGGCAGGAACCTCCTCCTTCTTCTGGATGAGGGGAAGCACCTCCCTGGCTGCCTGATAGTTTTCCGGGTGCACCCAGGTGTTGTCCAGGGGATCGTCGCTCTCAGGAATCTTGAGAAAGCCGGCGCACTGCTCAAAGGTTTTGGCTCCCATGCCGCCCACCTTCATCAGCTCCTGGCGGCTGGTGATTTTTCCATGCTCGTCACGATAGGCCACAATCTTTTTGGCCAGGGAGCTGTTGATGCCGGAAACGTATTTCAAAAGGGAATAGGATGCGGTGTTGAGGTTCACGCCAACATTGTTCACCACGGAGCCCACAACCTCGTCCAGCATCTCGGAGAGCCGCTTCTGGTTCACGTCATGTTGGTAGAGGCCCACGCCGATGGACTTGGGATCGATTTTCACCAGCTCCGCCAAGGGATCCTGCAGGCGGCGGCCGATGGAGATGGCACCACGGATGGTCAAATCCAGCTCAGGGAATTCTTCACGGGCAATGTCGCTGGCAGAATAGACGGAGGCTCCGTCCTCGTCCACCACCGTGTACAGCACCTCCGGGAAGTTTTCGCCAATAACCTTGGCTACAATCTCTTGGACCTCCCGTGTTCCCGTACCGTTGCCCACGGCCACCAGCTGGATATTGTACTGGAGGATGGCCTTGCGGATGGCGGCAGCGGCGGCATCGGGGGCGCTCACCTGCTTGATGACAAATTCCCCCAGAAACTTGCCGGTTTCGTCCAGGGCGGCGCACTTGGTTCCGGTACGGATTCCTGGGTCAACACCCAGCACACGGGTTCCCTTGATGGGCTGCTGCATCAGCAGGTTCTTCAGGTTTTCGCTGAAGATGCTGATTCCATGGCTGTCCGCATCATCGCTCTGGTCGCCACGGATTTCCCGCAGGACGGCGGGGGACAGGAGACGAACCAGTCCGTCCTCGATGGCCTCGCCGTGGTAGCTGTTGTTGATGGTGTACTTGTGCTTCAGCACCTCGATGGCTCCGTCCACGTCCACGTCCAGGGTCACCTCCAGCTTACCCTCTCGCTCGCCACGGTTGATGGCCAGAATGCGGTGGGGCTTGATCTGGTTCAGGGCCTCCTCGTAGTCCCAGTACATCTGGTAGACGGAAACCTTGGCCTCCTCCTCGCCACCAATTCCCTTCACCACAATCTTTCCGGTACGCAGGTAGAAGCCCCGCACATCGGCACGGTTCTCGCTGTCCTGGGCGGTACGCTCCGCCAGAATATCCTGGGCTCCAGCCAGTGCGTCGGCAACAGTTGTCACGGAAAGCTCTGGATTTTCCGTATTCTCCACTACAAATTCGGCGGCCTTGGCCTCCAGTGCGGCCTTGTCCAGCTGGAGCATGGCATCTGCCAGGGAATCCAGTCCCTTTTCAATGGCAACCATTCCACGGGTCTTCTTCTTTTTCTTGAAGGGAGCCCACAAATCCTCCAGCTCCGTCAGCGTCTTGGCGGACATGATGGCCTCGTGGAGGGATTCGGTCAATTTATTCTGGGCGAAAACTCCCCGCACAATCTCAAGTCGGCGGGTCTCCAGATTTGAATAGCTTTTGAAAAGATGGTCCGCATCACGAACCTGCACCTCATCCAGTGAGCCGTGGGCTTCCTTGCGGTAGCGGGAGATGAAGGGGATGGTGCAGCCTTCGTTCACCAAGGAGATGACGGCGCTTACCTGCTGCATTCGGATTCCCAGCTCGTCGGCAATCCGCTTCATGATGTCCACTTCATTGACCACGAGGGCATCGATGCTTTCTTGTGTAAATTCCATAGAAAAAATTACTCCTGCGAGTGTCTCGTTTTTCCCGCAAAAAAAGACCAAAGCTCGGCTTGGCCAAAACGGGCAAGGGCTATTCTACTGAAAAAGGGGGATGGAGGGCAAGGGAGGAACAACAGTCTTCTGAAGCATCCTTGCAAACATCGGGAAGCTATGGTAATATGAAACATTCCCTGTTATGGAGTTTTAGTATGAAGAATAAATACTTGCGTTTCGTTGCTGTCGCTTCTGTCCTGAGCCTTTCTCTGCTTGCCTTTTCCTGCAAGAGTACCGAGCCCGCTGAGGAGCCGGCACCTGCCGCTTCTGAGCCCGTTGTTCAGGAGGAGACCGTCCTGGTGTCCACCGATCCTAGCGAGTGGTCGGAGAATGTCTTTGCCAGTGCTGACCAGCACGGCTATTTTTTCACCACCCCTGAAATCGGCCAGTATTCTATGATTGAGGGTGAATTCAAGAAGTCCGGAGGCTACGAGCAGAGTGGATTTGGCTTTGTGTTTGGCTACACCGCTGACGATGAAGGCTGGCTGGCTGACTACCTGCGGTTCGAGATTACCACTGCAGGACAGTATTCGGCCTACGCCTGTCGTGGCTCCACCTACATCGACCTGGTAGAGAGCAACAACGAGAACACCGCCTACCGCTACGAGTCCTCTGCCATCAAGGGAGGGTACGACAGCGTGAACAAGCTGAAGGTCGAGCGTACCGGTGAGAAGGACTACACCCTGTACATCAACGGCTCCAAGGTGGTTTCCTTCACCGCTCCCGACGGTTTTTCCAATTCCGACGGTGTGATGGCCTTCTTCTCTGTGGGCAAGGCTGACCAGGAGCAGTTCCCTGACAAGCCGGTGCGTGTGACCTACCGCGTTACTGACTCTGCCATCACTGACAGGGGTTTGAACGAAAAATAAAATCGATGAATAGCTTTTCGAGGGCTTTCCTCGTGACAGCCTCCCGCAGACACGGCCAGCTGGCTGGTGGGCGGGAGGTTTTTTTATGGCTATGACGATTTATGGAGGAAGAGATGACTGGAAAACAATGGGAAGGATTCAGCAAATTTCGGGAGGATTTCCGGCGGCAGTGCCAGGAGTGGAATGACAGCTTTCGTGGAATGCTGGAGCCCTTGCAGCGGGATGCCAGCCGGAAGGACACACCGGAATATCCTGTGGAGACCAGCGTGGTGTACAACCAGTCTCTGGACCAGGTGACGGCGGAAGCTGAAATCAAACTCATCGTCATTGGGGACAATCCCGGCAAGGATGAGCAGAGGCTCTGCAACCAGCGGTATCTGGTGGGGCAGGCGGGGAAGCTTGCCGCCGGCTTTTTCAGCCGAAATCCAGATCTGGGGATAGATTTCAGGAGGGATACCATCATTCTGAACAAAACCCCCGTCCACACTGCCAAGACTACCCACCTGCGTCATCTGCTGAAATACGGCCCGCCTGAAATCAGGGAATTGATTGATGAGAGCCAAAGCTGGATGGCTAGGGAGACGGCGGCCCTGCACCAGGCCTTGGCGGCAGTTGGTCAGTCAGAAGTTGGGAACCAGCCTGGAACTGGCGGATGCCAGCTATGGCTGGTGGGCTATGCAGAGTTGAAAGGACGAGGGCTCTTTCTGGGCTATCGTGACCAGCTGGCCCGCAGCTACCAGGTTCAGGATGGCGGGGACATGGTGGCCGCCTGGAATCAGGTGAGGGTGTACCAGCACTTTTCCATGAACAGGTTCACTATCGACTTGGCAGAATCAGTGGTGACGGGAAGGGTGGATGGCAGTCTCAGCTTGCAGGAGCAGCTGGCTTGTCTTGGTGCCATCCACCGACGGGAGATTTTCGGCGTATAGCCACCGTTGTGGCCGCCTGCTAGAAGTACAGTTCGCTTTCGAAGCAGGTTCCTTCCGGGGTGACTCCTGACACGTGGACAATCTCTGGATTGGAGAAGTCCGCCAGCAGCTGGAGCTTGTCTCCCTCCTTGGCTTCGTGGGCGTAGTTGATGCGGAAGTCCTTGATGTTCCGCTGCTGGAATTCCTCTGGCAGGCAGTCCATGATGTAGGCTCCGTAGCGGGCGTTGCTCATGTGGCCGTTGGAGTCGATGTCGCTAAAATGGATGGTACGCTGGTCCACCACGGTCATGCTGGAGCCGGCAGCAATCTTTCCGCAGGGCAGGCCACAGAATTCGCTCTTGATGGTGGGAGCCTCCCGCATGGTGAAGTCAGAGGGACGCATGATACGGCGGTTCTGGAGGTTCACCACCACCCAGGTGCTGCTACCAGACACAAGGGGATTGTTCTCCTGGTCAAAAAGCTCGTAGCGGCGGGTAAGCTGGAGTCCGGCGGGAGCCTCCTCCCAGGTTCGCACGGTAAAGGGGTGGTTTGCCTGGGGGTGGCGATGGATTCTCAGGCTCACACGGGAAACCAGGATGGCAACCCCATTGTCCTTCAGAACATTGTAGGTCATGCCCCGCTGGTGGTAGTCCTCCACGGCAGTGTCGGAGGTGGCCAGCAGCAGCTCTGACAGATTCAGCCGCTGATGCTTGTCGCATTGCCCAAAGTAGGGCTTCATCTCACGAAAGAATTCATTGTTCTCATGCCATTGCTTGAAATTCATCATGAACGGAGTATAGCAAGATTGAACCGATTGTAAAAGGGACAGGTTGGAGAATTTGTTCCTGCAAATTGCTTCAGGCGGAGGATTTGATGCTTCACTAAGATGATATAATTCAGTAAAATACCTCTCGGAGGCTAGAATGATTCGGAATCAGAAGAAACTCACCTTGCTTTTGGGAGCGTTGATAGTGGTGCTGGCAGCTTGCGACTTTGGCATTGATTTCTTTGGAAAAGATGACACGCTTGCTGTTGTGGAAGAAAATCCCGGCAATGCAGCTGCTCCTGATTCCACCGACAAGCCTGGTACCAATACGTCAGCTCCCGGTTCCAATCCGGGAACGAATGCCGTTCCTGACCAAAAGCCTGAGCAGGAAAGTGGTTCTGGTGGGACAACCGATGTTCCTGGTTCTGGTGACTCCGAAAACCCGGATTCCAGCACTTCAGATTCTGGCAACAAAGGGAGTCCTTCAGGAGGTGGATCGGACGGCGATGGCAAGACAGAAGGCGAGGAGCCTCCGACTGGCAGTGGTTCTGGTGACTCAAGTGGTATAGGGGATGCTCTACAAGGAGGGATGAACACTCCGTTCCCTGATTCAAACAAGGACATTATTAGCTATCGCATCGACGGAGATTCCATCAGCGCTGCTACCGCACTGGAAGCCCCGGTCGCTATCTCTGGTATTTGGGAACATATACGGAGCAGGATTTTGCCAACCTTACAGATGACACTATTTGGGATTTATATGACAAATTGCTAGATGACAAAGAAGGCAAGGATGTGAATCTTCTGGCACAGGGCACTGGTCAATTCGGCCTTATCCTTTTGGTTATTGATGGAAATCAAAAAATATCTCACAAGTTCTTCCAGCAGGTAGTCCTTGGCAAGACAGACAGGGTTTTTGTCCACACCCATCAGCATGGCCCGGACAGCAACCCGAACTACATGTATTTTGCGTTGCGGGTCAAGGGCTCGTCCTCCAAGGAGTCTTTTCGGATGAGTGTTCCAGGTGGGTACGCCTATCCACGGGACTTGCACTTCCAGATTTATGCCAACCAAATGGTGTCGCAGACATACATCAATTTTAATGGAGCGGAGGTTGATGACCTCTGCTCTCAGTACGGAATCTGTGTGGACGGGTATAGCGACAAGACAGGCTTTGCCAATGAGGAAGGAACCAGCTTTGACTTTCCCTTCTATTTTGGTTACGATGACTTCCGGGTAGCCATGAGCGACTCCAACACACTGAAATATGAATTCGAGGGATTCGTGGTGCGGGATACCACGGTAAAAGATACCGGAATATTCGGCAGCGGATTCGGATACCCCGCCTTTATCACCATGATTTCATCCGACCGGCTGACCATAGAAATACCCCTCAATCAGGCAGGAAAGGAATACAATCCTAGCATCCACAAGAATATTGCACTGCTGACCCTTGACTTCAAGGATTACAGCGCTACAGGCAAGGCTCGTCCAGTCATCACTTTGGACGGATTTGTCAGCAAGTAATAAAATGGGGAGATTTTGCCTGTAAGGAGATCATATTATTGAACTATATCTTGAAAAAGAAGAGATTTCGGGCAATGGGTTAGTAGGTTGATCTGGAGGTAAAGGAGAGGTATCCAAACAACTGGGGATAAAGTATAGGGTTTTGTTGGTGAAAACAGACATCCCTATGCCTACACTAGAGATTGATAGGGAACTTAAAACAGAGTTCTTGGGTTATGATTATGCCTATGAAAACGGGGATAACTATTCAGCGGTTTATAATGAAATGCCTCATATATTCCCTGAATTTGAATTGAATCAAAACGGTCTTTTTCAAACAAGAAAAGAAATCATAGAATATATTTCCAGACGTGAAGAATATGAAAAGACACATAAACCATATACATTGGAAGTTGGAGATTTTACGGTTTTTGAAGTCTACGAAGTCATTTTATAGGATTAATAAATGGGTTATGAGTTTATTTGAGATTAAAGATTGAAGTTTACGACGTGAAATGTTAGTGTTTCACGGCGAGAATTGAGCATTAGAACGAGGAGTATTTGAATGACTAAGGAAGAATTTTTAAAGCGTTTAGAAAGTGATGACGAATATTCACCGGGATGGCAGGCCATTGATGATGCATTTGAATTATTATATCCCGGACAACAGCCTAAACACTTTGGAACTCTTTTGCCCTCCAGAGCGCAGTGGGGCGGTGACAACTATTTAGATGGATATTCAATATATGATTCAAATAAAGGATATAAACATATTGTTACGTATGGCATGACTGTGTTATATGGGGATGAGGAAGCGTTTGGTGGAGAATGGAATGGTTGGGGCTATGAAATGACTATCAAACTGAAAGAAGAAACAGAAGAAAATTGCATGTGGGCAATTGATATGCTTTCAAATCTGGCAAGATATACAAATCAAAGTCAGAACTATTTTGAATCAAAACAATACGTAAAAGGGAATGGAAAATCCTTGCATATAGGCACTGATTCGCTTATTACAGCGCTTTTGATAGTGGAGGATACGGAAGTAAAACCGCAATATTCTGTTTATGGGAAAACTGAATTCATGCAATTAGCAGGCATAACAGAGTCAGAATTACAAGCAATTTTAGCAGACTATACTAATATTGATAAATTAATTGAACTTATGAAAGCAGATGGAAATCTGGAATTGGTAACAGATATGAAGCGCTCTAAGTCTTATTTGTGATATTTAAAAGCATCGGAAACCATGGGGATGGAGGTGTTTTGAATGAATAATAGCGAGTTTCCATTTAAAGATGCACAAAATACTGCATGTTTTACTTGTTGTCATGTATTAGAGGAGAATAAGCCTATTTTATATGTTTCTCATGATCAAGATGGATTCTGGCAGTTTCTATGTGGGAGGAGTCATAAGGAAGAGGATGCGAGAATAGTTTCACTAGCATTTATTTTAGATATTGATGAAACAATGAGCGATTTGGCTGAATTGGATTATGGTGAGTATGCGGAAGCAGAAAGTGGAAGAAGTGATTGGATTGTGAGATATAAAGATAAATAAATTTTTAAGTATCTTAAAGGAAGTACCGTGATTCTATTTTGGCTCTGAAATTCTGAAAATATAGAAGACTTTAAATTATGAGTAGGAATCAGACAGCCCGGCCGTATCCATTGTAGTAAATCCAAGCTGGAAGAAATCTGGTGGAATTGGTGGGTTTAGTTGCAAGTTCACCAATCACTCTGATGGTCTTGTAAAAGTTGTTTGGGAAGAATCTTCTCTTTATTATGATGGAAATTCATCTCTTCCTTTTTATAGATGGACAGAAGTATATAGAGGCAGATAGACCTATGGCTGCAGCAATAATTCCTAGGGGTGATTTTTGGGAAAAGTATTTTTGTCGTTTTTTTCCTTTAGTGGATTTATAATCACTGGTAACTTCTGCATAAAAATTTCCAGACCAGAACTTAGCGTAATGTTTTGCCATATAACTCCTCCAATTAATATCTTTCACCCCATACTACGGCAGCAGTCTCGCCAGGTGCTGTGCCAAGTTGGCTGAAGATACATACAATGCAGGAACAAAGCGAAAGATGCCTTTTTCATGCGTTTATGCTTCTGGAGGTCATCGCGAGCTGCGTGTTATTTATTTTTTCTCTTTTGCATTTTGCTACTTATTTTGAACTATTTATTGCCCTGTTTGAAAAATAGAAAATAAGCACTTTTTTCTGGATTTCAGGAGGAAATATGGATATTGATGAATTTATTAAAAAAAATGATATTATAATATTTGTCAAAGCTGATTTGGAAAACAAAAAGTTTGATATAATAAAAATGGATGTTGAACTAGAATCATATGATTTATCTGAACAGTTAATTCTTTTCAGCAATACAGAGAGGTTGTTGGAAAATATATCAGGACAATTATTACCTAGGATTTGGACACAAGGCAATACAAAATGTATAGCTAGTCAGCCAAATGCCGAGCATATAGTTGTGCTGTTTTATAACAAGTGTTTGGATGCGAAAGATAATTATTTTTATGCAAAGCAGTTGGACTTACAATTGAAAGAAATATTTTAAATTTACTGAAGAAGCTGGCGGAAGCAAGGCAGATAATCGAGGCATGGAGGATTCACTACAACGGGAACCTCCCGCAAAAAGGACTGAGGGAATTGACACCCAATCAATTCAAGCATAAATTGGAGAACATGAAAGACTCTCCTTAATTTTGGTTAATTTTTTGGGGGAGAACTACTTTCTATACCAACGATTAACTGGATGGCAGCTCAAAAGGAGTCGAACATGAGGGATCATCTCAAGGATGTGGACTATTTCATTACTTTTATTGATGAGGAATTGAGCAGAATTGATCGGTTTGCACTTCAATTGGAGCGCGGGGAGATCGCCCCGGAAAGAATCATCCCTGTAAAGGCGGTGATGCATGATTTAAGATTGGGCATACTGACTGCGAAGTATTCTAAAGGGGATGATCTATCCTTATTGGAACAAGAGTACCTGAGTATACTTGACGAGTGGGAAGAGGTTTGGGTGCCTGATTATTATAACAAAAACTTAAAAATGATTTCATTGGCGGTCCTGTTCAAAGTAGATTCGATTTTTGAGGCGAAAATCAGACAAATGCTGGAGAAATCTGGCATCAAGGATTGGCTGTTAGGCTTTTTATTAAATTCCTTGGACAATAACTCTGATGTTCTTAGCAAAGATATGCTTTTCCCTAAGTCCTTTCATACATTGCAGGAGCTTGTGTTTGGAGAAGGGGGAATCGAACTATTAGACAGATATTTATCCAAGGAATGGTACAATAAAGATTGTGGATGCTATCGGGCACATAAAAGCCGTTGCAATGTTTATTATGGCTATTGGAGCTTTGACGCTGGAGCAATAGCAAAAATATTAGGATTACATGATGACAGTCTGAAAGCCAAACGATATTACCCATATGATTTGGTACACTACTAAGGTATAGTTGTGAAAACACTCTACTGAAGATGAAGGAGGTAGCACCCACAATGCAAGCTACTAGAAAGGTATTAGACAGGAAAAACTGACGGAAGAGGATGTGGTCAAGCTAAATCCAAATCGTGATGCAAAGGAAGTATTTGCAGAGTTTGCAGAGTCTTTCTGATGGTTTGGAAATAAAGTGGGACAGCTTTCAGTAAGCTGCTGTGTTTCAATTGAAGGCAGAATTTGAATTTTTGTATGCATAATAATGGAGAAAGAGATGGAAGGTGTCTTAAATGTTGAGGAAGCGAAAGCAAGACTAATAGGAGAATTGGCAACAATAACGGGCTTCAAGTGTTTAAAAAGCGGTATTTTGAAGAAAACAATAAAAGACATTGTGTTTGAGATAAACTTTTTCTCTTCAAAATGGAATGCATCTGGTCAAAGCATTGAAGTAAATGCTGATTTGAGGGTTGTTTATAAAAAATACGGAAAACTACCAAGCAATGTCAACAATATAGTGGCATCCATGAGTTATAGACCGCCAGGGGGATATTGGTATGATATATCCACGGAAGGTCAATTGATTGAAACGAAGGATATATTAGGGCAATCATTTCGAGAAACTGCAATGGATTTGGCCAACAGATTCGATGAAGATTATACTGCGGCTATATAATATCTTTTCTTTGAAGGATTTGAAAAATATAGTGTGCATCTTGACTTTGTGGCAGACAATTTAGGTCAGGAAATAATTAAACACAAAGCACAGCAAATATATGAGGGATTGTCTGACGAATGGAAAGAACAGGTTGTGCAATATCAGAGTGGGGCACGGAATAAATCATGGATGCTGGACAGATGCAATCTGAAATATATTGTGGATAATAATCTGTTTCACTAAGGGGAAAAAAAGCGTTCAGACTTCTGTTTGAGTCTGGGGACAGGCAGGGCTTTGCATTATATTGACTGCCAGCACCCATGCTTTTATGGACATTGCCCAATAGTTGTCCAGCCGACAAATTCGTGGTACACTTGCTGGAGTAGTGACAAAGAATTGTGGAGGTAAAATGGAGGGACTGATACAAAAGCTTTTTGAATTCGGAAAATCTCAGCAAAAGGCTGTTCAATCGGCACCAACAACAACGTCATCTCCCGCTTCAAATGAAAGTGAAGAGCAAGACGGATTTTTCAGCTTGGAGCAGCAGCAGCTCTTGATGGCTCAGATTCAGCGGCAGACCCAACGAAAAGCCATTCGGCTTCATCCCACAAAGGCTGCATCACCACTGGCTCTTACTGCCAGCAAGTTCGGTGGCATCCCCTACTGGAATCCTGCTGAGACCTATCCAACAAATGAGGATGGAAGCCCCTTGGTTCTGCTTGCTCAATTTGATTGTCAGCAGCTGCCACCGCTGGAAGGATTTCCTAAAGCTGGTCTCCTCCAGTTTTTTATCAGCAATGATGATGCCTATGGCTTGGATTTTGATAACCAGATGAGCCAGAAAAATTGGCGGGTGGTGTATCATCCTGTGGTGGATGCTTCCATTACTCAAGCTATGGTGGAAGAATTACATCTTCCTACCACCTGTAGTGAAGAAGACTCGGCGCTTCCCTTTGCTGGGGAGTTCCAGCTTGATTTTGAATTGGTAGACACTTGGCTGGGGCCCTGTTCCCATGACGATTTTCAGCAGGAGCTACAAAAAGCCCTTGTTGCCGTTGGACTTCCTCTGCCCCCAGAAGGAACAAGCCTTTACGATATATTCTGTGAAGACATGTATAATCAGATGGCAGACTGGAATGAAGGTAATTGGCTCGGTGGGTATCCTTACTTTACTCAGGATGACCCTCGTTTTTCTCGCCCAGATTATGCTGCCTGTACTAGGCTCTTGTTTCAAATGGACAGCTCTGAGGATATTTTGTGGGGAGATATGGGAGTGGGAAACTTCTTCATTGCCCCAGAAGATTTGCAGCAGCTGGATTTTTCCAGAGTCTTATACACCTGGGATTGTTGTTAAATACTAGCAAGGGTGGCCTTTGAGCCACCCTTTTTCTTTTACTTGCACTCCGCCCGGTACAGCTGCCCCATTTCCACGTAGGACTGGCAGTTCTTGGCAAAGCCCTCGATTTCCTCCGGCCGCATTTCCCTGGCAACCTTGGCAGGAGAGCCCATAATCATGCTGCCATCGGGGAATTCCTTTCCGGGGGGAACCACGGAGCCGGCTGCCACCATGGAGTTGGCTCCGATTTTTGCCCCATCCAGCACGATGGCCCCCATGCCCACGGTGGTGTTGTTGCCGATGGTGCAGGAATGAAGGATGGCGCCATGTCCCACCGTCACATTGTCCCCGATGACGGCTCCCCGGGTGGAGTCGGTGTGGATGACGCAGTTGTCCTGGACATTGGAGCCCTTCCCGATGGTGACGCTGTTCATATCTCCCCGGATTGAGGCGGAGAACCAGATGGAAGCGTTTTCGTCAATGGTGACGTTTCCGGTAATCTCGGCATTCCATGCGACGAATACGCTCTCGTGAATCTTGGGGCTCTGCCCCTTGATGGTATGAACCATAATTTCCTCCTGTCTTATGACCCGCCGAAGCTGGCCTTGTATTCAATGCACCAAGGGAGGCCAAGGCAATCAGGCTTCCCTGGGGATTTCAGTCTCAGTTGGTGAACATCAGGTCTCCGTAGGTGGGGAAGGGCCAGTACTCCCTGCCCACCAGTGTCTCCAGCTGGTCCGCCGCCTGGCGCAGGTCCTCCATTGCCGGGACAATCCAGGTGGTGTAGAAGGCTGCCGTGGCGGTGAGGTCATCGCTACCGCTGGTGTCTGCCAGAATCTGCTTGAGGGAGCCAGCCTTTCGGTGGATTTCGTCGATGGTCTCCTGCACCAGCCGCAGGCTCTCGGCCTGGGCACGGCATTCCAAGCCCATCATGGCGGCCCGCACCTGGGTGAGGGAGGTGGCCAGCACCGCCACATACTTGAAGGCGGCGGGGAGGATTTCCTTCTGGGTCATGTCCAGCATGGTGCGTGCCTCTATCATCAGCACGTTGGCGTACTCCTCCATCAGAATGTCGTAGCGGGCCCGCATTTCCGTCTCGGAATACACGCCATGGCCACTGAACAGGGCGATGTTCTTTTCCTGCAAATACAGGGGCAGGGCATCGGAGGTGGTTTTTAAGTTCAAAAGCCCTCGTCGCTCCGCCTCCTCCACCCATTCCTGGGAATAGCCGTTCCCGTTGAAGATGATGCGGTGGTGGTTCGTCAGGGTGGTCTTGATGAGCTGGCTCAAGTCCTTGGTGAAGTCCGATGACTGCTCCAGAATGTCCGCAAACTGGCGGAATTCCTCTGCCACGATGGTGTTGAGGGTGAGGTTGGGACAGGAGATGGACATGCTGGAGCCCAGGGAACGGAATTCGAATTTGTTGCCGGTGAAGGCAAAGGGCGAGGTGCGGTTGCGGTCGGTGTTGTCCTTGGGGAAGGCGGGCAATGCGTCCACTCCCAGCTGCATCACCTGCTTTGCCTTGCGGTCAAAGGGCTTGCCCTTCTGGATTGCATCAAGAATCGCCCCCAACTCATCGCCCAGAAACATGGAGATGATGGCAGGTGGCGCTTCGTTGGCTCCCAGACGGTGGTCGTTGCCCGCCGAAGCAACGGAAATTCGCAGCAGGTCCTGGTACTCGTCAATTCCCTTGATGATAGCACAGAGCACCAGCAGGAACTGTGCGTTGTCCTCCGGGGTGTTGCCCGGCTCCAGGAGATTTTCCCCCTTGTCGGTGCAGAGGGACCAGTTGCTGTGCTTGCCGGAGCCGTTGACCCCTTGGAAGGGCTTTTCGTGGAGCAGGCACACCAGCCCGTGGCGGGGAGCCAGCTTTTTCATGATTTCCATGGTGAGCTGGTTGTTGTCGGCGGCGATGTTGGTGGTGGTGTAGATGGGGGCCAACTCATGCTGACCGGGAGCCACCTCGTTGTGGCGGGTCTTGGCAGAGACTCCCAGCTTCCACAGCTCCTCGTCCAATTCCTTCATGAAGGCCAAAACCCTAGGCTGGATGGTTCCGTAGTAGTGGTCGTCCAGCTCCTGTCCCTTGGGCGGCATGGCTCCGAAAAGGGTGCGGCCAGTGTAGATTAAGTCCCGCCGTTGCTCCCACAGTGTCTTGTCCACCAGGAAGTACTCCTGCTCGGCACCAACCATAGCCGTAACCCGCCGCACGTCCTTTCCAAAGAGCTTGAGGATGCGCTTTGCCTGCTTGTCGATGGCATCCATGGAGCGCAGCAGCGGAGTCTTCTTGTCCAGGGCTTCGCCACCGTAGGAGCAGAAGGCGGTAGGAATGCAGAGGGTGCCGTCCTTGATGAAGGCGGGGGAGGTGGGGTCCCAGGCGGTGTAGCCACGGGCCTCGCAGGTGTCTCGGATGCCGCCGGAGGGAAAGCTGGAGCCGTCGGACTCGCCCTTTACCAGCTCCTTGCCAGAAAACTCCATGATGATGGTACCATTCCCCTGGGTGGTGATGAAGCTGTCGTGCTTTTCCGCCGTGATGCCCGTCATGGGCTGGAACCAGTGGGTAAAATGGGTGGCTCCCTTTTCCACCGCCCAGTCCTTCATGGCATTGGCCACAATGTTGGCCACCCCCTGGTCCAAGGGAGTCCCCTCGTCCATGGTCTTTTTCAATGCCTTGAAGGTTTCCTTCGGCAACCGCTCCCGCATGGCCGTCTCGTTGAAGACCATGGTACCAAAAATCTCAGATAACCTGCTCATAAAATCACTGTATACCCTTTTGGTGAAAAATTCAATTGTGGCGGTACGGATTGGAGGGGCAGGTCGGGGGAGGTGGAGTGTACACGTCAGAGAGTGCATTCTAGCTAGCCTGAAATTCGAGTTTTTTGAATCAACCGCAATCTAAATAAATTTTGATAAAGAGCAAGATTGCGGTTTATCATGTATGATGATTATATTTTCAAAGTCGTCATTTTCATTGCAGACTCCGCTTAATTTAAATCCATACCACCAACCCCTTGTGGATTTGCTTCTTCTTAGACTCGAAAAACATCTGGGTTACGGTGTAAAGTTGTTCATACATAAGCGTAAAACCTTAAGATTTGTTGTGATGCACCGCCACCTGCGATGCCGTGTGATTTTTCAAACCATTCCCCGTAAAAACGCATTTTTTCTCTGGATTTATACAATAATATTAGTAAAGGCCAAAGCTTTGTCTTCTACACCGGCAACCAGAAGCTGCCCCCCAGAAAGCTCCCTGTACCTGTCCGATGCCTTCCCGAACCAGGATCCAAATGCTGACCTCACCCTCGAATTGAAAGTGTGTACAATTAAGAGTGAGAGTCCGAGTCCTGTGGTGCACAGTTGCCACGACTTGGAGCAGTACGTGCAGTTCTTGGAGCTCATGGAGGAGGCCTACGAGGATGGGCTTTTCGTGGGTCGTGAGGAGGGCATCTCCATCGGACTGGAGCGTGGTGCCTACCAGACCAAGCTGGAAACAGCCAGGAAACGTATTGCACGAGGCAATCCAGCTGAGGATATTGCAGATGTAACGGGCCTTTCGTTACTCCAGATAAAAGAACTGATGGCGGAATAGCTGCAGCTCAATCAGCAAAGGAACATCTTCACGGAGAATTCACACAACACAGGATACATCCATCTACACAAAAGCGCCCATTACCGATAAAATCAAGCCATGACCATTCTTGTAGTTGACGATGAGATTCCTATCATTGAGTTGATCAAGTACAACCTCCAAAAGGAAGGTTTCACAGTACTAACAGCAGAAAATGGCACACAGGCCTTGAATCTTGCTCGAACAGAAAAGCCGGACCTGATGCTGTTAGACTTGATGCTGCCTGACATGGGCGGCTTCGACATCTGCCGCATCCTCCGCAACGACACGAATACGGCCCACATTCCCATCATCATGGCTACTGCGAAGAGTGCCGACACGGACATCGTTTCCGGATTGGAGCTGGGGGCCGACGACTACATCACCAAGCCCTTTTCCCCAAAGGTTCTGGTGGCCAGGGTCAAGACGGTGCTGCGCCGCTCCCAGGAGCAGCAGGCCAGACAAACCAGCCCCCAGTCTAAGGAGGACCAGCTGATTTCCATCCATGGGCTTTCCATCATCCCCCACAAGTTCGAGACTAGCTTCAAAGGGACACCCATTGTCTTTTCCGCCACAGAATTCTCCATCCTGCACCATCTGGCAAGTCATCCAGGCCGGGTCTTTTCCCGCATCCAGATCATCAACGACATCAAGGGTTCCTCCTACCCAGTGACGGAGCGTTCCATCGACGTGCAGATTCTCAGCATCAGGAAGAAGCTGGCGGAGGCAGCCGGCAATCCCGCCGCAGCAAACATGATAGAAACCGTCCGTGGGGTGGGCTACCGCTTTGTGGAGGAGCTTGACCTCGGTGGCCAATAAGAAGCGCCCCCTCACCACACCCTTTTACCTCTTCCTGATAAACGGCATCACACTCTGCTGCGGCTTTATTTTCGTCATCATCATCAGTCTCCACACTCTGGAGCAGACGGCCATCTCCCAGACAGAACAGAACCTGCGGACCTTCGCCTACTCCATCAAGCAGCTGCTGCAGAACCAGCAGCAGAGCCTCACCATGGAACTGCAGCCAGCGGGAAGCCTCGTTTCCATCGACCAGTTCGTAAAGCAGACTGCCTCCCACGACCCTGGCTTCCGCATTTCGGTGATCCGTGACGATGGAACGGTGGTGGGGGACTCCGATACCGATGTGGGCAGTCTGGAAAACCACCTGGACCGCAAGGAGGTGGTGGAGGCCCTGGCAGGACGGGAAGGCAGCACCATCCGAGTTAGCTCGGTGTACCATACCCTCCAGGTGTACTATGCCATCCCCTTCACCTTCCAGGGACAGCAGATGGCCCTGCGGCTTTCCATCCCCATGCAACGGAGCGTCTTCTTCTCCTCCAGCCTGCGACGAGACAGCATCCTCTCCACCGCACTGGTGCTGGCAGCCATCCTCATGGTCACCTTTGTCATCGCCGCAAAGATTCTCCATCCCCTCAAGGAGTTGAAGGAGACCGCACGGCAGTACGAGGCGGGCAACTTTAACTACCAGCCGGAGGTAAGCTCCCCAAGAGAATTCGTGGAGCTGGCGGAGGACATCAGCTCCATGGGAAGTACCATCCAGCAGAATATCCAGGATATTTCCCGCCGCCGGGATGAATTCCAGGCGGTATTCTCCAGCATCACAGAAGCCCTCATCGTTTTCGACAGCAGCCTCCGCGTCAAGCGCATGAACGGAGCGGCCCGAACCATCTTCCCCACAGGAGACCAGCTGGAGTCAGAGGGAACCTCCTTGGTGACGGTGGTGCGGAACACGGATATCATCAACTTTGTTCAGGTGATTGTGGGGGACGACCTGGTTGAGCAGGAGCGGCCGGAGTTGGAGACCCAAATCCTCCAGCCGGAGCTCCATCAGGACAGCCAGCATAGTGCCCGCTCCGTGCTGGTACAGTGTGTAAAAATCCAGGATACCCATGCAGCCGCCTTTCCCCACTACAAGCCCAGCAGCTACCTGCTGGTCATCAGCGACATTTCCCGCCTCAAGAGGCTGGAGCGGGTGAGGAAAGACTTTGTGGCCAACGTGTCCCACGAGCTCAAAACCCCAGTCACTGCCATCACCGGCTTCATCGAAACTCTGCAGGACGGTGCCATTGACGACCAGGCCACTGCCCGCCACTTCCTGGACATCATGGCCCAGCAGTCGTCACGGCTGAACAACATCATCGATGACCTGCTGACCCTTTCCCAGCTGGAACAGGCGGGCACCCAGCTGGAGACTCAGCAGGTGAGCCTGATGGACATTGCCACCGACGTGCTGGCCGCCCACCACCACCTGGCCCAGCAGAAGGACATCTCCATGGCCTGCGATTTTTTTCCAGCAGACGACGCCATCCAGCTCCAGGCAAACCCCGGCCTCCTGAGCCAGGCCCTGGGCAACATCGTGAACAACTCGGTGAAATACTGTCCCTCTGGTTCTGAGGTTCACATCGCAGCCCGGCGGTTCCAGGACCAGGACGGCAATCCCAGAGTCAGGATTGTGGTGGAGGACACAGGCAACGGCATCCCTGTGGAGTACCAGAAGCGAATCTTCGAGCGGTTCTACCGCATCGACAAGGGCCGCAGTCGGGAGACCGGCGGCACAGGACTAGGCCTTTCCATCGTGCACCACATCATCCAGCTGCACGGCGGAACCATCCAGGCCTGCAACCGACAGGACGGCCAGAAGGGTGCCTGCTTCGAGATTGATCTGCCGGGATTATAGCCTGCTTTGGAAAAAAGACTGAAAAAACAAATTATCTTGAACAGTAATGAAAAATCCAAACTTTTTTTTGCGAAAATGCACCAAAACCGCTGGAAAATTACAATAATATATATGTAGGACTTGGGATCGAAAAAAAATCCCCCTTTCCTCCCACCTTCGGTCCCTGCCCTACATTTTTTAGCTTGGTACTGACTAGATAGCCAAGCACAACGATGACACGTGCATAAAAAAAATATACAATGAGGCTCCAAGGGGCAAATTGGCCTTCTCTTGGAAACAGCCGGAAAACACAATCCGAACTATAGGAGGAACTGTGTCTTTTTTCAAGCCACTGGACTATCTGCTGATGCTGCTGGGACTGGCCATCTGCACCGTCTCCATCCTGGCTGCCACCACACAAAAGGAGGGCACGCCCCTGCTGCTGGTGTCCAGCCCCACTGCCGAATACCTCTATCCCTTGGACAAGGATGACACAATCCAAATCCAAGGCTTGGAGGGCACCACGGAAATCAGAATCCAGCAGGGGCAGGCCAGCTACATCAACTCTCCCTGCGCCAACAAAACCTGCATGGCCGCCCCGCCAATTCACCGCAACGGCGAGTGGTCCGCCTGCCTGCCCAACGGCATCTTCATGCGGGTGGAAAACCAAGGCCCAGCCACCAACGATGACATTGACATAATGGCCTTCTAGCTTCATAGTATCCTCATGGCAAAGAAAAAGAGCGGATCCATCATCTATAAATGCACCTCCTGCGGCTACACCCAGCCCCGCTGGCTGGGACGGTGTCCTGAATGCGGGGAATGGAACAGCCTGGTGGAGCACGTGGCGGACCAGGAGTCCCGCATTCCCTCCTTTGCAGGCGTGTCTGGCTCCCTTTCCGTGCGGGCAAAGCCGGTTCCCCTGGCCTCGGTGAATCCCCTGGAGGGAAGTCGCATTTCCACGGGCATCGCTGAATTCGACCGGGTGCTGGGAGGCGGGGCCATGAAGCGCTCCGCCGTGCTGATTGGCGGCGAGCCGGGAATCGGAAAGTCCACCCTGCTGCTGCAGACCGCAGCCCAGCTGGCCGCCTCCAAGTCGGCGGGGCCCATCCTCTACGTGTCCGGGGAGGAGTCCGCCGCCCAAATCAGAGCCAGGGCAGACCGATTGGGGCTCACCGACTCGGTAAAGGGGGGCGGGCTGGATTTGCTGTGCACCACCCATCTGGCGGACATCGAGGATGCACTGAACACCATGAATCCCGGCTTTGTGGTGGTTGACTCCATCCAGACCGTGTACAGCCCCGACGCTGGGATCGTTCCCGGCACGGTGAACCAGCTGAAATACTGCGCCAACGAGCTCATCGGCTGGGTAAAGGAGCGGGATTCCGTACTGGTGATTACCGCCCACGTCACCAAGGAGGGAGCCATTGCCGGGCCCAAGTCATTGGAGCACATGGTGGATGCGGTCATCTCCTTTGAGCGAAACCAGGAGCAGGTGCGGTTCCTGCGGGCACAAAAGAATCGATTTGGCTCCGTGGACGAGCTGGGCATCTTCGCCATGACCGAAACTGGCCTGATTCCCGTGGAGGATCCCTCCACCCTGTTCATCACACGGCGAAGCGGCCAGCTGCCGGCTGGTGTGGCCTCGGTGCCGGTCTTTGAGGGAAGCCGTGTCTTTCTAGTGGAAATCCAGGCCCTCACAGTGCCCGCAAAGGCTTCCGTCACCAGGGTCTACTCCGACAAGATTGACTCCGCAAGGGTGAGCCGAGTGGCTGCCGTGCTGGAAAAGCGGGCGGGGCTGCGGTTCAGCGACCAGGACATCTACATCAATGTGGCCGGCGGAGTGCGGCTGACGGAGAGCGCCATCGACGGAGCCCTGGCGGCGGCGTTGTATTCCGCCCGCACCGACCTTCCCCTGCCGGAAAACGCCGCCATTGTGGGGGAGCTGAGCCTTGCAGGGGAAATCCGTCCCGTAAACCGCATCAAGCAGCGCTCAAAGGCCGCCAGTGGACTGGGCTACGCCACCGTGCTGGCCCCGGAAAAGGAGGAGGGCATTACCTGCGTCAAGGACTTGAAGTCCCTAATTCGGGAGCTGTTCGGCAAGTGAGTGGAGGCGGAGGCATCATGTTCACAGGAACATCGAGAAGGTCCAAATATGAATCACCTCCGCTTTCACATTTTTTTCGATTGGATTTTACGTGATTCAATGCGGCCCATTGTTTCCCGCTGGAATTTATGGTACACTGGTTCCAATTGGAGGAACTATGCTCAAGGGACGTCATTTAATAGAACCGGGTAATCTGAGTGTGCAGGAAATCGACGAGATTTGTGACTTGGCGGACCAGATGATTGTTGATTCAGCTGCTTTTTCTGATGTGTGTCGCGGGAGGATTCTTGCGACACTTTTTTTTGAGCCAAGCACCCGCACCCGGCTCTCCTTTGAGGCGGCGATGCTGCGGCTGGGAGGCTCCGTGCTGGGCTTTGCCGACTCAGCCAACAGCTCCACCACCAAGGGGGAGACTCTGGCGGACACCATCCGTACCGTGGCATCCTACGTGGACATTATCGCCATGCGAAACCCCAAGGAGGGCTCCGCACTGGTGGGCTCCCAATATTCCTCGGTGCCGGTCATCAATGCCGGAGACGGCGGCCACCACCATCCCACCCAAACCCTCACGGATCTGCTGACCATCCGCTCACTGAAGGGCGGATTTGAGGGACACACCATCGGCCTGTGCGGTGACCTGAAATTCGGCCGTACCGTCCACAGCCTTGCCAAGGCTATGAGCCGGTACAAGGGCAACCGGTTTGTCCTCATCAACCCGCCGGAGCTGGAGATTCCCCAGTACATCACCGACCAGGTATTCCGTCCGGCAGGCATCGTGTGCCAGCAGGCCCTGAGACTGGAGGAGGTTATCGGCGAGCTGGACATCCTCTACATGACCCGGGTGCAGGCGGAGCGCTTCTTCAACGAGCAGGACTACATCCGCCTCAAGGACAGCTACATTCTGGACAAGGAGAAGATGAAAATGGCCAAGGATTCCATGATTGTGCTGCATCCCCTGCCCCGTGTGAACGAAATTTCCCCGGAGGTGGATGCCGACCCACGGGCCGCCTACTTCAAGCAGGTGAAATACGGCATGTTCGCCCGCATGGCCCTCATCGCAAAATTGACAGGAGTGCTCTAATGCTCAGTGTAAACACCATCAAGAATGGTCTTGTGATAGACCACATCCGCTCAGGCTGCGGCCCCCGCATTTTCTCGTGGCTGGGGCTGGACAAGGCGAACTTTCGGGTTGCCCTGATTATGAACGTGCCTTCCCGGAAGCTGGACAAGAAGGACATCATCAAGATAGACAACATCATCAACATAGATTATTCCGTGCTGGGCTTCATCGACCCGAACATCACCGTAAACGTGGTGCAAAACGAGGAGATTGTGAAGAAAATTGACCTGGTGCTGCCAGAAAAGGTGGAGAACGTGATTCGATGCAAGAATCCCCGCTGCATCACCACCAGCGAGCCCTACCTGAGCCAGGTGTTCCGACTGGTGAATCGGGAGCGCTCCGAATACCGCTGCGAGTACTGCGATGAACTCCATCGTGCGGAGATTGGCTGCCTGTGACGGTTTTCAGTTCTTAGTTCCCCGCAAAAAAAGGGAGACGGTTTCCCGTTCTCCCTCACAAATTTTACCCTACAAGCAGTAGGATAGTTTTTACTGAACCTAAACTCTACTTGGCTGAACGCACTACGCGAAAACCAAGGTAGTTGAAGCGGGTGCTGGGGGGGACGCTGTAGCGGCGAGATACCGTACTGTAGTCAGTGAAGCTGTACCAACTGCCCCCGCGGCTGGTGCGGTTGACACCCGATGCAGGGCCGGTGGGGTCGGTGGTCTCTCCTGCGCTATAGCTACCATCCCAGTCCCAGCACCATTCCCACACATTCCCAGTCATGTCGTATAAGCCAAAGCTATTTGCCTTTTTCGTTCCTACTTCGTGGGTTTTATTCCCACTGTTCCCATTGTACCATGCGAAGTCTTTAAGTGCACTGTCTACCCTTGTTCCACTCCATACTTTTTCATCTGTTGTAGTGTCCCCTGCTCGGGCTGCATACTCCCATTCTGCTTCCGTGGGTAATCGGTAGCCATTGGCAGTAAAATCACAGGTTATTGCATCCCATCCAGCATCATCTTCTGTTGGTACTTTTCCCCAGTTATCGGGATTTGTTTCACGACCCTTTGTGTAACAGGGGTCAAGCCTTCCTGTATTGACCTTTTGTTACAATACACCACCGCATCATACCAACGAACTCTCTCTATTGGTAAATTATCCCCTGTAAAAATACCTGGATTCTTATCCAGCCCCATTACCGCTTTCCATTCTGCCCAGGTTACCTCGGTTTTCCCCATAAAGAATCCCTTGCTTATGGTCACTTTATGCAATGGTTTCTCAGAATCATGTCCCGCAGTACTCCCCATTTGGAAATCCCCTGCTGGAATATAGGCAAAATCCATCGGTATTTCCTGTTCTTCACCAGTTTGTTCAGCAGTTTGTTCTGCAGTTGTTTTAGCAACCGAACCGCTTTTGCACCCCATCAAGGGCAGAGCCACTGTTACCAGTACCAGCAGGGCAAGCCCCGCCAACACAAGATTCTTCCTGAATTTCATCATCTTCAAAATCCTCCTTTACAAAATTTTATTTTTTCCCGAACGAACTGCCGGGATGATGACTGGGAAAAAATGATTTAAACGCAGCGAGGCCGCAGACGGAAATTCCGCCTGCGGCCTCGGTTGTATGGAAAAGGAAATCTACGCTGTAAATACTATTATGCCGTGTTCTGTGTTCTGTGTTCTGTGTTCTGTGTTCTGTGTTCTGTGTTCTGTGTTCTGTGTTCTGTGTTCTGTGAAGGATTGTACCGGGAGAATTCTATGTGTCAAGGGGTTTTTTTAGAAAAACACAATTTTTTTCGTGCATGAATACATTTTTTTCTCCCACAATTTGTTTGTTGGGTTGGCTTTGTCCGCCACCCGTGTGAATGTAACTTCAACTTCTAGATATTATAACACATTCCGGCGGTTTGTCTAGCTTCTGGGTGGGAATTCTGTGGAAAAATTGCCACAGGTCTTCGGAAAGCTTACGGTTTTCCTGGGGTGGGTGCAGGAATAGACCTGACGCTCTCCGACAGATTTTGCGTAGCAAAATCGAATCCGTGTGGCAACCTAAAAGTACGCAGCGTTTTTTTCAACGCAGTTTCCAGCAGCTGCAAACAAATCTGGCCTGTGGCCCGGTCAGCATGGACGTGATTGAAACGGTGGCTCCCGCCGCCTGCGAATCCGTTTGTAAAAAAAAATCCAAACTTTTTTCCGCAAAAACGCATAAAAACACCTGTTCCACACCTACAATATATATGACACCCAAACTTGGAGGAACAATGCAGAACGAAAACCCCACCAGCGAAAACCGCAGCCACAAGGACTCCCTCTTCGTGGACTACTTCTCCAAGGACCGGGACTGGAAGCAGCACTTCCTCTCCCTCTACAACGCCCTCCACGGAACCAACCTGCAGGTGTCAGACACACAGCTTGAGCGGGTGAACCTGGAGCAGGTGCTGTACAAGAGCTACTACAACGACATCGCCGTGCTGGTGAACGGCCAGTTCATCCTGATGATTGAGCACCAGTCCACCATAAATCCGAATATGCCGCTGAGGTTGCTGGAGTACGTGGCCAGAATCTACGGCAACATCGTGGATTCCAGGGCAAAGTTCTCCCGGCATCTGGTTCCTCTCGCCAGACCCGAGTTCATCGTCTTCTACACCGGCAACCAGGAGCTGCCGCCAGAAAGCTACCTGTACCTGTCCGACGCATTCCCCAACCAGGGCCAAAACGCCGACCTCACCCTTGAATTGAAAGTGAAAGTGTGTACAATTAAGAGTGAGACCCCAAGTCCCGTAGTGCACAGCTGCACGGACTTGGAGCAGTACGCGCAGTTCCTTCAGCTTGTTGAGGAGGCCAGGGCGGCAGGCCACAAGCATCCGCTCAAGTGGGCCATCCAGGAGGCAGTGCGCCGCAACATCTTGCGTGACTATCTTGAACGGAAGGGAGGTGAGGTTTTGAGCATCCTGATGACTGAATACGACTACGCCACCGACATGGCAGTACTAAAGGAGGAGGCCTACGAGGATGGGCTTTTCGTGGGGCTGGCAACCGGGCGTGAGGAAGGTCGGGAGGAGGGCATCTCCATCGG
>JAGARR010000002.1 GCA_017622135.1 Spirochaetaceae bacterium
CCGAACCTCCTGTGATTTCTTGTTGGGTCGCTCAAAAATGTCCTCCATCCCGGCTATTGCCTGACTCTTCCACTGGGAAACCTGATTCGGATGGACTCCATGCTTCACGGCTATTTCCTGAATCGTTGATTCCTCCCGTAGAGCTCAAGCACAACCCTTGCCTTGAAATTCTTGCTGAATGTCTGTCGTTTTCTTCCCATCTGTAAACCACCTTGCTTTTTCTTTCGGCTGTTTACACCTTAATCCTTCTCCTTCTATTGTGTGGTTTTATGGGCTCATTATAAAGTTCCTCTTTTTATTGATTCTGTTGGATTTATTTCTACAATTTCTCCCAGCTTACATTCCTTCCAATCTTCTTTCATCTTACTACTCCTTCTCCCACAGATTTTGCGTAGCAAAATCGAAGACCTGTGGCAATATCCTCACTGGGCACGCCCTATATCTTCCAACCAATTCCTGCAAGGTTTTGCTTAATTTCTTCTTCTAGTTTGTGGCTTTGTTCAAACATTTGGCCTAGTTCTGTTGTAAGGCGAGTCATTTTTTGGTCGAATGGTTCGTCATCTTCTTCTTTTTCTTCAATTCCGACATAGCGGCCAGGGGGTGAGGATGTAGTCTTGTTTTGCAATTTCTTCTGTAGTAGCAACGGCACAAAAGCCTTTTTGATTTTCTAAGGTTCCGTTTTGGAAGTCTGTAAAGGTTTGTGAAAGACGATTGATGTCTTCTTCAGAAAAATCACGGTGCTTGCGGTCTACCATGTGGCCCATGTTTCGGGCATCAATAAACAGGGTTTTTCCAGCTTGCCTCTTATTGCGGCTGATGAACCAGAGGGTCACGGGAATTGTCACGCTGTAAAAAAGCTGGGTGGGCATGGCCACAATTCCTTCTATCAAGTCTGCCTCGATTATTTTACGGCGGATTTCACCTTCTCCACTTGTCTGGGTGCTAAGCGCTCCGTTTGCAAGAACAAGTCCGATTTTACCATTGGGAGCAAGGTGATAAATCATGTGCTCTATCCATGCATAGTTGGCATTTCCTGCCGGTGGCAGTCCGTATGCCCAGCGGGGGTCGTTGTGCAGCTTGTCCTGTCCCCAGTTGCTCAGGTTAAACGGTGGATTTGCCATGATGTAGTCGAACTTTTGAGTTGCATGAAGGTCATTGAAAAAGGTGTCTTCGTGGTGCTTTCCAAAGTTTGCATCAATGCCACGGATTGCCATGTTCATTTTTGCCATCTTCCAGGTGTCAGCATTGGCTTCCTGTCCGAAAAGTGAAATGTTGCTTCTGTTTCCAGCATGTTCTTGTATGAACTTTACGGACTGGACAAACATTCCGCCTGAACCACAACAGGGGTCATAAACTCGTTTTCCTTCCGTTGGCTTTAGGATGCCAACAATCGTCTTTACGACACTGGCAGGTGTGTAGAATTCGCCGCCCTTTACCCCTTCGTAGCTTGCAAACTGTGCGATGCAGTATTCATAAGTACGGCCCAGCAGGTCTTTGCTTGCTTCGGTGTCGCTCATGTCCATGTTGGTAAAGACATCCACGACGTTTCCCAGTACTCGTTTGTCAAGTTCTGGGTTTGCGTAGTTTTTTGGGAGCACCCCCTTTAAGCTTCGGTTGTCGTCTTCAAGAGCAAGCATTGCTTTGTCGAGAAGGGTTCCAATTTCTGGTGTGTGCGCTGCCTTTGCAATTTCGCTCCAGCGGGCTTCTGGCGGAACAAAGAAGATATTTTCAGCTTCATAGGCATCAGGGTCGTCTTCAAATCCATCACCTTCTTCCACCAGTTCGTTATATTTCTTTTCAAATGCAGTCGAGATGTATTTTAGAAAGATGAGTCCAGTAAAGATTTTGCGGTAGTCTGCAGCGGGAATATGCCCCCAAAGCTCACAGGCCGCATCCTAAATCTGCTGCTCAAAGCCGATTGTTGCAGACGATGATTTAGGTGATTTTTTCTTTGCCATAGTGCTATCCCTCTGAAAATAAAGTATTCAAAACGATTTGAGGCAATCCCCCAAGCCACGCTCCTAACCACTCCCCTCACCCCTCTAGCTGGGCGGAGACCTCCTCCCAGGCGGCGGTGAGCTGGTCAATCTTGGTGGCCAGAGCTTCCACCGCAGCCTGCACCTGGCGGCTTTTCTGGGCATCGCTGTAGACCTCTGGCTGGGCAAGCTGGTTTTCCAGCTGCTGCTTCTCCTCCTCGACGGCGGCGATTTCCTCCAGCAGCCGCTCCTCCTCCCGCTCCAGCTTTCGGCGCTGATTTTTAAGCTTTTTCTGCTCCTCGTACTGCAGGGCACCTGTACTGGGCATGCTGGCTGCACGAGAACTGGAGGTGCTGGAGCCACCAGCCGAAGAAGCCAAGGCACTCTGACCGCTTTGCCTGCCGCCACTTGCCCCGCTGCCAGACCCCAGCTGGCCGGGCACCACTTCCCTACCCTCAGCCTCAGCTGCAATCCGCTCCAGATAGTACTCGTAGCTGCCGGGAAAATTCCTGGCACGGCCACAGGAGGTTGGAGTTCCCGCTTGGGCAACACCAGCCTCTCCCGCCAGGGATTCCAGCGGAGGAGAAAGCTCCAGCACCCGGGTGGCCAAGGACTGGATAAAGCCCCGGTCGTGGGAGACAAAGACCACCGTCCCACCAAAATCCTTCAAAGCTTCCAGCAGCACGTCCTTGGAATGCAAATCCAGGTGGTTGGTGGGCTCGTCCAGAATCAACAGGTTTACCGGCCGCAGCAGAAGCTGCAGCAGGGCCAGGCGGCTCTTCTCCCCACCGGAAAGCACATCAAGGCTCTTGAACACATCGTCACCACGGAACAGGAAGGAGCCCAGCATGTCTCGTACCCGTGGCACCAGCTCCAAGGGAGCCTGACCCTCGATATATTCCAGCACCGTGGTGGAGCCGCAAATCCGTTCCGCACTGTCCTGGGAAAAGTAGCCTACCGCCACCCCAGCTCCCTCCCGCACGCTGCCCTCAAAGGAGGCATCCTCCTTGGCAAGGATTTTCAGCAGGGTGGTCTTTCCTGAGCCATTGCAGCCCACCACCACCAGCCGCTCCCCCTTCTCCAGCACCAAGTCCAGCTGGCTCAGCACCTGATGCACCCCGTCGTAGGACTTGCTGACACCCTCCAGTGTCAGCACCAGGCGGCCGGAATGAGGAGCGGGAGGAAAGGTAAAGCGCATCTTTTTCAGGGACTCTGGAATCTGCACCTGCTGGGCCAAAAGCCTGTCCAGCATCTTCTGGCGTTCCTGGGCCTGGGCCGCCTTGGTAGCCTTGGCCCCGAAGCGGCGGATAAAGTCCTCCAGCTTGCGGATTTCCTCCTCCTGCTGCTGGTAGGTGGCCATGAGGCTTTCTAGCTCCACCTGGCGAACCTTCTCGTAGTTGGTATAGTTGCCTGCATAGCGGCGTAGCTGGCCGTTGAACAGCTCGTAGACCTCGGTAACAGTAGTGTCAAGGAAGTAGCGGTCGTGGCTTACCAGCAGGAAGCCACCGGAAAAGGAATTCAAGAATTCCTCCAGCCAGTTGCGGGCCTCCAGATCAAGGTAGTTGGTGGGCTCGTCCAAGAGGAGGATGTCCGGCCGCTGCATGAGGGCCTTGGCCAGGGCAATGCGCATCTGCCAGCCGCCGGAAAATTCCTGGGTCTGGCGCTCCAAATCCCGACGGGAAAAGCCGAGTCCCAAAAGCACCTGCTCCGCCTGGGCCTCCCGCCGATACCAGCCAGACTCCTCCAGCCAGGTGGTAATCTGATGGTGGCGCTCCAGCAGGGGGCCGCTTTTTTGACTGGAATCCTTGAGGGCATCGCCGATTTCCTCCAGCTCCCGCTGCAGCTGGTAGCCATAGTCAAAGGCCCGGTCAGCCTCCTGTCGCAGGGTGCAGCCTGCATGGACAATGCCAGACTGAGGCAGATAGACAATGCGGGCATCCTTTTGGGCAATCCGCTGGCCGCTGTCGGGAGCCAGCTCCCCGGCCATAATCTTCATGAGGGTGGACTTTCCGGAACCGTTTGCTCCACTTAAAGCCGCCTTAGTACCGGCTGACAGATTCACCGACACATCCTTCAAAATGTCCCGGTCACCAAAGGCCAGAGACACCTTTGAAAATTGAACGAAGGCCATGGCAGAATCCTTTAGCTTCCCTGGCGGGAAAAGAAGATGATCACAGGATTGGAGCTTCTGTCGGAAACCGTCTTTCCGTTTAAATGCGCTCCATTGGCACTTTCTAGACGCAGCCCCGTCTCCTCAATCTTGTACAGGAAGTGCACCTCCCGAGTCCCCTTGTCAAAGTGGAAGGTCATCACGCCGTCATACCGTCCGGTCAGCGAGCGGGACAGGAAATAATCGAAGGACACCCTTCCCCGCCCCAAGGCTCCCTGGGGAATCACCGCCGGCTGCAGCTGACGATAGCCGCTCCACTGGAACTGGTTCTCCCCGCTGAAGGTGAGCTTTCCATAGTTGGAGCTGGAGAACACCGGCCCGAAGGCCTCCAGCTCGGCATACAGCTGCTGGCGACGACGTGTCTCCTGGGCGATGAGTGAATCCACCGACTCATCCAAAAGCACAAAGTTGTAGGGGGTGGGTCGGCCATAGTCGTCCGTGTACTGCACCACAATGTAGTCATCCTTTCTGATAGTGACACTGATGGGGGTGTCGGTAAACTGATACTTGTTGGTACCAGTCTTCTCCACCCCAACGTAGGGGAAGGATACCGCAAGGTCATCCACCTTCAGCTGCACCGTGCCGGACTGGAAACCAGTATCAAATTGGTATCGTTTTTCCAGCTGCTCCAGATCCAGATTGCGAGACTCCACCATGTTCCGGTAGCTGTCGGGATACCAGCGTCGTGCCAGCACCTTCTCCAGCGCCTCATCCTGCTGCTGGGTTGCAGCTGCCACCTGTGCAGTTTCCTGTTCATCCACTTCCCTGTTGTCGAAGAGCCGCAGATTGTAGGAAAAGCACCAGCCCTGGGTTCCGTCACTGGTGAGCACCCGCAGCCAGTCCCCCTCCATGGCATTGGAGCCGGACATAACTGCTGCACCTTCGCCACGATACAGCACCTTGATAACCTCATCCTTCCGCAGGCGGTACACCTGCTTTGCCGTGTTCACCGGCTCGGCACGCATGGGCAAACCATCCAATGCCACCCGGGCGTACTGGTATTGGTATTCAGCGTACCGACTGAAGGATTTCTCTGCGGAGGACTTGGAGGCAGGCTCCGTAATCTGCCACAGGGGCACCTCAAATTTCTGGTCGGAATCCATGGTCCCGATAACGTATGTTTGGGAAATGTTGGACTTGATGTACACAGGAACAATGTCGCCATCGTCCAGGTTCTGCTCCGGCAAGGACCAGAGCATGACGCTGTAGCCCATTCGGTCGGAGCAACTGGTTGCAAACAAGATATAAAGCAGGAGCCCACAAATAACTGCGGGAAACCCACAAATAGTAGCTCTAAAAGAAAATCCCTTTGACATGGTATAGAGGATATCATAAAGAAAAGAGCGAGGAAAGCCCCCGCACTTTTTCCTTATCGTACCTTCAACATGATTCCCACCAAGGCCATCGTAATCAGCACCTGCATGATCATGAACTTGATGAGGACCTGGGTGGGAGACCAGCCGTGATTGTGCCGCATGTGGTCGTGGAGGGGGAAGCGAATCTTAGAAAAGACTCGGATCTTGAAGAACCGCAAAAGGATTATCTTCAGCAGTCCCATGCCTCCGTTCACAAAGATGATGGAGGAGGTGGCCAGAATCAGGAAGGGATTGCCGCTCACCAGCACGCAGACTCCGATGTAAAAGCCCAGGGCACGGCTTCCGGCATCTCCCATCAAAACCTTACTGGGAAAGGCATTGTGCCACAGGTAGCCCATCAGGACACCCGCCAAAGCAAAGGTCATCACCGCCCAGCTGGCCCCCTGACTAATGTGGGGAACCAGCAGGTAGGAGGCTATCTCCTTGTGGCCCAGCACAAAGTAGAAGAGACATCCCATGGTGATGAGGGCAATCAGCACCAGGGTACTGGAAAGGCCGTCAACGCCGTCGGTGCAGTTGGTGGTATTGATGGAAAGCCACAGAATGACGGTAGCCATCATGATGTAGAGCCAGGGCGCCACCACCAGTGACTCCGAAAGGAAGGGGAGCCAGATGTAAATATTGCCGTCGCTCGTCGTCCGGGAGATAAAGCCGTATAGCAGAATCGAAGCCACCAGGCAGATTGCCAAATCCAGCGCACCCTTTAGGTACTCACCCCAGCTGGCGGTGCTACGGTCATCCAGAAAGCCCGTCACCATGGTAAACCAGGTAAGAGCCAGCATACAGGCCTGCAAACCACGCAGCGGCACCACCAGCACACAAATCAGGGTGAAGAAGGTGATGAACACAGCCCCCGCTCCCGTAGGCTTCCCCTTGGCGGCCTCCGCCGTCAGGGTAAACTCTCGCCCCCGGTCCTGGGGAAGCCAGCCGTAGAATTTGGGCAGGAGAAAGCAGGTAGCAAAGTAGCCAAGGTAGAGGGCCAGCACAATCAGCACCACGTAGGACTGCAAGAGACGGGCGGGCCCAAAGGATTCCATCAGCCAGGAAGCAAGGTAAAAGAGCACCGTCTACCCCTTAGTGCTTGAAATGGCGGGTTCCGGTGAATACCATGGCGATTCCATGCTTGTTGCAGGCATCGATGGACTCCTGGTCCCGCAGGGAGCCGCCGGGCTGCACAATGGCCTTGATGCCGAATTCGGCGGCCTTTTCCACACAGTCGGCGAAGGGGAAGAAGGCATCGCTCACCAGCACCTGGGCGGCCTCAGCTCCAGCGGCATCAGTCACCGCCTTGGCCCGCTCCAGCGCCTGTCCAGCAGCCCAGATGCGGTTTGTCTGGCCACAGCCAATGCCGATGGCGGCCCGATCCTTGATCACCAGAATTGCGTTAGACTTGGCAAACATCGCCACCGCCATGCCAAAGGCCATCTCGTCAATCTGAGCCTGGGTGGGACGTGCCTTGGTCACAATGTCCCAGCGGCTGAACAGCTCGTTATCCCGATTCTGCACCAGAAGGCCACCGTCCACGGCAATGCACTCCCAATCCTCGTCGGCGGAAATCGCAGCCTCCACCAGCCGCAGGTTCTTCTTTTCGGCAAAGACAGCCTTGGCCTCGTCGGTAAAGCCGGGGGCGACAATCACCTCCAGAAAGCACTTGCTCATTTCCTCCGCCGCAGCCTTGTCCACCACGGCGCTGCATCCCACAATGCCTCCGAAGATGGAGACGGGGTCACAGTCGTAGGTCTTCTTGTAGGAGTCAAGCACGGAGGCTCCCAGAGCGGCCCCACAGGGAGTGTTGTGCTTCAGGGCCACGGTAAAGACGCTGCCGGAGGCCTCACCAAAGGACACGGACAGGGGGGAGCCGGAGGGACTGGCCTTGGAGCCGTCAGCCAGCTTGCCGCAGATGGGGCCCTCCCACTGGGAATAGTCGGTGCCGGAAACGCTGGAGGCCTGGCGCACAAAGCGATTAAAGGCACAAACAGCCTTCCAGGCCACGTCCAGGTCACGGATGTTATTGTAGGAAAGCTCCTTGCCCTGCAGCTGCTCCATGCCACCAAAGGCTCCCTTCCGGTCTGCCCACAGGTAGAGGGCAGCCTGCTGATGACCATTCTCCCCGTAGCGGAGGGACTGCCCCTTCACCAAGGACATGGGATAGTACTGGGGCAGCTGGGGATCGAAGGTGGCATTTCCATCCTGGTCCACACAGGCATCGAGGCCATCAAACATAAAGCGGCACACGGCGGCATCGTAGGCACTGGTGAGATTGAACACCTTGCCAGCCAGACGGCGGTGCAGCACCAGATTCTTGGAGCCAGAGGCAATTTCCTCCATGGCATCGGCATAGTCGGCGGGGTCGGTAAGCACCAGCACGTCCTGCCAGTTCTTGGCGGCAGAGCGCAGCATGGTGGGGCCACCGATATCGATGAATTCCACCGTCTCCTCAAAGGAAAGCCCCGCCTGCACCTTGTCAAAGAAGGGATAGAGGTTGACGCACACCAGGTCGATGGGAGCCACTCCCAGCTGGTTCAGGGAATCCATGTGGGCGGCCTTGTCCCGGATGGCAAGGATTCCGGCATGAACCTTGGGATGGAGGGTCTTCACCCGGCCGTCGAGACACTCCGGGAACTCGGTCACGGCACTCACATCGGTGACAGGAACTCCCTGCTCCACCAGATACTTGGCGGTTCCGCCAGTGGAAAGAATCTCCCAGTCATTCTTATGCAGAAAGCTGGCCAGCTCCAGCACACCATCTTTGACAAAAACACTGATAAGGGCACGTCTGCGCATTGCTACACCTCGATGAATTGCATTGTATTCAAGCAGTATACACAATTTTCATAGAAAGGCCAAGGGAGGGGATCCAGACTTTCTTCTGGAAAAGGAGACTGGAGACTCCCAGAAAAAATCCCGGCATCCTGAAGAATGCGTCAGCAGGACACCGGGTCACAGGCTTATGAGTAGTAGCGAGCCGTCAGGGCATCCGCCAGCACCGAGGCCTGGTTCAAGGTTCTGATTGTCAGGGGAACAAGCAACGGCATGAGAATCCGTATTTTTGAGAAGAAGCCCGATGCCTCACCCAATCCTCCCCGAATCAGCTGAATCTTCACGATGAGGGCAGCCTCTTGGGCCAGCAGCGGCACAAAGCGGAATACGATTCCTGCCACCAGGGTAACGTGGCGCACCGGCAGCCCCAGCTTTCCCAGGGGAAACAGGAGACTTTCCAAGCCGTCAAGAATCTCCTGCTCGGAAATGGAGAAGACAAACGCCGACAGGGAGATGAAGGCAGCGGTGAGATGCAGCAGCAGCAGCACACCCGCCAGAATCTTTGCGTCGGTGACAACCATCACGCCATACGCCCACACCACCGTGTCATCCGGCATCACCGGCAGGAAGAACACCTGCACCAGGAAGAAGAACAGGAGCCAGGGTATTATCTTCAGCAGGGCCTTGAAGCCGCTTTTCAACGGATAGCGGGCCAACAGAGCATAGATCAGCACCAAGCCCACGCAGATGCCTGCAGGAATGATGCTCTGTGTCACAAAGGAGAATATGAACAGACAGAAGAACAGTAGGTACTTGCCTAGGGCTGGAAGCTGTTGAATCAAAGAAGGCTTGTTGCTTCCTGCAGAAAAGCTCCGACCAAAGCTAGACAGGAACTTCAGCAGCCCCACCCCCTGTAGGGACTCCTGCTTATGGAGCATACCGATTTCCTCGAATGCCTGGTCAGGAGCCTGCCCCTTGGCTAGACACTCCTCCACCAGCACCTCCTTGATGGACACGGGAACGGTGGGAGCCAGCCGCACAATGCGATGGGCCAGCAGGGCCTCGTCCTCACGGTGGGTGGTGAACAGCACCGTCTTTCCCGCTTGCACCAGGGACAAGAGCATCTCCATCACCCTGCGGCGACTCTTGGCATCAAGACCGGCGGTGGGCTCGTCAAAAAGCAGCACCTGCCCCTCCATGGCGATGATTCCCGCCAAGGACACCTTCCGCTTCTCGCCGCCGGAGAGAGTCATGGTCTGCCGCTCGCAAAAATCCTCGTAGGGCAGTCCTACCTGGGACATGGCAAAATGCACCTTCTTCACCAGCTCCTGACCGCCCACCCCCTGGTTTATGGGGCCAAAGGCCACGTCATCGGCGGCGAATTCCTCGAACAAGCCATGGTCGCTGTCCTGCAGTGCCAGCAGGGGACGGGAGTTGCTATATACAGAACCAACCTGACTGTGAAGCAGGCCAGCAGCAATCTCCATCAAGGTAGACTTGCCGCAGCCAGAAGGCCCCATCAGTGCGGTGAGCCGTCCAGCCTCCACTGCCAGAGAAAATTTATCGAAGAGGGATTCCTTGAAGAGCATCCGTTCGGCAGTGAACGCATCCTGGTCATAGGAAAAGGTGATATCATGGAACACAAGGGCAGCCTCGTTCTGAAATCCCTCCGGGATCTCGTCGGAATAATCCTCCGATAGGGGAAACCACTTCATGGAGGGACAGGGAACAAATGTTCGTGGCGGTAGAGGCTGTCCGAAAAGCTGCTCCTCCAGATGGGGAGCATCCTTGAATTCCTGACGGGTGCCATCAAAAATCACCTGTCCACCATTCATGGCAATGACACGGTGGGCTCGGTGGGCCTCCTCCAAGCTATGGGTGATGTGGAGGATGGTTTTTCCCTGCTGGTGCCAGGTATCCATCATGTCCAGCAGCTGCCTGCGGGAATCAGCGTCAATCATGGAGGTGGATTCATCAAGCACCAGCAGGTCGGGATGGAGGGCAGTGATGCCGGCAACACCCAGCTTCTGCTTCTGGCCTTGGGACAGATCCCGAGTCTTGCTCAGCAGCCGTTCCAACAATCCCACCGCCTCAAGGCTTGCCACTGTCCGACAGGCAATCTCCTCCTTGGAGCAGCCCAGATTCCGGGGACCAAAGGAGGTATCCACCTCTACGATATTGGCAACAATCTGGTCGCCAGGACACTGGAACACCAGGCCGATACGAAGGTTCTCCTTCAAGGAGATGGTTCCAGAGGTTGGGGAGAGATACCCGCATACAAGTCGAGCCAAGGTACTTTTTCCGGAGCCGTTAGCCCCAAGAATGGCAATATATTCCCCCTTGTCTACGGAAAAGGAGACGTCCTTTACGGCATCTAAGTTCCGTTGGGGATAGGAAAATGTCAAGTCTTGGATTTTTACAACAGACATGAAACCGATTATACCTCTTTTTCTCCCATATTTCTACAGCGAAGCGAGTTTCTTAAAAAATTATGATTTCAGGATCCTGACCAAAGCGGCAATCCGTTCCACGGCCAGCTTTATCTTGTTGATGTCTGTGGCGTAGCAGCAACGGATGTAGCCAGTGCCACCTGCTCCGAACACATCGCCGGGGACAACGGCCACCTGGTATTCCTCTATCAGGCGGGTGGCGAATTCCTCCGCCGTAAGACCGGTGGAGCTGATGTTGGGGAAGATGTAGAAGGCACCCTCCGGCTCCACCACCTCAAGCCCCATCTCCACAAAGGCCTTGTACATCAGGTTCCGCCGCTGCTGGTAGGAGACCCGCATCCGCTCCACCTCCGCCCAGCCGGTCCGCAGGCCCTCCAGGGCGGCGTACTGGCTCATGATGGGGGCACAGATGGTGCTGTACTGGTGCAGCTTAAACACCTGATCCATCAGCTCGGCGGAGCAGCACAGGTAGCCGATTCGCCAGCCGGTCATGGCAAAGGCCTTGGAAAAGCCGTTGAGGACGATGGTGTAGTCCTTCATGCCGGGAAAGGAGCCGATGGAGCAGTGCTTGTTTTCATCATAGACCAGCTCGCAGTACACCTCATCGGAAAGCACCCAAATCTGGTGTCGCTTTACTACCTCGGCGATTTTCTCCAGCTCGGCGGCGGGAATCATGCGGCCCGTGGGATTGCTGGGGGAGCAGAGCATCAGCGCCTTTGTTTTCGGGGTGATGGCAGCCTCGATTTGTGCCGCCGTGGGATAGAAGCCGTTGACGGAGGTGTCCAGGTGAATCAGCTTTGTGTCGCAGAGGGCCGCCAGGGGCTGGTAGGACACGTAGCAGGGCTCGCAGATGATGATTTCATCCCCAGGATTCAGCACGGCCCGCAGCACCGCATCGATGGCCTCGGACACACCGATGGTAATCAGCACCTCAGCGGCGGGGTCATAATGGAGCTGATAGCGCTCCAGGTAACGGGCTATTTCCTGACGCAGCTCCGGCAGGCCCCAGTTGGAGGTGTAGGAGGTGTGGCCCTGCTCCAGATGGTAGTAGGCTTCCTCCCGCATAATCCAGGGCGTAGAAAAATCTGGCTCGCCCACCCCCAGCGAGATGATGTCGTCCCGTCCCTGAATCAGCTCGAAAAACTTACGGATGCCGGAGGGCGGGGTCCCAGTAATCTTTTGTGAAAAACGGTCGCTTCTGCTGTTCATCAGGCGGTTACTCCCTGTCGTCTGTCCTTTTTCTCGTCCACATAGAGCACGTCATTTTCCTTGTAGACCTTTAGCATAAAGTGGGTCTTGGTGCTTTTGACTCCGTTGAGGGTGGAGAGCTTGCGGGCCACAAAGAAGGCCACCTCCTGCAAGGACTCCCCCTCGATGACCACCTTGAGGTCATAGCCACCGGACATGAGGTAGAGGGACTTGACCTGGGGATAGCGGTAGATTCGGTCGGCAATGGCATCAAAGCCATGCTCCCGCTCAGGTGTCACCTGAATCTCGATTTCCGCCCGCACCTTTTCCTTGGACTCCGCCACCTTGTCTGGATTGACGATGGCGGCATATTTCAGGATAACACCGTCATCCTCAAGCTTTCTGATGATTTCCGCCACCTCGTCCTCGCTGCGCTTTGTCATAGCGGCAATGTCCGCAACAGAAAGCCGGGCATTGTCCTGCAGCAACTGCAATATCTCTTCCATAGATTGCCAACTCCTTGATAATCAGGTATTTTTAATGCGGTATGCCTCTTGGCACAGCCGCCTCACTTCATCCAAGTCGGATTGTACCATCCAGCTGCCACCCACTGCCAGCACATTTTTTTGCTGGAGGTAGGACTTCAGGTTTGATGCGGAAATTCCCCCGGTGGGAACAAACTGAACCTGGGGATAGGGACCAGCCAAGGCCTTGAGCATGGCAATGCCACCCAGCACCTCGGCGGGAAAGAGCTTCAGCACCCGCAGGCCACGCTCCAGGGCGGCCTCTATTTCTGAAGGAGTAGCCACACCGGGAATCATGGGAATGCCCGCTGCCAGCACCCCTTCGATAACCCTGCCGTTGGAGCCGGGAGCCACCACAAACTGGGCTCCAGACTCAATGGCGGCGGCGGCCTGCTCCGTGGTCAGCACCGTTCCCGCACCCACCAGCATCTGTGGCAGCTCCCGGCGGATGGCAGCAATGCCAGCGGCGGCGGCCTCGGTTCTAAAGGTTACCTCCGCCACAGGAATCCCACCCTCCAGCAGGGCACGGGCTAGGGGAACGGCATCCTCAACCCGCTCCAGCTTGATGACGGGAATGATGCCCGCCTTGCCAATCGCATCGTATATTTCTGCAAATTTTTCTGTCATCGCCGTCAACCTCCAATCTACCGCTGCACCCGTCCGGAGCCGCCACCCTCCATCAAAGCCAGCACCTCTTCCCTACTGGTAAGATTGAAGTCGCCGGGGATGGTGTGCTTGAGGCAGGAGGCGGCCACTGCAAAGTTCAGGGCCCGCTCTTCGTCCTCAAGCTCCTGCAGGCCGTAGATGAGACCGGCGGAAAAGGCATCCCCGCCACCGACCCGGTCCACAATGTCTGCAATCTGATATTTCCTTGAGCGATGGAAGCCAGTTTTTCCCAAGAGGACGGCAGACCAGCCGTTGTTGTCGGCAGAATGGCTTTCCCGCAGGGTGATGGCCACCTGCTCCACATTGGGATAGGTTTTTTGAAGCTGCTGGGCCAACAAGCGGTAGCTTTCCTCCTCCAGATGGCCGGACTCCACGTCCACCTGGGGGGCGGCAATTCCCAGAGACTTTTGGATGTCCTCCTCGTTGGCAATCACCACCTGACAATGGGACACAATCTGGCCCATCACCTCCGGGGCGGACCTGCCGTATTTCCACAATTTCTTTCTATAATTCAAGTCAACGGAAACCCTCAGCCCCAACTCCTGGGCGGCACGCACCGCCTCCAGTGTAGCGTCGGCCGCAGCCTGGGAAATGGCGGGAGTGATGCCCGTCACGTGGAACCAGAGGGCGTCGGAAAAAATGGATTTCCAGTCAAAGCTCCCTGCCCCGCAGCGGGAAATGCAGCTTTCCTCCCGGTCGTAGACCACCACCGAGGGGCGGGCGCAGGCACCATTTTCCAAAAAATAAATTCCCAGACGGCCATCCTTTTCCACTCGGCAGCGGGACACGTCCACTCCATAGCCTCGAAGCTGGGCCAAGGCTGCCCGCCCAATGGGATTGTCCGGGACGGCGGTAAGGTAGGAGACATCGCAGCCAAGGTGGGCCAGGGAAACGGCAACATTTGCCTCGCCGCCGCCAAAGGTTGCCTCCAGCCCAGGGGACTGGAAGAAGCGCTCCTGACCCGGAGCCTTGAGTCGCAGCATAATCTCACCAAAGGTAATTATCTTTGCCATTGCACTTGCTCCTCTAGCGGTGGCGCAATCCCGCCATAGCTTCCTTCTTCCTGTCCAGATAGCCGGAATCCTCAAGATACTTGCGGCGGGTCATCACCAGCTCGATGAGCTCCTGATACATGCGGAAGTCCACCTCCAGCGCCAGGGGGAAGATGAAGAACTCGGTCTCGTCGCAGTACCGCTCGATGAAGGCCTGGTCGGTGACAAAGCCCATGGAAATCATGTTGCTGATGCGGTCGGCGCACTTGAGGGTCTTGGCCTTCATGCTGCCATGCTCGATGATGCCCCGCAGGAACTCGCTCTTGGTCTGACCCTCCTTCTTGGAGACCTCCATCACCAGGTCGTAGACAAGGCCAGACTCGGAGTCAATCTCCAGAATCAGGTTGCGGTTGAAGTCGGGGATGTCCTCGATGACATCATGAATGACGGCGGCCTTCAACAAAACGCTGTCGATGTAGCCGTAGTCAATCAGGATGCTCATGGTGTCCAGCTGGTGGCGGAACATATTGCCGCCGGAATGGCGCCGCTTTCCGATGAGGGCGGTGGCTATCTGCATGTAGGGGGCAAGATAGATTCCCTTGAGATGAAGCATGTCCTGGTCTTTCATCTGCATACTGAGCTCCTTCCACGCTTGAGGCCGTGGCTGCCTGAATCCGAGTGGCCGGGCAAGCCACATCGGATAAAACAAATCCTTATAAACTATCGATATAAGATATCAGCTTCTCGATACGCCGCTTGGTGTTCTCCAGCTTTTCCCGTTCCGCCTCCACCACCTGGGCCGGAGCATTCTGGGCGAATTTGCCGGAGAGCTTGGCACTTACCTTATCGGCAAAGGCCTGCTCGTTTGCCAGCTCCTTCTTGAACCGAGCCAAAAGCTGGTCCAGGTTGATGCTGCCCTCCACCAGCAGGAAGACCTCAAAGCCCTCCCCCACCGCACCGATTGCCCGCTGGGGCTTGATCTCGGTAAAGTCGATGGCGGACACCCCAGCCAAAAGCTGGATCAGGTCGGCCTTTTCCCGGCACACCTGGGCGGGACTGTCGGAGGCAAGCTGCAGGGCGATGTTCAATTTTGCATCGGGGGAGAGGCCGCACTCGGCACGGAGGGCACGCACGGAACGAATCACCTCCTGCAGCACCTGGAAGCGGCGGGCAACAGTCTCGTTCTTTCGCTCCTCACTCGGAGCAGGATAGGGGCCAGCCATCAGCATTCCAGTGTAGAGAGAATCCGTAATGATGGCAAGTTTTTCTCCACCAAGATTTTTCATGGCGGCCTTTCTGTTTTCCACCAGCTGGGCCACCGGCAGCTTGCTGTAAATCTCCTCGGTGACGAAGGGCAGATAGGGATGGAGCAAACGCAGGCTCTCCTCCAGCACATTCAGCAGCACAGAGACCGCCCGATTCTTTTCGGCATCATCACCGTGGCGGAAGGAAAGCTTGGTGGCCTCCACGTACCAGTCACAGAAGTCGTTCCAAAAGAACTCGTAGAGTGCCTGGGCACCGTCGTTGTAGCGGTAGCCCTCCAGTGCTGAGCGGGCGTTGCGGGCTGCCAGGTCAAGGCGGCCGTAAATCCACTTGTCCAGCTCCGTCAAGTCATTTTGGGTAATGGGAAGCAGCTCCCGTCCCTCCAGATTGCCTAGGATGTAGCGGCTGGCGTTCCAAATCTTGTTGGCAAAGCGGCTTCCTAGCTTGAAGCTCTCCTTGTCCACCAGCACGTCCTGTCCCTGTGCGCACATAAAGCCCAAGGTGAATTTCAGCGCATCGGAGCCGAACTCATCGATGATTTCCAGGGGATCCAGGCCGTTGCCCAAGCTCTTGCTCATCTTGCGGCCCTGCTTGTCTCGCACCAGTCCGTGGATGTAGATGTCCCGGAAGGGAGCCCTGCCGGTGAACTCAAGGCCGGCCATAATCATGCGGCTCACCCAGAAAAAGATGATGTCGTAGGCAGTGACCAAGGCTGTGGTGGGATAGAAGGTGTCCAGGTCGGCAGTCTTGTCCGGCCAGCCCAGGGTGCTGAAGGGCCACAGCCAGCTGGAGAACCAAGTGTCCAGCACGTCGGGATCCTGCAACAGCTTTTCGGCGGCTGCGCCGCACTTTGGACAGGCTGCAGGATCGGTGCGGGAGACAATCATTTCGTTGCAGTCAGCGCAGTACCACACGGGGATACGGTGGCCCCACCACAGCTGGCGGCTGATGCACCAGTCCCGAATGTTCTCCATCCAGTGGGAATAGGTGTTCTCCCACTTGCGGGGATAGAAGACAATCTCGCCATTTTTCCAGGCAGCCAGCGCCTTGTCTGCCAGCGGGCGCATCTTTACAAACCACTGGTCGCTGAGGTAGGGCTCCACCACGGTATTGCAGCGGTAGCAGTGCCCCACGGAGTGATTGATTTTTTCCTCCTCCTTGAACAGCCCTGCAGCCTCCAGGTCTGCAATCACCACCTTGCGGGCTTCCTTGCAGCTCATGCCACGGTACTGCTCAGGGCAGTTGTCGTTCAGGCTGCCGTCGGGATTCAGAATGTTGATGATTTCCAGATTATGACGCTTGGCCACCTCCCAGTCGTTGGGGTCGTGGGCGGGAGTAATCTTTACCACACCAGTTCCGAAGGCCCGGTCAACGTAGGTGTCCGCCACCACAGGGATGCTACGACCGGTGAGGGGCAGGATGACCCGCTTGCCAATCAGGGCCTGGTAGCGGGGATCCTCCGGGTGGACTGCCACGGCAGTGTCTCCCAAAAGGGTTTCCGGACGGGTGGTGGCTATCTCGATGCGGCTGCCACCGGGAAAGACGCTTCCGTCCTCCAGTGTGACGGCAGGAATGGAGGCTCCTCCCTCAATCTCGTAGTAGATGTGGTACATTGCACCGGCAGTGTCGTTGTGCTCCACCTCGTCGTCGGCCAAGGCGGTGCCGCAGGAGGTGCACCAGTTCACCAGATAGTTTCCTCTATAGATGAGCCCCCGCTCGTAGAGGGTGACAAAGACCTCCCGCACCGCCTTGGAAAGCCCCTCGTCCAGAGTAAAGCGTTCCCGGCTCCAGTCGACGCTGTTGCCCAATTTTCGCTGCTGGCGGGTGATGATTTCGTGGTGCTCCCGCTTTACCTCCCAGGTACGCTCAAGGAACTGCTCCCGCCCCAAATCCCTGCGGGAAAGTCCCTGGGCCTTCAGGCGGCGCTCCACCACGTTCTGGGTGGCGATTCCGGCATGGTCGGTTCCGGGGACCCACAGCACATTGTCCCCCCTCATGCGGTGGTAGCGAACCACAATGTCCTGCAGGGTATTGTTGAGGCCATGGCCCATGTGGAGGACACCGGTGACGTTCGGCGGGGGAATCACCACGGTAAAGGGCTCGTCCCTGCCCTCCGCACAGCCGCAAGCGCAGCCGTGGACCGGGGAGTCCGGGTCGCTTTTCGGCTTGAAATAGCCCCCCTCCTTCCACTGAGCGTAAATTCTATCCTCAAAGTCCTTGGGATTATATGCCTTTTCCAGTTCAATACCCTTCATGTACCTGCTCCAGTCAAATAAAGTCGCCTCGTAAAAAACGGCAGCTTCCTTCCATTTCTTATGAGAAAAATCACCTCCAGTATAGCGAATTCAGAGGATTTGGGAAATAGCTTCCGCAGGAACAGAGTCCGACACTGCGAATCTGGCTGTTCTTTCTAACAACAATCGGATTTGCTCGGAACTAACGTTCCTCGCTTTTCCTGCCGTGAGTTTTGTTGGGGACGAACAAATCTGGTAGTTTGTCCAGTTACTGGGGAGCTTGGGGAAAATTGCCACACGGATTTGCTCAGGTCTAACGACCTTCGCTTTTTCTTGCTGCGGGTTCCGTTCGGAACGAACAAATCTGGCCTGTGGCCAGTTCTGCAAGGAAATGATTGAATTGGTGGCTCCCGCCACCTGCGAATCCGCTTATAAGATTCCACCCTCGTCATCGGGCATGGTTGCTGAGCCTGTCCGCTAGCGGGCCATCAAAGTACCGCACAAAAAAACACCTGTCGAGCCGTAGCCCATCATCTGCGTTGACATATCCTAATAACTTTAATAAAATTATTAAAAATACTTTCAGGAGATTCCATGGCTACAGCGACCACCAGCATATCCTTCAGCATACGAAACGACATAGCCCAAAGGCTCTCGCAGTATGCGCAGGAAACGGAGCTTTCCAAGAGCGCCATCATCAACAGGGCTTTGAGCAATTTCTTTTCAGCGGAGGATTCGACCTCTGGAGTTAAAAGCCTGCAGGACAGCAAGGACTTGGAGCTGGCACAGAAAATCAGCCAGGACATTTCCCGTGGTTCGATGAGAACCTACACCTTGGAAGAAGTGGAGAAGCTTTTGGACTTATGACTGTCCGTCTCTCAGAAATAGCCACCAAGCAGTTGAAGCGTCTGGACAAAACTCCTCGCTTGCGAATCATTTCCTTCCTCCATGAGCTGGAGTCCTTGGCAGACCCCCGCTCAAAGGGCAAGGGCTTGACAGAAAATCTATCAGGATTCTGGAGATACCGAGTGGGAGACTACAGAATCATCTGCGAAATCAAGGACAGGGAACTGATTATAGAAGCCCTCTACCTTGGACACCGCCGGGACATCTACCGCTGAGTCGCCGGCCAATGGGGGGGGGGGCCACCAGCCCATCACCCGCTCCAGCAGGTGGGAGAAGATGATGCAGCGAGTTACCACAGGGTCGCTATATCGTCATAACGAGGAATGTGAGATACATTACACATGCTCCTCAAAGCCTGGCGGTGTAGCGTCAAAATCTGGCGCCATATAAAATTTACCGGTGAGACCGCCTGGTTGCCGCCGGAATCCAGCAGCCCCCTCCTTCTTATTTTTTTCCAACAAGAAGTGAATGAAATCAAACACCTCTTGTTGCTGTTCCAGAGTCAAGCAGTCAAGCTCTCTTTCCAAGACATCGTAAGGCATAAGAACATCTCCCTAATAAAATGTATGTCAGAAAATCACCTCCAGTATAACGAATTCAGAGGATTTGGGAAATAGCTTCCGCAGGAACAGAGTCCGGCACTGCGAATCTGGCTGTTTTTTCTAACAACAATCGGATTTGCTCGGAACTAACGTTCCTCGCTTTTCCTGCCGTGAGTTTTGTTGGGGACGAACAAATCTGGTAGTTTGTCCAGTTACTGGGAGCTTGGGGAAAATTGCCACACGGATTTGCTCAGGTCTAACGACCTTCGCTTTTGGGGTAGTTGGGCGGGGTTTTGTGGAAAAATTACCACAGGGATTGAGAAAACCTACGGTTTTTCTAGCCAGAATGCACTCCCTGACGTGTACACGTCGCCCCGCCGCCGCCCCAAACGTGAGCGGCGTTAGCCGCGAACAAATCTGGCCTGTGGCCACTTCTGCAAGGAAATGATTGAATTGGTGGCTCCCGCCACCTGCGAATCCGTCTGTAAAAAAAAAATCCAAACCATTCCCCGCAAAAACGCATTTTTTTGTCAGATTCACACAATAATATATATGAGACCCAAGCAAAAAAGGAGCAAGGATGCA
>JAGARR010000025.1 GCA_017622135.1 Spirochaetaceae bacterium
ACAATGGCAAGAAATATGCGATGGTCGCAATCGATGTGGTGGCCAAACAGGCTGTCATCCATGTCTCGAACACCTGCACGAGTGCGAGCGGGAAAATCGCATACCAGAAGGCCGTGGCACGATTCGGAAGGGATGCCGTTTATGTAAACGACAACGGAGGCGAGAACCAGGGGAAGGCCGAGCTGTGGCTGAGAAGCGAGAATATAACCCAGCTGTGGACAAGGCCAAGGACACCGAAGGACAAGCCGTGCGTGGAGCGAATGATTGGGACCCTGCAGACGGAGTGCCTTGATTATCTGATAGGACCCATGAGTGTCAGCGAGCTTCAGGCAGAAATCGACTCCTGGCTCAAAAAATACCACTCATACCGCCCTCATGAATCTCTCGGTTTCTTGACACCACATGAATTCTTGAATAACTTTATGTCACATTCTTCCACGGCTGTCTCTCTGTCCTAAAGGTATTTGGAACGGACACGCCCCTGTCATAAAACAAGTTTTTATGCTATATTTCTCCTTAGCAGACCATTTACCTAGTGCCTGCACCGGCAGCCACCGGCTGCCCATCAATTTTCTCGAGGTACCCTATGATTACTTGGCAAAATCTAGACAGGCTGGAATCCTTCAAGAAGCTCCAGTCATTGAAAAACCTTGTCTCCATAAAGGAAGAGCTTTCCTCCCCCACGGCTGCTGAGCGGGTGACCCGCTACTCCGCTCCCATGGCGGCAGGACTGACCTACAACTACAGCGCCAAGGAGGTGAGCCCCCAGATTCTGGCCATTTTGCAGGAGCTGGCGGACGAGGCCCAGCTTACCCAGAAATTCCAGGAATTGTACAACGGGGCCACCATCAACACCGGAGAGAACCGCAAGGTGCTGCACCATCTTTTGCGGGGACAGTTGGGCGACACGGTGCTCCATGAGGGTAAGGATGAGGGCGCATTCTACCGGCAGCAGCTGGATGCCATCAAGGACTTTGTCCAGAAGGTTCACTCAGGTGAAATTACCAATGCCGCCGGAGAAAAATTCACCACGGTGGCACAAATCGGCATCGGCGGCTCCGACCTGGGGCCCAGAGCCATGTACCTGGCGCTGGAGCAGTGGGCACGAACGCAGGGCTGCCTCAAGATGAAGGCCGCCTTCATCTCCAACGTTGACCCCGACGATGGCGCCGCAGTGGTGGCCAGCCTTGACCTTCCCCATACCCTGTTCATTCTGGTGTCCAAGAGCGGCACCACCCAGGAAACCCTGGCCAACGAGCTGTTCGTCAAGGACTTCCTCCAGAAGGCGGGACTGGATCCTGCCCGGCACATGGTGGCCGTCACCTCCGAGACCAGCCCCTTGGCCAACAACCCCGCCTACCTAGCCTCCTTCTACATCGATGACTTCATCGGCGGCCGCTACTCCTCCACCTCGGCGGTGGGCGGCGCAGTCCTGTCATTGGCCTTTGGCTACGAGGTCTTCGCCGAATTCCTGAAGGGGGCCCACGATGCAGACATCACCGCCTGCGCCACCGACATCACCCAGAACCCCGCCCTGCTGGATGCCCTCATAGGTGTCTATGAGCGGAATGTCCAGGGCTATCCTGCCACCGCAATCCTGCCCTACAGCCAGGCCCTCAGCCGCTTCCCCGCCCACCTCCAGCAGGCGGACATGGAGTCCAACGGCAAGCAGGTGAACCGTGACGGCCAGAAGGTGGACTATGCCACCGGGCCTGTCATCTTCGGGGAGCCGGGCACCAACGGCCAGCACTCCTTCTACCAGCTTTTGCATCAGGGCACCGACATCATTCCCCTCCAGTTCATCGGATTTAGGGAGAACCAAACTGGCTGCGACGTGATTGTGGATGGCTCCACCAGCCAGAAGAAGCTCTGCGCCAACCTAGCCGCCCAAATCATGGCCTTTGCCTGCGGAAAGGATGACCAGAACCCCAACAAGTACTTCCCCGGCGGCCGCCCCTGCAGCCTCATCCATGGAGACAAGCTGACTCCAGAGGCACTGGGAGCGCTGCTGGCCCACTTCGAGAACAAGATCATGTTCCAGGGCTTCCTGTGGAACCTCAACAGCTTCGACCAAGAGGGTGTGCAGCTGGGCAAAATTCTCACCAAGCAGGTGCTGGCGGGAAAGACCGACGGGGCATTGCAGGCCCTGGCAGGTATTCTTGGCGTCTGATTTCGAGGTGCATCATTATGAGGAATGACGGGGATTTCCAGCGGTTCATCCATCCGGATTGTGACAGAAAACAATTTATACTCGATATGCTGGCTGACTTCGGAGTCCCTGCCGTTCCCCTGTCCTTGGAGGGAGCCCACCACATTCTGGTGAAGTTTCCTCCAGCAGCCTACAACCCCCAGTTCAAGATGAAGACGGTGCTGGCCCACTATGACCGGGTGGACACCAGCCCCGGTGCCAACGACAACAGCGCCGCCGTCTTCCAGGTCATGTACTGGGCTAGGAGGCTCCTGCGGTTTCCCGGAGCCCACAATGTGCAAATCATCTTTTCCGACGGGGAGGAAATGGGTGGTAGCGAGGGTGTCTCGGAGCAGGGAGCCTTCGGCATCGCCACCAAATTCAGGAGCCTGGGGCTCACCCAACAGGATGTATATGCCTTCGACTGCTGCGGCAGGGGGGACTTTGTGGTGCTCTCCCAGGCAGGGAAGGGAAAGGGAAGCCCCGCCTTCCAGCGCCAGTTCAACAGCCTGGTGGAGCGGACAGAAGACCTCATCAAGTCGGTGGCGGGACGGAAGTGGGCATCCCTGCCCGTTCCCTACAGCGACAATGCCGGCTTCCTTGCCTGCGGCATTCCCGCCGTGGCCGTCACCCTCCTGCCCGCACAGGAGGTGGCCTCCTACCTGCGGGAGCTCAAGCAGAACCCCGGCCTTGCCGCCGCCGTCGTGAAGAGCACCCAGAGCCAGGAGGCTGGAGCCAGACGGGTAAAGCCGCTGGAGCCCTACCAGGTGCAGGAGAAGCTACCCATGACCTGGCGACTCCTCCACACTGAATACGACAACCTTGCCAGCCTCACCCCCGAATCATTCCCCCTGATGGAGTCCCTGCTGGATGCCTTGGCACGGGCAAGAACCCCCGCCTAAGCCACCGGGCTACCCCACACCATTATCTCAAGCATCTAATTATTTTTTGAAAATTATCTGAATTGTAATAATCAATAAAGCCGTCAAAAATTTTCTTGGTTTTCTCGTATGAGAGCAGGCCTGATTTCAGCAAGTCATCATAATCGCTCTCAACCTTTAATGTACCGAAGAAATGCTCCATACAGACATTGTCCCAGCAGTTTCCCTTCCGACTCATGCTTTGAATGACGCAAGTCTCTTTGAGCCGCTACCGCCATTTCTTCGACGTATACAGCGTCCCCTGGTCGGAATGGAGGCTGGCTCCCTCCAGATTTCCAAGCGAGAGCAATTTGTCCAGTGTCTTTTCCGCAAGGGCCCCGTCATTGTGCGCCGAGACTGAGTGGCACTGGAGACGGCTAAGACAATGATATCGATGGAATTGCCTGAGGAGCAGATTCAGTTGTGCACAAACCTTCCTTTGGAAACCATTGGGACTTGATTCAACCAGAGGCGTAAACCCGTACAGCCCATTCCGGCGGTTTGTCTAGCTTCTGGGCGGGGTTTTTGTGGAAAAATTGCCACAGGGGTTCGGAAAACCTACGGTTTTCCTAGGGTGAGACTTGTTCGCCCCTTTGGATTCCGCCAAGAGGCATTCCTCCCTATCTATGGTGAAAGAAATTGGAAAACAACTTCTTGTTATGGGAAACAGCCTCAACCTTCTTCTCCACATAGCTGTGAATCGCTCCATCGGTACCAGCCGCCAGCAAACTCATTCCTTCCTCCACAACAAAGTCAGGACTATCCACAAAGCTAAAGTCGCTTTGGCTCCCCCTTCTCCAGGCAACAATGTTCAGGCCGTAGTGCTGACGAAAGTTGATGTTTACCAGACTTTTTCCCACCATTTCTGGAAGGACGGAAATCTCCGCCAGGGCAAACCCCTCTGAGATTTGCATGAAATTGAACAGGACAGAAGACATCAACAGGGGCGCTATCCTTTGGGCAGCATCCAGGTCCGGTAGTATCACGAGGGTAGCCCCCACCAGCTTCAGGATTTCACCCTGCTCATCAGACTTAGCCTTTACAATGATGCGCCTCACCCCAAGCTTGTGCAAATAATTTGTCACCAGGATTGAGGATTCCAACTGGCCGCCCAGGTCCACGACCACAGAATCAATATCATCAGGAATCATCTTTTTTAGAGCCTCCTGATTGATGGCGTCAGTGATATAGGCATCTCGCACCCGCTCCTTGTATTTTTCTACAATCTCCCTGTCACGGTCAATGATGATTATGTCCGCCTCGGAATCAATCAGCTCATCCAAAACCCTACAACCAAAATTTCCCAATCCAATGACTGCAATGGAAACCATAACAACTCCTTTTAACCCACCAAAATATTAGCCTCTGGATAGGCTGTGATGGAATCTAGATTTTTCTTGTAACTTAAAATCATGGCAGCAACTCCTGTCCTGCCTATGAACATGGTAATGATAATGAGCACCTTCCCTATCCCAGACAATTCCATAGTCACACCACGGGTCAGACCTACGGTACAAAAGGCGGACACAGCCTCAAAAATCAAGTCGCCACCGTCAAAGACACCTGAGTCTATGGCATCTGCCTCTGCAATGAGCAGGAGTAATACCACTATAAAGACAAACAACAAGCTCCGCATTACAATGACAGAAGCCTTTTCCACGGTTTCTTGGGAAATATCCCGACGCCACAGGCTTAAATTACCCTTATCCTGGCTACTGCGAAAGGCAACACACAAAAGTACAAAAACGGTAGTTGTCTTTACACCACCGGCAATAGAACCAGGACTTCCGCCAATAAACATATACACAACACTTATCAGCTCGCTAACGACAGAAAACTCTCTCTGGGCTACAGTTTCAAAACCAGCTGTTCGCAAGGTCACGGACTGGAACAGGGCGTTCATTATCCTTTCACCCCAGGAAAGCCCTGCAAGGGAAGACTTTGCCTCCGCAGCAAAGAAAACCACAGCTCCTGATACAATCAGAAAGGCAGTAGCCAGGAGGACAATGCGAGTATGGAGGGTAAGCAGCACTCTGCTTCGTTTTCCACGGGAGGTTTTGTAAGACAACCAGTCCAAAAGATTAGTAAACACGGTAAAGCCTAGTCCACCGCACACAATCAACACCAGTATAACAGCAATAAACAGAGGCTCATGGACAAAGCCCTGCAAATTATTGCTGTAGGGGGCAAATCCTGCGTTACAGAAGGCGGAAACTGCAAGAAACATTCCGTAGAACAGATTCATGCCGAGGCTCGCCACTCCCTCCCCGGTGGCAGTCCACCGATGCTGCAGCAAAAAGGCAAGGACAAAGCCACCAATTAGTTCAAACACAAGGGTATAGCCTACAATACGCCGAACAATGAGCCTTGGATTTACCTCCACCTCATCAATAAAAAAATCCTTTACAATCCGACGATTTACCAGGGACATTTTTTTGGATGGCAGGGCGGCATAAAGAACCAAAAAGCTGACAAAGCCCAGTCCCCCAGCCTCAATCAAAAACAACAAAAGCACAAGGCCCCAGGTAGAATAGACACTCATATCTACAGAGGCTAAACCAGTGACACAGATGGCAGATACAGTTGTAAAAAGACTGTCGACAAAGGAAACGGGTTCCCCAACATAGAAGACAGGAAGTCGAAACAAGATCACTCCCACCACTGCAAGCCCAATAAAATAAGTCAACAGCCGCACATTAATGGAAGTCAATTTAAGGAATTTCATCTGAAATTCACTATAGCACCACTCCTTACAGTAATGCAAGTTGGATTCAACAGAAAAATTTTAGGCCCTAGAAAATTTCAACATATTGTGGGCAAAATCCTAGTCCCCGTACTGCTCCTTGATGGCGGCAATCTCGTCCCGGACGGCGGCGGCCTCCTCGAAGGCAAGGCAGTCGGCGAATTCCTCCATCTGCTTTTCCAGGGCCTTGATGAGCTTTCGCCGCTCCTTGGCCACGAAGAGGTTCACGCTCTTGCGCAGCACGGCAGTCTCCGTCTCCACCGCCGCCTTCTTCTCCTCGTTCTGACGCACCAAAATGTCCTCTATGGCCTTGGAGACGGTGGCGGGAGTGATGCCGTGCTCCTTGTTGTACTCCTCCTGCACGGCACGGCGGTGGCGGGTCTCGTCGATGGCCTCCTTCATGGCCTCGCTGACTCGGTCAGCATACATCACCACCATGCCGTTCTCGTTGCGGGCCGCCCGTCCGATAATCTGAATCAGGCTGGTGGCAGACCGCAGGAAGCCAATCTTGTCCGCATCCAGGATGGCGATAAAGGACACCTCCGGCAGGTCGATTCCCTCCCGCAGCAGGTTGATTCCGATGAGCACATCGAATTCCCCCGCGCGCAGCCCCTTCAGAATCTCCACCCGCTCGATGGTCTCCACCTCGGAATGGATGTAGCGCACCTTCAGCCCCAGCCCGTCCAGGTACTCCGTCAAGTCCTCGGCCATCTTCTTGGTGAGGGTCAAAAGGAGGCAGCGCTCCTTGCGCTCGATGCGGAGCTTCACCTCATTGTAGATGTCGTGCATCTGGCCCTCACTGGGACGCACCTCCACGATGGGGTCCAGCAGGCCCGTGGGACGAATCAGCTGCTCCACCACCTGGGTACTCCGCTGCACCTCCTGCTGCCGGGGGGTGGCGGTGACATAGATGGTCTGGTTCACCATGGACTCGAATTCGGCGTACTTCAGGGGCCGGTTGTCCAAGGCGCTGGGCAGGCGGAAGCCAAAGTCGATGAGGTTCTGCTTGCGGGAGCGATCCCCCTCGTACATGCCGCCGATTTGGGAGACGGTGACGTGGGCCTCGTCAATCATGCACAGGGAGTCGCTGGGAAAGTAGTGCAGCAGGGTGGCGGGAGGCTGTCCCCGCTCCCGGTTGGCGATAGGGCCGGAATAGTTCTCGATACCGGGGCAGTAGCCCATCTCGGTTATCATCTCCAGGTCGTAGATGGTGCGGGTTTTCAGCCGCTGGGCCTCCAGCAGCTTGCCCTCGGCCTCCAGCACCGCCACCCGCTCCTCCAGCTCACCACGGATGCGGTCGGCGGCGCTTTTCAGCATTTCCGGCGGGACGACAAAGTGCTTGGCAGGATAGATGGTGGTCTCGTCCAGCTCCTCGATGGTGTCGCCGGTGATGGTGTTGAACCTGCGGATGCGGGAGATCTGGTCCCAGTCCAGCTCGATGCGGTAGGCCTGGTCGTTCTCCACGTAGGCGGGATACACCTCCATCACGTCCCCCCGGATGCGGAATTTTCCCCGGTCCAGGATGGCGTCGTTGCGCTCGTACTGCAGGCCGATGAGCTGGCGGGCAAAGGCGGAGGGATCAAGCTCCTGCCCCTTCTCCAGGTGAATCCTCATGTCCTTGTACAGGTCAGGCATTCCCAGTCCGTAGATGCAGGACACGGTGGCCACTACAATCACGTCCCGCCGCTCCATGAGGCTGTAGGTGGCGGAAAGCCGCAGCCGGTCAATCTCATCGTTGATGGAGGCATCCTTTTCTATATAGAGGTCCCGGGCGGGCACGTAGGCCTCCGGCTGGTAGTAGTCGTAGTAGGAGACGAAGTACTCCACGGCGTTGTGGGGGAAGAAGGACTTGAACTCCCGGTACAGCTGGGCCGAGAGGGTCTTGTTGTGGCTGATGATGAGGGTGGGCCGCTGCACCGCCTCGATTATCTTGGCCATGGTGAAGGTCTTGCCGCTGCCAGTAACCCCCTTCAGTGTTTGGTACTTGTCCCCCCGCAAGAAGCCCTCCGCCAGCCGCTCTATGGCCTGGGGCTGGTCCCCGGATGGCTGGTAGGGCGCCACAACCTGAAACTTACGCATGATTGCCTCCTGCCACCAAGGATACCACAGCGGGCGGGAGTTTGCAACGTGGGGAAACTCCTCAGACCAGTCCATTCCCTTGCGCCCGCTCTGCCTGAACGCAGGCCTTGATGTCAGTCACCACGGGATTCCCAGCCTTGGAGGTGGTGACTACCGTCAGCATGTCCATGGCACGGGTCATGGCCACGTAGAACATGTTCCGCTCCAGCCGGTCCACCTGTTCTGGACTGTAGCTGCCGGTGTGGATGTGGCTGCGATGGTCCGCCAGCAGTATCACCACCGGAAAGTCCAGTCCCTTGCAGGCTTGGATGGTGGAGATGCACACCCTGTCTCCCTGGGAGAAATCCATGTCCTTCAGCTCCCCGTAGGCAAGGCCGCACTTCCGCAGCTCCTGCTGAATGCTCTGCATCTGCTTGGTCTGATTGGAATTGACAATCACGCAGATATTTCCCGGCTCATACCCCAGCTCATGAACGCACAGCTGGGCTCGCTGTGCAATGAGAGTGTAGACGTTCTGCCGCGACGTGTCCACCTCCAGCAGCTCCACAGGAGGGCCCAGCCGGAAAGAGGACGGACAGGCAGCTTGGTTCATGCCGGGGATGAGACTCCGGTACCGCTCCGCCACCTGGTTTATCTGCACGGTGTTCCTGAAATTCGTCTTGAGGGTGATGGAATTTCCCCTGACATCGATGCCAGCCCGAACCATGGAAAAGGGCAGCCGGTAGATGGACTGGTTCCGGTCTCCTGCCAGCACCAGGGACTTCCTGCAGACAGCCTTTATGCAGAACAAGGAGCAGACGGACAAGTCCTGGCTTTCATCCACAAACACATAGTCAGCCAGTTTTTCCTCCGCCGCCAGCGGCCTTTCACGGAGCGCCCTGGCCACCCGCAGCTTGGCATAGTCGTGCCACCATAGCTTCTCCCGGTCAAGCTGCTGCTCCAACCAAGTGATTGCGTCCCAGTACATCTGACGGAGCTCCTGCCGCAGAGGAGTCAGCAGACCCGTCCGGTCAATCATCTGGTCAATGTATTCCTCCCGGGTCACCAGGTTGGGCCAGATGAAGGTAGCAGCCTCACGGAACACATCATTGACATCAAGCTCCTGCTGGGGATAGGTCTCCCGGAGGAAGTTCCTCAAGGGCTTGGCATACTTGTCCTTCAAGTCGATCTTATAGTCTATGCCCTAGCCGGGAAAAATGTGCTCCATAATGGACACAAAGAAACTGTCCGCCGTCCTGATGCTCTTTTCTGAAAGCCCCATTTCCATCAGGCTGGCCACATAGGCATTGTATTTCACCAGGCTCTTGGTGAAGGTGACAAAGAGGGGAACGCAGGTGCCGGAGGACTGGGACAGCAGCTTTTCTATGGTTTTCAGCAGCACCAGGGACTTTCCCGTTCCAGCCGAGCCCTTCACCAGATAGTCCTTCTTGAATGTGATGCGGCTTACCGCCTCCTCCTGCTCCGCCGTCAGCCGCAGCAGGGCACGCTCGAATTCATTTCTCGTGCGGGTATAGGTAACCATCCGCTGAAGCCGGCAGATGTAGTCCTCGTACTGGCCAAATTTTGTCTGGGACTCCTCCTGAAGCTGACGGTATTCCTCCAGTTGCCGGTGATAGGAAGCCGCCTTCTCCTCGGAATCCCTCTTCTCCAGCTCAGCCAGCTGGCATCTTCTTTCCAGCCGCTGGAACTCGACCTTGAACTGCTGGTATTCCTGGCTTTGCTCCATGAGCTCCTGCAGCTGCGCCCCCAGCTCCTGTATCCGTTGGTTTGCCTCCAGCAGCCCCTTCCCCGAATCAGCGGGAGGATTGCGGCTCCCCCACTCCCCCAGGAAGGTCTCCAGCGGACGGAGCTTGCCCTTTACCTCTTCATCAACGATGGTGTAGAAGAGCAACAGGTTCCCAGCGGCACACCGGGCCTCCTCCACAGAGAGGGCGGCGAATTCATGGCGAACCCTGTTTGTGTCCTGCTTCCGCCGCTTCATTTCTCTGAAGAAGGTCTGCTCCTTTGGGGAAAGCCGCCCAAACCGACGCTGAAACAGCCTTTGGTATTCCTCGGAAATGTCACGAAAGGTGTCATCCTTCGCCACAGTCAGGCCACACTCCTTCATCTGGGATTTCATGTGGGCCTCGATGAAGGAATAGACAGCGAGAACGAAAAAGCCACTGTCAGCATCCTTCATTGAAATGAGACGATGGATATCATTGTCAGTTGGAAACATCACAGACCCCCTGGAAGCATCATACCACAGAACCAGAAGGCGGACAAGGAAAACTACTCCTTGGCCAGAGTCACCTGCAGCTCCTGGTATTTTCCGTCACGATAGACCGTCACCCGCACGGTGTCGCCGGGACGCTTGCTCTCAAGGATCGAATAGTAGTCCGCAAGGCTTCCCACGCTGATGCCGTCCATGGCGGTGATGATGTCGCCCCCGAGATAGATGATGCGGCCGTTCCGTCTGCTGCCGTACTGCACCGCCTCGGTGCCCGCCCGCATTCCCGCCTTCTCCCCATTGCCGCCCCGCTGGAGCTCGGACACCAACAGACCCCGAGAAATTCCCAGCTTGGCGTAGGAGGCGATGCTAGCGGTGAGCTGCACGAAGGATGCCTGGATGACACCACGGCGGACGGAGCCATACTGGATCAGGTCGGACACCACCCGGCGGGCTGTGTTGACAGGAACCGCAAAGCCAATGCCTGCAGAGCTGCCGGAGGTGGAGTAAATCATGGTGTTGATGCCGATCATCCGCCCCGCAGTGTCCAGCAGGGGGCCGCCGGAGTTGCCGGGGTTGATGGAGGTGTCCGTCTGGATCATGTTGCGGATGATGGTGCCAGTGGAGCTCTGGATGGGGCGGCCCAACCCGCTGACAATGCCCGTGGTCATGGTGCGCTCAAAGCCGAAGGGATTACCGATGGCGATGAGCTTCTGTCCCACCTTCAGCTTGTCGGAGTCGCCGAAGGGGATGGTCTTGAGCTCCACCCCGGCGGGGGGATCGAATTTCAGAACGGCAATGTCGCTGGCGGCATCGGTACCCACCACCCTGCCCTCATACTGGGTGCCGTCGGAAAGGGAGATGTAGATCTTGTAGGCATCGGAAATCACGTGAACGTTGGTCACCACGTAGCCCCGCCTGTCGATGATGGAGCCGGAGCCGGAGCCACCCTCCTGGGGAACAGGCTCCAGAAACCAGTTCACCGCCATAACCTGGGTGTTGATGTTCACCACCGCCTCGTTGCACTTCTCGTAGACACTGATGTTCTGCAGCTCGTCCTGCGTGTAGGAGGCCACCATGTCCGCCGTGTACACCGGATCAGCACGCACCGCCGTCTGCAGCAGGAAGGAGTCCTCCTTACCGGGAACCATCCGCTCCTGGGCGGCCACCACAGGACCAGGAACCATATCCGGCTCCTGCTGCGTCACCTCTGCATCCTCGACCTGAGCAGGCTCAACGGCAGACCTCCCCTTGAAATATGATGAGGTGGCAATGCCGGTTACGACAGAGGCCAATATGGAAACCACCACAACGGTGAGAACAAGCTGATGCTTTGCATACAATTTCATTTCAATAGAATACACAAAAAAGACAGGAAGGGCAACCGAATCAAAAACCGTACAATCTGTTCCTTTACAAAATGGAACCATACAGCTTTTGTTTAAATTTGAAAAATTTTATCCGTATTGAAAAAAGAAGCCGCAGGAGCATCAAAGCATCAGCACAATTATTTTGGAGGAAATATGAAAAGATTCATTATGACTCTTGCACTCGTAACCGTAGTTTGCAGTCTCTTTGCAGCAGGAAAGAAGGAGGCAGCCACGCCTGAGCAGTGGCCAGACGGATCCGACATCGTAAACCGCAAGATCACCACCTGCGGCCAGGAAATGCTAGGTCAGCCGGCGCTGGCTCCCAACGATCTGGTGGCCGGAGGAAACGTGGCCCTGATGCTGGGAGCACTGATGATCAACGGCCTTACTCCCGGCCCACGGCTCTTTAGCGACCACGGTGTCACCATGTACGCCATCATGCTGGGTCTCATCTTCGTGAACCTGTTCATGTTTCTGCAGGGACGCTACCTCACGGGACTCTTTGCCAAAATCATCAAGATTCCACCAGTAATCCTCACTCCCATCATCGTCATCTTCTGTTTTGCGGGGGCCTACTCCGTCAAGATTTCCTCCTTCGATGTGGGAATCACCCTGATCTTTGCTGTGGTGGCCTATTTCCTGGTGAAGATGGAATTCTCCGTGGTACCGATTCTCCTGGGCTTGGTACTGGGACGCATGACGGAGGAGAATTTCCGCCGTGCCCTCATCATCTCCGACGGAAGCTGGAGCATCTTTGCCTCCTCCCCCGTCTGCATCGCATTCCTTGTGTTGATAGCCATTACCCTATTCATTATAATTCGTGGAAAAATCACTGAGACCGCATCAGGAGGAAAGAATGACTGAAAAACGCCCCAACATCATCTTCTATTTTACCGACCAGCAGCGCTCCGACACCTGCGGCTGCTACGGACAGCCCCTGCCCATTACTCCCTGCCTGGATCAGCTGGCCTCCGAGGGAGTTTGCTTTGAGAATGCATTCTCACCCCAGCCTGTCTGCGGCCCCTGCCGTGCCATCTTCCAGACGGGCAAGTATGCCACCGACACTGGCTGCTTCCGCAACAGCATAGCCCTGCCCCAAGATGTAAAGACCCTTGCCAACTGGCTAGAGGAGGCAGGCTACCAGACAGCCTACATCGGAAAATGGCACCTGGCCTCCGAGGGTGAGCTGGAAAAAAAGCCCCATCAGGACTACCAGATTGAGCCCATCCCCCTGCACCTGCGGGGCGGCTACAAGGGCTTCTGGCGCACCGCCGACGTGCTGGAGTTCACCTCCGACGGCTACGGCGGCTATGTCTTTGACGAGGACATGAACCGGCGGGACTTCTCTGGCTACCGTGCCGACTGCATCACAGACCTTGCCCTGGAATTCTTTGACTCCTCTGTAAAAAATTGCTGGGAGGGCAAGGATGGCCGCCCCTTCTTTATGACCATCTCCCACATCGAACCCCACCACCAGAACGGCGCACACCACTACCAGGGTCCAGAAGGCTCCAAGGCTGACTTTGCCAACTTTGTTCCACCGGAGGATCTAAAGGTGCTGGGAGGCGGCGACTGGCAGGAGGAGTATCCCGATTATCTGGGAGCCTGCGCCAGCCTGGACAGGAACCTGGGACGGCTGGTGGCCCGCCTGAAGGAGCTGGGCATCTACGACAACACTGTCATCATCTTTGCCGCCGACCATGGCTCCCATTTCAGGACTAGAAACCGGGACGGCAAGCTGCGGGGCTGCGACGACTACAAGCGTACCGGCCACGACAGTGCCCTGAAGGTTCCCCTGGTCATCAGCGGCGGCTCCTTCTCCAAGGCAGGGGAGGCCACTGGAGCTACAGGCCATCGGGAAAGCCAGCTGGTGTCCACCGAAAGCCTGCCCAAGACCATCATGGCACTGGCCGGAGTGGACGTGGGAGACGCCATGATTGGGGAGAATCTCCTTGACGTGGTGGAAAAAAAGGACGATAATCGGAAGAATCAGGTCTTTGCCCAGATTTCCGAGAGCAAGGTGGGCCGCTGCATCCGTACTTCAGACTACCTGTATGCAGTCTACGCCCCGGACAAGGACGGCGGCCTGGACATGAACAGCAGCGTCTATGCCGACGACTACCTGTACCACCTGCCCACCGATCCCCACCAGCTGGTGGATGTGGTGGCTGATCCTGCCCATTCCCAGGCTAAGGCCCAGCTGCGGCAGAGTCTGCTGGCATGGATTCAGGAAGCTGAGGGCATAACGGCCACCATCACCGACTGATTTTTCAAGTCCGGGAAGCCCTGAAGTTTTCCAACGGGGTTTTCCGGCTTCTTCGTCTACAACAATTATCAGGGAAACAAGAAGTATAATGGCATCATCAAATCCCTGATACAGTACAATATCTATGTGGACGACAGCTACTTCAAGTGGTGCATGCTGGACGACCTGCGGGACGAAAAGCAGTTCAAGAAGATGATGTGGAGCTTCCTCAAGTCACTGCCGAAATGCACCTCCATCAAGGACATGGGAAGAGAGTAATGGACAACAAGAGCAGAAACATCACCGTTTTGGTAAAGCCCGCCTCCGCCGCCTGCAATCTTTGCTGCAGCTACTGCTTCTATCTGGAGACAGCAAAAAACCGGCAGCAGGGAGACCGTGGCATCATGGAGAAGGACACGGCGGCGGCCCTCATTGCCACCACCCTGGACTTTGCGGCGGGAGGCACGGTCACCTACCTTTTCCAGGGCGGGGAGCCCTTGCTGGCGGGGCTGGACTTTTTCCAAAATTTTATCACCCTAGTTCAATCCCATCAAAAAAAGCAAGTTGAAAGAGGGCTGTTTACCCCAAGCCAAGCCTGTTACATGGTACAAACCAATGGCACTCTATTGAACCAGGCTTTTTGCCAGTTCTTTGCAAAACACGATTTTATACTGGGCATCTCCTTGGACGGCCCCGCCCACATACATAATCTCCATCGATACTATCCTTCAAGGAAAAAAGACTGCCACAGTCAGGTTATAAAAGCCATTTCCATGATACGGGAGCATAAGATAAAATTTTCTGTCCTAGCCGTTGTAACCAAGGCCTGGGCAGGCAGGGAAAGGGAGATTTATCAGTGGTTTCAAGACCAAGAGCTAGACCACCTTCAGTTTATTTACTGCATCCCACCGCAGCTGCCAAGGACGCAATGCGGAGAGCCCCAAAACAAAGAAAAGAAGTGCCAAGATATGCAGCCCCAGGAGACTTATGAACAGGACAACTTGTTTTCTCTGACAAATGATGAATACAGTCAGCTGAACAAGGAATTTTTCAACCTCTATTGGAATGACCTGATTTTGGGAAAGGACATCTCCATCAGGTTCTACGACAACCTGCTGGCCATGGCCCAAGGGTACCAGCCAGAGCAATGCGGAATGCTGGGCTACTGTCCTGCAACCATTACCGTGGAATCCGACGGCAGCCTCTATCCCTGCGACTTTTACTGTAACGATACTTGGTATATTGGAAATATAAAGAAAATGAATCTGAAGGAACTCTTCTACCATCCGGTGATGCAGCGATTCATCATCTCATCCCAGCGGCTAGAAGCGGAATGCAACCAGTGTCCGGTGCTGGCACTTTGCCGTGGCGGCTGCCGACGTGAGCGAGACAGGGACGGCACCGGCAGCATGGCACTCCACCAGTACTGCCAGGGCCGCAAGGATTTTCTTAGCTATTTTCTCGCTACAATACAAAGCGCCCCACCTGGGACTTAACGGTCTGGACACCCTTCTCCGTGGTCTGGCTGAGGGAAACCACATTGCCCACCGCATCCGCAATGGCTTCAGCGCTGGAAGTCATGCTGGACATGGAGGTGTTGATCTCCTCGGTAATCTCCACCAAGTCGGCGGTCTTTGCCAGGATGCTCTGGCTACCGGATGCCATCTGGGCGGCACTGCTACGCACCTGGTCGTTGAGCCGATGGATGGTTGCAAAGGAGCTGTGGACACGTCGATTGCCCTCACTTTGCTGCTCCATGACATCCTGCACAATCTTCAGCTCCTCGGCAAGGAAGGCGATGGCCTTGCGTACATCCTCAAAGGCCTGGCTCAAGGTCTGGGAGGTCTCAACCACTCCGGAGATTGATGCCACCAATTCCTTCAGGGCAGAAGAGATAGACTTTGACTGGGCAGAGGAGCTCTCCGCCAGCTTGCGAATCTCTCCGGCAACAACGGCAAACCCCTTCCCCGCCGTACCTGCATGGGCCGCCTCAATGGCAGCGTTCATGGCCAGAAGGTTTGTCTGGGCGGCAATATTGTCGATGACGGCGTTGGCCTCGGACATGCTGCGGGACTTGTTGGAGATATCCATAACCTTGGACTGCACCTCGGAAATCTTTTGGAAGCCAATCTCCGACACCCGGGACAAATTCTCAAACTGGGCAGTACTGCGGCCCAGGGCATCCGTCACCGACTGGATATTGTCCAGCATCTGCTCTACGGAAGAGACACTTTCGTTCACACTGGAGGTCTGCACCTCGATGATCTGGTTCAAGTCCGACACCTTGCTGCCAATGTCCTGGATGGTGCTAGACACATCGGAGACGGCGGTGGACTGGGTGTTCATCTGGTCCTGCACCCGCATGATATCCCCGTTGATCTTGTCCAGTGCCTCCTGGGCGGCGTTCATGCTGGAGGTGAGGCCACGGCTGGTGACAGACAGGCTCACTACGGAGCCCTTCACGGTGGAGATAATCTTGTGGAGACTGGAAATGAACACGTTGAAATTCTGAGCTACCATGCCAATCTCATCATGAGTGGTGACCTCCAGCTTTACCCGCAAGTCCCCCTCCCCCGCCGCAATCTCGTCCAGTGCCTTGGACACCGTCCCTAGCGGACGGACCGACCGAATCACCCAGACGAAGGCCAGCACTCCCAAGAGCCCTGAAAAGATGGTGATGATGGTCATAATGGTCTGGAATTCATTGGAAATCTTCAGCAGGTAGTCGGTGATGGCCTGGTTGTTGGCCTCCTGGTAGTCGATGTAGATATTTATCCTGTCGAGCCACCGCTGGAATTCGGGGCGGGCGGTATCCATGAGGATATGGTAGGCCTGGGCGAGCTGGCCCGAGTCAACCAGAGAGATGATCTCGTTGATGTGCGGAGTCAGAAAGGCCTTGGAGCTTTCGATGTCAGCAATCATCCGCCGCTCGTCTTGGGTCGTCTCTACCTCACCGGCCAGCATCTGGCCCAGCAGCAGCTCGGAGTCGGCATAGAACGCCTCCAGCTCCCTGATCTCCGCAAGCGTGGCGGGACGGTCAGCGGGATCGGTCTGAAGCACATAGTCCCGCACCCGGATGGAGCGGTCGTGGACGCTCCCCCGGAAGTTGATGGCGTACCGCTGCTTGACGGAGTTCACGTCGGTCATGTCATGCAGACGATGGTTCACCTCCATCATCCGCAGCACACCAATGACGTTGATCATTATCAAGGCGAACAAGCCGCCGCTCACAATGATGGTGATTCTTGTCCTGATATTCATCTTCATAATTGTATCCCCGATAAGGCCAACCGAAAATATGGGAATGCGGGCAGCATCCTCATTCCCCTGCCGTTGACACTCCAAGATACCACGAAACGGTAAAATACACAAGGACATAAGCCATCCCCGACACAAGTTTTCCCTGCAGGCCCCCGCACACTTCCCTTGGCCTTTCAATCCATTTCCGCTATAATTGGAGCCATGTTCAACAGCCTCACCGGAACCATCACCGCAAAGCTTCCCCAGACAGTCCACCTTGACACCTCCGGCATGGAGTGGGACATCGCCGTTCCCGACTCCAGCCTGAACTCCCTGCCGCCGGTGGGAAGCCAAGCCCGAATCTTCACCTGGATGCTCCATCGGGAGGACACCATGAAACTCTTCGGCTTTGCCTCCCCTCAGGAGCGCGCCCTCTTCCTGGACCTGCTGAAGGTGGACGGTGTTGGCGCAAAGGGGGCGCTGAAGATCATGTCGGGCATTACGCCTGCGCAGCTGACCCAGGCGCTGGACAGCGAGGACCTGGCCCAGCTGGAGCGGCTTCCCGGCGTGGGAAAGAAGACTGCCCAGAAGATGATGCTGGCGCTGAAGGGAAAGCTGAGCTTTGGAGACAGCCCTGTTCCACGTCCTACCGCCACCACCTCCCGCTGGCAGGACGTGGTGCAGGCACTGGTGGACATGGGCTATGACAGGCGGGACTGCGAGGCTGTCCTTTCCCGGCTGGAGCAGGAGCTGGCACAGGAACTGAAGGACAAGGCCCCCAGCCAGCAGGAGGAGCTTTTATTCCGCCGGGCCATTGTGGAGCTGGCATAGGGCCACAGTCGGCATTGTGCATTGAAGGAAAACCACCATGAACGAAATCATACGTCCAGACATTCCCCTAGAGGAGGATGCCCAGAACCTGAGTCTGCGCCCCAAGTATCTGAATGAATTCCTGGGACAGACCATGGTGAAGGAAAATCTGGCCGTCTGCATCCAGGCGGCCAGGAGCAGGAGGGAGGCCATGGACCACCTCTTCCTCATCGGGCCGCCGGGACTGGGAAAGACCACCCTGGCCCAGATTACCGCCCAGGAGCTGGGGGCCGAATTCAAGGTCACCAGTGCACCGGCCCTGGAAAAGCCCAAGGATCTGGCGGGCATACTTTCCACCATCAGCGAGGGAACGGTCTTCTTCATCGATGAGATCCACCGTCTCAAGCCCGCCATTGAAGAAATGCTCTACATCGCCATGGAGGACTATGAGCTGGATTGGATTATCGGACAGGGAGCGGCCGCCCGCACCGTCCGCATTCCCATCCCCCGGTTCACCCTAGTGGGAGCCACCACCAAGGCTGGCATGGTCTCCAGTCCCCTCATCAGCCGCTTCGGCATTGTGCAGCGGTTCAGCTTCTACAGCCCGGAGGAGCTTGCCGCCATCATCAAGCGGTCCGCCGCCATCCTTGAGGTGCAGGTGGAGGAGGATGCCGCCCTGCTGATGGCCGGCTGCTCCCGGGGAACCCCCCGCGTGGCAAACCGTGTGCTGCGCCGCATCCGGGACTTTGCACAGGTCCTGGGGACCAGTGGCACGGGATCCATCATCACCCGAAAAATTGCGGAGCTGGGGCTCCAGCGGCTGGAAATCGACTCCCTGGGGCTGGAGCGCTACGACCGGGAAATCCTCCTTTCCATCATCCAGAATTTCGGCGGCGGCCCCGTGGGGGCGGAGACCCTGGCCATATCCATCGGGGAGTCCATGGACACCCTGGAGGACTACTACGAGCCCTATCTCATCCAGTGCGGCCTCCTGCAGCGGACTCCCCGGGGCCGCATGGTGACAGACAAGGCATACAAACATCTTGGAGTACAAGGACGACACCATGCTGACGAAAGACTTCTATTTTGACCTGCCCCCAGAGCTCATCGCCCAGCACCCGCCCGAAGTCCGGGGACAGGATAGACTGATGCTCTTGGACCGGGCCACCGGCTCCATCCTCCACCGGCAGATGGCAGACCTTCCCGAATTCATTCCCGCCGATGCCCTGATGGTGTTCAACAACTCCAGGGTCCGCCGTTCCCGTGTCTATGGCATCAAGGACAGCACGGGCCGGGAGGTGGAATTCCTGTTCCTCCAGCCCCTGGGTCTCGGCAGTCTCCCGGAAGGAGCCCCCGCCCTTCCCGCCGGCACCTGCTGCCTTTGGAAGACCATGGTGAAGAACGCCAAGAAGCAGAAGAGCGGCCACCAGTACAGCTTTAGCGACGGCACGGTGGCCACCATCATCCCCAATCCCACCGACACCGGCACCGAATTCCGCACCCTGGCCTTCCCCATCCCCATCACGGAGGAATGGTTCGAGGCCAACGGCCACATTCCCCTGCCCCCCTACATCCGCCGGGAGGACACGGAGGAGGACGGCCAGCGCTACCAGAACATCTACGCCACCGAGACCGGCTCCGCCGCCTGCCCCACCGCCGGCCTCCACTTCACCCAAGAAATGCTGGACACCCTTGACAGGGCGGGAATACAGCGGGCCTGGGTCACCCTCCATGTAGGGTTGGGAACCTTCCTGCCGGTACGCTCGGAACGGCTGGAGGACCACAAAATGCACCAAGAGACCTATTCCATCAGCCAGGAGACCGCCCAGGCTGTCACCCAGGCCAAGGGGGAGGGCCGTCCCATTGTGGCGGTGGGCACCACCTCCGTGCGTACCCTAGAGTCAGCCTGGAACCGCCAGAGCCAGCAGCTGGAGGCAGGAATGGGAGCCACCAGCATCTTCATCTACCCCGGCTACCGCTTCGGTGTGGTAGACAAGCTGTTCACCAACTTCCACACCCCGGAGTCCACCCTGCTGATGCTGGTAAGCGCCTTTGCCGGCAGGGAGCGGATTCTGGCTGCCTACCGGGAGGCCGTGGAGTGCCGCTACCGATTCTTCTCCTATGGGGATGCCATGCTGATTCTGTAGGGAATGGATAGGGAATGTAATTTATTATATACCACAAAGAGTGTTTTTCTTACGGCAGAAAAGCTTCCCATTGATTCTGCACAGCTGATCAAGGAGGCCGATGAAGAAATGTACCAGAAAAAGGCCCAGTGGAAGATTCGCCTGCAGAAGACATAAGCTTGGCTGGCAGAAATCCTTGGGCTTGCAATCCGAGATTTTTTCAATACAATTTTCCCATTGTCAACTTTAGTTCTTTGTTAAAAAGATTATTTTTTTTCTCAAAGAAAATGGTTTTAGTTGACAATAGAGTTTTCATTCTATATCATATTTACAATTATTACAATTTTATAGTAAAGGGAAATAGGAAGCAGTACAATGAAGTTGATGTTGACAGAAAAGGAGATGACAGACAGGATTGTTGCCTGCGGAATTCGCCCTTCCTTGCAGCGTATCCATATTTACCGTTATCTCTGCACTACCTCAGCCCATCCCACAGCCGAGTCGGTTTATTCCGCCTTGGTGACAGAAATTCCAACACTGTCCAGGACAACCGTATACAACACCCTCAAGCTGTTCCACCAGCACAAACTGGTGGAGACCATCACCATTGAGAACGAGGAGCTGCGCTACGATGCCGACACCAGCGACCACCTGCACTTCAAGTGCAATTGCTGCGGCCATGTCAGCGACGTTCCCTACGAGGAGACCTCGAAGATCTACAAGACCTTTGCCCGAAAGCTTCCCGCAGGATTCTCCCTGTCAAAGATTCAGACCTGCATCTGGGGAACCTGCGCCCAGTGCACGGTGGAGGAGGCCTAGCAGTCTTCCTGCAGAAGGCAAAAATATCTTCACGTTTCTTCCAGAAAAAGGACATCCACCGAACAGCAGCACTGTGGATGTCCTCGTTTTTTAAACACCTTAACTCCAACTTATTTTTGTTCGATACAATAATGTAGGAGTTTTTATGCGTATTTTTTCATTGTTTCTGGGACTGACCCTTTGCGCCCTTGTGCTGGCGACCTCCTGTACCAGTACAGAACCGGCATCTGTCCAGGAGCCGCAGCCCCAAAAGAAGCCAAAGACAATCCAGGACATGATCCTTGCAGGACAATATGATGATGTCAAGGAATCCCTCCAGATTCAGCAGAACATCGATGCAGTGGACGAAAAGGGCAACACCGTCCTTCATGCGGCCGCCATGGCCAACAACGATGAGCTGGTGACCCTCTTCATCTCCATGGGAGCCTCCACCGAGCTTAAGAACAACGACAGCGACACCGCCCTCCATCTGGCTGTGAAAAACCACAGCGTCAAGGCGGCCCAAACCCTTTCCGCCGTGGACAGCGACATCTTTGCCATGGATGCCTCCGGAAAGACGGCCCTGGAGCTGGGCATGGAGAATGGCACTGAATTCTTCGACGCCATGATCACCACCAGAACAGGACAGCTGCAGGACACTATGGGCCGCACCATCATCCATTACTTTGTGGAGTCCAGGAACCAGAGCGCCCTTGAGTATGCAATCCGCAAGAAGATTCCCCTCTCCGTTCCCGACAACAATGGCGACACACCCCTCCAGTACGCCTTTCAAAACCACCATGATATAGACAGCATCAGGATGGCCTCCACCCTCCTGCTGAACGGAGCAAAGCCCTTGGGCGGACCCTACACCTACTTCGAAAAGGCCACCACCTCCCGCAACCCCACCCTACGGCTGGAGGACGGTCAGACCCCCCTGCACCTGTCCAGCATCCAGAACCATGTGGGCATCACGGGCATACTGCTGGAGCAGAAGGCGAACATCTCCGCCCAGGACATCTCCGGCTCCACCCCCCTCCACGAGTCCATCCGCTACGGAAACCTGGAGAACGCCCGTCTATTGTTGGAGGCGGGGGCAAAGGTGAACGCCCAGGACAACCTGGGAAAGACCCCCATCCTGCTGATTGTACCCAAAAAGAACCAGGCCGACCTCTACAGCCTACTCTTGACCTACAAGGCCAATGTGAACGTAAAGGACATGTACGGAGACTCGGTGCTCCATGTAGCCACCATGAGTGGCGCTGAGGACAAGACCCTGAATCAGCTGATTCTGGCAGGAGCCGACATCAACGAGCGCAACAAGGAGGGAGTCACGCCCCTGGCACTGGCAGTTGACTACCGCAAGACCTCCATTATCCAGTTCTACATTGGAGCGGGAGCCGACATCCACGCCGAGGACAACATGGGGAACACGCCCCTCACCCGGTCCCTGAAAGCCGGCCCCGACATGACCAAGAAGGTGCTGATTCCCAACAACGCCTTCAGCCGCGACTCCTACGGAAACACCGCCTACCATCTGGCAATCCTCACGGCAGAGCCGGCCCTGGTACTGGAGGAAGAGGCAAAGTCCGACACCCCCGTGGCCGACGACCTCACCATGAACCTGGAGTACATCTACAGCCTCAACAAGGAGATAAATTCCCGCAACAGGAACGGAGACACGCCCCTTTCACTGGCGGTGCAGCGGAATATCCAGCGGGCCGGCGAGTTTCTCCTGAATCGAGGCGCCGACGTATTCTCCGCCAACAACAGCGACTACTCCCCCCTGCGGCTGGTGCTGGAATCCAGCAACCACAGTGGCAACTGGTTGTTGAACTCCAAGGTCATCCAGGCCACCGACGGCAGCGGCAATACCCCCCTCCACTATGCCGCCGAATGGAAGCTGGTGAACGCAATCAACCTGCTGGTGGAAAAGGGAGCCGACACCAACGCCAGGAACGCAAACGGAGAGACACCGCTGTACAACGGTGTGAAGATGGACAGTCCCGCCGTCATTGAGGCCCTGGTGGTCAAGGGAGCCCAGTACGACACCAGGGACTACCTGGGGAACACTCCCCTCCACGCCTGTGTCCGCTGGGACAGCATAAACGCCATCAAGCGGCTCTTTGTGTTGGGAGCAAACCTCAATGCCCAAAATATCGCAGGAAAGAGTCCCCTGGCAGAAGCAGCCCGCACCGGAAAGACCGAGATGGCAAAGCTCCTGATCGACCACGGCGCCAACATCAACGCCGCAGACGAGACTGGACGCACCGTCCTCATGGATGCCATCCAGAACGGCAACCAGGAGCTGGTGTCCATCCTGCTGAACAAGGGAGCCTCCCCCATCCTCCAGGAAATGAACGGACGCAACGCCTTCCACGAAGCGGCCCTGGCAGGCGACCCCCAGATACTGAACATAGTACGAATGGCTGGCGGCGACCCCATGTCCCGGGACAAGGACGGCAACACCCCCCTGTCCATGGTATTCGGCAAGGGAGAGCATGCCATCAAGGCCGTCCTTGGCTCCAACCTGAACCTCAGCGACTCCTATGGAAACTCCCCCATCCACGTGGCCGTCACCTCCAATGTGGAGCCAGCCACCCTGGACATGCTTTTGACCACCAGATACCCGGTGAACAGGCGTAACAGCTCAGGAAGCACACCCATAACTCTGGCAGTGGCCCAGGGCAACCTTCCCCTGGCATCCCTGCTGCTGCGGTACGGTGCCGATCCCTTCATCTCCGACAATACGGGCGAGTGTGCCGTATCCCTGGCACTGAAGGGCAACCAGGACATCCTTGACCAGCTGGTAAAGCAGGCACGTACCAAGGCGGACATCTCCGGTGAGGGTATCCTTCACTACGCCGCCCGAATCAGCGACCAGGAGACCATCAAACGGCTGCTGTCCATGGGCCTCAGCAAGAACCAGAAGAGTCTGGCTGGCGAGCGGCCCTACGACATCGCCATCAGATGGAACCGGCCGGACATCGCTGCCCTCCTCCACTAGGAGTGAGAAAATGAATCTGCGTTGATTTGATTTGATTGACGTGGATTCAGGTGGCTCAATCTCCACCGCAATAGAAAATTAGGGGTGAGAAGCCCCATCAAGAAGGGCAGCCCGTTCCAGCATGGCTCGGAAGGCGCTGCCCTCTTTTTTCAGCTCCTTGGAACCACGGGTAATCTTGCACAGACTCATGCCGAACATCCGGGCAATCTCACGCTGGGTGGTTCCCCGGTCAATCTCCTTCACCAAAAGCCACCGCTTAACCATGTCCTGAAGCTCCGAGGGAGTGAAGAGGCAGCAAAAGAAATCCTGAATGAGAACGGCATCGTTGGTACCAGCCAGAAGTGCACACACCTCCGCCAGTCCATCCTGCTCTAGCTTTTCGTCCATGATGATATTGTATAGAGAAACAGGGAAAATGGCAACGGCACCACCACCCTAAAGCCTGAACAGCTCCCTGACATTCCCGTCCACCAGCATAGACAGGGCCTCTGGCGTGGTCTGAAGCACCTCAGCCACAAAATTATAGGTATGCTCCACCAATGCAGGAGAATTCACCGCGCCACGGTGAGGCACGGGAGCCAAATAAGGGGCATCAGTCTCCAGAAGCAACCGGTCACCGGGAATGTAGCGGATAAGCTCCTCCATCTCCCACATGCGGGACTTCTTGGTGTAGGTGACCGCTCCAGAAAGGGAAATATACCAGCCCCGGTCCAGGAATCCCTTCGCCTCATTCTTGCCGTAGGAATAACAATGGATGATTCCCCGGTCATAGCCCACGTTCTTGATACAATCCAAGGTACCTTCAAAGGCATCCCGTGAATGAACGATTACCGGCAGCTCCAGGCTTCTAGCCAGCTCCAGCTGCATCTGGAACAATTCCTCCTCTCCGTGGAACACCTCGGCAGTAAAATTGTCCTCACAGCGGTTGTCCACCCCGGATGGATTCCAGTGATGGTCAAGGCCACACTCACCCAGAGCCACAAGCTTTCCCTGTCCAAAGCCACAGAAATCAGGGGCGGCCAACACCTGCTCCATGGCGGACTGCAAAATCTTCAGCTGGTTGAACCGGTCCAAGATGGCTTCCTCCGCCGGCCAGATTCCAGCGGAAAAATACAGCATCCCCGCCGCCTTCTCTCGAACAGAGCCGTCGCCAATAGCATCCACCAGCTCCCTTGCCTTCTGCCCTCGTACAAAGAGGTCGTCGCACCTGGTACCAATGTCCAGCCCAAAGCAGGCGTCCCTCGCCACCATGGACTCCAAGGCGGCAGGCACATCAAGGCCTCGCTCCCAAAGATGATGAAGATGAAAGTGAGTGTCTGAAAACATGATCAGGATTCCTAGAAGATGATTATATTATAGTACAATTGTCGGGTAGGCGGGATTTGAACCCGCGACCTCTAAGTCCCGAACCTAGCACGCTACCAGCTGCGCTACTACCCGAAAAAAAAGCCCATCCTTTCGAATGGGCTTTAGCGGGAGCGACGGGGCTTGAACCCGCGATCTTCGGCTTGACAGGCCGACGCGATAACCAGCTTCGCTACGCCCCCGTGATGTTTAAGAATATACCACAGGACTTGATTTGTGTCAAGATGTTTTTTTTGTAAAACAAATTTTTTCTCAACTTTTTTCCCTTGCATTTATCTTTGGATTGCTATATCATGTCTTGAGTTGCCGGAATGGTGAAATTGGTAGACACAAGGGACTTAAAATCCCTCGGATGAATAATCCGTGCCGGTTCGACCCCGGTTTCCGGCAAGGACGCATTGCTGCAATGGAGTGGCAATGCGTTTTTTTTTCGCTTAGAAAACCACACTGCAAAAAAAGGACTGGAGAAATCCAGTCCTTTTTTCATACTAGTGAACTTGGCTATACATGCCAGCAATTTCTTGCCGCCAGTCAAACTTCTTGTCCCGCTCCTCCCACTCGATTATCCTTACAATGGAAAAATTCTTCGTGTCATGGGCATTGGGAAAGTGCACCACCGCAAAGCGTCCCTGACCAATATACGTTACCCGCTGGTTCTCCTGCAACGGCTCCCGCTGCTGCAACTCCTCCAGCACACAGTCAAAATGCACCGGGACGCCAGTATTCTTGTCTGCCAGTGCAGAGGAAATGTCCTCAATCCTCTTTCCGCACTTGCTGCACACAATTTCCCGCTGCTTCAGCTCCTTTATCGCCTCCAGATCTTTCTGCATGCCCTCATGGACGTGCTGCGGCAGCTTTACCTCGCTCTTCCTTCCACCAGAGCGTCCTTCCTGATGACTATTTCCACCACGCCTCTCATGCTTCTTCCGCCCCTCCTCACGGGGACGGCTGCCTCCATTCCGCTTATTGTTCCTGCGGCCGTTACTTGAACGTTCCATTCCTCTACTATGTCCTTCCAGAACTCTTGTTTTCCACCAGTTTTCGGCTCAATACAAGGGCAATGCGTTGAATTGCAGCGTCCATATACGTAGGTTCATATACTTTGTCTTGCAGTTCGCGCACCCTTGCTGCCCTGACGGCTTTCTTAGGATTTTCTTTCGTAGCGGACATTATGAATTCTCCGAAAAGGCATTTTCTATGTGATACAATGGGGGAAGCCCAGGCATATCAACAATAAGCACATCAAATCTCATGTAGCTGTTACTATATTGTCGAACCGTATGTATAAAATATTTAGCCGTTTCGATGATTCTTTTCCGCTTGATTTTACCCAGAACCTGCTCCAACATGGCTACATCTCCATGGGGAAGTGTCTTCACCTCCACGAACACCAGGAAGGGCTCCTTGAAGGCTATTATATCGATTTCGCCGGTTCTTGTCCTCCAGTTTTTAAATAAAATCTCGTATCCCTGCTGGGAAAGGTACTCTGCAGCCCGCCGCTCCCCCTCTCTCCCTCGCTGGTAGCTTTCCATGCCGCTGGATTTCATCCTATCCCACAGACTCCAGCTCAGGAATCTCCTCATAGTTTTCACACCCCTCCTCATCCACCGGAGGCAGCAGCTCCAACCCGCTGGTCAGCACAAAGGGAATATTCCAGTCATGGAGAATGTCTAGCAGTCCCCGACTCAAGGGAATCTCGCTGGCCAGGAACATATGCTTTCCGTCGTCAAAGAACAGGGGCTCGGAAAAAATTGCCCCCACACAGAGGTCCTTCGTATTGATCATCCTTTCATGCTTCGGCATGCTCATCCTCTCTTTTTTTGATGAATGCAAAGATTTTGGCCAGCACCTCGTAGGTCTCCTCAGGAATGTAGGAACCTACCTGACACATGGACAGGGTTTGGGCCAGCACCGCATTCCGCTCCACAGGGATGTTCTTTTCCTGGGCTATCCGCAACACCTTCTCGGCAATGGCTCCCCTCACGTTCAGCGCAATGAAGGGAGCCTCCGCCCCCTCGGGATACTGGAGGGCAATGGCCCGTTTCATCTGTTCCACTATACCTCCAGATTACAGCAGACCAGCTCCTGGGATGGATCACAAAAAAGTCCCATCTCCTCCACAGACCGGCAAACCACCGGCACTCCGGGGAAAAGCATCTCCACAGCCTGCTGCCAGCCCTCGCCACCAGGGGCATATTCCACTGCTTCCACAAGGTCCTTTCCATAATACACTATGAAAGCGTATTGTGACGAGGGAGACTGGGCGGTAACACATATTTTAAGCAACTTTTTAGAATCTAGGTTTAATAAAACTCTAATAGTACCCAAAAGCTCATTTCCGCTAGCTTCCAGCGGCAGTGAAAAGGGCACCACAAGCCAGTGGAGGATTCCGGTGGCAATATGGTTCATCATAGTTAGGAGGCCTCCCTTCAAGGAGGGAATTTTCAGGGAAGAATCGTGCAAGGAGGTGTCTTTCGAGGAGGAATCCCCCAAAAAGGCTACAGGACAGCCGTACAGCTCCTCCACCAGCCGCTGGAGGCCACCAAAGTCCTCGACAGGGCCACCAGACACCAATCCAGCAGTATCCTCCTGAGAAGCCTTGTCCTCCCAAGCATCCTCCTGTTGCTGTTGACGAAAGCCCCCGCCATCCCCCAGCATCATGGACAACAGGGAGGCCACCATGGCACTGTCTGCCTCAACTCCCCTTTCCAGCAGCATCAGGGCCACCTCTGCAGCCTGGCTTTCCCGTCCAGGAAAATGGGAGGCAATACGGTAGGCCCGCTGCATCCTCTTTCCATCAAAACGGAGTCCCAGCTGCTGCATCATGGAGAAAAGCCGACCGGAAACTCCATCCACCGGCAGACCTAAGGCAGCCAGATTCTGAGCCAGCCGCTGGGGAATGTCTCCCGCCTGAAAGGAACCTTCCGTAAAACGGAGCAGCTGCGGCAAAGCCTGTGGTTTGGTGAATTCAGGCACCAGCTGCACCTGGCCTGCCATAGTCCGAATCTCCACCCGCAGGAAGGTACCAGGCTCCAAAATGAGATTGGAGCGGGCCTCCAGAAGCCTTCCTCCCAAAGAAATCTTGTAGCTGCCGGGACTGGTTTGTGCTACCACCCGCATAAAAGCAAAACCGTCCCCACCAAGCCCTTGGGCTCCAGCGGGAACGGTCAGCATGTTTGAATGAACGGCACGTGCGGCTATATTCATACAAAAAACGGGGCCGCCGCCGCCATTACGGGAGGAAAACCTCCCAGCATCAGCTTTGGCCGCCTCTTCCACTATTTTGCCTTCTGGATGTCGGACTTCCTGATGATAAGCTCCTTAACCTTGGCAGCCTTACCAACCTTACCACGGATGTAGTACAGCTTGGCACGGCGAACCTTACCAGGACGCACCCGCTCAATCTTGGCAATGCGGGGTGAGTGCAGGGGGAACACACGCTCCACACCCACACCGTAGGAATTCTTGCGGACGGTGAAGGTCCGGCGAATACCAGAATTCTTGAAGCAGATAACCAATCCCTCGTAAATCTGGATGCGCTCGGTCTTTCCTTCCACAATCTTAAAGTGAACCTTTACAGTATCTCCAACCTTGAAGTTTCCAATCGCTTCCTTTTCCTTCTTCTGGGACTCTTCAATAGTTCTAATCAAATCCATAATGACTACTCCTTCCCCTTAAATCGAGGGTGTCTTCTTTTGGTACCAGATTTTGGAACCTGGCCCGTGATAGTCTCAATCATCTTTTCAGCCTCCACTGTCAAAAGGCCACTGCTGCGGGCCGCACCAATCAGATCCGGCCGGTTTGCCATGGTCTTTGCCAGCTGCCGCTGGAGCCGCCACTTCCTGATGTTCTCATGATGGCCGGAAAGCAATACCTCCGGCACCGCCATGCCCTGATACACCTCTGGTCGGGTGTACTGGGGATACTCAAGAAGCCCTGCAGAAAAGCTTTCCTCCTCCAAGGACTCCTTGGAGATGACCCCCTCCACCAACCGATACACCGCATCGATGATGACTGTGGCCGCAATCTCCCCGGAGGACAGCACGTAATCTCCAATGGAAATCTCGTCGTCCACCCAAGAGTCTATGATCCGCTGGTCGATACCCTCGTACCGGCCGCAGATGAAGACAAGCTCCTCTTCTTGGCTCAATTCTCTGGCCATGCGCTGGCTGAAGGGCTTACCGGAAGGCGTGACATAAATCACCCGCTTCTTGTAGGCTCCCACGGACTCCAACGCCCGGCCCAGGGGTTCGGGCAACATCAGCATTCCCGCTCCCCCTCCATAAGGACTGTCATCACATGTCTTGTGCTTATCATGGGCAAAATCCCTGATATTCACCAAATCGTAGGCAATAATCCCCCGATCCACCGCCTTTGCCATGATTGAGCTCTCAAAGAAAGCACGGGGTATCTCGGGAAACAAGGTCAGCACATGGAACTTCATGGCTTACTCCAGAATCCAGAGGTGCATCAGCTGAACCTGCCTGTTCTTGATGTCCACGGTACCGATGAACTCCTTCTTGAAGGGAATGAGCACCTTCCGTGCCTTCCCGGAAGAAGTGGTCCGCAGATCCTGAGCCAGCAGGTCGCAGCTCTCGGAGAGGACAACCTCCAAAAGGTCGCCGGCTCCGCCTTCCAATACGTCTGTGATGGTTCCTACGACGACTCCCTCGCCTGTCGCAGGTGCGGCCCCTGCCGCCAATCCCTTCGCACTGCCGCCGGAATACACCAGCCGGCACTGCTTCAGCTCCTCCACGTAGTACTCGTCCTCCCCACAAGGACAGGCATACTCGCGGGAAACCAGAATCTCGCTGCCGGACAGCTTCTTGCCGTCCTCTGGCGTGTCGATTCCCTTGAACTTGATGTACAGAATCCCATTGCCGACGCTCACCTTCTCTATGGTCCGCTTGCTCTCGACGCCGTTCTTCCGCAGCACCACATCCTTCATTCCAGTGAAATGCTGGAACTCCCCGGATGTGCTCTCCACCTTACAATTACCCGCCAGGCCGTGGGTGCCCCGGATAATTCCAACCACGAAGTGCTCCATCAATCCATTATTTCCAGGCTGTAGCGCTTGCCGCTCTTGCTGGAGGAGGCGCTGAGCACGGTGCGCAGGGCCTTCGCAATGCGGCCGTACTTACCGATAACCTTGCCGATGTCGTCCTCGGCAACACGCAACTCCAGGATTGTGGACTTTTCGCCTTCAGCTTCCGTTACTGAGACTGCACCGGGATCATCGACCAGTGATTTCGCGATGTATTCAATCAGGTCTTTTTCCATTTCCCGTCACTCCCACCACTTACAGCGAAAAGTTCTTCTTGTTAAAGAGCTTGCGAACGATGTCGGAAGGCTGGGCACCAACATTCAGCCAGTAACGGGCGCGCTCCTCGTTGAAGGAGATCTGCTTTCCCTCAACCTCGATAGGATGGTAGACACCAATCTCTTCGATTGTCTCGCCATCACGAGGCTTCCGGGAGTCCATTACCACGATGCGGTAGAAGGGCCGCTTCTTCGTTCCAAGCTTCTTCAGTCTGATTCTGACCACGTATATCCTCCAAAGGCCCCTCCAGTCCGTTGGAATACCCCGCCTGCTGCCAGGGAGGACAACCAACAGCTGTCAAAGCCTAGTTTTGACAGAATACTGCAATGTACAGTATGAAATAGAAATATACCAGTTTTTGCCGCTTTAGTCAATGTAGGGAAAAAGACGGGGGAAATGGGTGGAATCCCTGATGGCTTCTTCGCACAACACCACGAAACAAGACAAACTCAGTGACTATTGGTTGGAGGGGGCATTGCCCCCATACCATCAGGAAAGAATTTCCTCTGGATTCAGCCAAACCACATCGTCAAAGTGATCCCTATCCCCATGGCCGAACAGTCCTTCCAGCGTCGAGCCTAAGAAATCGAGACACTTCTGTCGGATGAGAATCAGATTTCTGTCAGGATTGTATTTCAGAAAACTGGTATAGCGACTTTCAAAACCACTCTTGTACAGGAGCAAGCCTGTGGCGATTTTCTCACACAGGGCATTCAGTCTTGTGGTGTTGAAAATTGGGCTACCTACTGAGGTGACATCATTCTTGTATCCGTTTGCATAGGCAGCATACCGGTCAGCAAGAATCTCCTCCTGGGTGTATCGGGAGATGCCGGGATACCAGTAAATGATTTCGGACGAGTCTCCATTGGCATGATGCTGTGCCGACAACAGGGGAGAACCGAATCTTCTTGCCAGGCACTGACATCTTGCCTGAGCCTCGAAGCTGTCGGTGAAAGCACAGATGACTGTTTTCTCAGGCTCAGCCTCCAGATCCGCCAAATGCCTCTCAAAGTCCTCGTCAGTCAATGAGTCGTCCAGCATACAATCCAGGGCAGTGACAACAAGGTTCTCGTTAATGTCAAGAAGTCTCCCCTTTACCACACTGGCCTTTGACTTGCCAATTTCACTGATATATCCATTCTGAGAGGCGATATTCGAGCGGCTGGAAGTGTCACCGTCGATCAGGAGGAACTTTCCCACCCCGCACCTGGCCATGTCCTCATAGAAGCCTCGCGCTCCGCCACAGCCCACTCCGACAATCGTGCATCCCTTCATGTGATCCAGAGGAATTGCCGTTGAGATTCGGGCGAAGGTTTCGTCTTGGGACATGGGATCAGTACCGGAATCCTTTTTCTGGCTCGCCATCTCAAATTCGGCACGAGTTGCCTCCAGGAGAGACTCCTCCACCCCACCCCAATTGTTTTCCTGCATTATGCTGTTGTCCATAACCTCGATATCGCAATCAAAAACCTGGGCCTCACGGGTTACAATGTAGCCTGTGATGGATGCCTGGGAGTCGGCGGCACTTGTGACAATGGGCATGAAAAGGTATTCCATGTCGAATTCCTGACAGATTCTTGCCGCATACTCAATGTCTGCGAATGACAACCTGTTGAAATTCCCAGGATGGCTGTGGACAAAGCCCGCAAGGGAGATGTTTTCCTTGCTCCACCTTTTGTTCAGCACCTTGTTGAGAAATTTTGTGTTTGGATTGTACTCCACCGTGTTGACCCGCGCATTCTCATCGAACACAAAATGGCTCACCAGCTCCTGCTCCTCAGTGAATCCGAGCATCCCTCCCAGCTCCGGCTTCCTTTTTCCAAGGATGCCCATGATTCTCTTCATCACACCCTGCTCCAGATAGACAACCTTCGGCCAGATGGAAGCCACCTCTCCTGCAGCACGAGCCACTTCCTCCACAACGACCTCTCCTGCAGCCACATTCTCCCGGGATTCCACGCAACTCCTGAATGTCCCCCTCAGGAGGAAATGCTGGCGGGACGGTGCGTTTCTCTGGTGGCGAACAGCCCCCCGCCGTTCCTTGTCCTTGTCAAGCTCCTTCTTGTAGTTCTGCGCCCACACAATCATGACGGCATTCGCCTTGTCAAAAGCGGTGATATCGCTGTCCCAGCAAATGTAGGGGTTGGAGTCTGAGCCCAAAATGTGGAAACGATGCAAATCATCAAGGGCATCGGACAAATGGGGCGCACTGTTGATGTAAATCCTGTATGACGGACTGGACCCATCCCCATCGTTCACTATGGCAAACCTGAAGTCATAGGCCTCTCCGTCAATTCCCTTCCAGTGGAATTCCTTGATGTAGGCTCGGAATGTTCCCGTAGGAAGCACCGGCTTCTGTTTCTGCTGGTTGCGCAGATGGGAGACAGAGATGCAGTGCAAAAATTCCTGGCAGGCCATGGAAAGTTGGTCAGAGACCGAAAGCCCTCCGGTGGAGAGTCCCTGCAGCTTCGCGAACATCTCGGAGCATTTCCTGAACTGCGCAAAAAGATACCGGTCAATCTCGTTGACCCTGACAGCCTTCTCCGCCCAGTGGATGCCGTTTCTGAAACCATAGCTGCGACCAATCTTGTTTACCTTTGTGATTGTGGAAACGAAATTACCTGTAGTTCTCATAAAATCTCCTTTAGAATAAGTTTTCAGTCCATGCTGACCTTTTCTTGGCAGCCCTACACATTACTGGTGAAACAATCTAATCCAGTTACCACATCTTTCCAGCAGAGAAACTTTTCCCGACATTTTTCCTGTTGCGGTTAATCGATACAGTCAAGGCCTGGGTGCGGGGATGGGTTCCCACCCTGAACACCGTTGGGTACCATCCAAGATACTCCCCAAGCGATACAGGCAGGATGACTCCATCCCTTTTCAATCGGACTCCAACCTGAGACTGCAATGCAAACACAAGATGCGTGCCTTTGGCCTGCTCCCCGTCTGAGATAACCTGGTTGACAGCAGCGACCACCTTTTGCAGCAGAGAGGAGTTGTCCATAGGTCTGTTACAGGGAACGGGAGGTCTACCCCTGTCAGCGGACATAGTGCATGTCCCACCCTGACTTCGGCTCATTGAAATTGAACGCCTGTTGCCCTGCCGTTTCTGAATGAGGTTGAACAAGTCGATGGAATAAAAGCAGGCCCGACGCAGTTCCGGGGAACACCCTGTGGTCTTTGCCCTACCCTTCCCGATCTCTCCGTACAGCAGGAGCGTCCCGATGCCCATGTCCTTGAGATCCTTCACCAAATTGATGTGGTCCAAATCACCGGCGAGGAGAACCAAATAGTCGATGATACCGGAATCAGCCAAATTTCTCACATCCGAATACAGCAGCGTATCAATGGCCTTCTCTCTTCCACCCTGGAGAGGCCTGCTTCTAGCCCCAAACCGTGCCAGCTGAAGTGCATTCTCATACTCATTGCATTCGCAATTCACCCTACTCGAATCTTTTCCCATATAATATTGGCGGAGATTGGCAGGTGAGACACATTTTTGCCCAATGGTATCGCCCAGAATTTTACAGGTGGAATCCACAAGCTCCTCAAAGTCGATTGTCTTGCCACAACTTCCCTTTGCATGCTTGTACAGCTTGAATCCGAAATAGCCATCAATGATGAATGCGACGGTGGCGGTTTTCTGTGTGTTGGTTCTCATAGTATCTCCTTTAGAAAAAGTTGTTCGTGCCATAGCGATTTTTTTTCGCTCTGTACCTATTACTGGCAACAGAAAACAGTTCTGTTACCACCTTTAAAATCCAAAATACGGGATATTTTGAATGAGCGAGTCCCACCCCAGCGCCAGCACCAACTAGTAGGCTGGCATCACCCTGTGGAAATCCAGCCGCAGCGTCACACCAGCAGGGCAGCTATCACACCCACTGCCGCCGCCGCAATGTATTTGCCCACCCCGAAAGACTCTTTCTCTGGCTCATAGTGCTGAAGCATCGGGACAATGGTCACATTGTCCTTGTTCTTCTTTTTTTCCACAGTGTTGCATGAATTTGTCAGGGTTGTCACATTCTTGGTCACGTGATAGGTGTTGCCGCAGTTGTGATAGTGGTTGTTGACCCTGTGCTCCTCCACCCTGCGGTTGTCATTTGAGAAGTTGCGCTGCTGAAAACTGATGTTCTGCTGTCGGGATTTCTTGTAATTAGGATTGAACACCACCCATCCCCGCCGACTGGTGAAAATAAATTTGCCATCATAACTGATCTGCCCAAAGGAAGGGTTGGGAGGAAAGATTCTTGGATCATAGCCTGCTGTGCTGACCTGCCGATTGCCTTTGTGGTACACCTGCACAGCCTGGTTGACAGGCCGGGTACTACCTGCCTGACTGTTCCTCTGTCCATTTTTCTGGGAACACTGGACACGGGTTCCATTTCCATTTCTGCTGCGATTTCCCTGATTGCCGCGGCCATTACTGTTGTTCTTGCTGTAAGCCATACCTAAATCCTCCATAAATAAAAAACTCGTTCCCATATAGATACTGGAACCAAGAAATTTATCAGTTGCCACTTTGAAGAAAAAACAGAGGGGTCTGTCCCAGCATCGCCAGGACAGCCCTTAACCATCGTACCTCCTATTTCCCCGTTATACTTGCTGTGAACAAGAACGCAGCGACACCAACTAAAACAGCTACCAACATACTCAACTCCTTAAAACAAAATCCTAAAAGTTTGTGCCAATGGCAACCTAAAGTCATTGCAAGAACATACCAGGGCGGAGCACCTCAGCAGAAAGCTTTTGCTTCTGGTACATCCACCCTGCCAACGGTTCAACTCATTGAGAGATAACAGTGATACCAAATATTGCGGCAGTCAAGACTATCAATACTCCTACCATGGTGTTTCCTCCTTGTGATATTATTTGCGATTGTCGGCCACCCCCGTGGTGACCTCATTTACTACTGGAGTTGGGGATGGTTCCAGTTACCACTATGACAAACTTTTATCCCGGAACTGGCCCCAACCCGACCTCCGTTTCAGAGCCGGGGCCGCCCCCTCCAACACATCACTTGACACCCATCACCCGCTTGTACTCCTCCACGTCGTGGCTGACGAACTTGAGGCAGAGGGCCAGCATGGCCGCGTCGTCCAGCAGACCCACCACAGGTATCACGTCGGGGATGAGGTCGACAGGGTTCAGGACGTACAGGAGGGTTCCCAGGATGGCAGCGATGGTCCCCTTGGGCACCCGGTTGTACCGGCGGGCGAACACATCCCTCAGCATCTGGAAAAACACCTTCACGTCGTCAAAATAC
>JAGARR010000026.1 GCA_017622135.1 Spirochaetaceae bacterium
AACCTCATTCGAGTTGTCAATCCTCCTGTCGCCCCTTCACGGGGGCGTGGATTGAAACAGTCAATGGACTCAGGCACCCAGCGGGCCACGCTGGGTCGCCCCTTCACGGGGGCGTGGATTGAAACTATAGTCCTGGCCGTTGTCGAACAGGCAGGACTGTCGCCCCTTCACGGGGGCGTGGATTGAAACATCCACGACTACAACACCCAGTCAGCCTATGCCGTCGCCCCTTCACGGGGGCGTGGATTGAAACTTGTTCATTCTGTGGAACAGTTAATAGCAGTTGTGTCGCCCCTTCACGGGGGCGTGGATTGAAACCGCAAGGGACTCCAATTGCTCCCATACTGTATCAGGTCGCCCCTTCACGGGGGCGTGGATTGAAACAATGGTGTCAAAGATGGAAAATGGATCTAGACCCGTCGCCCCTGCACCTGCTGCTTGTTGTTCCCTCCTACGGCCTGCCCTTGCCGGCAGCTTTTGTCAGCTTCACGGCAATGGTTGCCGCCAGGTGCTGCAGGGCTACCAGAGGATGGTGCAGCAGCATCCGGGGGCCGGAGAACCGCATCACGGCGCAGATTCGCCGCTGCATGTCCGGCTGATAGCAATGGGAGGTGCAGCTGGAGCAGAAGGACTTCAGGTCCCCGTAGGGACAGAGTGCCAGCCGCTGGGCCACGTAGTCCTTCAGCTGTCGGCACTGGGGGCAGTCTCCCTTGGGGTGGTGAAAGCGGCAGTATAGGTCTATCATCAGGAAGCAAATTTCCTGTTCCTTTTCTCTCTGCATGGTAGCAGCCAGTATATGCCCTCCCGTGGTTTTCGGCAAGACGGCTTGGGCTGGATTTTTCCCCGCCATTCACTTCTCTTGCGCTTTGTTTTTGAGTATACTATAGGGAGCAGGCCTGTGGCCGGGGAGGTATGTCATGACCAGTGCAGAGATCAGTTTCTATCGTCAGGCAGTGCGGGAGGGAAACCTTGCCGCCCTGAGGTTATTCCTAAAGGACTTTGATTCCAAGGACAAGGAGCAGCAGGGCAGCCTTGTCATCACCGGAGTTACCGAGGCGCCCAGTCTCAGTGTGCTGAAGAGCTTGCTGACTATGGGGCTTCCCCTGGACTTTGTGGAGGAGGAGAAGCGGAACACCCTGCTGCATTTTGCCGCCTGCTCCAATCATCCTGAGATTCCCCGCTACCTGCTGCAGCAGGGGCTGGCGGTGGATGCCCGCAATGCCATCGGGGCCACTCCGCTGATGTTCGGCTCCTGCTACACGGCGAACCCCAAGGTGCTGCAGGTTCTGCTGGATGCGGGGGCGGACATCAATGCCAAGGATGACGACAATGCCTCCGTCCTCTGCATTGCCGCCCGTTACAGTGACAGCGAGGATGTGGTGTCCTTCCTGAGTGGACAGGGGCTGGACATTGAGGAGCGGGACAATACCGGACTCACGCCGATGCTGTCTGCCTTCCGCTACAACAGCAGCCTGCAGGTGGTGCTTGCCCTGCGGGATGCCGGGGCGGACCTCTATGCCAAGACCCCCAAGAACGAGACGGCTCTGCACATGGCGGCCTTCAACCCGGAATGCAGCCGTGCCATGATAGACTTCCTTCGGGGCCGCTTCCGTGCCAGCGACACCAATGACGATGGGGTGACTCCCCTGAGCATTGCCCTGGTGCTGTCCAGCAACCCTACGGTGGTGGAGGCCCTCATCCAGGCTCAGCGGGAGGAGCTGGTGTTCGACGCTGTCCAGAACAGGCGGCCCGGCATGGCCCGCATCCTGCGTTCCCAGGGAATCGACCTGAACATGCAGACGGCGGACTTCCTCTATCCCGTCCTGTGGCTGGTTCGCTCCAACACGAATCCGGAGGTGCTGGAGGAGTTCATGGACGAGGGTGCGCTGGTGACGGTGCGGGATTTGTGGGGACGGACGGTGTTCCATTACGCCGCCATCAACGAGGATCCTGCCATCTACGAGTGGCTCAAGGCTCAGGAGGAGTACAAGTTCCTGGACACGGAGGATGAATACCAGCACAAGGCGGAGTACTACCGCCAGCACCCGGATGAATTTTAGGAGGATCTCATGGGGGATTTCAAAAGCGGCCTGCGAGGGGCCTTGAAGAACATAGACATTGTGGTGACCACCATCAAGCGGACTGAGTTCCGCATGACCCGCAGCAAGGAGTTTGACGTGGCCCTGGCCGCCCTCCAGCGGCTGCTGGAAGTGGACCAGAGCGCCACCATCCTCTTCTGCTTCCTGTTCTACATGTACTACGACAGCAACGAGCGGCCCATCACCTTGTCCCACATCTCAAACTTCTCCGGCTGCTCTCCCATGGTGCCCCTTCAGTTCGGGGATGAGCTGGAGCAGCTGAAGTCCCAGGGACTGGTGGACGAGGCTCCTCCCCCAGAGACAACCTGCCTGGGCATGTACATCAAGATTCCCAAGGGGGTGGAGCGGTTCATTGTCAGCGGCGGTAGGGAATCCCGTGTCCAGGCCCTGCAGGATGAGCGGGACTCCAAGCTGGTGTTCCCCGCCAGGATAAAGGAGCGGGAGCTGTTCTACAGCGGTGAGGCTGCCCAGCAGCTGGACAAGCTTTCTTCTGCCCTGCAGGAGGAGAATCTGCAGGATATCCGACGGCGGCTGGAGGAGCACAAGATGCCGGTGGGAATCACCGCCATCCTCTACGGTGAGTCCGGCACCGGAAAGACCGAGAGCGTCTACCAGATGGCGAGGAAGTCAGGCCGCCCCCTCTTCCATGTGAACATCGGGGAGATCATCAGCGAGTGGCACAACGCCACGGAACGGAAGCTGGGGGAGCTGTTCGCCCAATACCAGAAGATGGTGGAACAGGCGCAGTCCCGGAAGGAGCCGCTGCCCATCTTCCTGTTCAACGAGGCGGATGTCATCTTCGGACGGCGGATGCAGCCGCCCCGCCAGGGGGTGGAAATCTCCGAGAACCGGGTGCAGAACATCCTGCTGGAGCAGATGGAGCGGCTGGAGGGAATCCTCATCGCCACCACCAACATGGAGGCAAACCTGGACGAGGCCTTCAGCCGCCGCTTCCTCTTCAAGATACGGCTGGCGAAGCCGGACACAAGCCTCCAGCAGAAGATTTGGCGGCACAAGCTGGAATGGCTCAACGAGGAGACTGCCTACCGGCTGGCGGAGCAGTACCAGTTCAGCGGCGGCGAGATAGACAACATCGCCAAGAAGGCTATCATGGAGGAGATACTGCGGGGCAAGCGGGCCACCGTCTCAGACCTGGAGGACTACTGCAAGGTGGAGAAGCTTTCCCGTGAGAGTGCCACCAGGCGGGTGGGCTTTGGTGGCTGAGTCCTTTGTTTCCGCTGAGTCTGCATTTCTTTTCTTCGCTGGCTAGTCCTCCATGCCTTGAGCGAGACGGTTCTTTATGGTCTCCATCCGGTGGTCCAGGGAGCTAATGAGGCGGGAGCATTCCAGCAGTTCCCGGCTGATGGCCGCTGCCTCTTCTGCCGGGATATTCTTCTTGTACTGGAGCTTGTGCTCGAGGCTGGCCCAGAAGTCCATGGCCATGGTGCGCAGCTGGATTTCCACAGGAATCATGGCCTTTTCCTCCATCAGGAAGATGGGGACTTCCACAATCAGGTGGAGACTCTGGTAGCCAGACTCCTTTGGGGTTTTGATGTAATCCTTCCGCTGGATGAGCGTGATGTCGTCTTGTTGCAGTAGGCTGTCCGCCAGGGTGTAGATGTCCTTGGGAAAGGAGCAGATGACCCGCACTCCAGCTATGTCGGAAAGGTTTTCCTTGATGGTCTGGATTGAGAACGGCAGCTTGTTCTTCTTGAGTTTGCGGGCAATGCTCTCCGGGGATTTGAGCCTTGTCTTGATGGTCTCTATGGGGTTGCGGTCGTGCCGATAGGAAAACTCTTCGTTCAGCACCTTGAATTTTGTCTCTATCTCCATAATGGCGCAACGGTGCTGTGCCATCAGCTGCTGGAAGGGTTGTATGTTCCGCTTGAGGGTGGCGGCAATGTCGCTGTCCAGGAATTCCCCCATCAGGTAGTCCCTGAGCTGGGGGACTTTTACCAAGGATGCCATGATTCTGCAGTCTCCTTACCGCAATATGTCGATGGCTTGAACCTGGATTGGACCGCTGGTGGCGTTGGGAAGCACCTGTTGGACGGCATCCTTGAGGCTAAAGGAGTAATGTATCCAGTCGCCCTTCTTGATGTGCTTGAACTTGGCTGTCTTGCCATCCGCAAATGGCGTTTGGAGTCCCGCCACCGCATCCTGAATCAGGATAGGAGTGTCCTCCGTGGCGACAAAGGTATGGGTCTTGCCACTGGCATCCACAATGGTGACGGTGAGGTTGTCCTTGTTGGTCTCCAGCACCACCCCAAGCTTTGTCTGGATGGTGGCGGCGGTGGCCTTTTCCCCCAGGTCGGCTCCCGTGCTGGAAAGCCACTGGGAAACCAAGTCTCCTGCCTCGGAGGCTGTAATCTTCAAGTCGTTTCCCAGCTTTAGCAGATCCTGCTTCAGTGTCTCCAGGCTGGCAGAATCCTTTCCGTCGCTTCCAATGTCTTGGGCCAGCAGGGGCAATGAGAATGCTGCCAGCACCAGCGTAATGGCAAGTATGGTCTTTCGTGTAGTCTTCATCATGAACCTCCAGTGTAAAAATCAGTCTAAATCTACAATATAATAAGATTTTTTTCTAGTTGGAGGTTACAGAGGGCAGTACCAGTTCGTGCGAGGCAAGAATAGCGGTACGGCTTTAACTGATTGTTACCGCCGTACCGCTGGCGGTGACCATCAGCATGCCGTTGGTCTCACCCAGCACCTCGTAGTCCACGTCGATTCCGACCACGGCGTTGGCTCCCAGCTTGGCGGCCCGCTGCTCCAGCTCTGCAAGGCACTGGTGGCGCGCGTCGGCCAGTCCCTTCTCGTAGGTGCCGCTTCGTCCTCCGAAGAAGTCCCGCAGTCCGCTGAACATGTCCTTGAACACGTTCATACCCAGCACAACCTCCCCGAACACAATGCCGTGGTAGGCGGTGATGGTCTTTCCCTCGATTGATGGTGTGGTGGTGATAATCATGGTTTTTCCTCCTGTGGTGTTTGTTTTACTATATCAGAATTTGTTCCTGCGTCAAGCCGTCCTCCCACTTTGGGAGGGAAAAGAAAGGGGAGTGCAGGATGTTTCCCGCACTCCCCAGATAGTAGCTCAGGCTACCGTTTTGTTACGGTCTGCGTACCTCGTAAGGCAGCTTTGTTGACACTCCGTTGGCGCCAGTGTTGGTATACCATTTTTCGCCTCCCTTATTGAGGTCGGAGAGTTCAACACCATCATTATATTTAAAGACTGTACCACTTCTTGGTGTGGGAGCACCAACACATTCGCGCAGCGTAGCAGTTGTCCCAACTGTACAGTGACTGTAACTTTCTTCCCAACCGGTCTGAGAATCTCCACCAAACTCATAACCATAGAGTCCGCCGACCGCAGAACTTTCTCCTACAGATTGAAGATACGTGAATTCCACACCTTTAGCATAACAGTATTGTGCCCGTGACTGGTGGTTATAACCAATCAGGCCGCCCTGATACTTTCCGCCGGTGATGGTGCCAGCGGCGGCACAGTAGGAGACGTTTGTTGTCTTGGCAGTGGTGGCCTCCGCCTCGCCGATGATGCCGCCCACGTTGGTGTCTCTGGTGCTGGCAGAAGCCTGTACCGTTCCCCAGGCCATGCAGTAGGTGACAGTGCCGTTGTCGGTACCGTCATAGTAGTTGTAGCCTACAATACCACCCACGTTGGAGCCCGTGCCGGAGCCGTCGGCTGTGCCGCTGAAGTTGTTGTAGCTACAGGTACCACGGTTTTCGCCGATTACGCCGCCCACATCATACTTGCCGCTGATGCTGACGGAGCTGGTGCAGCTGGTGACGGTGCCGGTGTTCTTACCCACCACGCCACCGATGTCGTCACCATAACTATTGGTAAGGGTTCCCTTGACTGTTACATCGGTGATGGTGCCGGCGTTGGTGTTGGCCACCATTCCCTGTGCTGTGGTGGAGCTGATGCCGCTGATGGAGCTGTCCAGGGTGAGGTCCTGTACTATACCTCCTGATGCCACGGACTTGAACAGGTTGGTGGAAAGGCCGCTGATGGTGTAGTTGTCACCGTCAAAGGTGCCGGCAAAATCCAAGTCCTTTGTCTTTGCGGTGTTTGGAGCGGTGATATCTGCCCCCAACCTGACGGCGGCAGTGGCAGCTTGGGAAGAGTTGAAAACTGCGTTCCACTCATTGTCGCTGGAGATGGTGTATCCACTGTAGGCAGAACCTGTCGCCCACTGGGCGTAGAGGATGGTGCTTTCTGTCAGGGTGATTGTGGTGTTGGCATCGTACCTGGTTCCGCTGCCGTCCCGCTTGGTGTCCCAGCCCAGGAAGGTCTTGCCGCTCCAAGTGAAGCCTGCCGTATTGTTTGTCGGATGGTAGGCGGTGCTACCAGAAGTCACCTCCTTGGGATAGTTCTTGCTGTCTGTGCTGGAGGTGTTGTAGTTGTAGGTGACTACAAAGGAACCTTCCGCCCACCAGATGGCATAGAGATCTGTGTTGACGGTCAGTGCAGGCATTTCATTGGGCTGGTAGGCGGTGCCCGTTCCGTCAGCTCTGGTGTTCCAGTTCTTCAGCACCTTTCCTGTGACGGTGAATCCCAATGTGTCAGGGGAAAGGATGTGGGAGCCAGCGTAGTAGGTCTGTGGGTAGTCTGTAGTGGTGCTGCCGGTATTATTTATCTTGTAGGTGACGGTAACGGACTGCTTGTTGCTCTGGACCACCTGGGTGGGAGAGCCTGTGCTGAGGACGGCAGAACTCTTGTAGCCTGCCTCTACCACCACCGTGGTGGGATAGGTGAACACCTTCGCTCCTGCGGCATTGTAGCCGTAGAATGTCAGCTGGTGGGAGCTGCCAGCTTGCACCTCATCCTTGGTGAAGGTCTTGCGTGCACCGGTTCCCGTCAGCTCCGTCTCCTCTTCGGTATTCAGCTTGGCCGTGTACCGTGTTATATTCAGGTCTGTGGGGAACTCAAGGGTGACTTCCACCTTGCCGGTCTTGGGGGCACTGATAGAAAAAACATCGAACCGCATATTGTTAAATTCAAGCCGAGTGGTAGTTCCGTCAGCTACGGCAACATCGGTGAGGGTCTGGGTGAACGTGGCTCCGTAGCGCTTGGCTGTCAGCGTCAAGTCCCAGTTTCCTGCGGCTAGAATAATCTCGGTGCCATCAGTCTTGAGGTCATTGTAGTTTGTCCAGCTGGCCTTGTTCTCTGGTGTGACAGTGGTTCCGTTTATTTTTCCCGTCAGCTGTATGTCCACAAAGTCCTCAAGGTCATTAGTGGTGTTTTGGGGGAATACGGTGCGGGAATGGGTATCCTCCCCGCCCATGCTGACGGTGACAATGCCGGTGCCGGCTGTTCCTGTGTATTCAGGGGCATCCTCCAGCAGGTGGTTGGAACAGCCCACTAGAGCGATGCAGAACAGAATAAGACATAATGCTTTTCGTATCATCTCTTCCTCCTTGGATTTATAATGAAGTTGACGTGGTGGTCTTCACCACCATGGTGGCACTGTAGGTGTGAGTGTCCTTTTTTGCAGTGACAGTAACGGTGTGGGTACCATCCGGTACCCGATAGATGCTCATGGAGTCACGCACCTCATTTTCCTGCTCCGTACCGTCGATGTACCACGTGAATGTGGAGGCACCATCCAAGGCAGCCTGGAAGGTTGAGGCATCCTTGTTGTACTCAAGCTTGATGTCCGTGAGACCGTCGGCAGAGGGAGCCGATGCAGTGATGGTTACAATTACAGGCAGGTCTTTCCAGACTGGATACAGATTGAGCCAGCCGTAATTCTGGGAGATGGTATTGGTGTTGTCCCAAGTCAGCTCTTGGCCAGGATCAAAGTCTTTCGTTGTTGCCCCGACTGTCTTTGCCCATCCCACGAGTGTTTTCCCTTCTTTCGTTGCGGTGGCAAGCTTTGTCTTAACACCCCACTCAATGGTCTGATTGTCTGCAGCGTAATTGTAGAAGATGGTGGCTGTCCAGGGCTTCCACTTGGCGGTGAGGGTAATGTCCTTGTAGATGGTGGTATCGTCTGCAGAAAGTTCGGTTACCTTGGTGCCTTCTGCATCATACCAGCCATCGAAGATATATCCAGTCTGGTCAGCCAGCTTATATTCACCAGCAGTGAGTTTTACAGAGGTATCCCCCTTGTTCAGGGTGCATTCCTCTGGTAGGGAAACTGCCTCAGGTGCCTTCTCTGAGCTATTGGCGAAGGTTACGGAGTAGGTGGTCTTAGACACAAACGCTGCCGTGAGGGTTACAGTGGCGCCATTTTCTGTGGTGAGGTTCTTTACCTTCTGTTCTGAAGTGTAGACCGTGCCCTTCGCATCCTTCCATCCATTGGCCTTATAGCCTTCTGGGGCTGTGAGGGTGTTTTTCGGCAGGAGATACTCCCGGTCGTAGGTGGCGACTATGTCTTTTGGGGTTTCTCCTGAGCCTTTTCCAACATCAAATTTGATGGTGTAGGTAATGGGTGTTCTGGTAACCGTTATCTTGATGTCCTGCGTTACTTTGTAGTTTCCGGTAATCAACTTGCCATCCGCACCTTTGTAGGTGGATGTGTAGCCAGGCTTTTCTGCTAATGCGATGGAGACCCCTTGTTCACCCTCTGATTGTGTGACTGTCTTGGTGTCTATTGACTTTCCGTTGCCATCAACATAGGTGATAGTATACGTAGGTGGAGCTGGGTCATCCACTTCTGTTTTACATGATGTCAATGCTATTGCCAGTATGAAGGCGAGGCAAAAACATCTCTTGAACTTCTTCATCGAGTCCTCCTCTTGAACCTGTAAACCAGGTGAAATAATGATTCCTTCCCGAAAACAATCTTGAATCGGGAAGTTTCCCAATATTATCATTTAAAGTGGAAAGTTTCCATATTATTACAGTCCAAAATGGGAAATTTCCAGATGATTACACCATGAATTTTTGGGAGAATGTTGTATCGGAGCTTGAGTACCAGAACATCGAGCGCAAGCGTCTGGCAAACGAGGTGGGGTTCGATGTGTCCAACATTGGAAAGGGCATGAAGAATGGCAACGTTCCTTTAGCGGACACGGCGGTAAAGATTGCTCGCTTTCTGGGTGTGTCCGTGGAGTATCTGGTGTCGGGAACGTCTGCCCGCAGCGACCTAGATGCAAGGCTCCAGCGGGAACTGCACTTGTTCCAGAAATACCGCTCCGTGGTGGATAAGCTCGATTCCCTGCCGGAGGGGGTGCGGGAACCATTGGTACAGATGATTGAGGGGATGGAGGTGTAAACTACAATCAAGCTGCCCTCAAGCATGATTCAGCCCGATTTGGGTACTGAGCTTTTATTGGACGGCTTAAAGGCAACTGGAAGTGCCTAGCTACAGTATAGCACAAATCCTGCTTTCGTCAAGGCTTTTGGGAGCCCGCTGCCTCCCGTCCCGCAAATTCCCCTTCGTTGACACTGCCACGTCATTCCTTTATTATTGCAGTTGTTTTAGTATAATTGAAGATTTTGCTGGCTTCGGCTGGCGAACTGGAGATAGATATGGCCACAGAGTCAAAGAGAATAACCATTCTTGATTCCACCCTGCGGGACGGCGCCCAGGGAGAGGGAATCAGTTTTTCAGTACAAGATAAAATTCATATTGTAAAGGCGCTGGATGAGCTGGGCGTGGCCTACATCGAGGCGGGAAACCCTGGCTCAAATCCCAAGGATCTGGAGTTCTTTCAGGAGATTCAAAAGATTCAGCTGAAACAGGCCAAGGTGGCGGCCTTTGGGGCAACTCGTCGCAAGGACGTTTCCTGTGCCGAGGATGCCCAGCTCCAGAGCCTTTTGGCGGCCAACACCGAGACGGTGGTCATCTTTGGCAAGTCCTGGGACTTCCAGGTGACGGACATCCTCAAGGCCACCTTGGAGGAGAATCTGGAGATGATTCGTGACACGGTTGCCTATCTGAAGGGCCAGGGACGCACCGTCATCTACGATGCCGAGCATTTCTTTGACGCATGGAAGGCCAACAGGGACTACACCATAAAGACGCTGGAGGCCGCCGTGTCTGGTGGTGCTTCGGTGCTGGCCCTCTGTGACACCAAGGGCGGTTCCCTGCCGCTGGAGGTGCTGGACATTGTGCGGGAGGTGGTGGCCCGCTTTGGTGAGGCTGCTGAAATCGGCATCCACTGCCACAACGACGGCGAGCTGGCGGTGGCCCTTTCCCTGATGGCGGTGGAGGCTGGGGCAGTTCACGTGCAGGGAACCCTGCTGGGATTTGGCGAGCGCACCGGCAACGCCAACCTTGCCTCTATCATGGCAAATCTTGAGCTCAAGATGAACTGCCGCTGCCTGCCGGAGGGCAACCTTTCCCAGCTGACCCCCATTGCCAAGCGGGTGGCAGAAATTGCCAATATCAAGGTCTTTGCCGGACTGCCCTACGTGGGAAGTAGCGCCTTTGCCCACAAGGCCGGAATGCACATTGACGCTGTCACCAAAAATCCCTTTGCCTACGAGCATGTCACCCCGGAAAGCGTGGGCAACGACCGGGTCTTCCTGATGAGCGAGGTGGCAGGACGCTCTACTATAATAGAAAAGATTCATCGTTTTGACCCCACCATCCACAAGAACAATCCCATTGTGGGGGAGATTGTAAAGAAGATGAAGGAGCTGGAGCACGCCGGCTACCAGTTCGAGGGGGCGGAGGGCAGCTTTGAGCTTTTGGTGCGCAAGAGCATTGGCAAGTACCAGCCCTTCTTCCGGCTCCACTACTACAAGACCATCGGGGAGAAGCCGCCCCTGGATGAGACCCTGTGCTCCTTCGCCCAGTTGAAGATTGAGGTGGACGGCCAGATTGAGATTACGGCGGGGGAGGGGGATGGTCCCGTGCACGCTCTGGATACCGCCCTGCGAAAGGCTCTGGAGCGCTTCTATCCCGCCGTTGCCCAGATTCGCCTCACAGATTACAAGGTTCGGGTGCTGGACTCCAAGTCAACCACCGCCTCCAAGGTTCGTGTCCTCATTGAAAGCTCCGACGGTACGGACACCTGGTCCACCGTGGGTGTTTCCACCGACATTCTGGAAGCCTCCTGGTTCGCCCTGGTGGACTCCTTCGAGTACAAGCTGATAAAGGATTTGGAGCGCCGTTTCAAGAGCTTTTTGTAGTGGCGGTTTTGGCACTGCTGTCTGATGGCGGTGTCTGGCCAAAATCTTTTGGGAAAAGGACGTGTTTGGGGATTATTGGCTTGACAGCAAGCCGCTGTTATGATAAAATACTTGAGTTGTCACAGAGTGACGCAACGGGCAATAGCGCAGTTGGTTAGCGTGCAAGTCTGGGGGACTTGAGGTCCCGGATTCGAATTCCGGTTGCCCGACTTGAGGATACATCAAGCTATTTGATGTATCCTTTTTTTTTGATAAATTTTTCCCTTTACATATTTGATTTATGGTGTATAATCTAGGGAGGAGAGGGTTTTAAAATCGTAGACAAAGACAAAATGGATGGTCGGTCTTGTTTTGTGTGTGCAGAACGGTTTCAGTATATAAAGTCTCTGGAGGTGTGTCTCAGTGAAGGAAAATCTGAGCAAGGATCACGTATTTAAATTCTACCTAGAAACACTTTCTTTTTTGCATAAAAGTTTCGATGACTATTTTTACCTCTTGGATTTTACCACTGATCGTATCTATTTCTTTGGTGACATTGCTGAGAAGTACGATGTATTCCACGAGTCTACAGAATACTCCACGGTGGCGGAGTGGTGCAGGATTGTGTACCCTCGTGATTTGGCTCGTCTGGTGGAGGATTTGAATCAGGTTCGTAATGGAGAGTAGCCCACTCACAGTATGGAGTACCGTCTTCTGGACAAAGGTGGAGATCTCGTTTGGATTAGTTGCTCCGGCAAGGCACTGCGTGATCACGAGGGAAATGTCTCCTGGATGTTGGGACGTGTGTCTGATTCTGCCTGGAGCAATCGGGTGGACGAGCTGACGGGGACGCTTCTTTTTGATACTCTGAGGGCAGAGACGGACAAGATTCTGGAAGAGGATCGGACGGGCTTCTTTCTGGTCATTGGCATTGATAACCTCAAGAAAATCAACATGAAGAACGGCCGTGACTTTGGAGATGAGGTGTTGTGCCGTGTCGCTGCCGCGGTGGAGGAGCAGACGAACAGGCAGCATAATGTCTATCGAATTAACGGAGATTGCTTTGCGGTGAACCTTCCGAACTACAAGCGGGAGGATGTGCAGGATATTTTTGAGGGCATCCAGAAGCTTGTGACGGACTATTGTACCGTCTCCGGTGGATGTGTCCCCTATCGGGAGTACCATATCCCTGACAGCGGCAGCCTCTGCCAGTATGCCGAGCGGACGCTGGAGCTGGGGAAGTCTCAGGGCAAGAATGTGCTGAAGTTTTTTTCCACGGATGATTATGAGAAGGAGTTGGAGAGCCTTGAGCTGCGGGAGGAGCTGATGAATGCGGTGAAGAACAGCTTCACAGGGTTTTCCGTCTGTTACCAGCCCCAGGTGCATCCCGTTGACTTCTCCCTTTTTGGTGCGGAGGCATTGCTGCGGTTCTCCTCTCCCACTCGTGGCGTTGTGTCTCCTGTGGAGTTCATTCCCATCCTAGAGCAGTCGGGCCTCATCTGCTCTGTGGGTCTGTGGATTCTGGAGCAGGCGCTTCTCCAGTGTAAGGTATGGCGCAAGTACCATTCTGACTTCCACATCAGCGTGAACGTGTCCTATACCCAGCTGCAGGACAGGGATTTGGCAAACCAGTTCCTGTGGGTGCTGAAGAAGAGCGGCCTGCCGGGAGATGCCCTTACCCTTGAGGTGACGGAGAGCATGGAGCTGCACGACTATCCTGAGCTGAACGGCCTTTTTGCACAGCTGAAGATGGTGGGGGTGGAGATTTCTGTCGATGACTTTGGCACTGGGTACTCCAGCCTCAGCCGCCTGAAGGAGCTGGATATTGACGAGATCAAGATTGACCGCTGCTTTGTGACGGACATCCAGAACAGTGCCTACAATTATCGCCTGCTGAGCAATATGCTGGAGTGGGCTACCAAAAGCGGCATTCGTGTCTGCTGCGAGGGTGTGGAGACTGCCGAGGAGCTGGCGGTTCTGAGCCAGTTACGCCCCAGCCTCTTGCAGGGCTATCTTTTTTCCAGACCCTGCGCTCCCCAAGAGTTTACCAATATGTATCTCGATCACAGGAGTAGCTTTTATAGCGACCGTCTGGAACGGGAGCGGCTCCTGCGTGAGCGGACGGTCTATACCGGCTATACTGCCAGAGAATGGTCCGAAGGGGAGAAGTTCAAGGCGGTGCTGGAGGCCCAGAGCGATGTCATCTATGTCAGTGACCTGAGCAGCTATGAGTTGTATTACCTGAATCCTGCAGGCCAGAAGCTGCTGGGCATCTCCAGCTATCGGGGGCAGAAGTGCTATCAGGTGCTGCAGGGTAGGAACAGCCCTTGTCCCTATTGCACCAACTCACGGCTTTCCGAGGATGAATTCTACATCTGGGAGCGCCGCAACGAGTTGAGCAACGCCCACTTCATGCTGAAGGACAAGATTATCCCCTGGGAAAATAAGAAGGCCCGCATGGAGATTGCGGTGAATATCACCGAGCAGGCCAATCTTTCCCGGATGGTGGAGGAAAAGCTGGACTTTGCGGAGAACATCGTGGCCTGCTCCAAGATTCTTTCCAGCAATCTGGAAGTAGATGAAGTTGCGTTGAACATGCTGGCCCTCATTGGCTCCTTCTACAAGGCTGACCGGGCCTTCCTCTTTGAGCCTGACACGGATAATTATTCCACCTGGATCAACACCTACGAGTGGTGTGACGTGAACATTGTTCCCCAGAAGAATATGTACCAGTCTCTGGATGCCCATCATATTGCCAACTGGCTGGAGCTGTTCCAGCAGGATCGCTCCGTCATCATCCTGAACTTCAAGGACGTGAAGAGCAAGTACCCCTCTGAGTATGCCCTGATGGGAACCACTGACATCATCCGTACGATCGTAGTGCCGGTGATTGAGAATAGTCGCCTGCTGTGCTTTGTGGGTGTGGATAATCCTTGCCACTGCATTCAGGACGATTCCCAGATTCGGGTGCTGTCCTCCTTCCTGGTGAACCGTGTGCGGCAGGAGAAGAATGAGGCGCGCCTCCAGAACCTGCTGGACTTTGAGTATAGCAATATCCTGAGTCTCATCAACCTGGGCTTGTGGGTGATTCACTTGGACAGGAAGACGGGCCGTGGTGAGATGCTGGTGGATGACACCCTGCGCCGCATCATGGGTATGCAGATGGTGCTGACACCGGAGGAGACCTACAAGTTCTGGTTCAGCAGGATAAACCCAGACCACCGCAGCTATGTGGAGCAGGGGGTGCAGACCATGATGGAGACGGGCGCTGTGGTGCAGCTGGAGTACACCTGGGCCCATCCCATCCGAGGGGAGCTGACGGTGGTCTGCACCGGCTTGCGGCGGGAGATTTCGGGCGACAGGGTGACCTTTGCCGGCTACCACCGGAATCTCCACGATGTGGAGCGGCCCAAAATCCTGGACAAATAGCGGTGAATGGAGCAGGCTGGAGGTGACTCTGGCCTGTTTTTTATTTTGGCTGGGTCAAGTCCTTGAGGAAGCTCATCATGTACTCCGACTGGTAGGGGGTCAGGCGGTGGAAGTGGGTGAGAATTTCCTGGTCAAGGAGGACTGTGTTCCGCACCTCCGAGCTGAAGAACTCCGCCGGGGTGACTTGCAGGTACTCGCAGATTTTCAGAAAGCCTGGGATGGTGGTGGAATTTTTCCCCGTCTCAATCTTGTTGATGTAGGTTTCGTTTTGCCCTAGGGCAAGGCTCATTTCCCGGGCGGAAATCCTTCGCTCGTTCCGCAAGAACCTGAGCCTGTCCCGAAAGAAATCCTCTGTAACAACGTTATACTCTTCCATTTTTACAGCATTATACGCCATACTTTTCTTGACAAATTGCTTGTTACTCTCTATATTGAAAAAGATAATGCTTATAAAGCAATATTATCAAATAAAACTGCATGACAGGAAAGATTTACATGCAGAATTGACTGTAAGGAGAAACAGAATGGGATTTTTAAGTTCAATGTTGGGTGGAGTGGTAGGTGATCAGCTTCTTCCGTATTTAAAAGCGGGAATGAATATGAGTGCATCTGCTTTGGAACGGAAGATTGAAGGTGAGGAACGGCTTCTCTTTCGTGCAGCATACCTGTTGGCCATGATACACAAATCCTCATACAAAGCCAAGGAAATTTATGAGTCCAACAAAAATCAGTATGACAAAGCCTTTGGCCAAATGTATGGTCATAGACAATTTAAGACGGCAATAGATGAGTTCCATAGACGGTTGCCAGGATACTGAAATTGATTGTTTCATTGGTGTAAAACCTCGCGTATGCTTGCTTTGCACCAATGAGCAATTGAGGAGGACTTTATGGTAAGGACAATAAAACAAACGACTGTAAGGGAAGAAAAAATTAGGATGTCTCCAAAGGAAGCTAGGGAGATGGCTTTGTTGTGTAATGCAGTGGAAGAGGGTCTAATGCTTCATCAGGTGAGGAGGTGAAACTTCCTGGTTTCACTCGATTTGGTAAGGATGAATTTGGAATCGATGATATTCAAAGCGACTAATTCTATTGTTAATGAAAAAAATTGCCGAGCATACATATAAAATGTGTATTCTATGTTAGAACGAGGGATTACGGAGGAAATTGACATGGGAAATGAGAAGAAGGTGAGTGAAGAGGAGCTGGTGGAAAAATACCAGCAGCACTTTGACAAGAACATGGCCATGAAGCTGTTGGTGAAGCTCAGGAAGGCAACCCGCAACAAGCCGAAGGTGATTGCCGGGACTGTGGGTGGAATTGTTACCTCACTGGGAAAACTGCTTTCCGCCCTGGACAACCCGGCGACACCTACCCACATGAAGGCGCTCATCATCGGTGCAATCGGCTATATCCTGCTTCCATTGGACTTGATTCCCGACATTACCCCAGGCATTGGATATGCGGACGACTTGGCGAGTGTGGCGGGAGTGGTGGCTGCTATAGGCATCTACAGTGACTTTAGCCTCGAAAAATTGGATGCCTACATAGATCAATTGGAGGGCTAGAAATGAAATGCCGGTATTGTGCAGAAAACCTGCGGGTGGTGAACGAGAAGCTGCTTTCCTCATACGGAGAGAAGTGTCTTGGAAATCCCGCTGGTTTTCATGTGGCTGTGTCTGACGGGGTTATCTGTGTGTACTGCGGGAATTCCGTGAAATCCCAAAATTACAAGCCCCACACGAAATACGGAACCTCTTGCAAGAACTCCCCAACGGGAATGCATTGCCTCCAGTGACAGGTGGCTCGCCCATGTAGGCGAGCCTATAGGTTTGAGTTTTAGTTTCCCCCGCTCATCATGGAGATTCCCTGCTCCAGGTGGGCCGCTGTAATGGCTCCGGCGGCATAGGCCACCAGGTTGCCTTGGGCATTGATGAAGTAGGTGGTGGGGATGGCGCTGACACCGTAGGTGATGGCGGCCTCCTGCTCCGTATCAAAGTAGACGGGGAAGGTGTAGCCCTGGTCTGCAATGTACTTTTCTGCCGTGGCGATGGTCTCACGGCCGCCGTCGGTCATGTTCACCATCATAAACTGGATGTCGTCGCCGTGCTCCTTGTAGGCCGCCTCAAAGTCCGGCATCTCGGCCTTGCAGGGCGGGCACCAGCTGGCCCAGAAGTTTACGATGACGGGCTTTCCCACCAGGTCATGGAGGGCCACCTGCTTGCCAGCCGTGTCCTGCACCGTGAAGTTGGGGGCCTTGGTGTCTGGGGCCTCTTCCTGGCCGGCGGTGGCATTGTTTGATACGGGCTGGGCCGTCGGTGTCTGGCCAGCGCCAGCATTGCTGACACTGCCCGGCTCCTGGGTGACGACCATGGTCTCCGGGGCGAAGGCGGGGGCCAGCTTTTCGTAGAGGATGGCCGCTGCGGCTACCACCAACAGGATGACTCCTGCAGTGATGGCAACCCGTGTCTGTTTCTTCATTGTGGTACTCCTTTGAATAAAAATAATCCTTAATGGCCGTAGTTTCGTTCTGTCTTTCGGCCTGTCATGGTTTAGCTCAAGAGTGTGAGGAATCTGCTCATCAGACCGCTCATCATCAGAATGCCTATGAGCACCAAAAGGATACCACAAATCCTGTTGATGAGGGAATAGTGCTGCTTGATGAAGTTGAAGGTGGATTTCAGGTTGTCCAGCAGCAGGGCACTGGCCACAAATGGGATGCCCAGTCCCGCCGAATAGCACAGCAGCATCAGGATGCCGGTGCTAGCCTGCCCCTGCTGGGATGCCAGCATCAGGGCCGAGCCTAGGAATGCTCCCACGCAGGGTGTCCAGCCGATGGAGAATACCATGCCGAACAGTACAGCGGAAAAGAAGCCCAACTCTCGTCCCGCCAGTGCATTGGAGCCGCCTCGAAAGAGCTGGAGCTTCACCACACCGAGGAAATTCAGACCGAAGAATACTACGATAGCGCCGGTAATCAGATTCACTATGGTCTGATGGCGGCGCAGCAGTCCTCCCAGGGTTCCCGCTAAGGCGCCCATCAGTACAAAGACTAGGGTGAAGCCCAGCACAAAGCCCAAGGCGTTCCGCAGGGTTCTGGCGGTGGCGGCGCGGCTGTCCTCCTGGCTCTGGTTCCCAGCGAAGTAGGACAGGTAGATGGGCAGCATGGGCAGCAGGCAGGGGGAGATGAAGGTGATGATGCCCTCCAAAAAGGCGATGAAGAATTCCATAGTTTGTCTAACCTCGCTGATATGGTTTCTATAAAGTATACAATAAAATGAGATTTAAATCCGTGATTCAATCACCGGGATGGGTGAACAGGGCAGTTCATTCCACCTTGAAGGTGCTGACGGCCACAGATAACTTCTGAATGTTTGCGTCGTTGTTTGCTGCCAAGCCATTCACATTCTGAACGGAGGCGTTAATCTGGCTGATTCCTGCCGTCATCTCCCTCATGCTGCTGGTGATGCTGTTGGTCAGCTGGTTCAGATGGGTCATCTCCTGCACAACGGCCTCGCTTCCCTCCAGCATTTCCTCCGAGCCCTCCCGAACCTTCTGTGTTGCGGCATTGATGTCCCGGATGGCCGCCATCACCTCCTGACTGCCGGAATTCTGCTCCTGCATGGCCAGATTCATTTCGGTGCTCATCTGCATGATGCTTTCCGAGAGGTTGTGGATGGCGTTGAATTTGTCCTCGACGGTGCGGGTCGCCTGGTTCAGGCTGTTGATGTCTCCTCCCAGACTCTTCAGGGTGGAGGTGATGGCCTTTCCCTGGCTGCTGGATTCTTCCGCCAGCTTTCGGATTTCATCGGCAACAACGGCAAATCCCTGTCCTGCTTCCCCGGCGTGGGCTGCCTCAATGGCGGCATTCATGGCCAGCAGGTTGGTCTGGCTTGCGATGTGCTGGATGATGCCCGATGCCTCCATCAGTCCGCCTGAAGCCTCGTTTATCCTGTGGGTGACGGCGGTGGCGTTTGTAACCGTGTCCTTGCCGCTGTTGGTTGCATTCGCCAGCTCTCCAATCATCTCTCCGCTCCTTTCCAGAGTACGTGATATCGAGGCTATGTTCGCAAGCATCTCCTCGATGGAGGCGGAGGACTGGGTGACACTGGCGGACTGGGCGATGATGCTTTCTCCCAGCTTTCTGATGGTCTCGATAATCTGCTGCACCGTGGCCGTCATTTCGGTGACGCTGGCAGACTGGCTGAGAACCTCCTCCTGCACACTGGAGACATTCCCTTCGATCTGGTGCATGGCAACGGCCGTATCCGTCATGCTCCGGCTCAATTCTTGGCCTGACTCGGAAAGGTTCTTTGCCGATGACTTGATGTCCATAATCAGGACCTTCAGGTTGTCCACCGTGCTGTTGAAGTCGGCGAACATTCGCCCCACCTCGTTCCGGGAGGAGACCTCCAATGAGGTGGTCAGGTTGCCCGTGCTGAGACTTTCAAGTGCGGAGGAGGTCTTGAGGATTGGCCTGACCATGGTCTTTCGCAGGAACAGGACAAAATACAGGGCAAATACGACAGTCAGCAGCACCATGATGAACATGACTGTCTGGTACAGGAATATCCGTCTGTTCATGGCCGTGCTGGTCTCGAATGTTTGCAGGGTGATATCGGAGATGAGGCTGTCTATGGGCTGGAGGATGTTGTGGGTGCTGTGGTTGTAGCTGTCGCTGGTGATGACCCGTACCGCAAAGTCCTGTACTGTCTCGTCGGGCAGCATTCGATGTGGCCCCGCTACATAGCGCCCTTGTCTCAGTGATTCCATGAGCTGCTGCTCTGTCTTTGCCAGCTCGTCGGAGAGGACGAGGGCCTGCTCTATGACAGCAAATTCTTCCTGGGAGAAGTCAAGCTGGTGCAGCAAGTCAATCAGGGAATGGGTCTCTCCAGAAAACATCACATTCGTGGGGCGGGGTGACTGTCCGCTGCGCCAATCTACTATGTCGTAATAGTTCGTGTAGTGGTTGGTGGCGGTTCCACCAGTCGCCACATACATGCGGCAGGCATTGGTCAGGTCATCTGAGCTTTGGCGTACCTCGTTTGCCAGCAATTGACAGACATTAGCCCGCTCCTGATTCTCGACAATGTCGTTCAGTGTCATCCGAATCAAAACAATCATGACCATGATGATGGCCATAAAAAGCATCAAGCTGGCCGATCTGAGGACAAAGCTCTTGAGGAGGGAGGTTCCCCTTGAGGCAGAGAGGACAGATAAATCCATTGGTACTCCTTGTTCACCCACAGTACAACCAGCGAATTGTAAAATGGTGTGAGAATGATATATTTGTAAAACATGGAGTTATCTGGAGAGGTTACATGAATTCGAGGTTTTTCTTTTTGACAATGGGATAAAAATCCTTTAAGATTGAGTGGTGCCGGTCCATGAGTGGCGGCGAATGGGACAGTGCAACGACTGTATCATACAAGGAGGTTTTATGAGGTCTTCGATTTTTTCCCGCTGGATGTGTGTGCTGGTTATGGCCATCCTGCCGGGATTGGTAAGTTGTTTGGAGGAGGAGAATTTGACAGGAGTACAGGCTACAAGGGACGTTATGGAAGGAGAGGGCTCGGTCATCTATCTGGCAGGTGGCTGCTTTTGGGGCGTGGAGCAGTATTTTGCCCTGGTGCCCGGCGTGCTGGATGCCGTGTCCGGCTATGCCCAGGGCCACGTGAAGAATCCCAGCTACGAGGAGGTGTGCAGCGGAACCACCGGCCACACCGAGACAGTACGGGTGGTGTACGACCCTGGCAAGGTGAGTCTGGGGCATCTTCTAGAATTGTACTACGACATCATCGATCCATACAGCCTCAACAAGCAGGGCAATGACCGTGGTACCCAGTACCGCACCGGCATCTACTACACGACGGAAGCTGACGGCGAGATTGCCCGGAAATTCATTGCGGAAAAACAGTCTGCCGTCAGCAAGAAGATTGTGGTGGAGGTGGAGCCGCTCACCGATTTCTGGGGGGCGGAAGACTATCACCAGGACTACCTGGAGAAGAATCCCTTTGGCTACTGCCACATCGGCAGGGATAAATTCAGGAAGGCGGCCACCTCGGTGGACACAAGCCTGGTTCCCGACCTGAAGGCTGCGGCTGGCAAGACACCGGAGGTGAGCTCCCTGCCTTCCTTGGAGAAGGGGCGGTATGCACGGCCGAGCAACGCCGAGCTGAAGGAGAGCCTGACGGACCTGCAGTATGAGGTTGCGGTGAATGCCGCCACGGAGCGTCCCTTCTTCAACGAGTTCTGGGACAGCAAGGAGGAGGGGCTGTACGTGGACATCGCCACCGGAGAGCCGCTGTTCCTTTCCACCGACAAGTTTGACTCAGGCTGCGGCTGGCCCAGCTTTACCAAGCCCATAGCCGAGGAGCTTATCACTGAGCTGGTGGACACTAGCTACGGAATGGTCCGCACTGAGGTTCGCAGCCGCAGCGGAGACATCCATCTGGGCCATGTCTTTGACGACGGTCCCATCGCTGCAGGCGGGCTGCGCTACTGCATCAACAGTGCCTCCCTGAGGTTTGTCCCCAAAAGCCAGATGGAGGCCGAGGGCTATGGAGACCTGCTTCCGCTGCTGAACTAAGGGACAGCACTCCGTGACAGTATTTTTCTGTTTGTCAATTCATTAAATTTTTATCGAAATGTTGACAGGAGCTTGCTCGTTGAATATACTTGATTTGGGTGCAAGGAGGCCCCGCCATGAAAAATATACATTTAAAATTATTCGTCATTTTGACTTCACTGGTTCTGGGGCTTGTTTCCTGCCAGATGGAGGAAGATGTTTTCCTTGGGGAATCGCTCCAGCAGGAGACAGCAGCCAAGGAGGATAAGGATTCCGCCAGCAGTGGGAAGCCTGTGGCCCAGACACCGGCAGCACAGACTCCGCCGCTGGCAGAAAAGGGTGAGGCTGCCGAATCCAACAAGCTGCCAGAGACGCAGAATACCCCTCCACCTACCCCTGATATAGTCTTAGGTGTGACGCAGGTTCGGGTTCAGTTTGACCCGGACACTGGTTTGTTCTACCACTCCGACGGTAGGGTGAACTCCAATCCCATCAACGTGGAGCTGACCACAGGATACACCGTCTCCCGCCCCGAGGCAGTTCCCTATAGGGAAGGGTACAAATTCCGGGGCTGGGTCCGTAGCTATCCCTACACCGGTCTCACCTTCACGGAGGATGACTTCTGGGATTTCGAGAAGACCATCCTGACCGAGGCCATCAGCCTCTATGCCTATTTTGAGGAATCGGACACTCCCGACCCGAAGCCGGAAATCGTGGCGGCTCCCTCCATCACCATCCCCGGCTATTCGGGCAATCTGCTTGACTTAGGACTGCAGCCCACTCCCATTCCAGCGGAAAAGCTGGACGCAAACGGAAGATACCGCCTGTTCAGCACTGGTGTCTCCAAGGAGGGTGGCTGGCTCAACAATCCCCAGTACAAGAACAACTGCTGGGCTACCTCCGCCGCCCAGATGATTTACTGGTATCAGCAGCAGGTGGAGGCCATCTCCGGCTTTGACGGGACGGAGCGTCCTATGGAAACCACCGACAAGGTGCTTGAGATGCGGAATTACTTCGCCGACTGGAAGTTTGGGCAGGGAAGCCACATTTCCTGGGCCTTGGAAAAGTATTTCGATGACTTCTTCCGGCCAGACAGACGGCAGGACCTCCACCGTTACGGCGGCAACAGTTCCCAGTACTTTACCCTGGAGACCCTTTCAGCCATCCTGTACAAGCATCTGAGCCGGGGTGACGTGGGAGGCATCTGCGGCTTTACCTTCGACGGCGGAAACCATGCCATGAACATCTACGGTGCGGAATTCGACAAGGATGGTCTGGTGACGGCACTCTACATCACCTCGTCTCCCACCCTTGACTCGGAGGAGAGGGTGGCAAGCCACACACCACGGCTCTACGAGAGCAGACGAACCGGAAAGCTCAACAGGGGCTCCCACGAATGGGTGGCCAACTACGAGTACCGGGGAGATGACGGCTACCTCCGCACCAGCCAGCATCTTTTCAGCAGAGTTTGGTGCTTGGACTTCCTGAGCGTGGAGCGCTACAAATAACTCCCGCTACACAGGAATAGCTGCAAAACTAAAAAGGGCTGCCCGCTCTTTCGGGACAGCCCTTTTTCTTTATCAGGCGGTCTTGCCCAGGAACCTTGCCATGTCAGCCTCAACGGTGGTGGTGGGGCCGATGTTGAAGTTCTCTACTAGGAAATTCAGCACGTTGGGGGAGATGAAGGCTGGCAGGCTGGGGCCAAGGATGATGTTCTTGATGCCCAGGTGCAGCAGGGTCAACAGGATGCAGGCGGCCTTCTGCTCGTACCAGGACAGCACCAGTGACAGGGGCAGCTCGTTCACGCCGCACTGGAACACCTCGGAGAGGGCCAGGGCCACCTTGATGGCTCCGTAGGCGTCGTTGCACTGTCCCATGTCCAGGATGCGGGGAATGCCGGCTATGGAGCCGATGTCCAGGTCATTGAAGCGGAACTTGCCGCAGGCCAGGGTCAGAATCATGGTGTCGGCAGGAGCCTGCTTTACAAAGTCGGTGAAGTAGTTGCGGCCGGGCTTGGCTCCGTCGCAGCCGCCCACCAGGAAGAAGTGCTTGATGGCTCCAGCCTTCACGCCCTCCACCACCTTGTCGGCCACGGAGAGAACGGTTCCATGTCCGAATCCGGTGGTCACCTTGGTGCCGCCGTTGATGCCGGTGAAGGTGGTGTCCTCCTTGTAGCCGCCCAGCTCCAGCGCCTTGTTGATGACGGGGGTGAAGTCCTTGTCCTGGCCGATATGCACCAGACCGGGATAGGAGACAACCTCGGTGGTGAAGATGCGGTCGTGGTAGCTGGGGCGGGTGGGCATGATGCAGTTGGTGGTGAACAGCACGGGGGCGGGGATGTTGTCGAACTCCTTCTGCTGGTTCTGCCAGGCGGTGCCGAAGTTGCCCTTCAGGTGGGGATACTTCTTCAGCTCAGGGTAACCGTGGCCGGGCAGCATCTCGCCGTGGGTGTAGACGTTCACGCCCTTGCCCTCGGTCTGCTCCAGGAGCTTTTTCAGGTCGTAGAGGTCGTGGCCGCTGATGACGATGAAGGGGCCCTTCTCCACGGTGAGGCTCACCTCGGTGGGGACGGGGGTGCCGTAGGTCTCGCAGTTGGCCCTGTCCAAGAGCTCCATGCAGATGAAGTTGATCTCACCCACCTTCATGCACATGGGCAGAAGGTCGTCCATGGTGTTCTTGTCCGCCATGGTCACCAATGCCTCGTAGAAGCACTGGGCAACCCGCTTGTCGGTGTAGCCCAGCACGGCGGCGTGGTAGCCGTAGGCAGCCATGCCCCGCAGTCCGAAGAGAATCAGTGACTTCAGGGACTTGATGTCCTCGTTGTCGCCGTGCCACATGGCCTCCAGGTCGTAGTCGGGAGCCGTGCCGCACTGGCAGCCGTCGGCAAGGCGGAGGGTTTCCTGATGAATCTTTTCGATGAGGGCCCTTTCGGTCTCTGGGTTGAAGCTGACGTTGGTGACAGTGGTGAACAGTCCCTCCAGCATCAGCCAGTCAGTCTTTTCGGTGACGGCATCGGGCTTCTTGAGGGCAACCCGTGACAGGTTCACCAAGGCACCGGTAATCTTGTCCTGCAAGTTGGCGGACTCTTCCTTCTTTCCGCAAACTCCCACGCTTCCTGCACAGCTCTTTCCGCCGGCGGTCTGCTCGCACTGATAACAAAACATGTTATCCTCCTTGTGTTGGTTGTGTTTGGACTCCCTAGGGGAGCCCGGTATGGTGTGTTGCTACTCTACAATCCTTCCGTCAGTGGAGATGGTCACCACCTGCCAGGGAATGAATTTTCCGCTGGCCTGTAGCGCCCGCTTTGCGGCATGCTCGATGCCACCGCAGCAGGGAACCTCCATGCGCACCACCATCATGCTCTTGATGTTGTTGTTGGCGATGATGGCGGTGAGCTTTTCGGTGTAGTCCACGTCGTCCAGCTTGGGGCAGCCCACCAGGGTGATTCTGTTGCGGATGAATTCCTGGTGGAAGTTGCCGTAGGCGAAGGCGCAGCAGTCGGCGGCAATCAGCAGGTTTGCCCCGTCAAAGTAGGGGGCGTTCACTGGCACCAGCTTGATTTGCACCGGCCATTGCCGCAGCTGGCTCTGGGGAACCTGGGACGGCTGGTTGGCTGCCGCTGTATCCTGGCTGGACCGCTGGATTGTCTTTGACCTGGAGCCGGGACAGCCGCAGCTGTGGCCGCCCCCTTGGACGGGCCCTGCAATGGTGAGCTTGGCTGCTTGGGCGCGGGCCTCCTCTGCCTGCTGCATGTTTGCCATGACGGCTGCCTCGTCGTAGGGCAGGGCTTCCCGCTCCTCAAAGGTGATGGCACCGGTGGGGCAGGCGGGGAGACAGTTGCCCAGTCCGTCGCAGTAGTCGTCACGGATGAGCTTTGCCTTGCCGTCCACCATGGCGATGGCTCCCTCGTGGCAGGCTGTGACGCAAATCCCGCAGCCCGTGCATTTTTCTTCATCTATCTTGATAATTTGTCTGATCATAATGTGTTCTCCTGAATCCTTGTAGGCGGCTTTTCTTGGAAGTCCTTCCCTATCAATTTTATGATAGACCATGATGGCAGACAATTCCGTTGGAATTCCAACAAATTGAAAATGTTTTACACAATCAGTGAGAGAATATAGTGGAGGCTATGAATCAAAAAAATTGACTGTCCAGCATCCTCAATTCCACCGATATATAACTTGACATGGAAATTATCAAACGAACTGGAAATTCAGAAGCCTATGACGGCCAAAAGATAAAGAATGCCATTGCCAAGGCTTTTGGCAGCACGGGGCGGGAGGTTACCGGCCAAACCCTTGAATCACTCCTATCTCTGGTAGAGAACAAGCTGGACAAGGAGCCCGTCAAGTCGGTCGAGCGGATACAGGACTTGGTGGAGCAGAGCCTCATGGAGTCTGGATTCTTCGAGGAGGGCAAGCGGTACATCCTGTTCCGCCAGAAGCGCTACGAGTTCCGTGTGGCACGGAGGGAGCTCATCTCCCTCATCCACACCGACGGCGAGGGAAGGGACGGCGGACTGGAGAAGGTTCTGGCCTCCATCCAGAAGGCATACCAGGAGGATGTCTACGCCCTCCACATCCTCAAGGCGAAATTCATCTCCTTCTCCAAGGAGACCATGGGGCGCTCCGAGCAGCTTTCCGCCCTGGTGCGGGCAGCCTCGGAGCTGGTGAGCCCGGAGGCGCCAAAGTGGGAGTTCATTGCCGGTCGTCTGCTGAACCATTCCTTCCAGGAGAAGCTGCGTCAGGACATGGCCCAGCTGGGCATCAACAGCTTCTACGAGAAGATGGAGTACTTGGTGGAGGAGGGGCTTTACGGCGATTATATCCTCCACGCCTATTCCAAGGCAGAAATTGTGGAGGCGGAGTCCTTCATCCAGAGCGAGCGGGACCACCTCCTGACCTTCTCCGCCCTGGACCTGCTGCTGAAGCGGTATGTAATCCGCACCCGCAAGCACATCCCCATGGAGACGCCCCAGGAGATGTTCCTGGGAATCTCCCTGCATCTGGCCATGAAGGAGAAGAACGACCGCATGGGCTGGGTGCGGCGGTTCTACGACATGCTCTCCAAGATGGAGGTGACCATGGCCACCCCAACCCTGGCAAACGCCCGCAAGCCCTACCACCAGCTCTCCTCCTGCTTCATCGACATTGTGCCCGACAGTCTGGACGGCATCTACCGTTCCATCGACAACTTCGCCAAGGTGTCAAAGTTCGGTGGCGGCATGGGAATGTATTTCGGCAAGGTGCGCTCCACCGGCTCCTCCATCCGTGGCTTTGAGGGGGCTGCGGGCGGCATCATCCGTTGGATTCGTCTGGTGAACGACACTGCCGTGGCGGTGGACCAGCTGGGAGTCCGTACCGGTGCCGTGGCGGTCTACCTGGACGTGTGGCACAAGGACCTGCTGGACTTTCTGGCCCTGCGCACCAACAACGGCGACGACCGCATGAAGGCCCACGACGTGTTCCCCGGCATCTGCTATCCCGACCTGTTCTGGAGGATGGCCAGGGAGGACTTGAACCAGGACTGGTACCTCATGTGTCCCCACGAAATCTTCAATGTGAAAGGATACCATCTTGAGGACTTCTGGGGAGAGGAGTGGGAGCGGCGCTACCTGGACTGCATCCACGACAACCGCATCGCCAAGCGGGCCGTGCTGCTGAAGGACATTGTGCGGCTGATTCTCAAGTCGGCCGTGGAGACGGGGACACCCTTTGCCTTCAACCGGGACACGGTGAACCGTGCCAATCCCAATCCACACGTCGGCATGATATATTGCTCCAACCTGTGCACCGAGATTGCCCAGAACATGAGTGCGGTTGACCACATCTCCACCACAGTGGAGACGGAGGACGGGGAGACAGTGGTTGTGACCAAGACTAGGCCGGGGGACTTCGTGGTGTGCAACCTGGCCTCCCTGAGCCTGGGCCACATTCCTGTTAGGGACAAGGGCTATCTGTCATCAGTGGTGAAGACCGCCATCCGTGCACTGGACAATGTAATCGACCTGAACTTCTTCCCCCTGCCCTACGCCGAGCTGATGAGCAAGTCATACCGTGCAATAGGGCTGGGTGCCAGCGGCTGGCATCACCTTCTGGCCAAGAGTTTCATCAAGTGGGAGAGCCAGGAGCACCTAGACTTCGCCGACGAGGTCTTCGAGACCATCAACTTCGCTGCAATAGAGGCCAGCTCGGACATAGCGGCGGAGAAGGGCAGCTACCGGCATTTCGCAGGCTCCGACTGGGACACCGGAGTGTACTTCGCCAAGCGCAACTACAATTCCCCGGAGTGGAAGGAGCTGGCCAAGAAGGTGCATGACCAGGGGATGCGGAACAGCTACCTGCTGGCCATCGCCCCCACCTCCTCCACCAGCATCATCTCCGGCACCACGCCGGGAATCGACCCGGTGATGAAGCGGTGGTTCCTGGAGGAGAAGAAGGGCTACATGCTCACCCGCACCGCCCCCGACCTGTCGCCGGACACCTGGTGGTACTACAAGAGTGCCCACGAGATTGACCAGAGCTGGTCGGTCCGCTCCTGCGGAGTCCGCCAGCGCCACATCGACCAGGCCCAGAGCATGAACCTGTACATCACCAACGAGTTCACCATGCGCCAGGTGCTCGACCTGTACCTGCTGGCCTGGGAGAGCGGGGTGAAGACCGTGTACTACGTCCGCTCCAAGTCCCTTGAGGTGGAGGAGTGCGAGAGCTGCAGCTCCTAGGCAGGATTTGTAGCTTGGGAGGCGGCGAGAGGCTTGGCCGTTAAGCATGCCCCGTTGTCCTGCTCAAAGTCATCGTCTTCACTTGAACGGCGTGAAAAAATCAGATAGAATCAGTGTAGCCTTTCCCGCTCGGTTCACAGAGGGCGGGAAAATCTTTTTAGGAGCGACCATGAGCCTTATCAAGCGTCCCCTTTTCAATCCCGACGGGGACATAGACATCAGAATGCGGCGGATGGTTGGGGGCAACACCACCAACCTCAACGACTTCAACAACATGAAATACCAGTGGGTCTCCGGCTGGTATCGGCAGGCCATGAACAACTTCTGGATTCCAGAGGAAATCAACCTTGCCCAGGATACCAAGGACTACCCCAAGCTGTCGGCGGAGGAGCGAACCGCCTACGACAAGATTCTTTCCTTCCTGGTGTTCCTTGACTCCATCCAGACGGCCAATCTGCCCAATGTCTCGGAATACGTCACCGCCAACGAGGTGAACCTGTGCCTGAACATCCAGACCTTCCAGGAGGCCGTCCACTCCCAGTCCTATTCCTATATGCTGGATACGATTTGCTCTCCAGAGCAACGAAACGACATCCTCTACCAGTGGCGCACCGACGAGCATCTTTTGCGGCGAAATACCTTCATCGGAAACTGCTACAACGACTTTCAGACCAACAGAGACCTGTTCCACTTCATGAAGGTGCTGATTGCCAACTACATCCTTGAGGGAATCTACTTCTACTCAGGCTTCATGTTCTTCTATAATCTTGCCCGCAACGGCAAGATGCCCGGCTCCGCCCAGGAAATCCGCTACATCAACCGTGACGAGAACACCCACCTGTGGCTGTTCAAGAATATCATCTTGGAGCTCAAGAAGGAGGAGCCCGACCTGTTCACTCCCGACAAGGTGGCCGTCTATGCAGACATGATGAAGGAGGGCGTGCGGCAGGAGATTGAGTGGGGCAAGTACGTCATCGGAGACAAGATTCCCGGCCTTACCTCAAAGATGGTGGAGGACTACATCAACTACCTGGGGAACCTCCGCTGGATGAACCTGGAGTTCGAGCCACTGTATCCCGGCCACGACAAGGAGCCGGAGGATATGGCATGGGTCTCCGCCTACTCCAACGCCAACATGGTCAAGACCGACTTCTTTGAGGCACGGTCAACTGCCTACGCAAAGTCCACCGCCCTTATGGACGACCTGTAGGCAATCTGGTGCACCTATGAGCCATTCCGTCCTGTCCCGCTGTCCCCTCTTTGCTGGCATTGCCGCCGCCGATATTCCTGTGCTTCTGGAATGTCTTGGTGTCCGAGTGGTGTCGGTGGAGAAGCAGCAGACCATCTTTTGGGAGGGGGATCCAGCCCAGGACATGGGGATTGTGCTGGAGGGGGCGGTGCAGGTGGTGCGGGACGACTACTACGGCAACCGTACCATCGTGGCTCAGGTGGAGCCGGGCGGGCTTTTTGCCGAGGCCTTTGCCTGTGCCGGCACACCTTCCTATCCCGTGAGCGTGGTGGCCTCGGCTCCCGGCCAGATGATGCTCTTGAACTGCCAGCGAATCATGAGTGTATGTTCTTCTGCCTGTGCCTTTCACAATCGCCTGATAAAGAACCTGCTGGCCATCGTTGCCACCAAGACCCTGCAGCTGAACCAGAAGCTGGAGTTGCTTTCCCGCCGTTCCATCCGGGAGCGGCTGTTGTCCTATCTTTTATCCTGTGCCAAGAAGGAAGCCAGCCCCGAATTCATCATTCCCTACGACCGTCAGCAGCTAGCGGACTACCTGTGCGTGGAGCGCAGCGCCCTTTCCGCAGAGATCGGCAAGCTGCAGAAGGAGGGAATTGTGGAGAGCCGTCGCAGCTGGTTCCGTCTGAAAAAGGAAGGCTGGAGGGGGTGAGCAATCACCGCTGCTCATCCTGCTGTTCCCGAATAATTTCCTCTGTTAGATAGTTGTCACTGAGACAATGAAAATCACTTGTTCCCTTGGCTCTGTAGCAGCTTCTCCAAATACTGTGCAACGCCATCCTCATTGTTGGTGGCGGCTACATCATTTGCCACCGCTTTGATTTCGGGGATGGCGTTGCCCATGGCAATGCCCCGTCCCACGGTGGAAATCATCCCCAGGTCGTTAAAGTCGTCCCCAAAGGCAATGATTTCCGCCAGGGGGATGGACAGGTGCTGGGAAAGGAGCTGGGCGGCGGCCTCCTTGGTGGCGCTGCCGGGAGCAAAGCTGTGCCAAGGCACATCGGAGAAGAGGAGGGCATGGCAGTGGGGAACAGTGTGGGCAATGGCGGCTGCCAGCGCCTTGTCATCAGTTTGAACGCAGACTTTCATGGCGGGATGGGGAAAGTTCCTGAAATCATGCTCCAGGGCTTGGGGATGATACATGACTGACTTGTTGTCCCCTCGGTTCCAGTACAGCTGGTCCGCGGTGTCCACGGTGATTTCACAATCAGGGCCAATAATTCGGTAGGCGGCGTCCAGCAGGGTTTGGGTCTCCTGCACAGTGAAGCCCTGGTGGTGAAGCACCGTGTCCTGAAGAGTGATGGTGGCGCCGCCGTTGGTGGCAACAATATCTGGCTTCACCCGGGTGATGAGGTGGCCTATGCTGGTTTTTCCACGGGAGGTGCAGAAGCCAATGAGGATGCCTTCCTGCTGGCATCGATTGAGGACCTGCAGGGTGTAGTCTGAGACCGTCTTGTCGTCCCGCAGCAGGGTGCCGTCCAGGTCCAGCAGCACCAGTGATATGGGAGGCTCATGGTGCGGGGCGGAAGGTTGGCTGGGTGCTTGTTGGTTGTGCTGGCGTCTGGTGTTTTCTGTTTCAGTCATCTTGTTCCGGCAGCCTTGTCACGTCAATCCACTGGAGGAAGGCGGAGTGCTCCTCCAGCTCCGGGATGGTCAGCTCAATGGCGCTGTTGCTGCTTCCACAGGCGGGAAACACGGTGTCGAATCGTTTCAGGGACTCATCCAGATAGACGGCCACTCCTGGATTGACGGCGAAGGGGCAGACTCCTCCCACCGCATGGCCCACCAAGGTTTCGGCTTCCTCCGCTGAAAGCATCCTTGCCTTGGTGGCGAACTGGGCCTTGTACTTGGGGTTGTGAATCTTTGCGTCTCCGGCGGCCACAATCAGGATGGGCTTGCCTTCCACCATAAAGGACAGTGTCTTTGCAATGCGGCAGGGCTGGCAGTTCAAGGCTTGGGCCGCCAGCTCCACAGTAGCACTGGACACGGGGAATTCCTGAATGCGCTCCTCCATGCCTCGTCCACGAAAAAATTCCCGTACCTTTTCTATTGCCATGGGTGCCTCCTGTGCAGGTTGAGTATGGGGACAGTGTAGAATATTTTTGTTGCTTTGTCATGGGGGACAGGAATTCTCCTGTTGCAGGCAAGCCCCGCTCATCCCTCTGATTTCCCCGCCAGCTCCACCAGCTGCTCATGGTTCACCTGGGAGCAGGCCGCGGTGATGTCCACCAGGTGGCCGGTGCGCAGGTAGTAGAGGGCGCAGTGGACTTTTTCCTCCGGCACTCCGCAGATGGCTGCTGCTGCCGTGCGGTAGGCGGCCTGCTGGATGAAGTACTGCTCCGGCTGCTCCTTCTGGTCGGTCTTGTAGTCCACAATCTGGTAGCAGCCGTCCTCCCGTTGATATATTAGGTCCATGGAGCCTTTGAGGATATGATCCTCCAGCCGGTACCTGAACTGGTACTCCGCCCGCCGCCAGGAGGATGCTTTTGCAGCCTGGCCGGTGGGAGAGGCAAGGAAGCCCTGGGTCATGGTGGAGCACAGCTGGTGGAGCTTCTGCTGCTGACTCAAACTCAGGTGCTGCAGGTACTGGGTGGGAATTGTCGGCTGCTGGTCCTTTAGTGCCGCCTCCAGATAGAGGTGGGCGCAGGTTCCGAAGTCGGTGTAGGTGAAGGAGGTGGTGCCATTTTTCTGGTGACTGCTGCGTACCAGCTGGTCTATCTCGCTGTAGGCTCCTCCTTCGGCCTTGGGCTCCTGTTCCTGCAGGTCTTGGCCATTCTGCGCTTGCTCTTGTTGGTATTCCGGGCTGTGAGGAGCCAGATGGCTGGGGCTGCGGTAGGGACTTTCCTCCACCGCAGGAAGGACAGGCTCCCCTTGGTACCAGTCCGCCAAAGACCGTGCCAGCTCCAGCGCCGTGGTGTTCTTGGTGCTGCCCTTGATTGACTGGATTTCCTGCCGGGTGACGGGAGGAATCCATTGGAGGTCAAAGGGAGAGTCCTCCGCCACAGAAACTCCCTGGCTGGAGCTATCATCCATGACAAGCATCCTGTTCATCATGGGAAACAGCAGCTTCAGCATGGTGTTCGGGTTTTCGCTGGGCTTGAACAGCCCCGTCTCCTTGTCTGGATTGGCGCTGCCGGTGATGTAGACCTCCTCCTCGGCACGGGTCAGGGCCACGTAGAGGATGCGCCGCAGCTCCGCCAGCTCCCTGGCCTTTTCATCCTTTTGGGCGGTGAGATAGAAGAAGTTTGCCTGAGCCTTTGGTCCCAGCTGCCGCAGCTTGGGAAGATTCACTGCGATTCCCCACTGCTGGTGGTGGTAGACAGCGGCATCGTTCTGGTTTGCCTTTGGCCTTCCGTTGCTGTTCACCAAAAAAACCACGGGGAATTCCAGTCCCTTGCTTTTGTGGATGGTCATCAGCTGCACACCATTGTCCCGCTCCAGGGGAATGGATATGTCGTCAAGCTTTCCCTGATTGTTCACCTGCTGCTGTAGGGCCTGGACAAAGGCTGCCAGACTGTCGCCCTTGGCGTCTGCTTGGGCTGCCAGATGGAAGAGCTTGTCGTAGAGGGGTGCGTATTGCAGCGCCGCCTCCTGCTCCTGGGTCTTGTATTGGTAGCCCAATTGGTACCACAGGTAGCTCACCAGCTCGGTGATGGGCATGGTGCGTGCCTTGGCCGCCAGCTGGTGGTAGACTTGGCAGCCACTGACAAAGGCCGCTGCCTCCTGCTGGTTGGAAAGGAGCAGGCTATCCTCCTGATTGAAGATGGTGTGGGTGCCACTGGTCTGGCTGGAGCCCTTAGGGTCTATTGGGGCTATCAGGCTGGAGTCCCTAGTGTCTGTTTGGGCTGCCAGGCTGGAGCCCTTATGGGCTGTTTGGGCTGCCAGAAGAATTTCTAGTCCCTCCTTGCTGAGTCCAACAAAGGGTGAACGCAGCAGGGTGCTGTAGGCAGTCTGGTTGGCAGGATAGAGGAAGAGGGTGAGGAAGCTCAGGATGTCGTTGGTGGGAGCATCCTGAAAGAAATTGACGGTGGTCTCCGCTGAGTAGGGAATGCCCAGATCCCGCAGGGCTGTCTCAAAGAGGTGCTGCTTGGTGGTGGTACGGAACAGGATGGCGATGTCCGAGGGATTGCGACCTGCCGCCACCAGCTCCTTGATTTTTCCTGCCACAAAATAGGCCTCGCAGTGGTTGGAGGAGAGGCTCTCCCCCTGGAGCACCTCCTCGTTGTCCTCTGCCTCCGTTGACTTGAACAGGCACAGGTGCACCCGCCGCCTGCTTTTATCCTCCGGGCTTTCATTCTCCGTGATTTTTCCTGCCAGAACTTCCTGGTAGGTGGCCTCGTAGTCTGGGGTGGTTTCCCTGTCTGCCATGAAGACTGCCTCCGGGTAGTCATGGCTCCTGCCGCCGGGCTGGTAGGGGAGGCCACCGAAGATGGTGTTGAAGGCGGCGATGAGGGTGGGATGGGAGCGGTAGTTGTAAGACAGGCTCAATGCAGCTCCCCTTTCGTCCTGCCCCAATAATTCTCTTGCGAGTCCCGACTCGTTGTACCTTAATAATTCTCTTGCGAGTCCCGACTCGTTGTGCCCCAATAATTCTCTTGCGAGTCCCCGGAAGACAGACACATCGGCGCCACGGAACCGGTAGATGGACTGCTTCTCGTCTCCCACGAAAAAGAGCTTGCCTGGGTCGAGGCATTCCGGGGGAACAGCGTCCTGATTGAAGGTGTCCAGCCGTTCCGATAGGGCATACAGCAAGTCCTTTTGGAGCTTGTTGTCGTCCTGGAATTCGTCGATCATGATGGCCCTGTAGCCTTCCTTCTCGGTCTGGCGGATTTCCCGCTGGTTTTTCAGAGTGTCCAGTGCCAGCTGGGCTGCGTCGGCAAAGGTGAGGATGCCTGCCTGCCGCTTGCTGCGGTTGTACTGCTCCTGGAATTCATTCAGAAGACCAGCTAGATCCCGCAGTTCCTGCTGGCGATACAAGAGGTTGGTCAGGGAGGTCAACAGGGGGTAGGTCTCCTCCTTCAAGGCTTTCAGGGGCTGGTTCCAGGGCTTTGTGTGCTGCCCGTTGAGCCTCAAGTCAACGAATCGCTCCACCGCCTTGCAGAATCTGAGGGCTGTTTCCCCTTCATCCAGCTTCAATGAGCTTGTCTCCCACTCCTCCTGCTGGAAGGAGTTCACCGCCGCCTGGAGCTTCGGGATGAAGGTGGATGTGCCCGTGCCCTCGTCCTCTATCATCTGCTGTAGCTGGTACACCAGCCCATCAATCTCCTCTGCCAGCCGAAGAAATTCCTGTCCTGCGTATTGCAGCTGGTTCTCCACTTCCTGGGAAAAATTCACCGGGTTGGCGATGCTGGAGTGGTTGATGACGGTTTGGGCAAAAAGCTCGTCGGCCAGGTTGTCCAGCCGGGAAAGGGTGGTGGTGGCTATCATCTGGATGGCAGGATTGTGGCGGTGGCCCAGCACAAAGGGCAGGGCCAGCTGTGTTGCCATGGTCTGCGCTTGCTGGTCGTCGATGACAAAGTCGGGCTTGATGCCGTACTGTCCCACGGACTGTCTGATTATGCTGGAGCAGTAGGAGTCCAGGGTCTGGATGCGGGCTGAGTGGAAGTCTGCCACCGCCTGGATTGCCTCCGCTGTGCCGAACAGGTTTGCCACTGCCAGCAGGGTTTGGTAGATGCGGGAATACATCTCTGCGGTGGCCTTGCGGGTAAAGGTGAGGGTGAGGATTTCAGACACCTTCAGCTTTCTGACGCAGACCAGGTAGGCGTAGCGGCGGGCCAGCACAAAGGTCTTTCCTGCCCCCGCTCCTGCGGCGGCAACGGTGTTGACGGAGCTGGTGACAGCGGCCTGCTGCTCCTGATTCAGTCCCCTGTTGTCCTTGGTGCCGTCTCCCTCCAAAAGCCAGTGCTCCAGTGTGATTCCCTGGATACCGCACGTCTTGTTCCTGTCAAATGATGTATCGTTCATGGTGTCTCCCTGTTGGCTGTTTTCCTGTCCCCTCATACCTCGTCCCTCCCCACCGTGTAGGTGGTACGGCAGATCCGTCGCCAGGGACAGGAGCTGCAGGTTTCATAGTTCACCTTTGTCATTTGGGGGAAGGTGCAGCTCTTGATGGCGGCGGCGAATTGTCCAGCGTATCGGAGGGCTGCCGCCACGGTGTGGTTGAAGGTGAAGCCCTTTTCTCCCTCCTTGGTGATGATTCCCCTGTCCCGCTGGGGCCGCCTGTTGTCATCAAAGCCGAAGATGACGGAAACCGCTCCGTCCTTGATAGTCATGAAGGCACCAGAGTCGATGGTGCGCTCTGGGTAGCAGCTTTCATAGAGGATGGTGTAGAAGGCCATCTGGAAGTTGGCCAGCCTGCCCTCCTGGTCAAGGTGTGCCTCCTGCAGCTTCGGGGCATTGCCCAGCTTGAAGTCCAGCAGAATCAGGTCGTCGTCGGGGCTGGCCAAAAGGCAGTCCAGTCGGCCGGTGAACACAAAGCCCTCCAGCTGCCGGATGAATTCCTTTCGCTGCTCATCAGTGATGGGGAAGCTTTCATTGGGCAACTGGATTTCTTTGTCTGCCAATTTTTCCAGCAGGGGAAGAAGCTGCGTGGGCTGGCAGCTGAGGCCTTCCTCCAGAGATACCACTTGGTGGTCAGGGAAAGTCTTGCACAGGGCGACCATGAAGGAGCTGACCGTGTCAAGGATGTGGGCCTTCTGGGCTAGCAGCAGGTCCTGTGTCAGGGGAGAAAGCCTGTGCTGCTGGGAAAGCACCGTGTCCACGGCCTTTTCCAGACGCTGCTGCTCCTCCGGTATCAATGATTCCCCCCTGAGCTCCTGGACGTGGGGCGGAATGAGGGGAGTCCCGCAGTGCTTCATGGGCTCCAGGTACAGCTGAATGATGTTGTGGTAGATGGTTCCCATCCAGGCATCCTGCATCAACTGGGCCTGGGTGTCTGGCTCCTCCAGCTTAAGGATACGTTTGAAGTACCAGTGGCGGGGACAGATGAAAAAGTCGTTCAGATGGCTTTCGGAAATATTGAGGCCATTTGAATAGAAGAGAGCCTGCTTAATCTTGTCCTTCCAGTGGGGAAAGGTGCACTGTATCTGGGGTAGATTGCCTTGACTGGCATTTTCTGGGGACGAGGTCTCTTGATGGAGGCTGTCGGATACTTCCAGCTGTGACTTCCAGTGGTGGAAGCCCTCCTGCTGGATTGCCGTGGGGGTGAACGGTGCGGTCTGGGGGTTGGTGGGGCTGCCCCCTTTTCTGGCCAGCTGGAACAGGTCCCGCTCCTGCATGATGAAGTCCTGCTGCCGGTGGATGGCGCTGCCGGTGGCCTCCAGCAGGCTCACCGTTTCACGGGGGATGGCATCCAGTCCATTGTGGGGGATGCTGTAGCCGGCAAGGTTGTTTTCTGCCACGGAAAACCGTACCGGCAGGCGGCTGTGGAGCTGGTAGAGCTGGATGAAGCTGTCGGAGGGATTGGAGTCGGTGAGGCCCAGCCTGTTCCGCTTTGCCTGGGACAGGAAGCCCAGCTGCTGGAACAGGTGGGTGATGTCCTTCTGGCTGGCTCCCACCACAATGTGGCAGCCGGCGGGGGCGGAGGCCACCAACCGGTAGGGCACCACCCACACGCCTTGGTCATCACTCTGGGGCAGGTACTCCTTTTCCTCCAGAACCTGAAGGAAAAAGCTGAAGGGGTTGGGTACCGGCAGCTGGGGAAAATCACGTTCCAGATCCATGAGTCCCGCCAGCTCCGTGATGCAGCGTCCCAGCACCTGGTCGCTCTCTTGATCCACCTGTCCCATATCCCAGAATTTGTCCCTGAACTGGAAGTAGGCTTCCCGCAGTTTCTCAAAGCTGGTGGCCTGGGAGAATCGCTGGGCTTCTTGACGCAGACTGGTGTACAATCGGTGGAGCCGCTCCTCCCGGGGATTTCTCTTGAAGGCCTCCTTCCAGGGGTCGATGGTACGGTTGGTGTGATTGTCAGTGTAGGAGCACAGGCAGCTGTTGTCTATGCCGAACTGGATAAGCTCGTCCTTCAGCTGGGGCTCCCTCCAGGGCAGGTGGTGGTTCAGCAGCAGCTCCTTGAGGCTGTCGAAGGAGAAGTCCCTTGCAAGGCAGCCCTGTATCTGGGCGAAGATGGCACCTGCTCCGTAGGCAGAAAGGGGCTTTCCCGTGCGGAATACGGCGGGAATGGCGTAGAGCTGGAATTCCCGCTGCAGGTAGGGTGCCATAGTCTCCATGTCCGGCACGCTGACATAGATGTCTTGGTAGCGGCACTGACCTGATTCCACCAGATTGCGGATGAACAGGGCCGTCTCCCGCAGTTCCTGGCGGGCATTGCCGTAATGGATGCAGCGGGGGGCGGCGGAGTTGTGGGTGTCGCAGGAAATCAGGGTGATGTGGCTGCTGGATTCCAGAATGTGGCGGTACTCGCTGAAGTCCGTGAGGATTTCAGGATAGAAGATGAGGTAGTTGCGGCCGTCGTCCTCGAAGGGAGGCTGCTCCCAGGCCGGGTCAAAGCGGTTGTTTTCCTCGAGGAAATTCTTGTACAGGCCGTGGAGGGTCATGAGGTCCTGATCCTGCAGGTCCAGCTGCGGTTGTTCTGCCGGCTGGCTTTGCAGGGCCCTTTCGTGGCTGCGTCGCCAGCTTTCCAGGGAGGGCAGCAGGCTTGCAATCCAGTTGGTGAAGCTCTGGGCCTCCTGGGCGTAGTGGGGGTTGATGAGGCTGGAGAACAGGGGCGCCTCCCCCTGGGCCACTTTTCGGGCGTTCTCCTGAATCAGGTGGCTGGCAAAAATCTTCCGCATCATGGAGGGAATGCTGGCCTTGTCCTGCTGACGGGAGCGGATGGCCTCGCTCTTGAAGCTGTCCCAAGCCACAAACCGTTCCATGGCCACTGCCGGTACATGGTCCAGCATCCGCTCCGCCCACATTTGGGCCGCTCGTCCTGTGGAGAAGACAAACACCGTGTCCTGCCTTTCCAAGTGCTCCAGAATGATTTGTTCTGTCCTGCTGATGACTGTTCCTTCCATGAACGCTCCTTCTCAAGACTTTGATTGTACTATGGAAGGGAGCGGAAGGGAAGAGCCGATAAAATAATTTTTTAGGGAGGGGATCCTACCCCTCCAGCTCCTTGGCCTCCTCCCACAGCTGGTCCATCTGCTGGAAATGCGCCTTGTCCATGGGAATGCCCTGGCGTTCCATGGACTGCTCCACGTGGCGGAAGCGGCGGTAGAACTTGGCGTTGGTGGCGGACAGGGCCGCATTTGGGTCCACCTGATAGTGGCGGCAGAGGTTTGCCACGGCAAACAGCAGGTCTCCCAGCTCCTCCTCCAGGTGCAGCTGGGCGGCATCCAGCTGGGGGGTGGAGTGGGTGGTGAGGGGCTCCAGCTTGCTGTCGCCCCTGCCATTGGCTGGCTTGCTGACGGCAAGGATTTGCTCCCGTGCGGCGGCGGCATTTTTAACCTCTTCCAGCTCCTCTTCTACCTTGGCCAGCACCTGCTCTGGCCCCTCCCAGTCAAAGGCCTTCTTCGCTGCCTTCTTCTGGTATTTCAGAGCCTTCAGCAGGGGTGGAAAACCTGCCGGCACCTGGTCAAGGATGGACTGTTCCCTGCGGCCCTCCACCTTCTCCTTGATGGCGTCCCACTGGGAGATGACCTGCTCCCCTGTGGTGAGGTTTTCCTGCAGCTGGGAGCGTCCCTCCGACTGGGGAAACACGTGGGGATGGCGGCGGATGAGCTTTTCGGCCACCTCCTGCATCACGTCGGCCACGGTAAAGTCACCCTGCTGCTGGTAGATGTAGGAGATCAGCAGTCCGTTCAGCAGGAGGTCTCCCAGCTCCTCCTTGGCGTGCTCCGCATCCTGCTGGGTGATGGCGTCCACCACCTCGAAGGACTCTTCTATCAAGGTGTTCCGCAACGAGAGGGGTGTCTGCTCCCGGTCCCAGGGGCAGCCGTCGGGCGCCCGCAGGCGCTGTATCACGGAGTAAAAAAAATCAAAGGCTTGGGCTGTATCTTTCACAGGCAGCAGTATAGCATGGGGAGCGTGAAATGTAAAAGGGTGTGTCCGTTACAAATCGAAGCATCCCAGCCTTGCTCAAGTGAGCTCGACCCGTCGCTCCCGCAGCAGCTTGATTTCGGAGGCATAGCCGGGAAGCTCGTTGGGGGTCTCCAGCACGAATGGCAGATCCCGAAGCACCGGATGGCTCACCACCCGCACCAGGGCCTCCAGTCCGATATGGCCCTCACCAATCCGTGCGTGGCGGTCCTTGCGGCTCAGCTGTCCTGAGATTCCCCTTGATTCGTCTCCTCTCAAAGGCCCTCACTCCGCTTTTCGACCGTCTTTTGAACGGCTTGGTGTCCGCCCGGAAAAAAAAGTTGTGGCGTTTTATGACATTCGAG
>JAGARR010000003.1 GCA_017622135.1 Spirochaetaceae bacterium
GAGCCTTTTCTTCGGCTTCTTGGCGAGCTTTTTCTTCGGCTTCTCGACGAGCCTTTTCTTCAGCTTCTCGACGAGCCTTTTCTTCGGCTTCTCGGCATGCTTTTTCTTCGGCTTCTCGGCGAGCCTTTTCTTCGGCCTCTCGGCGTGCTTTTTCTTCGGCTTCTTGGAGAGCCTGCCTTTTTTCTTCCATTTCTGAAACAGAACTTCCACACTTGTTACAGAACTTAAGTCCAGCACGAAGCATACTACCACAAGAAAGACATATCTTCTCTTCAGCAGCAATTACATTCTTCTCTTCGGAAACAATATTCGTATTATCCTGTGTTTGAGAAATACGGCTTCCACACTTGTTACAAAATAATAATCCATCTCGAATATCTGCACCACAACTAGTACAGTTCATTATTTCCTCCTTCATAGCTTGTGTCGCTTCCCCGCTTAGACACTTTAATTGCAGGAACGCCTATCCAAGAGCGCGCCATTAACGTCATACAGTTGGAACTCAACAAGCTTGCCTGTGTCATCGTACAGCCACCGTACTGCCGCCACTCCATTGTCGTCGGCTACAGGTTTATTGTCCACGCCGTAGTGCTCCTGCAGTATCCTGTTCCCGGCATCATCGAACTGGTACTTGTAGATTGCAACTCCTTCTTTATCTGCCTTTATCCTGTTATCCACACCATAGCAAGTCTTGCATATACGCTGCCCGCTGGCATTGTACTGAAACTTCAAGACAGCTACACCTTGGTTATCCGGCTTCAGCTGATTGTTTGTTCCATAATGCTTCCGCCTGATCTCATTGCCCTTCTTATCGTAATAAGAACGAATTGAAGCCACTCCATCGGAATTCAAACACAGAGTACCGTCCACACCATAGAAGGATTGGCAAACAGGATTCCCCCATTCGTCTACACTCTGCTTGTATATGGCAACTCCATTTGTGTCCAAAATGAGCTTTCCATTGGTGTCATAGCACTCCATGCCAATCCGCACTCCATTCTCATCATACTGGAACGCAATGACTGCCACGCCATCCTTTGCAAGCAGCAGAGAACCATCCCGTCCGTACCGTTCCTCACGGATTATGAAGCCATCCTCATTGTATACATTCTTAATCCTGAACACCTCCAGCTCCTTGGCATCCTCCAGAAGGCTTTCCCATTCAAGGAGCCGAAAGAACAGTATCCCCATGAGGCCATTGTCATCGAAGAAACTCCGGGTCAGGTACTGGGTATCCTCTCCAACCTCATCCATGCAGATTTTCTGGAGGAAAATTTGCTGGGTGAGATCCACGGGATCATCGGTTTCAACAAAGCCCTGGCACAGTTCCTTGGTTTTTTCCAGGTATGTGTGATCACTATAAGTCTTGTACAAGCGGAAATACAGCATTCCTTCCCAAAACACCAGGTAATTGTTTTGGGAGGGCCACAATCTCTTTGCCTGTCGCAGCACCTTCTCGGCACTGCTCAAGTCGTTGCATCCCAAATCCATCTCCACCTGAACCAGATAGGCTTGCAGGTTGTCTACGGAAAGGGAGGTGGCAACCTTTCGGGCATAGTCTGGGTTCTGACGGGCTAACACGGACAAGTACAAATCCAGCACCGCCTTGTCATGGGCATAGACTTCATGCAAGGGCTCCAGCAGGGCCAGCGCCTTGTGCTCCTGATTCACCTCGTAGTAGAACAGGTTGTAGGCCTTCTTTAGGGCGAGTTCGTCCGCTGTTGTAAGACTTGAGTCAATCCCATGGCTAACCAGCAACTGCTCTTCCAGCTGCCGAGCACGCTCATCGCTCAGGCCATTTCTTTTCTGCAGCGCTTTCAGCTCAGTACGCTCCAGGGCGGAGATCACCCCATCTGCATAGGCTGCCTCCAGTGCGAGCAGGTACTCTCCCTCTTTTTTCCTCAACTCCTGCTCAAGGCAGGAGTGGCAGGAACGATGGACGGTATCGTAGCAGTCACGACAGGTAAAGCTGTTGCACCTTGTACACTGGTAGCCATCCAGCACAACGACGATGTTTCCGCACTGATGGCATGTGTCTGTCTTCTTTGTCTCGTCCACATTCTTGATGATGGTGGCGTGGCCAGCAATGTGGGTCTCCTCCTTGTTGCCGATTACATCGCCAGCCACTACATTCTTGTCCCCCATGGCAAAGCCACCTCTGGCAGCAGCACCATCATCCTGTCTCATTCCGCACTGGCTGCAGAACTTTGCATTGAGGGGCAGCTGCACCCCACACTTGACGCAGGCCTTTACCTGGGGCACATCTGCTCCACATTCGCAGCAAAATCGTGCCCCAGCCTCCAACTCAGTTCCACAACAAGTACAATTCATGGCTTCCTCCTCTTGTCCTTACTGGGCCGCACCACAGTCACTGCAGAAGGAGGCGTCTGCCTCCATCTGGCCGCCGCACTTGGTGCAGGCAGACATAGCCTTCGCCTCCCCCCGAGGCTGTTGGTGCATGGCATTCAACACCATCCCGTTGAGCATGGAGCCAGCCGCTCCAAAGGCCGCCGAGGAGGCAGTGTTCAACACAGCCGTGAGCCTGTCCTGATGAACATTTGCCTCCGTTCGGATATCCTGAATCGCAGCATCCTTCTGTGCCTGTTGCCCGGCAAAGGTGGCAACCATCATCTGAATCAACTGCTGGGTGATGGCAGTCTGCTGGCTTGCATTGTCCTGCATGATGCGCTGAATCTCCTGTGAATGCTTGTTCACCAGATCCACCTGCAGCTGCACATTCTCCACCTTGAACTTCTCCGCCAAGGCGGCTGCGGCGGCGGGATTAATATCCGGGTTGGCCGCCATAATCTGTTCCGGTGTCATGTTCTGGAAAATCCTCCGCAGCTCCTGCTCATGCTGCCGCTGGGCATTCGCACTTTCCATCTGGCGGCGGTGCTCCTGCTCCTCGCGTTCCTGCCTGATGGTCTGGGCCTGGCGCAGCAGCTCCAGCTGGTCCGCCATCTCCCGCTTGTCCAGCTCCAGCTCCCGTTCACGGCGGGTATCGGCATATTCGTCCAGCTGGCGCTGCCGGTCAAACTCATTCTGGAACCGCTTGTTCCCCACCTCAATTTCCCACTGGAGCTTCTGCTGGTCCAGCGCCATATCGTTCTGCATGGTAAGGAGTGCGAGGGCCTGTCCGTCGGTCAGCTCCTTGTATTTCTTCCGCTGGTCAATGTCTGCCTTGAGGACCTCCAGCTCCTCCTGCCGCAACAGACCGTTCTGCTCCAGCTTGGCAAGTGCAGCCTCACCCTCATCCCTACTGCCAGCTTCCCGTAGCTGCCGCTGCCAGTAGAGCATATCTGCAAACTGTGCCCGCTCATCCTCGGCAAGGGCATTCTGCTGGTCTATCTTGTCCATGGCAACAGCAAAGTCTACCTGGGTCTGAGCCTCCTGCAGAATCTGCTGGTTCTGCACGTCGTTCAGCCGGTTCAGAAAGTCGTTTCGACGGGAAAGCTCCACCAGCTCCTTCTCGCTGACATACAGCTCCTCCCGCAGCTGCAAGATGGACTCCAGCTCCTTGGCCTCCGCCGTCATGCGAATCAGGCGGCTAAAGGAGACGTAGGGATACAGGTCTGAAATGCACTGCTCCAAGGCAGACTGGATTTCCTGCCGAATCTGGGTGTTGCCTGAGAGAGCCTCCGCATCAACTCCTCTCAGCTGATCCTCCAGAATGGTACGGACTGATGGCTCAAGGCTCTGGGAGAATTGCTGGAAGCCCACGAATTTCCTGTCCAGAAGCTGGTGGCGGTAGAATTCCAGGATGTTGGTTATCCTTGCCGTAATGTGAATTGCCACATCAGAATGAACACCGGCAGTAGGTATGCCACGCTCGGAAAAGATGAGGGGGAATTCAGCCTCCCGCAACAGGACAATGCTGATGGAGCCGGCATTTTCAACCAGCTGTCTGCTCCGTCCAGTAAAGAATGAGGCAATGTGGGAGAAAAATCGCTTGATGGCAGGAGTTTTCTGCACCCCCATATCCTTGAACGGGTACTTGCCGCCTGCCAACTCACCTGCAAGGGCTCCGTCCGTAAAAAAGAGGGCCTTGAGACCGTCCTGTATCACCACCCCCTTGGTGTCCTTATACTGGGCAAGGTCCTTTTCGTCAATGCGGACGGCAAGCTGACCGGGAAGGATGTTCCAGTGGAGGAACCCCGCGCTGGTCACAAGCTCCAAGTCCTGGCTCTCAACCTCACCTATCTGATTCCCGCACTTACTGCAAAAATTCTTGCCGAAAACCACCGGACTTCCGCATTTGTTGCAGTACTGCCCGCCATCCGTTCCAGCCTTGTTGCTTCCGCCAGAAAGGGGGACAGTGCCAGCCTCCGGTACTCTTGTCCCGCAGTTGCCACAAAACTTCTTGCCCTCTCTCAAGGGACTTCCACACTTTGAACAGTTCATACTACATTCCTCCTTAAACTGCACTGCACTAGTCATTTGCTTTCAAAAACCCGCTTTACCTGTCCCAAGGGGGAAACATCCATAATCAGATACCGTGGTCCTATCGTCCCCTTCTGTGAAACGACTGCATTGAGCATATCCTTTCTACTCACGTTCCTATAGAATCGGAGCGTGCCTCCCTTGAACTCAGTATATTGGATGTTTATGATTTTTTCTACGACCTCCACTATCTTCTGTTCCACAACAGCCAGCTCCATCCTCACCGCCTGGCGGACATCTGGCTGCGAGATGCAGATGTCCTTGGCCAGCCGGCTGGACGGGCTATGGCAGGAGGCTATGCCCTTCCCGCCATGCCCCAAAATCGAGGCGGTGGGGTCCCCGTACAGGGAGAACTCCGCCAGGGTCTTTACCTCCTCAGGGGCAATCTGTCCCATCATCAGTTTCTTCCTTGCCATGTTCAGGCTGTCTCCGGCACTCATCCCGCCCCTGAGATTCCGCAGGAACTCACCGCAAACAATATCGGCGCAGCACCCCTTGGGAAGGTACAACGAGGGGGCAGGAACCCCAAAGGCTATCCGGGATGAGCCTAAAAACGAAACGCAGGTACCGCTGAGAGCAGACAGCAGCACGCTTTCTTCAACCGGCCGCCCCTCATAGGCAGCGCCGTAGCAGGCTTCCACCGCAAGAAAATAGGGCCGCTCAAGACCAGCAAAAGAGGTGGGCTCCACCGCCTCCGGATAGGAGAAATTCTCCTGTCCATACCAATACTTGGTCTCATCGCTCCCATGCAGGTTGAACAGCAGGAGGTTTGTCCCGCAGGGAATGTGCTTGCGCACCGACTCCACCGTATGCTCAGGAGATGCCAGTACCTTGGGCCCCGCAGCTATGGCCTGGTACAGATGCTCCGTCATGGCGGCCCATACCCGTGCCGTCACGCCGAAGGTTTCCACCACACCAGTATGCCGCCGGGAAAGCTCCAGATTTGAAAAGTAGTTCTCCAAATCCACATTGGGCAGCCGCCCCACCCTCAGCATGCTGTCATAGTCGTAGGCCAACCCCGCAAAGGGATTGGTGGCATCCAGCGTGGCATACGGCAGGTCCGACGAGATATCCGGGTCAACCTCTGCCGTGCTGGCATAATTTTCCCATAGAACGGACGGAACAACGGAGCTGGAGCCAAGGATGAACAGGTAACGGCCCTGGATTTCCCCCATCCTGCTGCGGATAAGCTCAAGGTGCTCCCCCACTGTGGCGACCCCCGAAAGACTTCGGGAGGCATCCACAAACACATAGTCAATGCCGTGGGAGGCTGCGTCGGCGATGAACCGCTGTATGACCTCCAGCAGAATGTCCTCGGGACGATGCAGCTGAGATGCCAGCAGGGGGAGGTTGGTATATACAATGCCGTCCGCCCCTGCCTTTTTGGCCGTGCCTCCCGCAGCAAGCCCTGGACGAGCCAGGGGAACACGAGCACCGCATTCCTCACAAAACGCCGTTCCTGGCGACAGTCTTTCACCACAATCCTCACAGAAGTTCATCATCACCCTCCTTTTCATCCGCTCCCGCTCCCTCCGGCGGGGCCGGCTCCTGGGAACACTCATTTTGGACGGCAGCCTCCTGGATATGGAGCTGCTCCACGTGGAAGGTGCCACCCCGAAGTTCTCCCTCCACCTGCACTCGCTGGTTCTCGACACCATGGAATCCCCGGTTTTCAAAGGGGTTGTCCTGCTTCTTGTACAGGAGCACCCTGGAGCCGTCATCCCCCACAAGGAAGGGGCGGATACCCTCGCTTTTTGAGCCAGGAGCAAAGGGAAGGAGCCGCAGGATCCCTTCCAACCTCATCTTCTCTTCCATACTGATAACCTCCCATCAGTTCAGGCACGTTTTGATACAACCCAACAGCAATAGTCCCAAGGTGACAACATACGCCACCCTTTTAACCAAATAATACCACCAAGGCCTCATACACTTTTCCTCCTTTGCCTGTTTTATTATTCTACTGGCACAAACGAATCACCCGCAATCCCAACCAGTTACCCCCAAAACGAGAATTCACACTACATATAGCTCTAATTTCTGCTATTTGAATAAAACTCCCACCCTTATAATGCCGTAGCTCTCCATCCCCACTTCTGATATCCCAACACCATTCACACACATTTCCAGTCATATCGTAAATACCTAGGATGTTGGGCTTCTTTCCTCCTACAGGGTGGAGTGTTTCACCACTATTACCATTGTACCAAGCCACTTCATCTAGAACATCACTACCACTAAAACGGTACTTCTCATAATTCTTACCACCTCTGGCGGCATATTCCCATTGTAAAATTGTGGGCAAGCAGTAACCAGAAGCATCCCAGTGGCAGGTAACTTCCCTTCCGCTGACACTATAGCAGGCTTCTAACCCCTCGGCAGCAGACCGCTTGTTACAGTAGTCCACTGCATCATACCAAGAGATGTAGTTTACTGGTAAATCAGGCCCCAAAATGATAGAAGGATTATTTCCCATTATGGCCGTCCATTCCCTTTGTGTAACAGGAAATTTACCCATGTAAAAAGATTTTATATCTTTTGCAGAGTCGCCCTCCACCAACACTAAGCTAGACTTAACCTCGCTATCACGATCCACCTTTACTCCACAGTGTCCGCAAAATACATCTGAGGCTTCCAGTTCTCCACCACAATTGGTACAAAAGGCACTTTCCCGCTGCAACTTCTGCCCACACCCTGGACAAAAAGGCTTTCCATCCACCATTTGGCTTCCGCAATTATTACAAAACATAGTTTCCTCCTAAAATTACATTCCTCACAAGGAGACAAGGCCACCTACTCTAACTCCGCATATCCCAGGAAGTCACCCTTGGCATTATAACCACGATAAGCTATCGCCTTGCCAGAACTGTCGTACTCAAACTCAAAAATGGCTACGCCATATATCTCCTTCAGGCGGCCATCAACACCATAAAACGCTCGCCGAGTCTGATTACCTGCTCCGTCATACTCATACTCATAAATAGCTACGCCATCTATATCCTCCTTCAGGTGGCCATCAACACCATAAAACTCCTTCCGGGTCTGATTGCCTGCTCCGTCGTACTCAGACTCATAAATGGCTATGCCATCTCTATCCTCCTTCAGGCGGCCATCAACACCATAATGCTCCAGACGGGTCATATTGCCTACTCCGTCATGTATTACTTTGATAGCATGAACCTTTTGTTCACGGCAAAATTCCGTTCCTTCTTGGTAATACTCCTCCAGAGTTCCAGCATCATTAATCTTCCAAGTAAAACTCTCGTTTCCCCGTTCACAAGAGATACGAACAAGCTTATTTCCCTCGTACTCTGCCTTGTAAGCACCAGTAGAGTTAACCTTTTGAGCCAACTGAGGAATATGATGATTCTTACCTGTCAAAAGGAGCTGATTATAGTACTCTGTTCTATCTGGTGATGGACTGTTGGATTTTACCTTTTTTGCGGCTTCCTTTTGAGGTGTCTTGCTCAGTAGCTTTCCATTAACATCATACGAACGATTAGCTATTTCTTTTCCAGCACTGTTATAATCCCACTCAATAGCAGCAACACCATCTGTATTAGCTTTCAGTAGACGGTTTCTCCCGTAATATTCCCTCCGAATCTCATTGCCAACACCGTCATACTTAAATTCGACAATAGCAAATCCTGAAGAGGTTTCCTTTAAACCACCGTCAGTCCCATAGTAAGACCTTTTTATCAGATTACCTGCACCGTCATATATTTCTGCGGCAGCATGAACCTTTCTTTCACGGCAAAATTCCGTTCCCTCTTGGTAAGACCTCTCCAGAGTTCCAGCATCATTAATCACCCAAGTTTTACTCTCGTTTCCCTGTTTCCAAGAGATACGAACAAGCTTATTTCCCTCATACTCTGCCTTGTAGGTACCAGTAGAGTTAACCTTTTGAGCCAACTGAGGAATATGGCTATTCTTACCTGTCCAAAGGAGCTGATTATAGTACTCTGTTCTAGTTTGAGATGTACTAGTGGTATATGATGGGGAGGTATCAGCAAAAGAAAAAACAAGGAATATCACCAGAATAGCGATACCCGCCACTATCCAACCTACTGGGCTCTTCCTTTCCTCATAAGAACTAGTTTCTGCAGGCCTTTCCTGTGTGGGCTGAACTGGTTCTTCCACAACAGGAGTAACATTTTCTGCTGCTGGCTCCTCCACAATGGGTTCTGGTACTGGCTCCAGCCTGGCTCCGCAGTACCCACAGAACAGGTCCCCGGCCTCCAGCTCCTTTCCGCAATTGCTACAAAACATAGTATCCTCCTTGGCTTGAAAAAAAATAATTTAATTATACACTATTAGTGGTATCATATAATGATAGTATCAATAAAAAGTTTGTTTTTTTTCAATTATTTTTTTTAAGTCGCTACAAAAAACTCCATTTTTCTATACCTTATGACGAACCAATACAGCTCCCCTCATTGGCTGCCCCGCCCCGCCTTGGACAGCAGCCGCCCCGTCCTCCTGCACTCCCATAGTTCCCCAGAACCTGCTGGCCCACCACAAGCTTTTCCTCCTCCGGGATGGCGAAGGTGATGCTGATGTCAAAGTCGGGGTTGCCGCTGATGAAGTCCCTGCAGGCAGCTATGGCCTGGCACCAGGCGGCCTGGACAGGATAGCCGAAGATGCCGGCGGAAATCAGAGGAAAGACGACTGAGTGGAGGTCGTGCTGACGGCACAGCTGGAGGGATGATTTGTAGGCCCCGTACAGGAGCTCCGCCTCACCCCTGGTTCCATCCCGGTACACCGGCCCCACCGCATGGATGATGTATTTGCACGGACAGCCGAAGCCGGCTGTTATGACTGCCGAGCCCTCGGGACAGTGGCCGATCTCCTTGCAGGCCGCCGCCAGCTGCCGCTCACCCGCCCGCTGGAAAATCACGCCGCACACACCGCCCCCCGCTAGCAGGCCGCTGTTGGCCGCATTCACGATGGCATCCGCCGGAATGTCCAGGATTCCCTTCTGCTGGATTGTAATCGAGCTCATATAATCCTCCTTGCCCTTGCAATATACTATTTCCACCCGGAAATGTCAGTCCTCACCTCGGATACCACCACACCGAGCCGTCGGGGGTGGTGAACTGGTAGCAGTCCTCCAGCCGCCGCACCTGGGTGGGACTGAGGCTGGGGTCCAATTCCAGCAGGTTGAGCTTGCCGCCGCCTCCGGGCAGGTCCACGGCGTACACCGGGCAGGACAGGCCGGAAAGCTCCCGCCGCAGCTGGTGGTACAGGGCCAGCCCCTCCTCCACGGGCACCCTGAGATGGGAGGTTCCCGGCACCAGGTCGCACTGGAACAGGTAGCCGGGCCGCACTCCCAGCAGGGTCAGCTGGTGGAAGAGGCGGCTCAAGGTGGCCACCTCGTCGTTCACCCCCCGCAGCAGCACCGTCTGGCTTTGCACCGGGATTCCTGAGTCCACCAGGCGGAGCAGGACCTCCCGTGACTCCGGGGCGTAGCGGGGGCTGATTTCTGCAGGATGGTTGATGTGGGGAATCACCCACAGGGGACGCAGGCGGCGCAGTCCCTCCACCAGACGGGGGGTGAAGACGGCAGGATGAAAGGAGATGGCCCTGGTGCACAGGCGAACCAAAAGCCCCGGCCTTGCCTCCCGGAATCGAGCCACCAGCTCCTCCACCTGCTGGAAGGGGGCGGTCAGGGGATCGCCGCCGGAAAGCAGCACCTCCTGCACCTCCGGGTGGGCTGCCAGATATGCGGCCATCTCATCAATTTCCTGGGATGCAGGCCACCCAAGGCAGGAGCCACAGGACGACTGGCCGCCAGCTCCTTGCAGGGACTCCGTGATGAGGCTCTTCCTAAAGCAGTAGCGGCAGTGGGCAAAGCAGCGGCTGGTGGCAAGCACCAGCACCCGGTTCTTGTACTGGTGCACCATGCGCTCTGTAGCCTGATGGAGGCGGGCTCCCAGGGGATCTGCAAGCTCCTCGCTCAGCACCAGATTTTCTTCTGGCTGGGGAAAAAGCTGGCGGCTTAACCCACGATACCAGGCGGCCGCCTCAAGGTCCTCCGCCATCCGCCCTGCAAGCCGCTCCAAAACGGTGGCCATCTGCACAGAAACAAGCGGGGGAAAATCCACCGAGGAAAACGCCTCCCTTTCCCCAGCGGTGAAAGGAAGCCTTGCAAGCTGTGAAGGCAGGGGGATGGAATCAGCGGCCATGCTCAGCGATGACCTGCTGCAAGTCTCTTTTTCCCTGCTCCAGTCCACGCCACACAAAGCCATGGATGCCCAGGGCGCAGGCGGCCTCCACATTCACCGCCACATCGTCAAAGAAGACCGCCTCCTGGGGATCCACTCCAAGTCCTTTCAGCACATCGTGATAGATGGCAGGCTCCGGCTTGATGAGCCCCACTCGGCAGGAAAAGCAGGCGTAGTGGGCTGCCTTGAACAGCTCAATCTCATCCTCGTAGGAGGCCAGGAATTCCGTGGGCATGTTGGAAAGGATTCCCAGCCTGAGGCCACTAGCCTTCAGGGAAAGCCCCCAGTCGGTCACGTCCTGGCGAACCGGCCGCCAGCTTTCCATGTCCAGCCGGGCAATTTGCTCCATCAGCTGCTGGTCGGCTGCCTGCTGGTGGTAGCCGTCGGCCTCCAGCAGCTGGCGGTACATCTGGGCACCGGTGATGGTCCCCCGGTCGAACTCGAAGCGGAACCTGTCGTAGACGGTGCGGAACACATCGGCGGGAACGCCAGTCATGGCCTCCATCTGCTCGGCGCAGTCCCCAGTCTGGGTTTGGGAAATCACGTTCCCATAGTCGAATATCACAGCCTTGATCATATTTCCTCCTATATAACACGAACTGGACAAGGTTTGTCTTCCAGTGCCAGCTGGCCAAGGTTTGCCTTTAAATGCTAACTGGCAAACGACGATGTTGTCCTTTAAAACTAGCTGGCCAAGGTTGGCCTTCAAATGTTAGCTGGCCAACATCTCCAGCTTTTCCCTGATGAACTCACTCTTTTCCTTCAGGCCAATCTTGCCGGTCTCCAGCAGCAGCACGTTGGGCCGTTGGGGATCAAGCCTCACCCCGCCGCCGCTTTCCTTCAGCAGTCGCAGCACCTTGTCCACGGAAATGTCCGATACACGGGAGAATTCCAGAGTCACCAGGCCACCACGCTCCCGCAGGGTGGCAATGCTGAGGCGGCGGCAGATGATTTTGATTTCCGCCAGGGACAGGAGGCTGGAAACCTCCTCCGGGATGGGGCCAAAGCGGTCCTGCAGCTCGGCGTGAATCCGCTCCAGGGTATCACGCTCCGAGACGGCGGCAATCTTCTTGTACACCTCCATCTTGGTCTGGGGATTGGTGATGTAGGTCTCCGGGATGAAGCCAGTGTACTCCAACTCCATCAGCACCTCGTTCTGAGCTTGGAAATTCTCGTCGGTAAGCCGCTGGACAGCCTCCTCCAGCAGCTTGAGGTACAGGTCGAAACCCACGGAGAAGATTTCCCCGGACTGGTCCTTGCCCAAGAGGTTTCCCGCCCCACGAATCTCCATGTCCTTCATGGCAATCTTGAAGCCGGAGCCCAGCTCGGTAAAGTCGCTGATGACCTGCAGCCGCTTCATGGCAATCTCCGACAGGGCCTTGTTCTCCGGGTACAGCAGGTAGGCGTAGGCCTTGCGGTCGCTGCGCCCCACCCGCCCCCGCAGCTGGTAGAGCTGGGACACACCGTACATGTCCGCCCGGTCGATGATGATGGTGTTCACATTGGGAATGTCGATGCCGTTCTCGATGATGGTGGTGGACACCAGAATATGGAAGCCCCCCAGCTTGAAGCGGCGGAAGATGTCGTCCAGCTCCGTGGCGCTCATCTGGCCGTGGGCGGTCTCCACCATCATCTCCGGCACCAGGCTCTGGAGGCGGAAGCGCACCTCCTCCAGGCTCTCCACCCGGTTGTGGAGGTAGAACACCTGCCCTCCCCGCTCCGCCTCCCTGCGGATAGCCGCCGCCACACGGTCGTCGTTGTAGCTGTCGATCACCGTCTCAATGGCCTGCCGGTTCTGGGGCGGCGTGGTCAAAAGGCTCATGTCACGAATTTTCAGCAGGCTCATGTGGAGGGTGCGGGGAATGGGGGTGGCGCTCATGGCAAGGCTGTCGATGTTTGTCTTCAGCTCCTTCAGCCGCTCCTTGTCCTTCACCCCGAAGCGCTGCTCTTCGTCTATGATCATCAATCCCAGGTCCTTGAACACCACATCCTTCTGGATGATGCGGTGGGTGCCCACGAGGATGTCCACGGTACCGGCAGCCAGTCCCTCCAGAATCTGCTTCTGCTCCTTGCGAGCCACAAACCGGGACATGTGGGCAATGCGGACGGGAAAGCCCTGGAATCGCTCCACACAGTTCTCGTAGTGCTGCTCCGCCAGGATGGTGGTGGGAGCCAGGAATGCCACCTGCTTGCCACCCATCACGGCTTTAAAGGCCGCACGCATGGCAATCTCCGTCTTGCCGTAGCCCACATCTCCGCACACCAGCCGGTCCATGGGCTGTGGCTTCTCCATGTCGGCCTTCACCTCGGCGCTGACCGTCAGCTGGTCGTCGGTCTCCGTGTAGGGAAAGGCCGCCTCAAAGGCAGTCTGCCACTCGGCATCCTTGGGAAAGGGAAAGCCCCGGGAAGCCTTGCGGCGGGAATACAGGTCGATGAGCTTTTGGGCAATGTCCTCAGCTGCCTTGCGGGCCTTGTTCTTGCGGTTTTCCCAGCTCTTGGAGCCGATTCTGTCCAGTCGGGGAGCCACCCCCTCGTTTCCAATATACCGCTGCACCAGGTTCACCTGCTCAATGGGAATGAACACGAACTCCTCGTCGGCATACTCCAGCTTGATGTAATCCCGCTCGTTGCCCCCGGCCTTCACCCGCTCGATTCCCTTGAACAGCCCGATGCCATAGTTCACGTGAACCACATAGTCCCCGGGATTCAGCTCCACGAAGGTGTCGATGACGGAGCTTTTCACCTGCTTCACGGACTTAGGCGCCCGCTTTCGCCGGCCGAAAATCTCGTTCTCCTGCACCACCAGCAGCTTCAATGCAGGAACACCGAAGCCCGCCGTGATGGCCTGGGGTAGTATCTGCAATCCCTCCCCGGCCAAGTCCCGCAGAAGCTCGGCAATGCGGAGGGCCTGGTTCTCACTCTCTCCGTAGATGAAGATGCGCCAGCCGTCGGCCATGAGATTGGAAAAGCTTTCTTTCAGGTACTGGATGTTGCCGAAAAAGCTGCGGGGTGGGTCCATCTCCAGCCTGACGGTGGAAATATCCTGCTCCTCCTGGGAAAGCTGGGTGTGGAGGGTCCTGAACAGAATCCGCCGTGGATGCTGACCCACCAGACGATGGAAGGCAAAGAGGATACGGTCAGGGGGAGGAACGGGATGGAAAGCGCGGACCTTGCGGTACATTCCCAGATACTCCCGGTCAAAGCCCTCCTGGGCATTGGCCAGACGGTCAAAGTCAACGAAGAAGACAGGAACTTCATCCCCCAGATAATCCATCAGGGAATAGGGACGGTCAAAGACCTCCTGGTAGAACAGCTCCTCCCCAAGGCTCTCCCCCTGGCTCCGAAGCTCCTCCAGCAATTGCCGCTGGGCATCCTCAAAGTGCTGGTGGCTGCCAAAGCCAAAGTCACCGGTATCGTTGCCCTGCACCGTACCGCTGGCGGCAGCACCAGTGGGCTTCTGGAACTTGTCCTCAGCCAGTACCTGCTCCAGCCGTTCCACCAGCTGGGGGGTCCACACCACCTCCTTCATGGGATACACCGTCAGGGAGTCCACCGTCTCTAGGGACTGCTGTCCCTCAGGGTCGAAGGTCTTTATCTGCTCGATCTGGTCAAAGTCAAAGACAATGCGGTGGGCCACCTCCTCCCCCGCCATGAAAATGTCCAGCACCTCACCTCGCAGGGCAAATTCCCCCCGCACCGTCACCCGTGGCACCCGCAGGTAGCCCTGCTCCACCAGCCGTCCCGCCAAGGCCACCGGATCAAAGCTGTCCCCCACCTGCAAGGAAAACAGCAGGGAGCGGATGTACTCGGGCGGGGGAACGGGAGTCTGGAAGGCACGCTGGGAGACAATGAACACCGTAGGAACTGTACCTTTCTTTGACGTGCTCCGCAGTTCATGCCCCAGAGAGGCAAGGGCTGCCAGGGTGGCAGCCCGCTGGCCAAAGACAAGGGCACCCTGCGGAGCGGGACGGTAGGGCACCGTTCCCCACCAAGGCAGAAACCGTACCTGGAGATCCCGGTTGGCAGCCTGCAAATCCAGGGCAAGCTCCTGGGCCTCCCGCTCACCGCTGGCCACCACCATACAGACCTCGGAGCCACCGGAGGAGGCTGCAACATATTCTGCCAGCAGGAAGGACACCATGCTCCCCTGAACCCCCTCTACCTGAACAGGTACAGCCTCTGCAGACAAATCAAACTGGGAAAGGCCAGTCTGTAGGTCGGGCCAATGGTGAAAGAACGGGTGTAGGGGATTCGAGGCGAATCCGGCAGAGTCTTTGGAAGAAGAATTTGTGTGTAAGGTATTCATTGCTTTTGTCCGATACTATAGTAAACCTACGCCGAGAAAACAACACCGTCAGGCTTGTTTTCCCGGAACCAATTCTGATTCTGGAGTACTGAATTGAAACGCATACTGGCAGTCATTATAGCGGGTTTTGCCCTTTTTGCACAGTCCTACGCACAGGACGTGGAGGTCACCGCCAAGTTCTACAACAAGACCATGTATTATCCCGGATCCGCCGAGGATAACCCTGTCTACGTCCACGTCACCGTGGCAAACAAGGGGCCTAAGACCCTGCGGTTCAAGCTGGCGGATGACCGCATGTTCAGCATGGACTTCAAGGTCCTCACGGTAAAGAACAAGGAGCTGCCTGCCACCGACCAGCTGATTCGCAAGCGGACCATGCAGCAGACCGTCTATTTCCGGGAAATTGCCCTGGAAACCGGCGAGGAGTATTCCTTCACTGAAAACCTAAAGAATTTCGTGCAGATTGACAATCCTGCAGTCTATTATATGGAGGTGACCTTCTATCCTGAGCTGTACAAGGAGCGCCTTGCCAGTGCCGTCACCTCCAATAGGATGCCCTTGGAAATCCGTCCTTCCCCTGCAGCTGCGGCCTCCTCACTGATTCCTGTGACACCAGTCACAGCAGAAATCCTCCAGCCGGAGGCCATCTCCCCAGACAAGGTAGTGGAGCAAACCATCGTAGCCCGCCAGAGAAGCCTGTGGGACCAGTACTTCCTGTACATGGATCTGGAGGAAATGCTGAAGCGTGACCCAGTCCGCAACAGAAAGTACAGCAGCTCTTCCGCCATCGAGCGCAACAGGATGTTGGACAACTACAAGGCCGACCTGCAGCAGTCCCGCATTGACGGCGACATTGTGGCCATCCCAGAGCGATTCACCATCGACAAGACGGTGTACACCCAGACTGAGGGAACGGTCACCTCCACCCAGTGGTTCAAGTACGACACCTTCTACGAGAAGAAGCGGTACACCTACCACGTGCGCCAGCGGGACGGCATCTGGCAGATCTTCGACTATACTGTAGAAAACCTGGGGACCGAATGAAAGCGCTGATTGTATCCGATGCACAGACAGAGGGCATTGCCATCCGCTCCGCACTAGAAGAGGCAGGCTATGACACCATCTGCTACCGCTGGCTTTTGAAGGCACTAGACAACGTGGAGGAGATTCAACCCCATTTGGTGGTCATCAACGCCGTGGACTATCCCCGCCACTGGAAGGTGATGGTGCAGCACATGAAGTGCAGCCTCAGGAGCAATCCCCAGGTGGTGCTGCTGACTCCCCCCGACTTTGACGACGAGGAGGCGGAGAAGGCCCAGTTGCTGGAGGTGCGGGGCTGCATCACCGGCACAAACAAGAAGAATCTGGAACGCCTGCAGCAGCTGATTCAGGAGGAGGGTATATTTTCCCCCGTCCAAGCCCATCAGGCTAAGATCCTGTTCATCCATCCCCAGGAAGGAATCCTGTACAGTGGCCAGCTCATCGAGCGCCAGGACGACTACTACAACCTGGTTCCCGACCGCCCCGTCCACCTGAACAGTGGAGACTGTATCACCGACGGATCCCTGAAAACCACCGGTGGTATCAGGAGCATCCAAGCCCAGGTGATGGAAAACAAGCCAGAGCTCGTGCTGGCCATGAACTGACAATCCCCAAGAGAACAACAAGCTGGTTCGGATACACCCCGAACCAGTTTTTTTTGCGGAAACAATCCCCCACCCTTGAATTGACATGACCAACACCAAACAACTTGCGGGAACACTGGAGTTGGTGTATAATGTGTACATGACAACGACAGAAACCTGTTGTCACGATCCAGTTCGTTTACAACTAGGGTTACCGTGATGCCAGCACTAGACCGTGCGGTTTACAACGATAAATCCCATACTGGATGGCAGCAAGTGACACTAGATGAAAAAATGCAGGTACGTAAAACACAGCTACAAGACCTAGAGGAGGTGCTGGACATCTATCAGCAGGCACGGGACTTTATGAAGGAGACTGGAAACCCTTTCCAGTGGGGAGAATCCTGGCCACCGAGTCATTTGATTGAGGAGGATATTCTCCAGCAAAAAAGCTACGTCTGTGTGGAAAGCCTACCTCCTACAGCAGATACCTCTGCGACAGAGGCTGTGGTGGCTGTATTCTTTCTGGAGATGGCCGACGACCCCACCTATCGCCAGATATATCAGGGCCAATGGATTGAGCCACAGCAGCCCTACGGTGTGGTTCACCGCCTCGCAAGCTCCCGAAGTGTGCGGGGAGCAGCCACCTTTTGCCTGCAATGGGCTCTGAAGCAGTGTGGCAACATCCGCATCGATACCCACCAGGCGAACCTGCCCATGCGGAACCTACTGCAAAAGCTAGGCTATCATTACTGTGGCGTCATCCACACTCACGATGGCACACCACGCCTAGCCTACCAGCAGGTAAGAAAAAAAACTGGCCATAAGACCAGCTTCTGCAATAAATCCATATAAACCTAAGAATGCTAGATATTTCCCAGATAGAAGAACACCCCAACCACAGCACCCACCAGCACCAAGGTAGTGATGATATAAATCCAGATTGGCAGACGCTCATCTCTATGAACAGCCCCTTTTCTCTGTCCCTTCTTCTTATTTTTTGACCCAGAGCTTGGGATACCGAATCCAGACAAGTCCATGGCATAACCGCACTGGGGACAGCCCGACTTGAACTGGGAGGGCTCGCCCATCATGCCACAATGGGGGCAACGGATTGAGGCAAAGAAATGACCGCAGCGAGCGCAGACCTTATCGTCACGCCCCACCTCGGCATTGCAATTCTCACAGAAAAAACGGGCTGTCTGCTTTTTCACTGTACCCTACCCCTTGCAAGACGAACAGGATCCACCACAGCTGTGAGCGGACTTGGAAGAATCGTTGACATAAAATCCAGAGCCTTGGAAGGAAATGCCAATCCCACCACTGAGCACACGACGGATGGACTTGCCACACTCAGGACAGATTTTCAGAGGGTCGTCCACCATCTTCTGGACAACCTCAAAACGATGTTTACATGTCTCACATTCATACTCGTATGTTGGCATACTCACCTCAAAACTTTTGGACACAGGCTCTCGGGAGAACCTGTGTCACATATAATAAAATTTTACAAGGATTTTGTCTATATACTATGAGAAAATAAGACAGCCTCCCCCCACCGATACATCCTCAGGCCCCACCGAAGAGTCCACGTGAATGACGTTGCCCTCCATAAACCTTCCTGACAACAGCTCCTTGGCCAAGGGGTTCTCCAGGTAGGTCTGGATGGCCCGCTTCACCGGTCGGGCGCCGAAGAGGGGATCATATCCCACCTCCGCCAGGAAGGCAATGGCCTTGTCAGACACCTCAAGGTGGAGGCGCCGATCCTCCAGACGGCGGGCCACCCGCTGCAGCTGACCACGGACAATGCCCTGGATGCAGTCCTTGCTCAGACGGCGGAACATCACCATCTCGTCGATGCGGTTCAGGAACTCAGGCCGGAAGGTTGACTTCAGCAGCATATCAATCTGAGGGCGAATCTCCTCCATTTTTGCCGCCGTGTCAGCGTCAAGAATCAGGTCGGAGCCCAGGTTGCTGGTCATGATGATGATGGTGTTCTTGAAGTCCACGATGCGCCCCTGGCCGTCGGTGAGGCGGCCGTCATCCAGCACCTGCAGCAGCACATTGAACACGTCGGGGTGGGCCTTCTCCACCTCGTCAAAGAGGACGACGCTGTAGGGCCTGCGACGCACCGCCTCGGTGAGCTGGCCGCCCTCGTCGTAGCCCACATAGCCGGGAGGCGCACCAATCAAGCGGCTGACGCTGAATTTCTCCATGTACTCGCTCATGTCGATGCGGGTCAGGGATTTCTCGTCATTGAACAGGAAGTCCGCCATGGTCTTGGCCAACTCCGTCTTTCCCACACCGGTGGGCCCGATGAACAGGAAGCTTCCCAGAGGGCGGTTTTCGTCTGAGAGGCCCGCCCTGTTGCGGCGGATTGCATCCGCCACCACAGACACTGCCTCATCCTGTCCCACCACCCGCTGGTGCAGCACATCCTCCAACTCCAGATACTTCTGCCGCTCCCCCGCCAGCATCTTGCTGACAGGAATCCCGGTCCAGGTGGACACCACACGGGCAATGTCCTCCTCGGACACCTCCTGCCGCAGCAGACGCTGGGATTCCGAGTCGGACTTCTGGGTCTCCTCCCGGCGGGCCACCGCTGCCTCCAGCTCCTTCTCTATCTGGGGAATGCGTCCATACTTTATCTCCGCCGCCTTGTCGTAGTTGCCCTCACGAGTGTAGCGGGTCTCATCAATACGAAGCTGCTCCAGCTCCTCCTTCAGACGGCGAGTCTCGTCAATCTCCCGCTTCTCGTTCTCCCATTGAAGCCGCATGGCATCACGACGGCTGGTAAGCTCCGCCAAGTCCTTCTCCAGCTTGGCCAGCCGCTCCTTGGAGGCAGCATCACTCTCCTTGGACAGGGCCTGCTTCTCAATGGACAATTGCAGCACCTTGCGCTCCACCTGATCCAGCTCCGTGGGCTGGCTCTCTATCTCCATCTTCAGCCGGCTGGCCGCCTCGTCCACCAGGTCAATGGCCTTGTCCGGCAGGAAGCGGTTGGTGATGTATCGGTTGGAAAGGACGGCGGCGGCCACCAGGGCATCATCCCGGATGCGGACACCGTGGTGCACCTCGTACTTTTCCTGCAAGCCACGCAGGATGGCGATGGAATCCTCCACCGTGGGCTCGGCGCAGTACACCTGCTGGAAGCGGCGCTCCAGAGCCGCATCCTTTTCTATATATTTACGGTACTCATCCAAGGTGGTGGCACCGATTGCCCGCAGCTCCCCACGGGCCAAGGCAGGCTTCAGCAGGTTGGAGGCATCCATGGAGCCCTCCGAGGCCCCCGCACCCACCAGGGTATGCAGCTCGTCGATGAAGAGGATGATGCGGCCCTCGGACTTCTGCACCTCGTTGATCACCGCCTTCAGCCGCTCCTCGAACTCACCCCGGAACTTGGCCCCCGCCACCAGTGCTCCTAGGTCCAAGGACAGAAGCCGCTTGTTGGCAAGGCTTTCCGGCACGTCACCTGAGACAATGCGGCGGGCCAGTCCCTCCACAATGGCGGTCTTTCCCACACCCGGCTCTCCGATGAGGACGGGATTGTTCTTGGTGCGGCGGGAAAGGACCTGCATCACCCGGCGAATCTCCTCGTCACGGCCAATCACCGGGTCAATCTTCTCCTGGCGAGCCAAGGCAGTGAGATCACGGCAGTACTTCTCCAGGGACTGCATGGTAGCCTCCGGGTCCTGGCTGGTAATCCGCTGGTTTCCCCGCACAGCCTTCAGCGCCTCCATGATGGAGTCCTTGGTGATTCCATTTTCCTTCAGCAGGCGGCCGCAGCGACCGTCGGAGTCGGCAATGGCGATAAAGATATGCTCTGTAGATAGATACTGGTCCTTGAGACTGTCGGCAACCTTGGCAGCCTTGGCAAGAATCTTGGCCGCCTCACCGGACATGGAAATCTGGGCCGCACCGCTAATGCGGGGATACGTGTCCAAAAGCTTCTGGGTTTCGTCCATCAGGTGGTTTACAGATCCACCGATGCGCTCAACAAGGGGTGGCACCATTCCATCGTCTTGCTGAAGCAAGGCATACAAAAGGTGCTCGGTTCCCACTTCACTGTGGTCATTCTGCTGTGCAATGACACTTGCATCCTGCAGGGCATTTTGTGCCTTAACGGTATACTGATCGTAGTTCATACTACAAAAATAAGAAGGAATGGAAGAAAAAACAAGGGAATGAAAAAGATGAAAAAAAATTTTTTGAACAGAATGCAGAAGGCAGACAGACTCACGTCCCTCTTCCTTCTTCAGCCCTTGAGTCCCACGTACAGCTACTCTTCCTCAGCCTGGTCCTGTCCGCCGTACTCGCAGCGCACATCATGGAGTGAGGCATGCTCAATGAGCTCCAGATTCCGCTTCTTGATGCGGCGATACAGCCTGATTTCACCAGTTCCAGAGGAACCACCCAGCACCTGTAGCTCCGACTTTGCATTGCTGGGACAGATGTAGGAGCGAACCATCATGTCCCTGGAGTCACAGAACACATCGATGTCCAGCAAATATTGCCGGTAGGGTACACTGACCGTCCAGTGGAGCTTGTTGTCCAGAGCCACGCAGCCAAAGTTAGGATTGTTCTTCACCCGTGGACGAGCCAGCTTGATGTCTCCAATCTCGGAATACAAGGCGAAAGAATTGTTGTAGATACCCTGCACTGCAAAGGATGCGTTCACCAGGGGCTTTCCGGTGATGATGCTGCTTAGATGAGAACAGGACAGATGGAAGAAGGGATAGGGATAGTCCTTGCCCCACAGCTTGTCCACAAAGCCAAAGGAGGAGCCGGGAACCACCTCATACGTCTCGGAGCAGAACCTCATCTCACCAGAGAACAAGGCTCGTATGGCGGGACTTCCCCAGTACATATCCTTCTGCATCCTTCCGGGAAAGAAGTGGCAAAGACGCTCCACCTTCAGTCGCCAGGAGGCATTTTTTCCGTCCTCACGCATGTTTCCCGACAGCTCCTCCCCCTCAAGATGAAAGATTCCCTCGGCAATGTCCATGAACTTGGAGTTCAACGTGAAACTGCTGGAGGGAAGGAATTTCTGAACAACCTCCCCTCCAAAACCGTACCTCCCTACCCGTAGGGATACATAGGAATGCAGGCTCGGTTCCTCCTGGGGAAGGAAAAGCTGGCTTTCGTCCTTGAATTCAGGAATGGCATGGAGGTCGGACCAGACGACCTCATCAGGGGAGAGACTAGGGTTGATGATGTACAATTCAATGAAAAAAGAAGCCTTTTCGCCGGTATCCCTGTTCTGAGCGTTGAACACATACCGCCATCGGACAAAACCAGATTTTTTTATTGAGCTGCGTAATGGACTTAATTCCAATTTATAACTTGCGTGCAAAGCCGACATATCCCCAAATCCCTCATCGATCTTACAAATAGGTCTTCAGTAGACTATCGGCAGTTCGCACCCACAAGTTTAATCAATCGCTATAACATCTTGTCAAGAGACGCTGAGACATCGGCCTGTTCCAGAGGAAAAATCTCGTTCAGGAATTCAAAGCAGTCCATGGCAGAGCGCTGGATATGCTCGAACCAAATGGTATACAGCTCGTTCTCGATGGCACTAGGATAGGGGGCACCCTGCACATCGGACACAAGCTTCCTCATCATGCCAACGCATTCCCGCAGTTTGGAATCCATAACCACTCCTTACCGTATGTTTTCATTCATTATATTGATTTGAAGAACTGTACTCCAGTCCTGCAAATCATCATCCTTGACATCCTTCCCGTTGACCACCACAGCCTGACGGTGATGTGCATCATAGGACTCCAACAGGTACTGGGCAGCCTGACGAATCTCCTCTGGCCGTGCACTCAGCAGCAGCTCAAGCTTTTTCTGCTTGATCTCCTTACTGTAGCCATACAGATACCGCAGGAAGGCTACACTGCCCCGTCCCGAAGGACTTTTTGGCTGTACCTCCTTGCTGTAGCAGCCCGTAATCACCCGCTCCAGATCAGCCTCATCCATACAGTCCTGGCCTGCCTGCTCCAACACCTGACGGAACACCTGCAGGGAGCGCAGGGGCTTGGGGTCACGATAGGTGGCAAAGGAGAAGGCCCGCTCTGAGGTGTCAGGCCAGGCAAAGGCTCCGTAGGCCCCACCAACCGTGCGAATCTGCTCCCACAAGGCATTGTTGGTAAGCCAGTGAGACAGGATTCCCTCGTACACGTAGCTGGCCTGGTCATAGCCCTTGCCCTTACAGGTGGCGGCAGCAAAGCCCACCTGGAAGTCCCCTGGCAGCAGCTCCAGCACTGACGTATTCTGCAGGCTTTGGGGAGTGTCGCTGCTGCCATTCCCTCCCTTCAGCCACTGGCCCTCCAGCTCGGTCAGGGCGATAAAGGCATCACGATTATCCTTCTGGCGGGGCCTTGGTGGAACAAGACCACAGTCCCCAATGACCTGCTCCAGCAGGGGCACCGCCACCGCCAGGCTCTCCTGATCCGCCGTGATGTGGGCCACAGTGCCGGACTGACGAATCCTGGTAAAAAGGGCGGCCAGCTGCCGACCCAATTCCTCCATATCACTATCCACCAGCTTTTTGATGGTGGACAGCTGGGTCAAACCGTTCCAAAGCTCGTCCACCGCCTTGTTCCTGCTGAAGGAACAGGCACAGCGGGAGCCGGCATAATCATGGCCACTGGGAGCCAGGGATGCCACAAAGTCGTTGCGGTACTCCTTGATGAGGTTGGAAAGCCGCTCCTTGTCGGAGAAGTTCACCGTCATGAGGTTTTCCTTCATCAGGGTGAGAGCGGACTGGGACTGCTCGTAGAGCATCCGTGCCTTGAAGAAGAGCCAGTCACGCCCCAGCACCACGTCCTCCACCAGCTGCCCCTGCTGATTACGCATCTGGCAGCCTGGGAATTCGTTCATCATGGCAGAGGTGAACAGGCTGGCTCCCATGCCCCCTGACTCCAAGGCACTGCGACGGGAAGCCTCCACCCAGCTGGTGTCTCCAAAGCCCACATTGGCAAGAGAGCCGGCCAGGAAGGGCAGCAAAAGATAGTCCTCTGGCTCCAGCAGGTCCACGGGGAAGCCGAGGTTCACGTACACCACCCCGTTGGTGGCCTCCTGGCTTACAAATACAGGCACGCCGTTGGGACCTTCCTGCCGTTCCAGCTGGAGGTTGTCCACATCGGTGGAAAGCTCCTTGGGGGAGATGTGGGGCAGCAGAGAAGCGTCCTCGTTTTCCGAGGCCTGCTGCTGGAAGGCCACCAGCCTCTGATGGCACCCACGAATCTCCTCCACAGTGGTATGCTCCATCAGCCGCTGGACAAGAGCCTGCTCCTGCCGCTGCATTTGGGCAGCGAAGTCCTGGTGGGGATAGACGGTGACACGGGAGCGATGGGTGTTCTCCAGCAAGAGCCGGGAGATGAGGCCCTCCACATACCCCTTGTCATTGGCAATCCGCTCCTTGATCCTGGCAAAGGCGGCACGATTTGAGATGGTGTGGAAGGGAGCATGGCCATAGAGCCAGCCACGGAGACAGCGACGCATCAGAATGAGAGAAAAGGGCCCGTTGACTCGGCGCACCTCACGCTGGGAAAAGTCCACGGAAAGGATGGCGGCATCAATGTCCTCCTGACGGACACCCTCCCGCACCATTTTTTCCAGCACGGAACGAATCAGCCGCTCCACCTCCGCCGCCTTGTCACGATGGCAGCCACGGAGTCCCGCAGTCAGCAGCACCCAGTGCATCTCGCTGTCGATTCCGCAGTTGGGAGCCAGATCCTCTCCCAAGCCCGACTCCAGCAGGGCATGGGACAGGGGGGAACCGTCGTGGCCCATGAGGATTTCTGCCAGCAGCACCGTCTCCATGAAACGCTCCGCCGAGGAGGAGTCCCCCAAAAACCAGGTGACGGTGACGATGGAGCCGGATTCCTCGGCAGTCCCCGGCCCCGGCTTCTCCATCACCACGGATTCTCGGAAGGTGGCTGGCGGCTCCTTCAAGGGGAGCAGGCTCCGAACCGGGGGAACAGGATGGCTGTCGGAGGAAGGCTCACCCCTCAGGGCCACCAGCTCCTCCAGGGTCTTGTCATAGCAGTCCAAGAAGCGCTGGCAGATGAAGTCAATCTGCTGCCGGGTGGGAATGTTTCCCGCCAGAAAAAGACGGCAGTTGCCGGGATTGTAGTGGTCACGGTGGAATTTCAGGAAGTCCTGGTAGGACAGCAGGGGAATCTCGCTGGGATCGCCGCCGGAATCCAGGTCGTAGATGGTGTCGGGAAGGACACTCCGCACCGCCCAATCCCCCGCCACGTTCTCGAAGCTGGAGTAGTTTCCCTTCATCTCGTTGTACACCACCCCCTGGATGGTGGGCTTGCCCTCAGCGTCAAGCTCCAACCGGTGGCCCTCCTGTCTGAAGGTCCACTCCTCCAGCAAGGGAAAGAACACGGCATCGCCGTAGACGGCCATCAGGTTGAAGTAGTCAACCCGGGAGATGGAGGCGGCGGGATACACCGTCTTGTCGGAAAAGGTCATGGCATTGAGGAAGGTCTTGACGCTCTGATTTGCCAGCCGGATGAAGGGGTCCTTCAAAGGATAATTCTTTGAACCACAAAGAACTGAATGCTCAAGGATATGGGCCACACCGGTGGAGTTCTGGGGCGGCGTCTTGAAGGCGAAGGCGAAGAGGTTCTCCTCGTCGTCATTCAGAATATGGAAGATTTCCATCCCCGTCTCCTGATGCCGCAACCAAATCCCCTGGGCCGAAAGCTCTGGCAGGGGCTCCACCTGCAAAACCTCAAAATTCCTGTACACCTCACCCTGCTTCAGGGCCTTTTCTGTTGAATCCATCTTTTATTTATAGTCCATGTTCAGCATTTTTTCAAGGAGGCAGAAGGCCCCTTCATGGAATAGTACCTCGTCCGGCCCTTTCAAAAAGTTTCATGGTAGTTTTACCAGTGAAACTTTTGTTTCACAGTACAAAACTTTTTGTTTCACAGTGCAAAACCTTTTGTTTCACAGTACAAAACCTTTTGCAGTAGTTGAAGCAGCTGTTCCTTTCTCCTGTTTGCCAGTATGGTCTCCCAGCATCTCAGGTGATTGGAAACCCTTTTCAATGGGGAAGCCCAGTGTACGGCTTGCCCCATACTTTGAGCGCCGCAAGACTTGTTGACAAGGAGCCACAAGCTGGCTATAATCGTTTCCATGACTTGTCCAGCATTTTTCCTACTACTAACAGATTTCCTCTCTGTTGTGCCTGCAAGGTAAGGGTGCTGTATAGGTATTGCCTATGAATTTCCGGCCCGTTGCCATAAGGCGACGGGTCTTTTTTTTTCAATCTGGAGGAGAAAGATATGAAGAACACCGCAAAATACAAGCCCTTCGGGAAGATTCCCATCACCAACCGGCAATGGCCTGACCGGGAAATTACCCAGCCCCCCATCTGGTGCTCCGTGGACCTGCGGGACGGCAACCAGGCCCTGGCCGTACCCATGGGAATCCAGCAGAAGCTTGCCTACTTTGACCTGCTGGTGAAGCTGGGGTTCAAGGAGATTGAGGTGGGCTTTCCCAGCGCCTCACAAACTGAATACGACTTCCTGCGACGGCTCATCGAGGAGAACCGCATCCCCGATGACGTGACCATCCAGGTGCTCTGCCAGGCCAGGGAGGAGCTGGTAAAGAAGACCTTCGAGTGCTTGAAGGGAGCCAAGTCCGCCATCTTCCACATCTACAACTCCACCTCCCCTGCCCAGCGCAAGTATACCTTCAACATGAGCAAGGAGGAAATCATCCAGGTGGCGATTGACGGCATCCGCTGCGTGAAAAATTGCCTTCCCTTGGCGGAGGGAACGGACATCCGCCTCCAGTACTCCCCGGAAAGCTTTTCCAACACGGAGATTGAGTTTGCCGTGGAGATTTGCGAGGCGGTGAAGAAGGAATGGGGGCCAACTCCAGAGAAGAAGATGATTCTGAACTTGCCCACCACCGTGGAGTGCTCCTCCTGCTGCAAGCACGCCGACCAGATTGAATACTTCTGCACCCACATCACCGACCGGGACTCGGTCATCGTCAGCCTCCACAACCACAACGACCGGGGCGAGGGGGTTGCCAGCTGCCAGCTTGCCCTGCAGGCGGGGGCAGACCGGGTGGAGGGAACCCTGTTCGGCAACGGAGAGCGCACCGGCAACCTGGACATTGTGACGGTTGCCCTGAACATGTTCACCCAGGGCGTTGACCCGGGTCTGGACTTCTCCAACATCAGCCAGGTGGCGGAGACCTATATGCAGCTGACGGGAATGCCCATCCATCCCCGCCATCCATACGCAGGGGAATTGGTGTTCACAGCCTTCTCCGGCTCCCATCAGGATGCCATCCGCAAGGGAATGGCCGCCAGGGCCACCATGGCCGAGACGGACATCTGGGACGTGCCCTACCTGCCCATCGACCCCCACGACATCGGCCGTGAGTACGAGGAAATCATCCGCATCAACAGCCAGAGCGGCAAGGGCGGCTCCGCCTGGATTCTGGAGCAGGAGTACGGCATCTTTTTGCCCAAGGCCATGCATCCGGCGGTGGGCGAGGTCATCACTGCCACGGCGGACACCCTGCAGCGGGAGGTGACTCCGGAGGAAATCTACGACATCTTCAAGAAGCAGTGGCTGGAGAAAAAGGCTCCCCTCAGAATTGTTGATTTGGCGGAAACCCACCTGGACAGCTCATCTGGCTCCACAAACGGAATCCACAATGCGAGGGTTATGTGCATGGCCTCCGTGGAATGGCAGGGAGCGGTTCACTCCATGGGTGCAAAGGGAAATGGACCGCTGGATGCCTTTGTGGCAGCCCTTGCCTCCACTCCCGTGCCGAAATTCTCCATCAGCGCCTTCCACGAGCATAGCATCGGCACCGGCTCCGACACCGACGCCATGGCCTACATCCAGATTACCCTGGAGGACGGCAAGAAGTTCTGGGGCTGTGGAAAGAGCTCCAACATCGGGCGGGCGGGCATCCGTGCGGTGGTAAGCGCCATCAACCAGATTGCATAGAATGCAGGGGAGGTATTGGAGTGCTCATTCCAACACCTCCCCTCTTTTTTAGATACTGTTCCTGAGCAAGCCGAAAAAGAAGTCTAAAAAAATTTTTTTTTTTGAAAAACTTTGCTTTTACTTGTTGACAAAAAACCCTGGTTCTGGTAGTATCATCCTTGTCAGAAACATGGTGCCTGTAGTTCAGGGGTAGAGCACCAGATTGTGGATCTGGTTGTCGTGGGTTCGAAACCCACCAGGCACCCCTACAGGTATGTTTGCAAGACGAGCGTTCGTAGCTCAGCTGGATAGAGCAACGGACTTCGAATCCGTAGGTCGCACGTTCGAACCGTGTCGGACGCAAACCTGCCGAACAAAGAATTGGGCCATTAGCTCAGCTGGTAGAGCAACAGACTCTTAATCTGTGGGTCAAAGGTTCGATCCCTTTATGGCTCAAAAGGAGATGCAAGAAATTGCATCTCTTTTTTTTTATTCAAGCTAGACTTTGTCTATCTGAAAAGGTACAATCGAGGGAAATGAGTCGTCATACACAGGAACAAGCCCTTGTCCTCACCTCCCGGCGGATGGGAGAGGACAACAGAATCATCACCCTGCTGGGGCCTGAGCGGGGAATCTTTGAGGCCATGCTCTACGGTGGCAGGAAGAGCAAGCTCCGCTCCCTGGTCTCCCCCTGGCATTCGGGAACCATCTGGCTCTACCACGACAAGACCAAGGGCAGCACCAAAATCAGCGACTTTGATCCCGTGGCCTTTCGTCCCGGCCTGCGGGAAAGCATCTACAAGAACATGGCCGCCTCCCTGGCAACGGAGCTGGTGATAAAGACCCACGCCGCCAACGAGCCCCATGCCTGCTGGACCTTGCTCTGCGGCCTGCTGGACGGCATGGAGCTGTCTGACGAGAGTAATTGCAGGCCGGGACTACTGCGGTTTTTGTGGCGGTACCTGGGAATTCTGGGAGTGCAGGCCGACTGCGACACCTGCATTCATTGCGGAAGCCTTCTGGCGGGAGCCAAGGAGCCGGAACAAGGCCAGGGTCTTGTCCACTACTCCCTTCTGGAGGGTGGATTCCTGTGTCCCAGCTGCCACCAGTACGGGACAAGAGCCACTGGCACACCCCACCACGCAACCCATCCTGCCGAAGGTTTTTTGTTGAACCAGGAAGCAGTGAACTACCTGGCGCTGACCCTGCAGGACGGCACGGCAGCACGCAGAATGCAGCTTTCTGGGGAAGCCTACCACCAGCTGCGGCAGCTGCTGTTCCACCTTGCAAGCTGGGCTGCGGGAAGCAGACTGAGGACACTGGAGAGTGGGCTAGGAATCTTGTGAGGGGATTTTCCTGAAAAAACTTGACGATTGGAGAAAACGGTAATACATTAGTTGCAGGGAAAATTGGATAAAATGGCGGACACAACCACAGCACCACAGACAAGAAAGAGTCTCACCATCGGTAGGAACAGCAGCGGAATCGCCGCCAGCAGTTCCCGCTCCATATCCACATCCATATCTACCACCACCGGCGTCACCTCAATCGGAGGAATATATAAGGGATATTGGATATGAAACTGCATTCAATCTACGAACACATGGAGCGGGGGGCGGCAATGATTCCCTTGAACAACAACGGTAAGATTGTGTTCAGGCATTCAATCAGAGGGGAAATTTCCTCTGGAGTAGGACACGACGTTACACTGACAAACGAAGGAATAGAACTTGCAAGGAATTTTGGCCGTCATCTAGACACTGAGATTGGCTTTGTTGCCTCCAGTTCATGTCAGAGAAACATACAGACATGCGAAGAGATACTAAATGGCAACGGCTGCAAGAGAGAGATTGTACTGGCACAAAACCAACTGGAAGGTCCACAAACCAGAGACAAGATTTCAAGCGACGGAATATTTGAGAAGTACAATTACCAAACCACAGAAATTCTCTTCTTGATGAAGAATGGGGGACTTCCTGGATTCAATTCCATCGATGAGGCCACCAAAATAATGCTGGATTTCATCTTTGCCAATGGAAACAAGGAAAAAACGGTGGATTTGTTTTGTACCCACGACTTTCAGATGGCCATCTTATATGCCGGCCTTTTCGACTTTGCATCCACAAGAAAAAGCATAGAAGAAAACAAATGGCCGATGATGCTTGAAGGAATGATTTTTTTCGGTACCAGAAGCCATTTCTGGTGCTCTTGGCGTAATGAGACAATGGAATTCACAGATTTCCTTATACACCTTTAATCCCCCACACACAAAGGAGAACCATCATGCAACAGAACAATCCGGCTGGAGGCTTTGGCCACGGCCTTGCCTCCGCTGTCGCCGCAAGACTGCGTGGCGCAGCCCAGGGCCTGCGCACCGTGAACTGGCGGCTGTGGGTGGCGGTCATGGCCACCATGCTGCTGCCCTCTGTCTACCAGACGGTGCGCATCTTCTTCCTGGGCTCCCTGCCGGACACCTGGAGCTTCAGCATCGCCAGCCAGAACCAGTACGTGGGCCTCTTCTACGAGGTCATCCAGGAGGCCCTCATCCTGCCCCTCTTCTTCATCCTGGGCAAGTCCCTGGGCAACAGGGAGGAGTTTGCCGCCAAGCTCCGCACCGGCCTTGCCATCACGGCGGCGGTGTACGCAATCCTGTCGGTCGTCCTGATGGTGGCCGCCCGCCCCCTGGTGGTCTTCATGGCCCAGCAGCCGGAGCTGGTGGAGGCCACCGTCACCTACATCCGGCTGGAGACCGTGGCAAGCCTGTTTGCCACCCTCTGGCGCTTCATGCTGGTGGCCCTGGTGAGCCTGGGGCGGGACCGCATCATGTACGCCGCGCTGGCCCTCCAGATGGCGCTCTCCATCCTGCTGGACAGCCTCCTAGTCAGCACACTGCCCTTCTCCCTGCAGCTGGGGGTCAACGGCATCGCCGTCACCAACATCATCGTGAACCTGCTGATGGTAGCCCTGTCGGCGGCCCTCCTCGCAAGAGAGGGCATCAGCCTGGCACGCCCGAAGGACGCCGCCTCCCCCTCCGACCTCCGCTGGGTGAGGGAATGGCTTTCCGTGGGCAAGTACAGCGGCCTTGAGTCCCTGGTACGGAACCTGGCCTTCATGCTGATGGTGGTGCGGCTGGTGAACCTGGTGGCGGAGCAGGGAACCTACTGGGTGGCCAACAACTTCATCTGGAACTGGCTACTGCTGCCCAGCCTGGCCCTGGCGGACGTGGTGAAAAAGGAGGTGGGCGAGTCGCTGGAGAACGTGCGGACAAAGACGGCGGGCTACCTTGCCCTCACCGCCATCCTGTCCCTGCTGTGGCTGGCGTCCATCCCCCTGTGGAAGCCCTTCCTGCAGCAGGTCATGAACATCGAGGACTGGCAGCTGGTGCTCCGCATCGTGCTGATTCAGACACCCTTCTACCTCATCTTCCTGTTCAACAACGGGGTGCTGGACAGCACCTTCTACGGGGCGGGAAGGCTGGACTACCTTTTCATCCAGACCCTGCTCATCAACGGCATCTACTACGGCGGGCTTTTCGTCCTCTACCTTGCCGGCATCTTCCGTCCCGGACTCACCGGCATCTGCCTCATGTTCGGCTTCGGCATGGCATTGGACCTGATTCCCACCCTCCTCCAGTACCGCCGCTTCCTGCGCCAGCACCGGCTGGGACCTAGGATTAAGGAGTGAATTGAAGACTGAGAGCGGGGAATCGGACGCTGGGAGCTGACTTCCCGTCAGCGGGCCGCCTCACAGCCAGACACCAGCTGGCGGACGAATTCTGTGGCGGGCCTTGAGCGAATCTCCTCCGGGGTTCCCAGCTGTTGGATGCGGCCGCCGTGCATCACCAGGATGCGGGTTCCCAGCAAGAGGGCCTCGTTGATGTCGTGGGTGACGAACATTACGGTAATGCCGGTCTGACTGCGGATGCGCAGGAATTCCTGCTGGAGCTGGCGGCGGGTAATCTCGTCCACGGCGCTGAACGGCTCATCCATCAGAAGGATTTCCGGGGATGCGGCAAGGGATCGGGCCAGCCCCACCCGCTGCTGCTGGCCGCCGGAGAGCTCTTCTGGATAGCGGCGGCGGAAGCCTTTGTCCAGCCCCACAATCTCCAGCCACCGTGAGACCTCCTCCTTGATTCGTCTTTTGTCGGCCCCCTTGGTAAGGCTGGGGACATAGGCAATGTTCTTCTCCACCGTCAGATGAGGGAAAAGCACATTACCCTGGATGGAGTAGCCAATCCTGCGCCGCAGCTGGGTGAGATTGGCTGACTTGGTATTCTCACCCTTCACCAGCACGTCCCCCGAAGTGGGCAGCAGCAGCCCGTTCACCAGCCGCAGGGCAGTTGTCTTGCCGCAGCCGGAGGAACCGATGACCGCCAGGCACTCCCCCTCCTCAACCCGGAGGGAGAAGTCATGGAGGACAAGGTTGTCCCCGTAGGCCATGTTGACGTGCTGGAACTGGATGAGGCTCACTGTACGAGACCTGATTCCTTCAGGAAGGCTGTTGCCACGGCAGCGGGCTCCTGCCCCTCCACCTCAACCTGGTAGTTCATGCGGGCCATCTGGGTGTCGGTGAGGATGTTCTCCACCTTCTTGAACACCTCCAGCAGCTCAGGATGCTCTGCCACCACCTGGTCGCGCACCACAAAGCCGCACATGTAGGAGGGATACAGGTTCTTGTCGTCCTCCAGCACCACCACATCGGCACCGGAAAGCTGGCCGTCGGTGGTGAAGGCGTTCATCACGTCGATTTCCTTCTGGCGGATGGCGTCGTACTTGAGACCGATGTCCATGTCCACCGTGTCCTTGAATTGCAAGCCGTAGGTATCGCAGAGGGCATTGAAGCCGTCCTCCCGCTCGTAGAAGTCGTAGTTCGCGCCGAACACCAGCTGGTCGGCTACGGCGGCAAGGTCGGACAGCGTCTTGAGGTTGTGCTGCTCGGCAATCTCCTTTCGGACAGCGATTCCATAGGTGTTGTTGAAGCCCATCATGCCAACCCAGCTCATGCCCAGCTCCTGGTAGCCGTCCTCCAGCTGGCCGAACAGCTCCTCCGTATACAGTCCCTCCCGCTTCAGCACGTTGCTCCAGCCGGTGCCGGTGTACTCAGGATAGAAATCGAAGTCACCCTTCACCATGGCGGGATGGATGTTGGTGGTACCACCGCCCACACCCTCGGTGAGCTCCACCGTCAAATCCGTGTCCTGCTGGATGAGCGTCTGCATCATGCTGGCCAAGATGAACTGCTCGGTCATGGGCTTGGTGGCCATCTGGATAGCTACGCCCGCCTCCTTCTTTCCACCTGCAAAGACAGCTCCTCCCACCAGAGCAAATGCCACCAGCAGGGCGGCTGTCAACTTGCAGCCAGCCATTGAAACCTTGAAATTATTTCTCATAAAAACCTCCAAAAAAATCTATCGATTGAATCCAGCGGATTACCAAAGCAGTGTAGGCCACGCAAATCCGCCGATTCATCTATCAACTCCTGTGCTTTTTCACCGCCCGCTCCACCATGCCGATGAAAAAGTCCGCCACCACTGCCAGCAAGGCAATCAAAAGACTGCCCGCTAGGGTCATGGCCTTGTTGTTGGTGGTGATGCCCCGGTACACCGCCACACCCAATCCCCCCGCCCCGATAAAGGAGGAGATACCGGAAAGGGCTATGGTCATCACCGTCATACTCCTGATTCCCGCCACAATCACCGGCAAGGCCAGGGGCAGACGAACCCGCAGCAGCACCTGTATCCTTGTACTTCCCATGGCGGTGGCGGCATCTAAAAGCTGAGGACTGACGGTGGTCATGCCAGTGTAGGTGTTCCGCACCATGGGCAGCAGGGCGTAGATAGTGAGTGCAATGATAGCGGTAGTGTCTCCAATACCAGAGAAGGGAATCAGGAAGCCCAGCAACGAAATTGAGGGAATGGTGTACAGCAGGTTCACCACGGTAATGGTAGGCTTGGAGATAAAGCTAAATTCACTAACCAGTATTCCGATTATCAAGCCTACTACCATGGCAATGCAGATGGCCGTAAAGGAAATCCGCAGGTGTTCCCCCAATAGCTCCAGAAAAAAGTCCTGTCTATCCTGCATGAGTTGGAAGGCTCTTGCAATCACATCCATCCATTCCGTCCTTGAAATATACTCTGGCTACGCATTATAGTAGAAATATAGGATTCTATACAAGTAGTAAGCCGATGACAACTCTTTATGGAACCCTCCTACACCACCACATTCACAGGCTTTCCCCGTTGAAAGGCTTCGATATTGGAGGCGACAATGGCCATGAGACGGCTACGGGCTTCCTGGGTAGCCCAAGCGATGTGGGGAGTAAGGATACAGTTGGGAGCGCCCAGCAGGGGATTTTCAGAATCCATGGGCTCCCGGCACACCACATCGGCGGCATACCAGCCCACCTGCCCGGATTTTAGGGCTTTGACCATGTCCGCCTCATTTACTAGGGGGCCACGGGCTGTGTTAATGACAATGGCTCCCCTTTTCATCTTGGAAATGGTAGTTGCGCAGACAAGGTTTTCCGTTTGGGGAGTCAGGGGTGAGTGAAGGGAAATTACATCCGAGGAAGCCAGGAATTCATCCATTTCCAGTGGAACAATACCACTGTCGGCGGGTATCTTTGAGGGAGTGCGGGTGCAGCACACCACCTTCATTCCCAGGGCCTGGCCAACGGCAGCCACCGCCCGCCCAATACTGCCAAAGCCGAAGATGCCCAGAGTCTTCCCCCACAGCTCCAGCTGGGGACTATTCCAGTAGCAGAAGTCCTTGGAGCGCACCCAATCTCCGGCGTGGACAGAGTCGCTGTGGTGCTGGACGTGGCAGCAGACCTCCAGCAACAGGGCGAAGACAAATTGTGCCACCGCCTGGGTGCTGTAGCCGGGAATGTTGGTGACCACAATCCCCTTCTCCCGTGCAGCCTCCAAGTCCACCACATTGTAGCCGGTGGCCAGCACACCGATATATTTGAGACCAGGGCAGGCATCCATCACATCCCTGGAGATTACCGTCTTGTTGGTGAGAATGGCGGGGGCATCTCCAATCCGCTCCACCACCTGCTCTGGCGGAGTGCGGTCATATACCGTCAGGGAGCCCAGCTCCTCCACCGACTTCCAGCTGATGTCGCCGGGATTCAGGGCAAAGCCGTCAAGTACAATTATCTTCATATTAAGTTCTCCTTGTAAATACAGGTGTGGCCTGCCACGGCTACCCCTTCAAAAAGGTATACCGCTCCAAATGGTGGAGGGGCACCAGAGGAATCAGGATGGGAGTCTGCTCCACGTAGGCCTGGTACTCCGGGTCGTCGCCATAATTCTTGTTCTGGCGGATTTCCAGCCGGCGGGCTCCGCCAAACATGATGTAGACAATGCACAGGTAGCCCGCCGTTGAGACAATCCACTGGAGAGCAGTCTGATTGGAGCCAAAGCCGGAGAGAAAGCAGCCGGTCCAGAAAAGGATTTCCCCGAAGTAGTTGGGGCAGCGGACAATCCTGTACAGGCCCCTGTCACAGAATCGCTTGGGGTTCTCCCGCTTTGCTTGGGACTTCTGTACATCCGCCCAGCTTTCCACCATGAGGCCGCAGGCCATCACCACACCGCCAATGCTGGCCCAGACAAAATTGACGGGCAGCATGAGACGCACATTGTCCAGCCGGAAGTACACCGGGGAAACCTGCATCACGTAGAGAACTGCCACGGAAAGCCAAATCACCAGCTTGAAGGGAACGGTGACAGGCTTGCTGGTCTTTGTCAGCTCCGGCAGGGCCTTCTTGTAGGAGGCGCTCTTTATCTCCCGCACAATCAGAAAGCCACTGAGACGAAGGCCGTAGAGAATCAGCAGGAAACAGAGGGTAAAGGACGAGGGCTGCAGGCATTCGCTGTACATGAAAATCATGGCCACGGAACAGCCTGCCACAGAAAGACCATATCCTACCGAAATGAAGTAGAGGAATCGATACCAGCCCAAGCCACTGATAGCCAGGGCGACACAGAATAAAACTAAAAACGTCATTAGCTGCAGTATAGCATAGGTAAACTAATAGTAAAAGGGGGAGGGAAAGGTCCTCCACAAGATATGGCTATGATATCCTTGGAAGAAGGAGACTGGTACGGGGACTGGAGCGAAACCTCCACTCCACTCAATAGCACCCGTCTCCCCTCGGCAAGCCCATGGAGCGAGCTGTAGCTCTCAGTTCTACTGCAATCACTCCAAGGGTGCGTAGTAGCCAATCTCGTCCCTGCCGGAGCGGTTCAGCAGGTAGGCCTCAGCCTCCAGGGGCAGATAGTCCTTGCCAAAGTTGGTGTCCAATGATGAGGTATAGGACAGCTGGTAAGAGCCATTGGGAAGAGATACCACATCAGCAACGATGTTCTTCAATCCCTCGGGGCGGTAGACAAACTGGATGTCGCCATTGGTTGTTTCCGTAATGTAGGTGATTTCCTCCGGCAGCGCATTCTGGGACAGCTTCACCGTATACAGGGAAATCCCGTTGTTGTTGTAGTAGGCAGCCATGTCCGACAAGCCGTATGTCTGGAAAGAGGCATGGGACAGGGTGGAGGCACCGGTGAGGTACACCACTGCCCGCTTCTTCTCGCCAGTAATAAGGCCATTTGCTGCCAGACGGAGCGCCAGATCCGTGGGGCAATTTTCCGCAACAGACGTCTTGAGGGCAGCAACGGTGAAGTCACCCAAATCGGCGGGAGAGCCGGTGTATTCGATGGAGGGCACAGTCCCGGAGGAAACAACCGTCAAGGTCCCCTTCCCTGCCATGCTGGTGGCAATCTCCTTCAAGGCAGCCTCCAGTGCCTCGTTGTGCTGGGAGGTCTCCAGAGAACGGTCGATAACCACCGTAATGTCGCACACCTGATTGCTGAAGGCAGAGCCCTCCAGACTCTGGTTTGCCACCGGGATTCCATTCTCCGTAAGATAGAAGTTCTCCGCCTTGAGCCCCATCACCGGCTGCCGCTGGCGGTTCTCCACCTTAATCTCCAGGGTCACATTGGGGAACTTGTCTGCGTTCACCCGCTCAACCTGAACAAAAAGGCCACCCACCAGCTCTGTCATCTTTGACATGACGTAGATTTCGTTGGACACAATGTCGGAGGCCATGATGTTGCCGTTGGCATCGGGTGCGGCACAAATAATTCTTGATGGGCCGGAGCCAGTCCTGCCGTTCTCATAGACAGCTCCAGTAGACAGATCAACGGAGCAAATCCTGTTTCCGTCACTGATGATGATATAGTCCTCACTGAGTCGCATGGCCTCCGGCCGGGAAAAGGTCTTCTCGGGCACCAGCATTCCAGTGTAGTTTCCGGCCCGGTCAAAGGAATAGATGGTCCCCTTGATGGCATCAGCAACGTATACAATGTCAGAGAACACACAGATTCCCGTGGGGGCGGAAAATCCAGGGAAGGCACCATCCTTCTTTCCGAAATGGAACAGTGGCTTGCCCTCCTTGTCGAACACGGAGACCCGTGCGTTTCCAAAGTCAGTGACGTAGAGATTCTCGGATGAGTCCAAGGCCATGTACTGGGGGCCCACAAACTGCCCCAGAGACACGCCCTTGGAACCGATGGTGCCACGGTAGTTGCCACGGCTGTCCAGCACAGAAATCCTGTCGCCGGCATTCTCCGACACCAGCAGGGTTCCGTCGCTCTTCCTGATGATGTCCATGGGACGGTCAAAGCCCTGCAATGGCCCACGAACACGGTTGATGATGAAGCCGTTGATGTCCACCAGCAGCAGCTCGTTGGAGCCATAGGCCAGAACCCAGCTGGTACCATCATTGTTGGCAAGGATGGATGCGGGCTGGCTGAAGACAAGGGTTCCGTTCACCACACCGGGAAAGCTTCCCGCCTCCGCATACTGGGTCTCGGAAAATGTACTCTTGCCAGAGATGCGGCGGTCACGGACAATCTCAATCCTGTTGGACAAAAGCATACCGCCGTAGCCAGCGTCGGAGGCGAACTGCCAGTGCTGCAAGGCGGCGTCCTCCATTCCAGAGTGGTAGTAGGCGCGGCCCAGCCACTCCAGAATCAGGTTTTCGGAGGGCAGGTAGGACAGGGCCTTCTCGAAAAGCAGCACTGCTTCGTTATAAGCCCCACGGTAATACGACTGGACGCCACGGCGGAATTCCTCCTCGGCAAAGAGGGAGTCGGCAGTCTCCACCGTCACTGACTCAAAGTCAGAGGAAAAAACGGTGCATACAATACTAAAGGATAAAAAGGCCGCCAAGGCAAACCGTAGCTTTTTCATTATTTTCCTCCCGATGCCGAGTTCTCCCGGCTGACTTGAATCATCTTCAAGTGCTCCATGATTTCTTCGTTGTGTTTTTCCTTGTCCAGGGCCTTCTTCACGAAATTCTCGGCCTCCTCCAGAAGCCCCAGCTTGAAGTACACCCATCCCAGGGTGTCCAGACAGGCTGCCGATTCAGGGGAGGAGTCCAGTGCCCGCTTAGACAGCATCAATGCCCTGGTGAGATCCTTGTTGAGGCAGGCCAGCACGTAGCCCAAGCCATTGAGTGCGGTGATGTTCTCCGGCTCCATCTCCAGAACCTTCTCGTACTGCTGGATACACCGGTCATAGTCCTGCTGCACCCATGAGATATATGCCATGGCAGCATGGACGGCGCTGGGCTGGTAGCCAGTTTCCTTCAAGCTTTTCAGCTCGAACTCAGCCAGACGAGACCTGCCGGTTGACGCATAGATTACCGCCAAGATGAGACGGCACTGGAGAACCCGCTCCTGCTGCTGATCGTCTCCAGGAATCGAGGTTACGATCTGCTCCAAATACAGCAGCGCATCCTCGTACTGCTTCAGCTTCATATAGCAGAGGCCTATGTAATAGGTCACCTCCAGATTATTACCCTGGTCTGGAGTCAATGACTGGAAAAAATTCAAAGCCTCTGTGTATTTAGCCGCCTTATAAAGGAGCAACCCCTGCGCTATCAACTTTCGGTCCATGTATCATCCTTAAAAAAGTCCGTTACAGGCTTAATTTTAAACCCTTCTCTTTCATATCATCGGCATCTCTCGGCTGAGCATGAATGCGACTGATGGAAATTAATCCCTGGCTCACTGCCGCAAAGTCACAGTCAGAGTCACCCTCGGTGGAGACATACCCCCCCTTGAAGAAGGTGTAGGTGGATCCATCGGGAGCACGGAAGGTGTTGATGGTGTTGTGGTAGGTGCGGCGGGAGAGACGAGTCATCCGCCAGCCGAGATAGGAGTCTGCCGAAGGTGCATTTATATTCACAAACACATCTGGCCCGCACAAGGTTATGAGGGAGGGCAGGTTCTTTGCGACGAAATCCGCCAGAGGCTTGAAATTCCACCGCCCCTTCTCCTGATACTTCTCTATGCTGAGGGCAATGCCAGGAAAGCCGGAGATGGTGGCCTGGCGTGCGCCGGCACAGGTGCCAGAATACACTACATCGGTCCCCAAGTTGGCCCCCTTGTTGATTCCGGAAAGCACTGCGTCAGGAGGTGCGGGAAGGATGCATCTGAGTCCGCTGACAACACAGTCCACGGGAGCACCTGAACAGGTATACCACCGCTCTTTCTTCTTGCAGATTTTGAGCGGGTCATTCATAGTGATGGCATTGGAGATGGCGGACCGGTTCTTGTCGGGGGCCACCACCCACACCTCGTGGTCTACAGAGAGGCTGCGGGCCAGCTCAATTAAACCTGCCCCCTCAATGCCGTCGTCATTCGTTATCAGAAGTCGCATAGATGAACCCCACCAGCAGGCCGCACGTCGTAGCAGGAGGGATCGAATCCAAAGATGCGCTCATATTCCACCAGCTTCTGCTTGTACAGCTCCGCGTCCTTTGTCTGGAGAATGGTGTAGGTGCAGCGACCAAATCCCTTTCCGGTAATCCGGGAACACCCGTTGGGATTCCGCACGGAGGTCATGTCAAAGTCCTGCACCCGCTTCACCAGCCAATCTATTTCAGGACAAGAAATGAGATACAAGTCCCGCATGATGTCCTGGGAACGGCTCACGGTCTTGCAGAAGGAGGCGAAATCCTGCTTTTGCAGGGCATCCACTGCGGAAATCACATACTTGTGCTCCAGCATGATGCACTTGAGCCTGCGTCCCATGTCCTCGTCCACCACCGAAAGCACCTCGTTGATCTCCGTGGAGGACTCTTCGTACTGCCAGCCCCCATAGACATGGCTCTTCCGCTCCTTCAGCTCACCCAAAAGCAGCACGTTCTCCGGCTCCATCAGGGTAGCCTCATTCCAGACAGAAATACGGGGGACACGGGCATCGGTGAGGAGGATGGAGATGTTCTCGAACTGGAAGGGCAAAATATCGTAGGTATTGGTGGCATGGTCGGTAAGGATGCAGGAATTAGGCTGGGCATACATGGCGGCGAAGATGTCGGCGACATAATTTCCAGCCCCCAAAAAAAGCTTGTTCCCCCGCTCGATGGCTTGCAGCATCTGCACCTCAGAGCAGCCGCACAAGGACTTGATGCCAAAGGCAGTGCCAACCTTCATTGCGGTGGTAATGCCGAAGCCAGCTGAGGGGAGAATCTCCGACCAGATGGTGATGTCCATGCCAGACACAGAAAAACCGCCGGAGGTGAAGCCGTAGATCATGGCCTTGATGCTGTTGGCCCAGCGGTCTTCCTTACGGAACTTGAGATTCGACAGGTTACACCTTTTCCGCTCGTTCATCTGTATAAAGTTAAAGCGAACCATTGCATCATCCCGCACGGTGATTGCAACGTAGATGGGAAGATTCACCGCCATGGACAAGGTCTTGTCCTTACAAAACCAAGAGTGCTCCCCAATCAGATGAAAACGCCCAGGTGTAGATACCAATATATCAGGTTTTTTGTCATACTCTCGGAGGTGTGTTTCTATAACTTCTTTCATTTGAAATTCTTCCGAATGTAATTGTCTCATGATGAACAAGCCACTCGATGAAGAACCCACTCGACACTTTCCATCATGAAATCTTGCACTAAGTGCATAATATTGATAAGATAATAATATAATGAGGAGAATTTTACAAGTTTTTTACGCAAGTTTTTCAGCAATTATTTTTTCTGCGGCCATCCAAAATGAATTGCTCCCCTTTGGATCTCCTTTTTTGGGGATTTTTGCCCTTGCCCCCCTCTATCTGGCACTGCGGAACAGCACTTCATATCTGGAGTCCAGCCTGCTCACCGGCCTACAGGTGCTGCTGGTACATCTGATGTCCAGCTTCTGGCTGGGATTCTTCAGGGACTTCGCCATATTCACCCTAGGAGCCTCTGCACTGGGAACTGGTGTCATTGGCATGGTGTTCGGCTGCTATCTCCATTACTTTGTGGGAAGGCGGAAGTCCCCCACCCTCTCTGGTTCCGACGCCCCCATCCATCCGGCCCTCTTCTTTGCCCTTGTCTGGACCATGTACGAGTGGGCTAAGTCCACTGGCTTTTTGGCCTATCCCTGGGGAACCCTGGTGATGACTGCATACCGCTGGTCCCTAGTGACCCAGATTGTAGACATTACCGGTACCTGGGGCCTCAGCTTCCTCTTTTCCCTCTTTGCCGCACTGGTGGGAGAAGGGCTGTACCTGTTGCCCTCCAGCACCGGACTGAGCAGGATGAAATGTTTGGAGCCGATGGCCGGCACAAGGACAGCCTTCCGCAGCTACCGCCAATTGACTGCCACCTGGATAGCATTGATTGTCCTGACAGTTCTCTACGGAGGCTGGCAGCTCGGCAGGGACTGGATTCCGGTCAAGCACATGGAAACCGTCATGGTGCAGCAAAATATCGATTCCTGGGTTGTGGGTGGGGACACTCTGCCCATTCAGATATCCCAGGACCTCACCGACGCAGCGGTGGAGGAATGCCTCGCTGCCACGGGGGACAAGCCCGACCTGGTGGTGTGGAGCGAGTCCGTTCTGTCCTACACCTTTCCGGAGTCCGAGTCATATTACCACCACAATCCCGACCCACGACCCTTCATCCCCTACGTGGAATCCGTAGGCGTTCCCTTTGTGGTGGGTGGAGCCACCACCGTGAACAGGGAGGAGAGGATGTACTCCAACTCGGCCTTGTATTTTGACAGTGATGGTGAGTACGAGGGATTCTACGCCAAGATGCAGCTGGTGCCCTTTGCCGAGGTGATTCCCGGCGCCCAGTATCAGTGGGTGCGGAAGCTGCTGGATGCTATCGTAGGCTTTTCCAGCGGCTGGACCCCCGGCACTGCATTGACCCTGTTCTCTGTGCCTCTGAAATCTGGCGGACAGGTGAGAATCAGCCTTCCCATCTGCTTTGAGGATGCCTTCCCACCAGTGTGCCGGGCCTTGTACCGTGCCGGCAGCGAAGTGTTCGTCAACATCACCAACGACTCCTGGTCCATGACCAATTCCGCCGAGTACCAGCACTTTGCCATAGCCTCCTACCGGGCAATTGAATACCGCACCACCCTCATCCGCTCCACCAACTCAGGCTATTCCGTGGTGGTGGATCCCCGTGGCCAAGTGATAGCAGACATGCCACTTTTTGAGGCGGCATCCCTCTATACCTCGGTACCTGTCTATCAGCGGACCACCACCGTCTACAGCCTGGTGGGTGACTGGGTGCCGGCAATCTGCTTTGTCCTAGCGATCCTCTCATTGATTGCTAAAGAACGAAAGCGGAGGTCTCCATGAAAACAACATCCCGACGGACAGTCTTTATGACCATGTACACAGCCATCCTCTGCGTAACCGGCTTCATCTCCATTCCCTTAGGCCCCATTCCGCTCGTCCTCCAAAACGTGGTGGCCATTTCCGCCGGCCTCATCTTTGGTCTGCCCCAGGGTGCCGCCGCAGTGGGAATGTTTCTGGCGGTGGGAACCCTGGGATTGCCGGTCTTCTCTGGTGGCCGCGGCGGCATTGCGGTACTGAACGGCCCCACCGGCGGCTTCCTGATGGGATACTTTGTGGGAGCCCTCATCGCTGGATACATCGCCAAGAATCCCAGTCAGGAGGAAAAGCCCTTCTCCAAGCCAGCCCTCCTGCGACTAGTACGGGCGGCCCTGGCAGGACTGGGATTTTCCTATCTCTTCGGAATATTGAGATTTAGAGGTATCACTGGAACAAGCTTCCCCCAAGCTGTTGCATTCTGCGTCACCCCCTTCCTCATCCCCGACATCATCAAGTTTTGCGTCATGATTCCCATCGTGGCCCGGCTACGCCCTCTGTTGGCCCGTCACCTTGCCAACGATGATCAGGATAGTGCAGAAGACTAGCCATGGACCAGCAGTGCATCCTTGCCCTTGATAAAATCACAAAGCGTTTTCCCCTGACTGATAGCTGCAACAAGTACTTTTATGCCCTGGACACGGTGAGCCTCTCCATCCACAGGAACGACTTTGTGGTTTTGGGCGGAGCCAACGGCTCGGGGAAAAGCCTGTTGATGACTATCATGGCGGGACTGGTGAAGCCCAGCTCTGGCAAGGTCAGCAGAACCAGTCCTGTGGGACTGATATTCCAGAACCCAGACACCCAGATTCTTGGAGAGACTCCCTGGGAGGATGTTTCCATCGGTCCCAGAAACCTGGGCATCAAAGAGCCGGAGCTTTCCGCAATCATCCGGCATTCGCTGGAGGCGGTGGACCTGCACCATAAGGCCCACTTTCCGGCACGAAATTTGTCCGGCGGGGAAAAGCGACGCCTCGCCACGGCGGGAATCAGAGCCATGGACCGGCAGCTGATTATCTTTGACGAGCCCTTTGCCAACCTGGACTATCCCAGTGTCCGGCGCACCACAAGCCTTCTGGCCCAGCTCCATCAAGAAGGAAAGACCATCGTGGTGCTGACACACGAGATAGAGAAATGCCTCGCTCTGGCAAACCGATTCATGGTTCTACACAATGGCCGCCTTGTCTTTGATGGGCTACCTCAAGATGGACTTACCCAGAATCTTGAAGACTGGGGAATCCGCAATCCCCTGAACCACTACAGTAGCCTCCAGGATCTCCTATGGAATTGAGCCTCTTTTCCTTCCAGCCCACCAGGAGCCCCCTCACCAAGCTTCCTGCGGGAATCAAGCTGATGGCCCTCCTCTTTGCCATTGTCAGTCTTTTCTCCATCAATCTGACGGTGGCTCTGGTGCTCTGTCCTCTACTGATCCTGTTCTCCGCCATCATGGGCTTTTCCCTTGCCAGCCAACTGAAGGATTTCCAGCCCATCCTCGCCTATTTGGTACTGTACTATCTCATCGCAGTGGTCACCAACATCATCCAGTCGGGAGACCTCTCAGTCCGCAGCCTCATTCCCCCAGAGGAACTGCTCCTTTCCATCCTGCGTCTCCTGCTGTCGGTGCAATTGGCCAGCCTCCTGTACAAGTCCACCACCACCACCCAGATCAAGTTCAGCCTCCAAAAGGCTGAAAATTTCCTGCGGAGACACCTCCACTCTCTTCCATTTGTAGGAAATAAGATAGATACCAGAACCAGCGCCACCTTCTCCCTCATCCTGGTGATTTCATTCATCCCAAGAATCATGTCCTTGTGGAACCAGCTGGAAGTTTCCTGGCAGGCTCGTGGTGGAAAACCGGGACTCTCCATGGTGAGCACGCTCCTTCCCCAGCTATTTGTGCTGGCCTTCCAGGATGCGGAGGACAGCTGGCGGGCCATTGCCAGTCGGGAGCTATCCGGAAACTGACTGTCTCAGGGATTCACCATCCCTTGAAGGGCTGTCCCAAGTGGTGTATACTAAAAAAATTGAGAGGCTGATTGATTATGCGTTGTCCATATTGTGGTAGTCTTGATGACAAGGTGATTGAATCCCGAACCCTGGGTACTGGAGAGAGCATCCGGCGGCGACGGGAATGCCTCAGCTGTGGCTACCGGTTCACCAGCTACGAACGGATTGAGGAGAAGCCCTTCATGGTGGTAAAGCGTGACGGTCGCCGCCAGCCCTTTGACCGAAGCAAGCTGGAAAAAGGCATCGCTCGTGCCCTAGAGAAGCGACCCATCTCCGCCTCCATGACAGAAAACTTGGTATCAGAAATTGAGGACAGTGTATTCATCCGTGGCCGCACCATGCGAGAGATCCCCACCTCGGAGCTGGGAGAACTCGTTCTGGAAAAGCTCCACCAGCTGGACAAGGTTGCCTACATCAGGTTCGCCTCCGTATACCGCCATTTTGAGAACCTAGATGAATTTATCACCGAGGTGAACAAGCTGGAGCCCAAATAAAAAAGTTAAAAACATCTCAAATCAACAGGCTTTCCTGTATTATTTCTGGACAATTGGCTCGAAAGAATGTATAATGTAATTCATGCAAATTGATGAATTCCCGCTCTGGTTCAAAAAACGATACAAGCACACAAGTTCTTTTTGGTCCGGCTTGATGCTGCTCATTGTTGACTTGACAACCATCATGCTTTGCATCGGGACAAGCTTTTTCATCATCAACCTCATCAATAGAAGTTTCATCAACTTCCGTTCATTCGTCACTTACTGGATTTACCTTCCCGCCTTTATAGCCGTCTTTTATGTGGCAAAATTATATCCAGGCATGGTACTTGCCCCGGCAGAAGAAATCAGACGTTTTACAGTCAGTTCCTTCTTCTGCTTCATGGGAATAGCTATCTCCATCATTTTCGAGACTGATGACCGGGGTATGATTGCTATCGCCATGATTCTCTCCATTCCCTTCGCCAGCGTAGGGCTACCCATTGCCCGCCAGTTTGGCCGGTTGATTTTTTCCAAGACAGATGTTTGGGGTGTTCCCGCAGCCATCTATGTCTTTGACAACAAAGAAAATATTGCAGTGGATCGACTCATCCGTCATCCTGATCTAGGATATAAACCTGCTGTCATCATCAATTCGGCCATCACAAATCCTGGCCAGTCGTTATACAATGACATCCCTGAATTCCCCCCTTCTGAAGAAATCCACGAGATTCTCAAAAAACTAAAGGTAAAGGTTGCCATCATCATAGAAAAGGGGGACGACACCCTCCAAGAAAATCACGATTTGTACTCATCCATCATGAGACAGTATCGGTACACCGTGGCAGTGCCCTACAACCAGCGCATCCGCTCCGTTTACTCCTCTGTGCGAGACATCAATGGAATCATCGGATTCTCCACTACACGCAATCTCACCAAACCCAGTGAACTCTTCCTCAAGCGGATGACTGATATCATTCTCCTGTTGATTGCTGCCGTCCCCACCCTGCTGGTGACGCTGATAGCCGCAATCGCCATCAAGTATTCCTCTCCCGGCCCGGTCTTCTACGGGCATAAGCGGGTGGGAAAGAACGGAAAGGAAATCACCGTATGGAAATTCCGTTCCATGGTCACGAATTCACAGGAAATTTTGGAAAAGCTTCTGGCAGAGGATCCAGTTCGGCGGGCGGAATGGGAAAAAGACAGGAAATTCAAGGATGATCCGCGAATCACAAGAATTGGAAAAATCTTACGGAATACGAGCCTTGACGAGTTACCCCAGTTGTGGAATATCTTAAAAGGCGACATGAGTTTTGTAGGCCCCCGTCCTGTCACCACTCCTGAACTGGAAAAATACGGAAAACAGGCTGGTTTTATTCTGTCTGTCAAACCAGGTCTTTCTGGCATGTGGCAGATTTCAGGCCGTTCCGAAACGGCATATGAGGAAAGAATCAACTTGGATACATATTATATCCAGAACTGGTCCATCTGGCTTGATCTATGGATCATAACCAAGACCGTCTGGGTGGTGATAAGAGGAAAAGGAGCCTACTAATTTTGAAAAAAATATTCACCCTCTTTCTATGGGTAGTTTTTTCCTGTGTAGCCTTTGCAGAAGGTTATCAGATTGTCGATGTCCAATATGACTTGGATGGCAGAACAAAAGAATATGCCCTCAACAAGAACCTCGACATCAGAAGGGACATTGTATTCGATTCAGAAGAGGAATTTAAACTCTACATAGACTTCGTGACCCAAAAGGTAAGCGACCAGCGAATCCTTGAGAACACAAATGTAAGCTATCAAATGGGTGCTGCAAATGAACAGGGAGTCATTCCGGTGACATTGTTGATCTCCGCTGATGAGACATGGAATATTCTTCCAGTTCCATACCCGAAATATAACTCCAACTCTGGTTTCTCACTGAAACTCAAGGTAAAGGACTACAACTTCCTTGGTACAATGGAGCCACTGAACTTTGACCTGGAATTTTATCAGGAGGACGAGGGAACCACCAATGTACTGGGACTTGGAATCGACTTCTCAATTCCATTCCAGCTGGGTGTCCTTGATGCCCAGTGGAACAATGACATTTCTGCCGATTATAAATTTGGCGATGCGAAACCCTCCTTCTCCTTTTCCACTGGGCTTGACCTTGCATACGCCTTCAAATATGTGGCATTACAGTTGGAGGCTGAGCAATCCTTTGACATAGATCCCAGCTACAAGGATGCCGGCGATGAGTTTTATGCGACGGAGTATCTGAAGTTCAGCACTCCTGTTACAATCCTACGCACGACTGGGCCCTTTGGAAACATCACCTTCACTCCCTCTGCCTCACTTACCTACTACTGGGATGCCAATGGAATAAAGCACGAGGATCTGATAGGTCCTACAGTGGGATTAGGTTACTCCTTCTCCACAGGAATAGTCAATTGGATTGGCAACTTTAGAAAGGGATTTCTTTCCAGCTTCTCACACTCATATGACTACAATTTCTACACCACAAATTGGACAACAGGACTTGCCTTCCAATTTGAAGGCTTCTACTTCTTTGATTTCATCGGCTTCTCTACAAGAGCAAAAATATTTACCCACTACGACATAGCTCAGCATAAGTTTACAGACACGACCAATGTGGCTGAATGGATGCGAGGTGTCTACGATGACGAGTCGTACAATGAAGGCAGGGCGGCCATGCCCACTGGTTTTGTCATAAACCTTGATTTTCCCATCAGGATTGTCCAAACAGACTGGAGGGGTTGGGGAAAGGCCCTATTCAAGAGGGATATGCCTTCCTGGTTCAGTTTCTTTGACTTTGAACTACAGGTGGCCCCCTTCCTGGACATAGCTCTTTCTGAGGCTGATGACTACTGCTTGTTTCACCTTTACGATGGCTTCTACTCAGCAGGCCTCGAAGTCATTGTATACCCCACGAAGATGCGCAGCATTCAGGTGAGAGCCAGTGCCGGATTGGACTTAGGAGCTAAACTAATGGAGCAAGATTGGCGAACAAAACGTGGTCTGGAAATTGAGATTGGAATTGGACTCCATTACTAAACATAAAGAAAGCCTGGCCGCAGCCAGGCTTTCTCTTGATTCAGTTAAAAAAAACATATCTTACATCTTGCTTATGGCCAGTTGCCTCCAATAATTTTCAGGGGCGGACTGAGCCATAACAGCAAAGAGCTGGTCGGAAAAATCCTTGTTCTCAGGAAACAGTTGGGAACCTAAGTCCGCCAGCCGATAGAAGCATCGCCAGAATCCTTGGTCCATGGTCCATTCAGCCAACTCATAATTTGAGAGTGCGATGGCAAAAAAATCATCCAATCCATCATACTGGAATTCTGTCACACGATTGTTCAAGAAACTATCCATCCGTGTGAAGGAGGCCAGAATACCAAAGAGCGCCATCTTGAATGCCTCTTGATGCCGTCCCTGCTCCTGATACAGTTCAGTCAGACGATAAAATGCGGGAATGGACCGGTAGCAATCCGAACGATACAGATTGAACACCTTGTCCGCACTATACCCACGCCGGACAGAATTGTTCAGCGCAGTGGCAAAGCCATCGTCGGAATAATACGGATCAGAGGCAATGATCAGCATCAGGGCCTTCTCGCAATTCTCGTAGTCATTGAAGTTGTAGGAGAGATTTGCCATGTCGTAGAGTATATCGTACTTTTTCTCGGGAATATCCAGAACTGTGGCATGGTTCCAGGCATCTGTGTAATATGAATAGGAAAGCTCGTATTCGCCCTCATACTCATACACCTTTGCCACAAGATGAGATGCCTCAGGGAAAATACGCTTATCCTCCAAGTATTCCAGCATCTTGTTAATTGAGTTGCTGAAATAAATTTCACCATGGAGGGCACTCATATACTCAATCAAGGCCACTACATCATAAACATCCCTAGATTGCAAAACTGCAGTGACAGCAGAAATATCATCACCAGCATCCTGCACTTCCTGAGGATGAAGAGCCTGGCTCAAGGCAGATAGACAAGCTTCCACCTCCTGCTGACGAAGAATCTTTGACTCCTCCGCCAGCTTCAATGCCTTTCCGAATTCACTGGAATCAAAGGCAAACTGGGCATCCTCCAGCATCCTGATGGAATCCTGGAACAAGGGCAAACTGATGGCAAAGCAGGATGCCCCCAAGAGGATAAAAGAAACACCGGTAAATATAAGTTTTCTCATGTTCACAGACTTAATAATTCCTTTCTAAATACAGTATCGGCAGATTCGGCCGAAACCGTTTGAACTATTTTTCCGTGCTTGAAGATTGTCACCTTATCTCCGGTGCCGGTAATGCCGATGTCAGCGTGCTTACCCTCCCCTGGCCCATTTACTACGCAGCCCATGACCGCCACGGTGATGTCCTTGTCCATGGAGAGCAATTCGGCTTCCCAGCGATCCATAAAGGCATGGACGTCGAATCCATTCCTGCCACAGCGGGGACAGGACACAATCTTCACCCCGCCACTACGATGGCCTGTCTCCCGGAGGATTTCCCTGGCAGTTATCACCTCGTTGTCTGGAGTTGAGGAAAGGCTCACCCGGATGGTGTTGCCGATTCCCTCCTCCAAAAGCCGGCTGAAGGCCAGGGTGCTTTTGACGATGCCACCCACCAAGGGACCTGCCTCCGTCACTCCCACGTGCAGGGGAATGTCGAAGCGAGCGGCAAAGTCACGGTTGGAGTCCACTGTCTCGGCCACGGAGGAAGCCTTCATGGAGACCACAAACTGGTCAAATCCCAGGCCGTCCAGCACCTCCGCCTCCCGGGCCGCCGTCTGGGACAGGCCCTGGGCACGGGTGAGTTTTCCGTCCCGCACCTCGGCAGCAATGTCCTGGGGAAGGCTGCCGGTATTCACACCGATTCGTATGGCCGCACCCTTTTCCTTGCAGCGGGCCACCACCGCCTCCACCCGATCACGGCTGCCAATGTTGCCGGGATTTATCCTGATCTTGGCTACATTACCCTCCAGACAGCGCAGGGCAAGCTTGTAGTCAAAATGAATGTCTGCCACCAAGGGAATGTCCGTCTCCTTGGCCAGAAGCACCAATGCGTCGGCACTTTCCATGTCGGGGACGGCAAACCTGATGATGTCGCAGCCCAAGGACTGCAATTTTTCCATGCGGTGGACAATAGACAAAAGGGCATCCCGATCCCGAAGGATTTCGGTAATGCCCTCTTTCCACATTGTCTGGATGGATACCGGTGCATCTCCACCGATACCCATCCGACGTGTCCTTCCCGCACCACCAATGTACACCTGTCTTGTGTGATGCATGAAGCTTCCTTTTTCTTACAGAACGATCATGGAGAATACCATTGCGAACAGAGCAACAGTCTCACAAAGACCGACAACCATGATGTACTGGGCAAATCCCTTTCCAGTCTCACCCAGAGCATCGGAACCAGCGGCACCAGCCTTTCCCTGGAACACGGCGGAAGCAGCCATGGCCAGACCGGAGAAGATACCCAAGGCCAACAGGAACAAGCCATCCTTGGTGGAGTTGATCATATTCTGCATCAGCAGAAATCCATAGATGGTCTGGGTAAGGGGCGCACCGGCAAAAACAGTCAGGATGAAGGGTGCAGGCTTGTTGTTCATGTAACAACGCTTCCAAGCACCAATGGCTGCCTGACCGGCACATCCAATACCAATTGCAGAACCAATAGCTGCAATACCAAGAACACATGCTGCACCAAACTGTCCAATCATACTATACTCCTATCAAAAAAAAACTCATTTATTTTCAGCCGTCTCACAGAACGGCTCGTAAGCAAAACCAGACCATGACATCCCCAAGTGGCTGGAGAATTCCAGTGTATTCAGGCGGACACCATGGACAATAACCGACAACACGTTCAGAATCATGTTCAAGCCATGTCCGAACACCAACAGCAGAACCCCGAAGAAAATCAGCGCTCCTCCCAGCATGGGGCCAGCCATATCGTTCACCGTAGCAGAGATGGCACCACCTGCAAGACCAACGGCCCACAGACGGATGTAGGAAACGATGTCCGAGAACACGTTCACCACGCCCAGCAGCACGGATACGATATTCTTGCAGCTCTCCAGAATGGAGGCACCAAGGCTACCCTCGTAGTTGGAGAAGATGAAGCTCAGGCCGAATCCCACTCCAACGACACCCAGCACCATGGAGCCCATGGTAGGAATGCCCCAGAAGGTATCCAACTTGACAACCATGTTCAGCACCACAAAGAAGATACCCCACAGCTGCAGCAGTGATCCCAGCTCACCCAGGCACTTCGGCGACTTGATGTAGCGAATCATACCCTTTATGTGGGCAATTGACAACTGAATCAATGCCAGCATAAAGCAGAAGATCTGAAGATTCTGCTTTACCAATGCCTCGTTCTCAGGCGAGATGGACGCATAGGCATTCGATATGGGCTGCAGTGACAGACTGGTGAGCCAGCCGGGCAGCATATCAGTGCTCAGACCGAACCACGTACAGGTCACGGTACCCCATGCCATGGTGAAGAATCCCAGCAGCAGCAGCAAGTTGTATGCAGGTGGAATCTTCTTCTTCTTGGCAACAGCCATGATGTCAGCGATGACCGCAGCCACCACCATCAGTGCTCCATAGCCACCATCACCAAAGATGATTCCGAAGAACACACAGAAGAACAAGAGGAACCAGCCGGAAATGTCATATTCCGTATATCCGGGAACCGTGCCCAAAAAGTCCGACACCGGATAAATCAAGCTCACCAGCTTGTTGTTCTTGAGCTTGGTGGGCACCTCGTCCTCCTCAGTGGGATCAGATACTGCCACGGCCCAGCTCTCCTCCTTGGCTGCTACCAGCACACCGGCCACATCCTCTGCAGGAACAAAGCCAGTGAGCCAAGCCAGCGCCATGTAGGGGCGGCCTTCCTCCGTCTCATCTTCCCGTCCCATGCCGGAGAAAAGGTTCTCAAACTCGATGTCCTTTCCCACCACGGAACAATACTGCTTCAGCAGGTTCCTGTCCAAGGCCGCCGATGCCAACGCCTTGTCAATGGAGACAATCTCCTCCTTCAAGGCGGCAATCTCGTCACGAAGTGCCTGGGAGGAGGAGCTGATCATGGGAACAGCGTAGGCCTCGGCAGGCATTTCCGCAGGACGACAGGCGGCAGCCAGGGTAGAGCCCTTCTCGCCATGCTGAATCAACAGCGCCCGAACAAAGCTCTTGGCCTCGTTCACCACCATGGTCTCCACCGTTTCCGGCATGGAAAGGTAAGCGGCACGGGGAATCTCATAGAGGGAAAGAATAATTCCCTTGCTTGCAAGAAATTGGAAGCTTTCCACATCCAAGTCACCCCAACCAGCGAACCGCTCCAGCTCCAAGGTGTGGGCAGTGATGATGTCATTGCACTGCTTCTTCCGCTCTGCCAGAGCCACTACCTCCTGCGCCATTGCCAGAACCTTGTCCCGGTCAAAGCTGGCGGCAGGAGCCGCCTTCTTGGGCAGCTTTATCTCAGACAGAATCGAATAGGCAAGTTCCGCCTTGGAATATGCGTCCCGGAACTCGGTGAGCTCCTGACTGGCACCGTTCACCTTTTCCAGATGGACAACTCCCAAGCGACGCAATTTCTTCAAGGCCTCCTTCCTGTGGTCCTCCAACAGAACGAGGGAGACCTTTTTCATAGGTACAATCATTTGCCTTCCTCCTTCGCTGTCTTCTGGGCGGCCCGCTCAAGATTCTTCTTGGAAATCTTTCCGCGGACAACAGCGGCAACCTGCTGGTCACCAAGATAAACGGTAATCTTCTTGATGTTGGCCTTGGTCTCAGGAATCTTGACCTTCTCAAAGAGGTTCACCCGCTGGGTGGTGGTGCGCAGCTCAATGTTCAGCAGCCGCACCTGCTCCTCCAGCACGTCAGCCTCCAGGTCAAGGGAGAGTGCCTGCTCCATCTTGTCGGCGGCAAGGTCAATCCACAGGGGGGTGGCATACAAGTCGTAGTCACCACGGGAAAAATCCGCCCCCTCGTAAACAGGAATGGTGACACCGGCGATGTTGCCCACACCCTTGCGGATGTTGCTGACCTTCACCATATCCGGCTTGAAGGCATCCGCCTCCCCAAAAACAGCAATCCATTTGGTGAATTCCGCTTCCAGTGCCTTGCGGCGGGCACGGACTTCCCTTGCCCGCTCGTCAATTGAACGAATTTCTGTTTGAAGCTGCTGTTTTTTGAGCGTCAAGGTAGGCAGATACCGGTTGTACATCTTGAGGGCATCCTTCTGTGATTTCAGCTCATTCTTTGTCAGCTTTATCGTAGCCATCAGCCAAACCCCTTAGCTCTTGGGCCAGTATTGAGCAATCAACTCGGACTTCAGCCCCGTCTCCTCGCTCTTGAAGCAGGCAGCAAGGATGGCCCAGCCCTTGTCCAGAGCTCCCTCCAGCGGAATGTTCACAGAGAGATCCATCATCTCCTTCTCGAACATCTCACCGTACTTCAAAAGCTTTTCATCCCACTCGGACATCATGAATCCCATGGACTTCTTTTCCAGGGTATCCTTGTATGATGAGTAGAGGCGAATCATACCGTCCATCAGGGCACGGTGGTCGTCACGGGTCTTGCCGTTGACGTTCTGCTTGAGGCGGGACAGGGAGCCGAAGGGCTCGATGCGGCCACCCTTCAGATAGAACTGGCCCTCGGTGATGTAGCCCGTGTTGTCGGGAACCGGGTGGGTAACGTCGTCACCGGGCATGGTGGTTACTGCCAGAATGGTCACAGAGCCGGCATCGTCAAAGTCAACGGCCTTCTCATAGCGGCTGGCCAGCTGGCTGTACAGGTCTCCCGGATAACCACGGTTCGAGGGAACCTGCTCCTGGGTGATGGCAATTTCCTTCATGGCATCGGCAAAGTTGGTCATGTCGGTGAGAAGCACCAGCACGTCCTTACCCTGCAGGGCAAACTGCTCGGCAACTGCCAGGCTCATGTCGGGAATCTTGAGGCACTCTACCGTGGGGTCGGCGGCAGTATGGACGAACATAACCGTCCTGCTCAGGGCTCCACCCTCCTCCAGCGTATTCTTGAAGTAAAGATAGTCGTCATACTTCAAACCCATTCCACCAAGAACGATGACGTCAACCTCCGCCTGCATAGCGATACGGGCCAGAAGCTCGTTGTAGGGCTCGCCGGAGATGGAAAAGATTGGCAGCTTCTGGGAAACCACCAGGGTGTTGAACATGTCAATCATGGGGATACCGGTACGAATCATCCGGCGAGCCATAATACGCTTTGAGGGGTTGACGGAAGGCCCACCAATCTCTACGGGATTGTCCCGCAGGGCAGGCCCCTTGTCACGAGGCTCACCGGAGCCGTTAAAGATGCGTCCCATCAGGTTCTCGGAGAAACACACCTCCATCTCACGTCCCAGGAAGCGAATCTTGTCTCCGGTGGAGACACCGCGACCTCCGGCGAAGACCTGCAGGGAAACCAAGTCTCCGTCGATGCGGTTTACCTCGGCAAGCGACGTTCCGAAGGCGGTCTCAATCTCCGCCAGCTCGTTGTACTTGATTCCCTCGGCACGAACCGTAATAACGCTTCCGCTGATTGATTCAATCTTGCTATAAATCTTGTTCATCTTATTCACCGTCCTTCAGCAGGGCTGCCACAACTGCATTCTCCTTGCCGGACTTGGCGGCATAGAGCTGCTGGATGTCAGCCTCGTTCTTCTTGAATTCATCGCCCTGCCATACGCTGTAGTTCCAGTCGATGAACTTCTGCCGCAGCTGGTTGAAGTAACCACGGGCATCATCCTTGGACTCCAGCACAAAGTCGGATCCCAGCACCTTCAGCAGCAGCTTGAACACGTAGGTCTGCCGCTCAACATCTGCGGCGGCGTCAACCTCGTCAAAGGAGTTCTGCTGCAGGTATACGGAATCAAGGAACTCACTCTTCAGGTAGAGGATGAAGTCATCAAGACTTGTTCCTTCCTCACCAACAACCTTCATCATCTGGCCAACCTCAGCACCGTAGAAGAGACAGCCCCGAGCATAGTCAACCCAATCCTTGCGGATGACGCTCTTGTACTTTGACCAGGAGTCGTAGGGGTTGATGGCGGGGTACTTGCGGGCGTCGGAGCGCTCACGGGAAAGTCCGTGGAATGAACCGACAACCTTCAGGGTGGCCTGTGTCACCGGCTCCTCAAAGTTACCACCAGCAGGAGATACGGTACCACCGATGGTTACAGAGCCAATGGAGCCGTCACTGAGACGGACGATACCGGCCCGCTCGTAGAAGGCGGCAATGTAGGACTCCAGGTAGGCGGGGAAGGCCTCCTCGCCGGGAATCTCCTCCAAGCGGCCGGACATCTCACGGAGTGCCTGTGCCCAGCGGCTGGTGGAGTCTGCCAGCAGCAGAACGTGGAGTCCCATCTGGCGATAGTATTCTGCCAATGTCACGCCGGTGTAGACGGAGGCCTCACGGGCGGCAACTGGCATGGATGAGGTGTTACAAATGATGATGGTGCGCTCCATCAGGGAACGACCAGTCCGGGGGTCAGTGAGCTCAGGGAACTCCTTCAAAATCTCAACGACCTCTCCCGCACGCTCACCACAGGCGGCGACGATTACCACGTCCACGTCGGCGTTACGGCTGGTGGTGTGCTGGAGCACCGTCTTTCCTGCACCGAAGGGTCCGGGAATACAGTAGGTACCACCCTTTGCCACCGGGAAGAAGGTGTCGATGAGGCGAACCTTGGTGACCATGGTCTCCTCTGGCTTCAGACGCTCAGCATAGCAGTCCACTGCCCGCTTGACCGGCCACTGGAAGCTCATGGAAACTGGTGTTTCCTCTCCCTTCTCGTCAACAAGGACAGCGACAACATCCTTGAGCTTGTAGTCACCGGCATCCTTGATGGACTTTACGGTGTAGGTGCCATACATGCCGAAGGGCACCATAATCTTGTGGCTGAAGGGGCCTTCCGGCACGGATCCCAGCACATCGCCACGGCGCACGGTGTCGCCCACCTTGGCCACGGGAGTAAAGCTCCACACCCGCTCGTCGGGGATGGCGTCAAGATAGATTCCTCGCTCCAAGAAGTAACCGGCCTGCTCGGCCAGCTGGGGCAAGGGGTTCTGGAGACCGTCGAAAACCTGTCCCAAAAGACCGGGTCCCAACTCCACAGACAAGAGCTCGCCGGTGAACTCAACCTCGTCCCCGGTACTGATGCCCTTTGTCATCTCGTACACCTGAAGCTGGGCCTGTCCGTTACGAATACGGATTACCTCACTCTTCAGTTTCTTTCCTGCAACGTGTACGTAGCCTACTTCGTTCAAGGAAACAACGCCGTCAAAGGCGACGCTTATCATGTTTCCGTTTACGGCTACGACCTTTCCCTTTGTATCCGTCATTTTGATTCTCCAAGTATCTGGTCATATATCGCACGATAGGAAGCAGCACCCGCTTCTTCTGTAAACGACTTCATTCGCTGGGCCAGCTTCAACTTGAGGCCGTACATGAACACGGCATCCGTAGAAAAATGGTCCATAGGGGCAACCCGATCCATCATGGCCACACGCACCTCGTTCAGGTACTGCTCGGCCTCCAGGGGGCTGTCCATTCCACAGGCTGTCCGTGCTGCCTGAACAATGTCAGGTGGAGCGGACAGGAGGGGAATCTCCACATCCTTCTTCATCTTGAGAGCCCGGATCTTTGCCAATGAATACCGTAGGGTACGCTCGCTGTCGTACCAGGCGTCCAAAAAGGCTGACCCCGTTCTCTTGCTTTCACGGGGCGGCTCCAATGACAAATTTTTCAGTGTCCTCATGCTTTTTGCATCAAGGAACCGGGAGCAGAGATCCAAAAAGTATTCCTCTGTGATTGGCAGTGGCGTCCGCTCGCTGGTGACGCTGACGGAGGGCAACTGCGACATCAGATAATACCAGCTTGCCACTTAGTTGCTTCCTTCCCCTACAGTGGCGGCTGCCTCCTTCATGATGGCAGCTGTCCTGGGGTTCAGATATGCCGAGAAGAGATCCGCAACTGCCTCGGCAGAAAAATCGTAGTAGGCAGCCCCATCCTTGGAGCCAATACGGAAACCGGCAGAAAGGCTCTTGTCAGCCTTCAACTCCAGTCCCTTTGCCATCTCAGCCTTCAAGGCTGCCTGGAGGGAAGCCTCAACTGCAGCCAGCTCCTTGGCGGGCAACAGCACGGAAATATCCTCCGCTGCAGTGTTGGCAGCCCAAGCCTTGACGGCTTCTGGCACCAGGGTCTTCAGTGCATCTGCAGAAAGAGCTCCTGTTGTCTGGGCAGACACAATGGCAGCCAACTGGGCATTGATTCCGTCCCGAAAACTCAAAAGGAGATTGCGACCTGCCTGACGAATGGCATCCACACTGGCCTTCTCCATGCGTTCGGTCTCGCTCTTTCCGGTGCTCACAATACTTGCGGCCTTAGCCTCGGCATCACTGATTATCGCGGCTGCCTTCTTCTCAGCCTCCGCAATAATTGCAGCGGCGGAACTTTCGGCAGAAGCCACCCCATCCTTCTTGATCTTGTCGATCAGTTCCTGTAATTGAACGTCCATTATGACCTCTCAATAATGATATACATAGTTATCAGCCGCCAACGGCCTCGTTCCTACCATCTGAATCCATACACCGTGGTGGAGGTGAACTCCTCCCCCGCCTTCAGCACAGCTGAAGGAAAGGTGTACTTGTTGGGGGAGTCGGGATACCGTTGGGTCTCCAGACAAAAGCCCCCCTGGGCATTGTACCGTGCCCCGTTCTTTCCCAGCTCCCCCTGCAACCAGTTGCCGGTGTACAACTGTACGCCGGGCATGTCGGTAGCAACCGTCATGGTACGACCGGACTCAGGCTCCCGAATCTTGGCAAAGGGAACAAGACGCCCCTTGCCAGAATCGATGCAGTAGCAATGATCGTATCCCCGCAGCTCCTGCAGCTCCGGGGAATGGATGTGCTGCCCCAGAGGCTTCTCCTTGGTGAAATCAAAGATAGTACCCCCCACCGGCAGCATTTCCCCTGTGGGGATGCCATCCTTTGTGGCAAGATAGTGGTCACAGTCCAAGGTCATGAGGTGGGAATCCACCCTGCCCTTGTTGTGGCCGGCCAGGTTGAAATAGGAGTGGTTGGTGAGACTGATAATGGTGTCTGCATCGCTGATGGCAGAATAGTGCATCACCAGATTGTTTTCCTCATCCAGAAGGTAGGCTACTTTTACCTGCAAGGTTCCAGGCATTCCCTGCTCACCAGCACGGGAAATGCGGGAAAAGATAACGCCCGTTCCCTTCACGGTCTCCACCACCTCGGCATCCCACACCTGCTTGTCCCAGCGGAAGAAGCCTCCGTGAAGGCAGTTTGCACCCTCGTTCATATCCAGCTGGTATTCCTTGCCATTGAGCACAAAGCGTCCCCCACTAATGCGGTTGGCAAAGCGGCCCACAATCCCGCCGAAGGATGCGTCAGAAATCACCAGGGAGTCCAAGGTGGGGGGAGCAAGCACCACATCCTCCACCACTCCGATTCGAGAGGGCACCTGAATGCTGGTGATGACACAGCCATAATTCGTCGCAACAAACGACATAGACCCATTGGACACCCGATAGAGGGAAACCTTTGAACCGTCAGAAAGCGTACCGAATTTCTTCTTACTCACATCCATATCAATACAATTATACCTTATTTTTTCGATATTTCAAGATGTAGAATGAAAGAAAATGAAGAATAAATGCAATCGATTACAAGGAAGAGACTTCCCCTCAAACTTCCTTGGTAAAATTATATTATACATACAATTAACATCAGGTCAAATTCGACATAATGTATCAATACACTTGAGAAATGTTTTTTAATAAAAAGAGACGGACCAAGAAATCAGTCCGCCTCCTTTCCATACCCTAGAATCGTACCTTCTTGCGGGCAAGTGTTACCTTAGAATCGTACCTTCTTGCGGGCAAGTGTTACCTTAGAATCGTACCTTCTTGCCCATGTCGCCATACATTTCCTCTCGCAGCGACTTCACCTGTTCGTCGGCCAGGTAGTCGTCAAAGGCCATCATGCGGTCGATGACACCCTTGGGAGTAATCTCAATCATGCGGTTGGCGATGGAGGAGATGAACTCATGGTCGTGGCTGTTGAACAGCACCACGCCGGGGAAGTTTACCAAGGCTTCGTTCAGGCTGGTGATGGCCTCCAGGTCCAGGTGGTTGGTGGGCTCGTCCAGAATCAGGCAGTTGGCGCCGCTGAGCATCAGCTTGGAGAGCATACAGCGCACCTTCTCCCCTCCGGAAAGCACCCTCACCGGCTTCAATGACTCGTCCCCACTGAACAGCATCCGGCCCAAAAAGCCTCGGACATAGGCATCGTCCTGCTCCGGGGAATACTGGCGCAGCCATTCGGTGATGTTGGCGTCGGTGTCGAAGTAGGCGGCGTTGTCCAGCCCCAAATAGGTGTGGCTGATGGTCTGGCCCCAGTAGTAGTCCCCGGAATCCGCCTTCACATTGCCGGTGATGATGTCAAAGAAGGCTGACTTCGACTTGTGCTCCACTCCCACGAAGGCAATCTTGTCGCCACGGTTCACCGTCAGGGAAAAATCCTTCAGTAGCTGGATTCCCTCGGAGGTGTAGTTCAGCTTTTCCACCCGCAGCACGTTGTTGCCGATTTCCCGGTCCGGCTTGAAGTTCACGTAGGGGAACTTGCGGCTGGTGACGGGAAGCTCCTCCAAGGCCAGCTTGTCGTAGATCTTCTTGCGGCTGGTGGCCTGGCGGCTTTTGGCGGCGTTGGAGGCGAACCGGAGGATGAACTCCTTCAGGTCCTTCATCTTCTCCTCCCGCTTCTTGGCCTGGTCCTTGGCCTGCCGCTGCATGATCTGGCTCATCTGGTACCAGAAGTCGTAGTTTCCGCTGAACAGGCTGATCTTGCCGTAGTCGATGTCGCAAATGTAGGTGCAGACGGCGTTCAGGAAGTGGCGGTCGTGGCTCACCACAATGACTGTGTTGGGGAAATCCATCAGGAAGTCCTCCAGCCAGCTGATGGACTCCAGGTCCAGACCGTTGGTGGGCTCATCCAAAAGCAGGATGTCAGGCTCGCCAAAGATTGCCTGGGCCAAAAGGACACGGACCTTGCGGCTTTCGTCCAACTCACCCATCATGCGGTCGTGGTACTCCTCCTCCAGTCCCAGGCCGGAGAGCATCTGCTCAATCTGGTTCTCCGCCTCCCAGCCCCCCAGCTCGCTGTACTCACCCTCCAGCTCGCTGGCCCGGATGCCGTCCTCCTCGGTGAAGTCCTCCTTGGCATAGATGGTCTCCCGATCCTTGTGGCACTGGTAGAGCTTGGGATGCCCCATCATCACCGTGTCCTTCACGGAGAACTCGTCGTAGGCAAAGTGGTCCTGCTTCAGAACGGCCATCCGCTCGCCGGGAGTGATGATAATCTGGCCGGAGTCATGCTCCAGCTCGCCTGAAAGCACCTTCAGAAAGGTGGACTTTCCCGCTCCGTTGGCACCGATGATGCCGTAGCAGTTGCCGGGGGTGAACTTGAGGTTCACGTCCTTGAAAAGCGGTCGGTCCCCAAATTTGAGGCTCACGTCACTAACTGTTACCATATCTATTTATTCCTTCTAAAATTACTTGTTGTCGGACGTGTCGGATGAAGCCTTTGTTCCACCAAACAGCCCCTTCAGGCGAGCCAAAAAGCCCTGCTTGGGCGGCTGGCTGGCCTTTGCTGCGCTCTGGGCTGCTGCCTGGCTTCCCTCCGACTTGTGGCCTTGGCCTGAGACCTTGGGGTTGGGAGACGACTGCCCGGACTGGCTTGTCACAGCGCCTGGCTGCCCACCGGTTTTTTGCCGATTGGCCTGACGGCCGGAAGCACCATTTCCATTCCGAGAACGATTTCTACCGCCGCTCTGACCACCCTTCCTGCGGGAAGGGCCTCCCTCGCCTCGTCCACCCTCACTGGGGACGGCAGTTCCTGCGGCAGCTTGTCCGCCGTACTTTTCCTTGTACACCTTCATCCGCTGGTCAAAGGTAAGGCCCGACAAGTCCTCTCCCCCAGCCTGAATCTCATCACGGAAGTGGCTCCTACCACCAGTGGCACCGTCACGATAGGTGTCCTTACCCCTACGTCGATTGCCTCGGTTCTGCCCCTCGCCGGAACCACGCCCCTCAACAGCCCCACGGCCACCATCACGTCCCCGTCTGGCATCGCGGCCACCCTCGCGCCGCCTGTCACCACGTCGAACTCCATCGCGACGATCTCCTTCACGCCGGCCCCTGCGCCCGCCACGCTCATCCTCGCCGTAATCACCGGTGCGGATGTAGATGCTGGCGCTCTTGTCCTCCACCATCATGTCCTCGTAGGCCACGGAGGAGGGAATGGAGTGGCCCAGATACCGCTCGATGGGAACCAGATTGTACACATCCTGCTCGCTGCAGAAGGTGTAGGCCTTGCCGGACTTGCCAGCGCGAGCAGTGCGGCCGATGCGGTGGACATAGTTCTCGGACTCGTTGGGCAGGTCATAGTTCACCACCATGGCCAGGTCGTCCACGTCAATGCCACGAGCGGCCACGTCGGTGGCCACCAGGCACTTGAGGGAGCCACGCTTAAAGGAATCCAGTACCTGCAGCCGCTTTGACTGGGGCAGGTCCCCGATGATGAATTCGCTTTCTATTCCGTTGTATTGCAGACGCTTTGCAACCACCTCGCAGCTGCGCTTGGTGTTGCAGAACACAATGACGCTCTCAGGCTTCTCGGACTGGAGGATGCCCAAAAGCAGCCGCATCTTGGCATCGCTGGAGACATGGAGCAGCTGCTGGTCAATCTCCTCCACAGTAATCTGCTGGGCCTCGATGGTAATCTCCACGGGATTCTCGGTGTACTCCCAGGCCAGGTTCTTCACATAGGTGTTGAGGGTGGCGCTGAAGAGCATGGTCTGGCGGTCTTGGGTCTTGGGCAGCACCTTGATGAGCTTGCGAAGGTCAGGATAGAAGCCCATGTCGAACATGCGGTCCGCCTCGTCCACCACCAGAAAGGCCACCTGACTCAAGTCCATGGTGCCGGACTCCTGCAGGTCGATGACACGGCCCGGCGTGCCGATGATGATGTCAACACTTTCTTTCAGCAGGGCGGTCTGCTTGTTGTAGCCCACTCCGCCGTAGAAGCTGCCCGTCTTGAGGCTGGTACCGGAAATCAGTGTCCGGGCCTCCTCCTCCACCTGCACTGCCAGCTCCCTGGTGGGAACCATAACCAGGGCCTTCTTGCCGGCAACCCCGCCGCGGGCCAGCAGCTGCTGGATGATTGAAATCAAAAAGGCGGCAGTCTTTCCAGTGCCGGTCTGGGACTGGACGTACAGGTCAGCGCCATCCAAGGCCGCCTGCAGCACCTGCTCCTGGACGGGGGTGCACTCCACATATCCTGCCGACTCGATTCCCCTCAGCAGGTCCTGGTGCAATTGTAATTCCGTGAATTTCATACTATTTGATACTATATACTTTTTCACCAGCTATGTACATGGATTTTTAAAAAATATTTGGGTCGCCCGTCCCCCATCGTAAAACCTAATTCAGGAAGCCTCACCCAGACTTTACGTGGCAAAACCCAAGACTTGTGACAACCCCAAACCGTGAGCAGCGTTAGCTGCGAACAAATCTGGCCTGTGGCCAGTTCTGCAAGGAAGTGATTGAAAGGTTGGCTCCCGCCGTCTGCGAATCCGCTTGTAAAAAAACAAACTATTCCCCGCAAAAACGCATTTTTTTGTCAAATTCACACAATAATATATATGAGACCCAATCAAAAAAGGAGCAAGGATGCAGGACGAAAAACCCACTGGCGAGAACCGCAAGCACAAGGATTCCCTCTTCGTGGACTACTTCTCCAAGGACCGGGACTGGAAGCAGCACTTCCTTTCCCTCTACAACGCCCTCCACGGCACAAATTTGCAGGTGGAGACCACCTCCTTGGAGCGGGTGAACCTTGAGCAGGTGCTCTACAAGAGCTACTACAACGACATCGCCGTGCTGGTGGACGGCCAGTTCATCCTGATGATTGAGCACCAGTCCACCATCAACCCCAACATGCCATTAAGATTGCTGGAGTA